>NZ_UFSM01000001.1:552500-1152500 GCF_900445235.1 Aminobacter aminovorans | reverse complement strand
CCGGGACCGCTTGGGGTCATGCCAAACACCCGTGAAACCAGCCCCTCGGACCGGATTTTCCGCCGGACTGACGCAGCGTCCGCCTGCCTAAATCGGCTCAATGAAAAAGATACGCCAACACGGCCACATTTGGCCTTGTGCGACAGGCCATGAGCCGTTATTTACTGCGCCGCGCCGGCAACGGCCGATCACGACCGCGGAGAGGTGGCAGAGTGGTCGAATGCACCGCACTCGAAATGCGGCATGGGTGCAAGCCCATCGGGGGTTCGAATCCCTCCCTCTCCGCCATTCCACCTGACAAGTCCAGAAATCTGAGCCGACCACCGGAACCCGCTCCTACAAGCAGTTCCGATGGATTGCGCTGATCTGGCCATGTCCGCTCGTTTGCAGGCTCGGAGCGGTCGCCGGAACCTTCCGGTCAGCGTGCGTGCGCACGCGCATGGTCGACATAGATCTCGCGCAGCCGCGTGACGACCGGTCCCGGCTTGCCGTCGCCGATCGGCTTGCCATCGATGCGGGTCACCGGCATGACGAAGGTCGAAGCGCTGGTTATGAAGGCTTCGGCAGCGGCCTGGGCTTCCTCGACGGTAAAGCGGCGTTGCTCGAGCGTCAGGCCGCCCTCCTCGGCCAACTGGACAAGCGCCTGCCGCGTACAGCCGGGCAGTGTGCGCTGGCTGTTGGCGGGAGAGACGATCTTGCCGTCATGCGTGACGATATAGGCGGTCGACGACGCACCTTCGGAGACATGACCGTCCTCGACCATCCACGCCTCGTCGCAACCTACCGCCTTGGCATCGCGCTTGGCCAACACCTGCGGCAGCAGGGACACGCTCTTGATGTCGCGCCTTGCCCAGCGCAGGTCGGCCACCGTCTTGACGGCAATGCCGGTCTTTGCTGCGGCAACATCGACAAGCACCTTCGGCTGCGTCAACAGCAGGAGCGTCGGTTCCAGCTCCTCGCCGAACAAAAAATTCCGCTCCTCGGCGCCCCGCGTCAGTTGCAGGTAGACAAGCCCTTCCTGCAAGCCGTTGCGCTCGATCAGACCATGTTCGACCGCCTCGATCGCTGCCGTGGTGATGGGCAGGCGCAAGCCAAGCTCGCGGGCCGAACGCTCCAGCCGCGCCATGTGCAGGTCGCTGTCGACAAGCTTGCCGTCGAGAACCGCCGTCACCTCATAGATGCCGTCGGCAAACAGGAAGCCGCGATCGAAGATCGACAGCTTGGCCTCAGCGGCCGGAAGGTAGCTGCCATTCAGCCAGACGATGCGGTCTTGTCCACCGGCCATAGGTACTCTCCAATGCAAGTGAGATGTCAGCGCGCCTTGTACAGCCTCAGCGCTTCCAGGGAAATTGCCTCGATGCGAGACGGCTTGCCGCTGCCGGCATCGCAGCCCTCGACCGTCTGCGCCATGCACAGCGAATTGAGGATCGCTTCTTCCGTCGCTTCGATCACCGCCTCGAACAGCGGCGACACCAGTTCGTTGGGCAGCGTTGGTGTGACGACGATGCCGGCACGCCGTCGAGGCGTGCGCCGCACGCTTTCATGGGTCGAGAACACCAGCGCATAGTCGCCCGAGCCGTTGCTGAGCGCAGCACCTGTCCTGGCAAGCCCGCCGAAGGTGCGCTGCCCCAAACGCTTGAGATTGCGCTCGCACAAGGGAGCGTCCGTCGCCACGACGATGACGATCGAGCCATCCTTGTCTTCCACGGCCGGGCTGGCATTCCAGCCATCGATCAGCAGACGCCCGCCATAGTTCGACTGCACCAGCACACCAACCGTGAAGGTCTCGCCGCTCTTGAAAGGCACAAGCCTCGAGCTTGTGCCGATACCGCCCTTCATGCCGAAGGCGACCGTGCCCGAACCTGCACCGACCGCACCTTCGACCACCGCTCCATCGGTGGCGGCAGCGATCGCCGACATGATCTCGGAAACATCCGGACGTCCGGCTCGGATGTCGTTCAGGCGGGAATCGTTGGTCTCGCCGACCACGGCATTGATCGACACGGCGCGGCTGTTGCCGGGCTGTGCCAGCGTGTGCGCATGGATCGCCTCGATGGCGCGGCCGGTCGCAAGCGTATTGGTAAGCACAACAGGCGTTTCGATCTCGCCCAGTTCTTCGAGCTGGGTCGAGCCGGCGAACTTGCCATAGCCATTGAACACGGCGATTGCCGCCGGCACCTTGTCGCGAAAAATGTTGCCGCCATGCGCCAGGATCGCGGTCGCGCCGGTGCGGATGGTCGCACCCTCGACGACGCTTGCGTGACCGACCAGAACACCTGCGACATCGGTGATGCCGTTGAGCGGGCCGGGGGTGAAGACACCTGGCGCGATACCCAGGTCACGCAGCCGCCGGCGCGGCAATGTTTCGGAATTGTCTGTCATCGAACAATCCATAAGGCGGTTTGCCGGCCGGGAACATGGCAAAGATCGGTACCAGGACGGCGCCGTCTTCTATGCCAGGAGCCGACTTTCAGGCCACCCGACCTTTCGGCGTCATCGATGGTTCCGAAGGGCTTCCGCGCAGGCCTCGAGATAGGCATAGCCATATCTCAGGTCGGGTTCGAGATAGGCCCCCTCGCCCCACTCGTTCCACGCATTGATGAAGACGAGGCGCTCGTTTGCGGGATTGGCCTGCGCGCGCTTCATCGCGTCCCCGAGCCACTCCTCGAACAGACCAGGTGTGGAGCCATGGTAGATCTGGGCTGACGTCGGGCGGCGGGCGCTGTTGTCCCATGACGGCATGACGCCGGGATGGACGACGCCTGCCTCGACCGACTTCGCCTTCTCCGCCGCCACTACGTCAGCGTAGCTTCGAATGCGCCCGCTGTCCCGGAAGTGCGAGACAGACAAGCTGCTTTCGATGTTCGGTGTGCGGATATTGTGCGGCGGGAACTCGGACAGCGCATCGAAGCCGTAGTCCCGATGGGCGCTGAAGTCGAAAGCGTTCGTCGCGATCAGATAGATGCCGGGATAGCCCAGCCTGATCATCTCCTCGCGCCAACGCGCGATGGTCGCTTTCAGGTCCGGAAAGAGGCTCGCACGATAGACGGTGAAAACCGGCTTGCCTTCGATCTTCAGGTAGCGGGGATCGCGGAAGTACTTGTCGAGGCCGCGAACGACCGCGATGTCGTCCTCCGCCGAATGCCGTTGCGCCAGGAGCACATCCTGCTCGCGGCCGGACCAGCGTCGCGACCAGGTCTCGTTGGCCCAGCAAAGGCAGAACGGCAGATCGAGATCGGCGGTTTCCAGGTAGTGGTCCAGCGGTCCTTCCAGAAGTCGCCTGCCGCCGAACCAGTAGAGATGGAAGCAGAAGGCAGAGATGCCGTAGAGCTTGGCCAACTCGACCTGCCGGCGCATCACCTCAGGCAAGCGCAGGTCGTAGTAACCCAGTTCGCCCGGCAGGCGCGGCTGGTAATGACCCTCGAAGACCGGGAATGCGCGCGCCACGTTGCGCCACTCGGTGAAGCCGCGGCCCCACCACTCGTCGTTCTCCACCGTCGGATGGAACTGCGGGAGGTAATACGCCACCAGATGGACGTCGGTCCTGGGCGGGACGTCGCTGGCAATCGGCTTGTAGTCACTGGCCGGATAATGGCCTAGGAGATTGCGCACATGCGCATCGTTCAGACCATCCGTCCGCTGTGCCTTCGCCAGCCAGCGTGACGGTCGCGCGATCCGCCGCAACTTTCCCCAGACTCTGCGCAAGAAGGATGGCCTTTCACGCCACGGAGCGCCTGACAGCGCGTTCACCGGCGCTTCCCGAAACTGTTCATCGGGCCGCCATTCAGTCCGTTTGCAAAACCCAGAAGCTTGGAACGGCGCGCGCTGGAGAACAGCACATGTGGCCACAACAGCTTGAACCATGTGCGATAGCGTTCGGCCGGCACATCAAGCGGCATCTGGTGCTTGTTCATGACATAGACCAGCGAACGTCCCATCGCTTCGCCCTTGATGCGGCCCGACTCGATCGAGCGCGCGCTGGAGCGTCCTTCCGCGTGGTCGACAGCGGCGCCGCCGGCAAGCCGCAATTCGACGCCTGCCCGCCGCAGCCGGACACTGAGGTCGTCATCCTCGTGAAACAGGAAGATGTTCTGGTCGAACCCGCCTACCTGCTCGAAATGCGCGCGCCTGATGAAGATGCAGGCGCCGTGCAGGACCGGGATGGCGCAATCATGGTCGGGCGGCGCGCCATGCCAGAAGTCGGACGCCGGCAGCAGCCGCGACCAGCGCCTGAAGCGCCGTCGCGAACCGGAATAGAAACGCGGATTGAAGGCCGCAGCGGGGTGGGCGGCGGCAGCGGCGACAAGCGCCTCTATCGCACCCGCCTCGAAGCGAAGGTCGGGATTGGCAAGCAGCAGGAATGGCGCGTTGCCGGAGGCCGCACCGACATTGCAGGCGCTGCCATAACCGACATTTTCCTCGATCTCGATGACCTTCGCCCCGGCAGCCTCCGCAAGCGTCACGGAGTCGTCGACGCTGGCATTGTCGACGACAACAACATTTGCACAACCCGGAACAGTCGCCAAAAACACTGGCAAGACCGAGCCGCTGTTGTGGGTAACGACGATCAGATCCACTTCCGGTTTCATAAAGTCGTCCGCATCAACTTGACTTAACGTAAATGTCGACTCCTACCCAAAGCAATGAGCTTTTCCTCGTTTTGCATCTATGCAGCGAAACGGCCGTCCGGACAACACATGTACAATCACAGCTTCTTTCCACCGTAGCAATCAGGTGATCAACCAAAGCGGGAAACCTTCGAACAACAGGCAACTGGCATTGCTGAGACAAGCGTCCTGAAGTCAGGCTCACCTGCTTGTCGACCCGACCAGTTCCGTGACCAGGTGCCCGACCCGCTCCCGCCATTCGCCGGCGCGATAGTTGAAATCGCGGGCAAAGGCGTCCGAACTCAATTGCGAATTCGCCGGCCGCGCGGCTTTCGCCGGCCAGTGCTCACTGCCGACGGGCTCGATGACAGCGGATGGTCCGCCGAGCGACGCGCTGACCGCAAAGACATGAGCGGCCAGTTCATGCCAGCTGGCGCGGCCCTGTCCGGCGAGGTGGTAGAGACCTTGCGGAAAGCAGCCTTGCCTGCGCCAGGACGACGCCGCCGCCAGCAAACCGTCAGCGAGATCATGGGCCTCCGTCGGATTGCCGAACTGGTCTGCCACGACCTGCAGCCGGTCGCGCGTTGCGGCAAGCGAGAGCATCGTCTTGACGAAATTGCGACCGTGGCGGCTGACGACCCAGGCAGTGCGCACCACCAGATGGTCCGGATTGCCGGCGCGGACGGCCTCTTCGCCCGCCAGCTTGCTGCGGCCATAGACCGTCTGCGGGTTGGGCATATCGGTTTCGATGTAAGGCTGCGTCGCCCTGCCATCGAACACGTAGTCGGTCGAAACCTGGATGATCGGAATACCCGCAAGCCTGGTCAGCCGCGCCAGTTCCGCCGGTGCCTCGGCATTGATGCGAAAGGCGCGCTCGGGCTCGTCTTCCTGCTGGTCGACACCCGTATGCGCTGCGGCATTGATGATCATGTCAGGCGCGATCGATTTCAGGATCGGGGCAAAAGTCGCAGGGTTTTCAAGGTCCAGGTCAGGGCGACCGACGAGGACGATATCCGCTCTGCCCTCAGCGCGCTCGGCAAGTGAGCGTGCCAATTGGCCGGATGTTCCGGTAACCAGGATCTTCACTTGGCGGCGACCAGGCCCTGGCGGGTTCCGTCGAATCGCTGCTCGCGAATCGGGCGCCACCACCAGCCATTGGCAAGGTACCAGTCGACAGTCCGGGCAAGGCCGGTCTCGAACGTCTCGAGCGGCGTCCAGCCCAGCTCCTGCTCGCTCTTGGTCGGGTCGATGGCATAGCGCCGGTCATGTCCGGGCCGGTCGGTGACATAGGTGATGAGGTCAAGATGCGAGCGGCCGCTGGCCCGCGGGCGGCGCGCGTCGAGCAGGGCGCAGATCGTCTCGACGACATCGAGATTGGTGCGCTCGGCACGACCGCCGATGTTGTAGCTCTCGCCGATCCGCCCCCTGGTCATGACCGCTTCGAGTGCCCTGGCATGATCCTCGACGAACAGCCAGTCACGGATATTGGCGCCTTTGCCGTAGATCGGCAACGGTTGCTCATCCAGCGCATTGGCGATGACAAGCGGGATCAGCTTTTCCGGAAAGTGGTAGGGCCCGTAATTGTTCGAACAGTTGGAAAGGACTACTGGCAGCCCATAGGTCTCATGCCAGGCGCGCACGAAATGATCAGACGCCGCTTTGGACGCCGAATAGGGCGACGAGGGCTTGTAGGGCGATTCCTCGGTGAAGATGCCGGAATCGAAAGGCAGATCGCCGAACACCTCGTCGGTCGAGACGTGATGGAATCGGAAGCGCTTGCGTGCATCCTCGCCAAGGTTGCGCCAATGGTCGAGCACAGCCTGCAGCAGGCTGGCCGTGCCGACGACATTGGTGGTGACGAACGCCATCGGCCCATCGATCGAACGGTCGACGTGGCTTTCCGCCGCCAGGTGCATGACAAGATCGACGGCTTCATCAGTGAGAATCCGGCGCACCTTGTCGGTGTCGCAGATGTCGGCTTTGCGAAAGGCATAGTTCGGATTGTCGTCGAGATCACGCAGCGACGTCAGATTGCCGGCATAGGTCAGCTTGTCCAAATTGACGACGCGGTATTTGCCGGTCGCCACGAGATGCCGGCACACGGCCGAGCCGATGAACCCGGCACCGCCGGTGACCAGCACAGTTTGAGGGACGTTTTTCACGGGTAGACGAATCCGGTTTCGACCTCGGCCAGCAAGGGTGCTTCAGCATCCTTGTCCGACAGGATCAGCTGTTGTGTGGCTACGGGCCAATCGATCGCGATGGCGGGGTCATCGAAGCGGATCGAGCGGTCATGCGGCTGCGAATAGGGTGCCGACACCTTGTAGACAACCTCGGTGTCGGGCTCGAGCGTGACAAAGCCATGCGCGAAGCCCTTGGGCACCAGTATCTGATTCCAGTCCCTGGCCGAAACCGTCAGGCCGACCCACTTGCCAAAGGTCGGCGAGCCATTGCGAATATCGACGGCGACGTCGTAGATCGATCCGCGCAGCACGCGCACCAGCTTGTCCTGAGCGAAGGGCGGCTTCTGGAAATGCAGCCCGCGCAACACCCCGCGTTCGCGCGACAGCGAGTGGTTGTCCTGAACGAAATCGACAGCAATACCTGCCTGGGCAAGCTTTTCGGCATTCCATGTCTCGGAAAAGAAACCGCGCGCGTCCTCGAACCTGGGCACGCGTATTTCGCAAACGCCGTCCAGGCCGAGCTTGCTCACTTCAACCATGGCCGATTTCCCTGACACGGCGCTCGAGATAGCGGGCATAGTCGGTCTTGCCGAGCTCGGCGGCCCGGCGCAGCACGGCCTCTTCACTGACCCAGCCGAGTTCGAAGCCGATCTCTTCCGGGCACATGATCTTGATGCCCTGGCGATGCTCGATGGTGCGCACGAACGACGACGCCTCGTGGAGGCTGTCATGGGTGCCGGTGTCGAGCCACGCATATCCCCTGCCCAGGCGAACGACATGCAACGTCTCGCGCTCGAGGTAGGTGCGGTTGACGTCGGTGATCTCCAGCTCGCCACGCGCTGACGGCTTGATCGACGAGGCAATATCGACGACCGAATTGTCGTAGAAATAGAGGCCGGTCACCGCCCAGTTCGAGCGCGGCTCCGCGGGCTTTTCCTCGATCGACAAGGCGCGCTGGGTCGTCCGGTCGAATGTCACGACGCCGTAACGCTGCGGATCCTCGACATGATAGGCGAAGACCGAAGCGCCGCTCGGGCGTGCGACGGCAGCCCGGCAACGCTCCGACAGGCCGTCGCCATAAAAGATGTTGTCGCCAAGTATGAGCGCCACCGGGCTGTTGCCGATGAACTCGCGCCCGATGATGAACGCTTCGGCCAGACCGTTGGGAGACGGCTGGACAGCATAGGTGAACGAGACGCCGAACGCCGAGCCGTCGCCGAGCAGCTGCTGGAACTGCGGCAGGTCGCGTGGGGTCGAAATGATAAGAATGTCCTGAATACCCGCCAGCATGAGCACGCCAAGCGGATAATAGATCATCGGCTTATCATATATCGGTAGTATCTGCTTCGATACTGCAAGTGTTGCAGGATAGAGACGCGTGCCACTACCGCCCGCAAGTATTATGCCCTTCACGGTGGATTCCTGATGTCGTTGCCTTTGACCCCCGTCCCGGCTGACAATCCGCAATAGACCGTATGGCATGGACAAACAAGACGCCAATGTCATCTGCCACAATCACGAACAGATTTGGTTTCAGAAGGTAAAACTTGCGGAGCGGAACCGACTATCCGCCTCGACCAGCCATACGCATCGAGAGATACGAAAATGAACCGCCTATTGCTCAAGATCGCCTCTGTCCTGGCATTCGCTGCCATGGCATTGATTGCTCCAGCCACGGCAGGAGAAAACATGCTCGAACGTGAATTGCATGCGAGCGCGAGCAAGGGTGACGCGACAACTGTCCGCGACCTGTTGGCAAAGGGCGCCAGCATCGATGCGCGCGACGACAATGGCCGTACTGCACTGCTGCTTGCCACCCATGCCAATCAGGTCGAAGCCGCCAAGGTGCTGATCGATGCAGGCGCAGACGTCAATGCCAAGGATGCCATCAACGACAGCCCCTATCTCTATGCCGGCGCCAGTGGGCATCTCGAGATCCTGAAGATGACGCTCTCCCATGGCGCCGACCTCAAGAGCATCAACCGCTATGGCGGCACCGCGCTGATTCCCGCCGCCGAACGCGGCCATGTCGAGACCGTGCGCACCCTGATCGAGGCCGGCGTCGATGTCGACCACGTCAACAAGCTCAATTGGACGGCGCTTCTGGAAGCCATCGTGCTCGGTGACGGCGGCCCTCGCCATGTCGCCATCGTCAAGTTGCTCGTCGACGCCGGCGCCGACGTCAACTTTGCCGATGGCGACGGCGTGACGCCGTTACGGAACGCGCGCAAACACGGCTTCACCGAGATCGAGAAGGTCCTGGTTGCGGCCGGTGCGCGCTGAAGGAGGCCGAATTAGACAAGTCGAGTGAGTTCCTTTGCCAGGCAATCGAGCTGGCTCGCGCGAACATTTCGAGAGGCGGCCGTCCTTTCGGAGCGGTCGTGGTCAGGAACGGAGAGGTTGTCGCCAGTGGCGTTAACAAAGTACTTTCGTCCAATGATCCGACTGCCCATGCCGAGATGTCGGCCATCCGGGCGGCAAGCCAGCTCCTGGCCTCGCCGCAGCTCGACGGTTGTACGGTCTATGCGAGCGGCCATCCTTGCCCGATGTGCATGGGCGCCATGCGGATGGCTGGCATTTCCGAAGTCACATATGCCTATTCGAACGACGACGGCGAGCCCTATGGCCTGTCCACGGCGGCGATCTATGCCGACCTGGCGCAGCCCGCGCACGAACAATCCATGAAAGTGGTATTTCGCCCGGTACGCCCGCAAGACAGCCAGCATCTTTATGCCGAATGGAAGGCTGCACAGTCCCAATGCTAGTCTGGAGCTGCCGCACCATCCCCTGCGGATGACTTCACAGGCACATCCACAATCCTCCAGCTCCGCCATAGGGAGTGCGAAAGATGTCGAAACCGGCCACCGGCCCGCTTGCCGGGCTTCGCATCGTAGAGTTTGTCGGCCTGGGACCAGCACCCTTCGCCGCCATGCAGTTCGCCGACATGGGCGCTGATGTCGTTCGCATCGCACGCCCGGATGCAACGCCTAAAATTCCCGATCCGATTTCGGGACGCGGGCGGCCGACTGTGGAGGCAGACCTCAAGAATCCGGACCAGGTCGAGATGGTCCGCAAGCTCTGCGACGGTGCCGACGCCCTGATCGAAGGGTTCCGGCCAGGCGTCATGGAACGGCTGGGGCTCGGTCCAGATTTCCTGTTGGAGCGCAATCCACGCCTCGTCTATGGTCGCATGACGGGATGGGGACAGACCGGCCCGATGGCAGCCTGTGCCGGGCACGACATCAATTACATTGCCATTACCGGCGCGCTCGCAGCCATAGGTCCGGCCGGCAGTCCCATGCCGCCGCTCAACCTTGTCGGCGACTTCGGCGGCGGCGCCATGTTCCTCGTCTCCGGCATGCTCGCAGCACTTCTTTCGGCGCAGCGTACAGGTGCCGGCCAGGTCGTCGATGCGGCCATTTGCGACGGCACCATACAGCTGATGACAATGGCCCATGACCTGGCCTCGGCGGGCCAATGGCAGCCAAGGCGCGAAGCCAATCTGCTCGATGGCGGCGCGCCCTATTACTGCGCCTATGAGTGCGCAGATGGTATGCACATTGCCGTCGGCCCGATCGAACCGCAGTTCTTCGAACTGTTCCGCCAGGCCGTCGGGCTGGACGAGGCCACGCATGCCCTGCGTGCCGACCCACGCAACTGGCCGACACTGAAAGACAAGATAGCAGCACTGATCATAAAGCGCCCGAGCACCGAATGGCTCGCTCTGCTCGAACATTCCGATGCCTGCGTTTCACCGGTGCTCGACCTTCATCAGGCAGCACAGCATCCGCATCTCGTCGCGCGGGAGAGCTTCGTGCAGATGGATGGGCTGACACAACCAGCACCGGCACCGCGCTTCTCCGCCACGCCGACGGAGGCGCGCCCACGGCCGCACGACATTATGCCGCTGGCGGATGCGATCAGGGCGTGGGCACAGGAGCGCCCGACCTCATCCTAGAGGGTAGTTGGCAACCACTCCGCCGCTCCAATCATCTGCCGAGTAGCTTAGCCTTTGAGAATTCCAGAAAGTTCGGATCGCCTTACCCGGACGATCCTCGAATGGAACGATGCCCAGACTACGCTGGCTGTCTGCAGAATTGTCGCGATCGTCGCGAAGCTTATGAGACAGTGCGTGGATGGAAAGAGCAGTGCACTACATCATGAGCGGAGCGGTGCGTCTGACCATCTCCCCCGGCATCACTGCCTCCAGATAACAAAAAAGCGAGGCATAGCCTCGCTTTCTTCATTCAACCTGTGCAGGAAGCCTCAGATCGCGGCTTCCAGGGTCGACAGGTGGTTGAGATAGGCTTCCGCCTTGGTGCGGGCCTGGTCTTCCTTGGCGTCGGCGACGTCTTCGCGCGCTTCCTGGATACGGCGCAGCAGTTCGGCGCGGTCGATGTCCTTCACCGGCGTCGCCGATTCGGCGAGCAGCGTGCAGCCGGCCGGAACGATGTCGGCGAAGCCGCCGAACACGACGTAGCGCTCTTCCTTGCCGCCGACGGCCTTCACCGTCACGACGCCGGGCTTGATCGTGGTCATGACGGGTGCATGGTTGGCCATGACAGTCATTTCGCCTTCCGCGCCGGGAATGACGACGGACTCGACCTGCTCCGAAACGAGCAGACGCTCGGGCGAGACCAGTTCGAATTTGAATGCTTCAGCCATGGTGTCTCACAAATGCTTGGACGGAGTTCCGAGCAGACCTGCCCGCGACCGGGCAGTCATCGGTGCAACAGCGCGGACCGAGAGGCCCGCGCTGCGGCTTTTATGATTAAGCCGCTTCCGCAGCCAGGCGCTGGGCCTTCTCGATCGCCATGTCGATGCCGCCGACCATGTAGAAAGCAGCTTCCGGCAGGTGATCGTACTCGCCGTCAACCAGGCCCTTGAAGCTCTTGATGGTGTCTTCGAGCGGAACCAGCTGGCCGGGCGAACCGGTGAACACTTCGGCGACGAAGAACGGCTGCGACAGGAAGCGCTCGATCTTGCGGGCGCGGGCAACGGTGATCTTGTCCTCTTCCGACAGCTCGTCCATGCCCAGGATGGCGATGATGTCCTGCAGCGACTTGTAGCGCTGGAGGATTTCCTGGACGCGACGGGCAACCGAGTAGTGCTCTTCGCCGACGATCAGCGGGTCGAGCATGCGCGAGGTCGAGTCGAGCGGGTCCACGGCCGGGTAGATACCCTTTTCCGAGATCGCGCGGTTGAGAACCGTCGTGGCATCAAGGTGCGCGAACGAGGTTGCCGGCGCCGGATCGGTCAAGTCGTCGGCGGGCACGTAGATGGCCTGGACCGAGGTGATCGAACCCTTGTTGGTCGTGGTGATGCGTTCCTGCATCTGGCCCATGTCGGTCGACAGCGTCGGCTGATAGCCCACGGCCGACGGGATGCGGCCGAGCAGAGCCGACACTTCCGAACCCGCCTGGGTGAAGCGGAAGATGTTGTCGACGAAGAACAGCACGTCCTGGCCCTGGTCGCGGAAATGCTCGGCGATGGTCAGGCCCGACAGGGCGACGCGGGCGCGCGCACCGGGCGGCTCGTTCATCTGGCCGAACACCAGCGCGCACTTCGAACCTTCGGTCGAGCCGTTGTTCTCGTGCGGGTCCTTGTTGACGCCCGATTCGATCATTTCGTGATAGAGATCGTTACCTTCGCGGGTGCGCTCGCCGACACCGGCGAACACCGAGTAACCACCGTGCGCCTTGGCGACGTTGTTGATCAGTTCCTGGATCAGAACGGTCTTGCCGACACCGGCGCCGCCGAACAGGCCGATCTTGCCGCCGCGGGCGTAGGGCGCCAGCAGATCGACGACCTTGATGCCGGTGACAAGGATCTGTGCTTCGGTCGACTGGTCGACATAGGCAGGCGCTTCCTGGTGGATGGCGCGCTTCGACTTGGTCTTGACCGGACCAGCTTCGTCGACCGGCTCGCCGATGACGTTCATGATGCGGCCGAGCGTCTCGTCGCCAACCGGAACCATGATCGGCGAACCGGTGTCACGGACGGCCTGGCCACGAACGAGGCCTTCCGAAATGTCCATGGCGATGCAGCGAACGGTGTTTTCGCCGAGGTGCTGGGCCACTTCGAGGATGAGGCGGTTGCCGCCGTTCATCGTCTCGAGCGCGTTCAGGATCGGCGGCAGCTCACCGTCGAACTGCACGTCGACGACGGCGCCGATGACCTGCGAAACGCGGCCAGCGCCCGTGGCGACGACCGCCGACTTTTCGACCTTGGCAGCGGCTGCCTTGGCAGGCGCCGCCTTCTTTGCTGCCGGGGCCTTTTCCGCCGCCGGAGCGGCTTTCGGAGTAGCTGCTTTAGCCATCGTTCTAACCTCTGTGTCCGTTCATTGTTTCACGCGGACCCGCCTTGCGGCGAGCCATCACGTGGCTAGAGCGCTTCGGCGCCCGAAATAATCTCGATCAGTTCCTTGGTGATCTGGGCCTGACGCTGGCGGTTGTACGTGATCGTCAGCTTGTTGATCATGTCACCTGCGTTGCGCGTGGCGTTGTCCATCGCGCTCATCTTGGCACCCATTTCGCCAGCGGCGTTTTCCAGCAGCGCCCGGAAGATCTGCACCGAGATGTTGCGCGGAATGAGATCGCCGAGGATTTCGCCCGGCTCCGGCTCGTATTCGTAGACCGCACCGCCGCTGGTCGCGGCATCTGCGCTGGCCGAAGGAGCAGCGGCAGGGATGACCTGCTGCGCCGTCGGAACCTGGCTGATCACCGACTTGAACTCGGAGTAGAACAGCGTGCAGACGTCGAAGCCGCCCTGATTGAACAGGGTAATCACCTTCTTGGCGATCATGTCGGCATGGACGAAGCCAACCTGCTTGGCGTCGCGCAGCTCGATGCGATCGATGATCAGCGAGGCGAAATCGCGACGCAGGACATCGTAGCCCTTCTTGCCGACGGTGATGATCTTGACCGTCTTGCCCTGGCCCTGGAGCTTGCGGACATGGTCGCGCGCCAGACGCGAGATCTGGCTGTTGAAGCCGCCGCACAGACCGCGCTCGGCGGTGCAGACGACGAGCAGGTGCACGTCATCCTTGCCAGTGCCGGTCATCAGCGCCGGAGCATCGCCACCGCCGCCGACAGCCTGGGCGATGTTCGCGAGAACCGCACCCATGCGCTGCGAGTAGGGACGCGCGGCTTCCGCAGCTTCCTGGGCGCGACGCAGCTTCGCCGCGGCGACCATCTGCATCGCCTTGGTGATTTTCTGCGTCGCCTTGACCGAGGCGATGCGGTTGCGGAGGTCTTTTAGCGAGGCCATGCCTTATCCGTCAGTGTCAGGCGAAGTTTTTCGCGAAAGCGTCGATGTGACCCTTGAGCTTGCCGCGGAGATCGTCGCTGAGCGCCTTCTCCGTACGGATGCCGTCGAGAACGTCTTTGCCTTCCGAGCGCATGTAAGCCAGCAGGCCCTGCTCGAATTTGCCGACCTGGTTGAGTGCCAGCTTGTCGAGGTAGCCGTTGACGCCGGCGAAGATCACCGCAACCTGCTCTTCGGTCTTGAGCGGCGAGAACTGCGGCTGCTTCAGCAGCTCGGTCAGACGCGCACCGCGGTTGAGAAGACGCTGGGTAGCGGCGTCGAGGTCGGAACCGAACTGGGCAAAGGCCGCCATTTCGCGGTACTGCGCGAGCTCGCCCTTGATCGAGCCTGCAACCTGCTTCATCGCCTTGATCTGGGCCGACGAGCCGACGCGCGACACCGACAGACCGACGTTGACGGCAGGGCGGATGCCCTGGAAGAACAGGTTGGTCTCGAGGAAGATCTGGCCGTCGGTGATCGAAATCACGTTGGTCGGGATGTAGGCCGAGACGTCGTTGGCCTGCGTTTCGATGACCGGCAGAGCGGTCAGCGAGCCGGCACCGTTTTCGTCGTTCAGCTTGGCCGAACGCTCGAGCAGACGCGAGTGCAGGTAGAAGACGTCGCCCGGGTAGGCTTCACGGCCCGGCGGGCGGCGCAGCAGCAGCGACATCTGACGGTAGGCGACGGCCTGCTTGGACAGATCGTCATAGGCGATCAGGGCATGCTTGCCGTTGTCGCGGAAGTATTCGCCCATGGCGCAGCCGGCGAACGGAGCCAGGAACTGCATCGGGGCCGGATCGGACGCTGTCGCCGCGATGATGATCGAGTATTCGAGCGCGCCGCGCTCTTCGAGCACCTTCACGAACTGCGCGACGGTCGAGCGCTTCTGGCCGACGGCGACGTAGACGCAGTAAAGCTTTTCCTTTTCCGGACCAGCGACGTGGATCGCCTTCTGGTTCAGGATGGTGTCGAGAATGATGGCGGTCTTGCCGGTCTGACGGTCACCGATGACCAGCTCGCGCTGGCCGCGACCGACCGGGATCAGGGCGTCGATGGCCTTGAGGCCGGTCGACATCGGCTCATGCACCGACTTGCGGGGGATGATGCCGGGCGCCTTGACGTCGACGCGGCGACGTTCCTTGGCCTTGATCGGGCCCTTGCCGTCGATCGGGTTGCCGAGCGCGTCGACGACGCGGCCGAGCAGCTCCGGACCGACCGGAACGTCGACGATCGCGCCGGTACGCTTGACGGTGTCGCCTTCCTTGATGTCGCGGTCGGCGCCGAAGATGACGACGCCGACGTTGTCGCTTTCAAGGTTCAGCGCCATGCCGCGGATGCCGCCCGGGAACTCGACCATTTCGCCCGCCTGGACGTTGTCGAGACCGTAGACGCGGGCGATACCGTCACCCACCGACAGAACCTGACCGACTTCGGTAACTTCGGCTTCCTTGCCGAAATTCTTGATCTGGTCTTTCAGAATTGCGGAAATTTCCGCGGCGCGGATGTCCATCAGCCGACCTCTTTCAGTGCAAGCTTGAGCGAATTGAGTTTGGTTTTGAGCGACGTATCGATCTGGCGCGAGCCCATCTTCACGATCAGGCCGCCGAGCAGCGAGGGATCGACGGTGACCGAGATCGCCACGTCCTTGCCGGCAACGCTCTTCAGCGCCGACTTGAGTTCCGTTTCCTGCGCAGCGGTCAGCGCATGCGCCGAAGTTACCTCTGCCGAGGTTTCGCCACGATGCTCGGCGGCGATCTGGCGGAACGCCTTGATCATGCCAGGCAGAGCAAACAGGCGGCGATTGCGCGCCACGAGGCGGAGGAAATTACCGGTCAGGCCGGTGATCTTGGCCTTGTCGGCGATCGCCGAAATGGCTTTTTCCTGATCTTCACCGGAGAACACCGGGCTCTTGATCAGGCGATCGAGATCAGCGCTGCCATCGAGCAGCGCAGCGAAACGACCGAGGTCGGCTTCTACCTTTGCAACAGCGCCTGCTTCGAGCGCGAGATCGAACAACGATCCCGCATAACGCTCAGCAACACCGGAGATTGGCGAGGAAGATTGGGTCACGGACCGTCTTTTCTCTTGTCTGACAGGCCGCAAGATTGTTGGCGCGAGTGTGAGACTCTAGCTAAATCTTTGACCTTACTGCGTTTTTTGACCCCGGAGCTCGCGACAGCCGCATCCCCCCGGCCGAAAGTCGATTGCCGTCTAGCACAGGCTTTTGAGGACCGCAACACGTCCTCTAACAGGCTTTTGAGGCACTATTGTCGCATCTTGCGCGTCGGAGCGGTGGGTTGACGGCGATTCACGGCCAGAAGCCGAAAACAAACCCAAGGGGTAGGGCAGCCAGCGCCAGTTCGATAACGATCGCCACCCAATTGTATGGGGTGTTGGCTCCGTCCGACATCATCGCAACGATCCGGCCGAAGGCTGTGAACAGCCATGACACGCCGAGCGCCATGTAAAGCCATGGCTGGGCTAGCAGAATCGCGCACAGGCCAACGCCGAGGAAGAAGCCCGCCATGGTGGCGCGTCCCTGGGCGATGGCTTCAGGATTGTCCGGCCTTGCCTGCAGCCTGAGCAGGCGGAAGGCGATCCTCGGAGCGAAGAACAGGATGACCCCGAACAGCAGCGTGACTGCTGCCGAGCTCCACGCCAGCCACTCGCCCTGGCTTGTCGGCCACGGAAATGCGAATTCCATTATTCCCCCTCCGGCAAGGCCGCGAATCCACGGGATCATAGCCCACCGCGTGTCGAGCGCCAGAGCGCAACTGGCGGAGACGACGGGAACAGCTATGCTGCGGCCAGCCTAAGGGAGCGGACCATGGCCACACCGGAGCGGATAGTCTGGGCGATCGGCCACCTCGGCATCCAGCCGGGCGACCGGCTGCTGGAAATCGGCTGCGGGCGAGGTATCGCCATGGCCGAGATCATGCCGCTGCTGATCGGCGGTCACGTCACCGGGCTTGATCGGTCGGGCAGTGCCATAAGCTCAGCCGAAGAGAGAAATCGCCCGGCGATATCGGCCGGAAAAGCAGCCTTCGCGCAGGGCGCACTCGCCGAGTGGAACGGTTCCGGACGACCCTTCGACAAGGTCTTTGCCATCAACGTCAATCTGTTCTGGTTGGAGGCGGCGCGCGAGCTCAAGCTGATCCGTTCACTGCTCGCCCCGGAAGGCCGGCTCTACCTCTTCTTCGAGCCGCCAAGTGCCGGCCAGATCCCGACCATCGAGCGCGCCGTCGAAGTGCGCCTCAAGGCAGCCGGCTATGTGCTCGAAAAAACCCTGCACGGCCCGGACCCGCAGCCGCCGCTCCTCGGTATGATCGCCAAGCCTTCATGATCAGCAGGGCTTCGCCTCGATCACAGGAAGCTCTGCGGATCGATGTCGACCTGCACGCGCACCGAACCGCGCAGCTTGGGCCCGGCGGCAAGCAGGGCGCGGATATAGCCCTGGATATCGGCCTTCCTGTCGGCCTGCACCAGGAGCCGGAAGCGATGGCGGCCGCCAATGAGCGCCAGCGGCGCTTCGGCGGGGCCGAGCACATGGACATCCTGCGCCACCTGGGCTGCCCGCCGCAGCCCGCGCGCATGGCTCTCGGCCTCGGGGCGCGTCGCCGCGCTGACGATGATGCCGGCGAGCCGGCCGTAGGGAGGCAGGCCGGAACGCTCGCGCTCGGCGATCTCACGATCGTAGAAGGCCTCCGAATCGCCCGAGACAATCGCCCGCATGACAGGATGGTCTGGCTGGAAGGTCTGCAGCAGGCCAAGGCTCTTCTTGCCGGTGCGCCCTGCCCGGCCGGTCACCTGCGACAGCAGCTGATAGGTCCGCTCGGCGGCACGCGGGTCGCCATTGGCGAGACCAAGATCGGCATCGACCACGCCGACAAGCGTCATGTTCGGAAAGTTGTGCCCCTTGGCGACGAGCTGCGTGCCGATGACGATGTCGGCCTCGCCATTGGCAATCGCTTCGAGTTCCAGCCTGAGCCGCTTCACGCCGCCGAGCATGTCCGACGACAGCACGATGGTACGCGCGTCGGGGAAATGCGAAACCACTTCCTCGGCGATGCGTTCGACGCCCGGCCCGCAGGCGACGAGATGATCGAAGGTACCGCATTCCGGGCAGGCCTCGGGTCGCTTCTCGTTGTGGCCGCAATGATGGCAGACCAGCTGGCCGCGGAAGCGGTGCTCGACCAGCCAGGCCGAGCAGACCGGGCAGCCGAAGCGGTGGCCGCAGACCCGGCAGAGCGTAAGCGGCGCATAGCCGCGCCGATTGAGGAACAGCAGCGACTGCTCCTGCCGGCCAAGCGTTTCACGCATCTTGCCGATCAGCACCGGTGACAGGAAACCGCCGCGCGCCGGCGGCGAGCGCCGCATGTCGATGGTGGCCAGTTGCGGCAGCGCCGCCTCGGCGAAACGGGCCGAGAGCACCGAGCGCGCATACTTGCCTTGCTCGGCGTTGACCCGGCTCTCGACCGACGGCGTGGCTGACGCCAGCACGACAGGAAAGCCGCTGATATGCCCCCGCACCACAGCCATGTCGCGGGCATTGTAGAAGACCCGGTCCTCTTGCTTGTAGGCAGGGTCGTGCTCTTCGTCGACGACGATCAGCCCGAGATTGTTGAACGGCAGGAACAGCGCCGAGCGGGCGCCGGCCACCACGCGCACGCCGCCTTCGGCGACCTGGCGCCAGACGCGCTCGCGCATCCTTGGCGGCAGGTCCGAATGCCACTCGGCGGGCTTGGCGCCGAATCGATTCTGGAAGCGCTCGAGGAAGGCCTGCGTCAGCGCGATTTCAGGCAGCAGGATGAGCACCTGCTTGCCTTTGTCGAGTGCGGCCGCCACCGCTTCGAAATAGACTTCCGTCTTGCCCGAGCCTGTGACGCCGTCGATCAGCGTGACGGCGAATTTGTCGGCCTCGACCTGGGCGCGCAGGCTTGCGGCGGTCGCCTCCTGGTCGTTGGTGAGCTCTGCGCTGGCGTAGGACGTATCGGGCGGCGCCACCACCGGCCGGGGCGGTATCATCACCGTCTCGAACACGCCTTGCACCCTCAGCCCGTCGATGACGGTGGAGGATACGCCGGCGGCATGCGCCAGCCCCGAGCGCGTCCAGGCCATGCCGTCGCTTGCCATCTCGAGCACGCGGGCGCGCGCCGCCGTCATCCGGTCGGGCTCACCGTCGCTGCGCTTGAGGCCTTCTGTCCAGGGCTCCGGGTCGAAGGCCTCGGGCGCGCGCAGGATCATCCGCGCCACCATTCCGGGCGGCGACAAGGTGTAATGGGCGATCCAGTCGACAAGCCGCCGCATCTCCTCATTGACCGGGGGGCAGTCGAAGACATGGGCGATCGGTCGGAGCTTCTTGGGATCGACCGCTTCGACCGGACCGTCCCAGACGATGCCTGCCACTTCGCGCGGGCCGAGCGGCACGCGCACGATCGAGCCAGGCACCACCTGCATGCCGTCGGGAACGGCATAGGAGTAGGCGCGCTCGGCCGGCATCGGCACCAGCACGGGGGCGGCCCTGGTTCTTGGCGAATCGGCGGTCATGACGCGTGACCTTGCCCCGAACTTGGTTTAGAGCAAAGGCCGACATATCCGGTGCCCCAGGGGCATCCTTCCATTGCCAAGGAGACAGTTATGAAGTTTTTCGTCGACACCGCCGACGTGAAGGACATCCGTGAGCTCAACGAGCTCGGCCTTCTCGACGGCGTCACCACCAATCCGTCGCTGATCCTCAAGTCTGGCCGCAACATCGCCGAAGTGACCAAGGAAATCTGCGACATCGTCGAAGGCCCGGTCTCGGCTGAAGTCGCCGCCACCGAATATGCCGAGATGATGAAGGAAGCGGCGGTGCTGTCGAAGATCGCCGACAACATCTGCATCAAGGTGCCGCTGACGCTCGACGGCCTCAAGGCCTGCCGCGCGCTGACTTCGGAAGGCCGCATGGTCAATGTCACGCTGTGCTTCTCCGCCAACCAGGCCCTGCTCGCCGCCAAGGCGGGTGCTACCTTCATTTCGCCCTTCATCGGCCGTCTCGACGACATGGGTGTCGACGGCATGGAGCTGATCGCTGAGATCCGCCACATCTATGACAATTACGGCTTCGACACCGAGATTCTCGCCGCTTCGATCCGCACCGTCGACCACGTCAAGCGTGCGGCGCTGATCGGTGCCGACGTCGCCACAATCCCGCCGGCAACGCTGAAGGCGCTGGTCAAGCACCCGCTGACCGACAAGGGGCTCGAGATGTTCCTCGCCGACTGGGCCAAGACCGGCCAGAAGATCGGCTGATCTCTTCTTCAGCCCGCTATCGAAAGCCGGCGCCACAAGCGCCGGCTTTTTTGTGCCCAATGCAATCTCAGGCCAGCGGCGGCAAGCGCCGTTTCACTGGCTGCGCCTTGACGATCGAACTGTTGGTTTCGGCCTTGTCGGTGATCTGGTCGAGGATCTTGTCGAGCTCGTCGATGGAGCGGATGTGCAGGCGGGCGATGAAACAGTCATCGCCGGTCACCTTGTCGCATTCCGAAAACTGCGCGATGTCCTCGATCAGCTTCTGCACCTGATGCAGCTTGCCCGGCAGCGGCCGGATACGCACGATCGCCTGCAAGGTGTAGCCGAGCGCAGTCGGATCGATGTCGACGGTGAAGGCGCGGATCACGCCACGCTCCTCAAGGCGCCTGAGGCGTTCCGACGTGCTTGGCGACGACAGGTTCACCCGCTGGGCCAGTTCCTTCAGCGAAATCCGGGCGTCATCGACCAAAATTTCGACAATGCGCCTGTCGAGATCGTCCAGCATGCAAGCCTCTTAGGTATTTTCGTAAGATTACCTTACAGGATTAGCCTATGCCTCACAGTCACCTTCCATAATCCATATAATCCGGCCAACCACAAGCGTACAAATCCAGTCCTGAAACCAAGGGACTTGGACAATGTCGGACAAGATGCGCGGCACGGTCGAAATGACCGTTGCCATGGTGATTTCTGGAACGATCGGGCTGTTTGTCGTGCTGTCCGGCCAGCCGGTCATGGATGTGGTGTTCTGGCGCTGTGCCTTCGGCGCGGTCACGCTACTGATCGTCTGCGCCGCACTCGGCCTGTTTCGCCCAGAGGTGATGACCCGCCGTCAGATCGCCTGGGCCGCTGTCGGTGGCTTCGCCATCGTCTCGAACTGGATCCTGCTTTTCGCCGCCTTCCCGCGCGCCTCGATCTCGATCGCAACGGCGGTCTACAACACCCAGCCCTTCATGCTGGTGGCGCTCGGGGCGCTGTTTTTCGGCGAACGGTTGACACTGACCAAGCTGACATGGCTCGGCATCGCCTTTGGCGGCATGGTGCTGATCGTCCAGTCCAAGCCGGGCGCCGGTGCCGTCGGCACCGACTATCTCTCGGGCATTCTGTTGGCTCTCGGAGCTGCCTTTTTCTACGCCATCGCCGCGATCATCACCAAGAAGCTCAAGGGCGTGCCCCCGCATCTGATCGCGCTCATCCAGGTGACGGTCGGCATCGCGATGCTGGCGCCCTTCGCCAACTTCGCGCAGCTCCCCGCAGACGCATATAGCTGGGCGCTGCTCGTCGCCGTCGGCGTCATTCATACCGGCGTGATGTACATCTTGCTCTACGGCGCGATCCAGAAGCTGCCGACGAACCTCGTGGGTTCGCTGTCCTTCATCTATCCGGTCGTGGCCATCCTCGCCGACTTCGTGGCCTTCGGCCATCGCCTGCAGCCGCTACAACTGCTCGGCGCTGCCGCGATCCTGATCGCCGCTGCTGGCATGACGCTGGGCTGGAGCCTGGTGAAGCCGCGCGTTGCCCAAGCCTGACGGCCTCAGTCGTCGCCAGGCATGAGGCCGGTCGATCGCATGCCTTCGATCATCGTCGCGCCCTCGACGCGAATGACGGTCAGCGCCCGTGAACCCGTGCGCTCATGCACGAGATCTGCAAGTTCGCGCGAGTGCGTCACCACCCACACCTGCGTGCGCTCGGCGGCCCGCGCGATCATGTCGGCAAGAGCGGGCAGCATTCGCACATGCAGGCTGGCCTCCGGCTCGTTCAGCGCGATCAATCGCGGCAGGCGGTAGGACATCAGCGCTCCGGCCAGCGCCAGGAAGCGTATCTGCCCGTCGGAGAGTTCCTGCGGCCGAAACACCCGCTGCGGAAATTCCGGCAGCACAAGTCCGAACGTCGCGCTTTCGCCCGGCACCGGCACGTCGAGCTGCGCCTCGCCAAGCGCGTCGGCTATGCAGCGGTCGAGATCGACGGTGTCTTCGCGGATATGCCTCAGCGTTGCAAAAACGGCGGCCAGATTGGCTCCGTCCTCGTCGAGCATCGGCGCGGTGGTCGCAAGTGCCGGACGTCGCACCAGTGAATCGGCATCTGTCCTGAAGCCATGATAAAAGCGCCACCCGGCCACCGCCGCGCGCAGGTCGCCAACTTCGGGATAGCGCCCCGCACCGCCGAGAAGAGCAAGTGCTGTTTCAGAATTCAGGATACGCTCGGGATGCTCGACCCGGCGTCCGTCGCCGTCGCGGCCAAACACCGCCTGGCCCTTGCGCGTCATCATCTCGACCGGGCGGCGCCCGGCTTCGACGGTCAGCGTCTCTTCCTTGACATGCGGCTCGAACGCAAAGCCGGCTGCTACAGGTGGTGGCAGGCCGATCTCGACCTTGTAGGAGTATCTGGCTGACGTTTCGTCGTCGGTGAAGTCAGCATCGATGATGACGCGGGCAGGCTGGCCGGTCCGCCGCTTGCCCGACCACAGCGCCGAACTCATGCCGCCCTCGGCGGCGATCTCACGGGCAAGCGTGCCCTCGGCGGAGGCCTTGATCAGTTGCAGGGCGCGATAGAGGTTGGATTTGCCGACGCCGTTCTCGCCGACGAAGACCGAGACCTGGCCGATGTCGAGCCGGATCGATCTTAGCGAACGGTAGCCCGCAGCTGAAAAGGATGTCAGCCGCATCGACCGATCCTCCCGAAACTAAGGCTCAGCCCTTGGACATATCCTGGGCGATGGCCAGCCTGAGCAACTCGGCGAGCTCGCGTGCAGCGCGATTTTCGGCGTCACGCTGCGCCCGCAGCGTGGCGAATTCCTGCCGCGGCCGGTCGAACGACGCCGAGACGTTGCGCTTGCCCGAGGCGATGCGCTTGCCGGTCTTGATGTCGGTGATCACATAAATGCCGGTCAACGTCATCGTGCCGGTGGTGGGCTCGTCGTCCTTGTTGGTCACCGCGGCGAGCAGCGCCGATTCGCTCAATGCGGTCACCGCCAGATCCATCGTGTAAGGTGCCGCCGCCTGCTGACCGGCACCACCGTTGAACATGAAGATCAGATGGTTTCGGACTTCCTGGCCATAGCGGGTATTGACCGGCTTGATGTTGATCGAGGCCAGTTGCGTCGCCGTACCTGCCTCGACGCCTGCCTGGGCCGGACCGTCCGAATAAAGCGGACGCACGGTGCAGGCAGATGCCAGTGCAAGCGTGGCCAGCAGGGCCAGACGCGCAGCAACGCGCAACGAACGGGGAGAATTCCGCGCCTCAGGCAACGACATTGACGATCCTCTGCGGCACAACAATCACCTTGCGCGGCGACTTCCCATCCAGCGCCTTCTGCACTGCTTCCAGTGCCAGCGCCGCTCTTTCGACGGTCAATTGATCTGCGTCGCGGGCGATTGTCAAATCAGCTCTTTTCTTGCCGTTGATCTGCACCGGATAGGTGATTTCGTTGTCGACGACGAGTGCTGCATCGAACTTTGGCCAGGGACGATCGGCAACGAGTCCATCTCCCTGGAGTGCTGCCCAGCACTCCTCGGCCAGATGCGGCATCATCGGCGCGATCATCACGATCAGGATGTCGACGGCCTCGCGCAGCGCCGATACCATCTCTGCCGATGCCTTGCCGGCGGCCGCGTCGGCCAGCGGCCCCTGCAGCGTGTTGGTCAGCTCGTAGATGCGTGCGACCGCCTTGTTGAAGGCGAGCTTGCCAATGTCTTCGCCGACCGATTTCAACGCCTTGTGTGCTGCCTTGGAGACAACAGCAGCATCGCCCCCGCCGGCTGCCTTGGCTTCCGCCTTGGCCAGCACGTCGGCCGATTCGGACACCAGGCGCCAGACGCGCTGTACGAAACGATGCGCACCCTCGACGCCGGCCTCGGTCCACACGACGTCGCGTTCCGGCGGAGAATCGCTGAGCACGAACCAGCGTGCGGTGTCGGCGCCGTAGCTGGCGATGATGTCGTCGGGGTCGACGACGTTCTTCTTCGACTTCGACATCTTCTCGATCGAACCGATCTCGACCGGCTCGCCGGTCGCAATCAGCGTCGCCCGCCGCTTGCCGTCGGTCTCCTCGATCTTGACGTCGCTCGGCGAAACCCACTCGCCATTCGGGCCGCTGCCGAGACGGTAGGTCTCGTGCACGACCATGCCTTGCGTGAACAGGCCCTTGAAGGGTTCGGACAGGTCGAGGTGGCCGGCCTTGCTCATCGCCCGGGTGAAGAAGCGCGAATAGAGCAAGTGCAGGATCGCATGCTCGATGCCGCCGATATACTGATCGACCGGCAGCCACTCATTGGCGGCCTTCGGATCGGTCGGTTCGTTTTCCCAAGGTGCGGTGAAGCGCGCGAAATACCACGACGAATCGACAAACGTGTCCATCGTGTCGGTCTCGCGGCGTGCCGCCTTGCCGCATTGCGGGCAGTTGACGTGGCGCCAGGTCGGGTGACGGTCGAGCGGATTACCCGGACGGTCGAACTCGACGTCGTCAGGCAGCCTGACCGGCAGGTCGGCCTTCGGCACCGGCACGACACCGCAATCCTCGCAGTGGATCATCGGGATCGGGCAGCCCCAGTAGCGCTGGCGCGAAATGCCCCAGTCGCGCAGGCGGAACTGCACCTTGCGCTCGCCCATCGGGCGATTGCCGATCGAGATCTGCTCGAGACGGGTGGCAACGTCGTTGAACGCCGCCTCCGGCTTCATGGCGTCAAGGAAGCGCGAATTGATCATCACGCCATCGTCGGTATAGGCCTCCTCGGTGATCTGGAAGGTCGCGGCATCGCCGCCCTCCGGCATCACGACAGGAACCACCGGCAGGCCATACTTGTTGGCGAAATCGAGGTCGCGCTGGTCGCCCGACGGGCAGCCGAAGATGGCGCCCGTACCGTAGTCCATCAGCACGAAGTTGGCGACATAGACCGGCAGCGTCCAGCTCGGGTCGAACGGATGGACGACGCGGATGCCGGTGTCCATGCCCTTCTTCTCGGCCGTTTCCAGCGCTGCAACCGACGTACCCATGCGACGCACGTCTTCCATGAAGGCGGCGAGCTCAGGCTTGCTCTCGGCGGCCTTCTTGGCCAGCGGATGGTCGGCCGAGATCGCCATGAAGGAGGCGCCGAAGATCGTGTCCGGACGCGTCGTGTAGACTTCCAGTTCGTTCTCACCCGCAGGTGCGGTACCAGCGGCCAACGGCCAACGGATCAGCAGCCCCTCCGAACGGCCGATCCAGTTGCGCTGCATCAGCTTGACCTTCTCGGGCCACTCATCGAGGCCATCGAGCGCGTCCGACAGGTCCTGTGCAAAATCGGTGATCTTGAAGAACCACTGCGTCAGTTCACGCTGTTCGACCAGCGCGCCGGAACGCCAGCCGCGTCCGTCGATGACCTGCTCGTTGGCGAGCACGGTCATGTCCTCCGGATCCCAGTTGACCTTGGACGACTTGCGGGTGACCAGTCCCTTCTCGACGAAGTCGATGAACAGCATCTGCTGGCGGTGGTAATAGTCGACGTCGCAGGTGGCGAACTCACGGCTCCAGTCGAGCGACAGGCCCATCGACTTCAGCTGCGTGCGCATCGTCGCGATGTTCTGGTAGGTCCAGTCCTTGGGATGGACCTTGTTCTTCATCGCAGCGTTTTCCGCTGGCATGCCGAAGGCATCCCAACCCATCGGATGGAGCACATTGTAGCCCATGGCGCGGCGGAAGCGCGCGACGACGTCGCCCATCGCGTAGTTACGGACGTGGCCGACATGGATGCGCCCCGACGGATAGGGGAACATTTCCAGCACGTAGTATTTCGGCCGGGGATCGTCGTTGTCGGTCTCGAAGAGCTTTGCCTCGCCCCAGGCCTTCTGCCATTTGGGTTCGGACGCGCGCGGATTGTATCGTTCGGTTGCCATCGGATGTTTTTCACTTAAAAGCGTGCATGGACCGGGGCGAAAACCCGCGGTTCAGGAAATCGTTGCCGGGTGTTCATCATGGATTCCCGGACCCGTCAACTCCGGCAGACCGGAGGCGGGCAAAAAGCAGCAGGGCCAGCGGCATGGAAAAGTCGGTCGAACAGCTCACTCTGGTGAAGCATAAGATAGGTGCGGCCGAGCGCGAGGCCAACAGGCCAGAGGGCTCGACAGTGCTGGTGGCGGTCTCCAAGACCTTCGATGCCGAGCACATCCGCCCCGTCATCGAGGCCGGCCAGCGCGTCTTCGGCGAAAACCGCGTCCAGGAAGCGCAAGGAAAGTGGCCGCAGCTGAAGGCGGAGATTTCCGACATCGAGCTTCATCTGATCGGCCCGCTGCAATCCAACAAGGCCAAGGAGGCGGTCGCCCTGTTCGACGTCATCGAGACTGTCGACCGCGAGAAGATTGCCGCCGAGCTCGCCCGGGAAATCGAGCGCCAGGGTCGGTCGCCGAAACTCTACGTCCAGGTCAACACCGGCTCCGAACCGCAAAAGGCCGGCATCGAGCCACGCGAAGCGGTCGCCTTCGTCAAGCGCTGCCGTGAGGTCCACAACCTCGCCATCGAAGGCCTGATGTGCATCCCGCCGGCCGACAAAAACCCCGGCCCGCATTTTGCCCTGCTGGAAAAACTGGCGCGCGAAGCCGGTGTCGCGAAGCTTTCGATGGGCATGTCGGGCGACTACGAACTTGCGATTGCATTCGGCGCCACCAGCGTGCGGGTCGGCTCGGCGATCTTCGGCACCCGCTGAGATGTCAGAAGCCACGAACACAAAAGGCCGGGATCTGCATCCCGGCCTTTTCGTTTCTGCCTAGCCCGGAAATTACTCCGCAGCGACGATCTTGCCGCCTTCCCACTTGAACAGCGAGAAGCTTGGCGAGGTCAGGTCGCCGGTTTCGCCATAAGTCAGATTGCCGATGGCGGTGGAGATCGGCTCGCCAGACTTGAGCGCAGCGGCAACAGCTGCAGCGTCGTCGGCCTTGCCGGCCTTTTCGATGCCTGCCTTCAGCACCTCGACGGCAGCATAGGCGTTGAGCGTGAACGCCTCGGCGGGAATGCCCTTGTCGGCCAGAACCTTGACCGCCTCGGCCGAGGCCGGGTTCTTCAGTGCGTCGGTCGCATTGGTGAACAGCGTGCCAGCAGCGGCTTCGTTGCCGATCGCCCAGAACTCGGTGTTCGACAGGCCTTCGCCGCCGATGATGACGGCGTTGACGCCACCGTCCTTCAACTGCCGCGCCAGAAGGCCGCCCTCGGGGTGGTAGCCGCCGAAGTAGATGACTTCGGCATTGTCGGCCTTGAGGCGGGTGATCAGTGCCGACAGGTCCTTTTCGCCCGGGTTAAGCGAGTTCTGCTGCACTTCGGTCAGGCCGCCGGCATTGATCGCCTTCTTGAAGGCTTCGGCCAGGCCCTTGCCGTAGGTGCCCTTGTCGTCGATCACGGCGACGCGCTTGTCCTTCATGTTCTTGAGCACGTAGGCAGCGGCAACTTCCGCCTGCTGGTCGTCACGACCGCAGGTGCGCAGCACGTTGGTCAGGCCGCGTGCGGTCAGGTCCGGCGCTGTTGCCGTCGGCGTCACCATCAGGATGCCATTTTCGGCAAAGACGTCCGAAGCCGGGATCGCAACGCCCGAAGTCACCGGGCCAACGACATATTTCACGCCTTCGCCAACCAGCAGGTTGGCAGCGGAGACGCCCTGCTTTGGATCGCCGGCATCGTCGGCGAGCTTCAGCACGATCTTCTCGCCGAGGATGCCACCCTTTTCATTGATGACATCGACGGCAGCCTGGGCGCCGTTCTTGACCTGGTCGCCATAGGCGGCGACCGGACCGGTCAGCGGAGCAACGAGGCCGATGGTGATGTCGGCATGCGCGGCGGAGCCTAAGGCCATCAGCGCGGCGAGCGAGACGCCCGCAAGGATCTTCATGTTCATCGTAGTTCTCCCTTTTACCCGCCGGCAGCGAAGGCGCAGCGGAAGCTCTGGTGGCGGGAATACCCGCCCGGCGAGCCGGCCGCAATCGGCCCAGCGTCTCGAATGCCGCAATTGATTTGTGCCAGCGCGGTGTGCCGGGCGGCAGGCGCGCACGAAAACGCACGGCTTCGAACAGGGAGCCAGCCCTGTCGAAGCCGGGTTCAGTGCAGCACGAACTCGCCGTCGACCTTGCGCCACTCATTGGGCGCGATCAGCTTGCGATGGGTGTAGTGCACCGAATGCAGCGGCCCATCGAGCTTGGCACGCCAGAACTCGATGAAGCCGAACAGGATGGGGAATTTCGGCGCCAGATCGTAGTCCTGCCAGATGAATGTCTGCAGCACATGTGGGTGGTCGGGCAGGTGATAGAGGATTTCGGCCGTGGTCAGGCCGTAGCCCCTGAGCATCAGTTCCAGTTCAGAAGCGTCGCGCATGCTGGCCTTCCGTTTCGAACAGCTCCTCCACGGCCAAAGTCTGCGCCGCGATGGTTAACCGTCTGCTAAAACAACGGAACGCGCATATGATAGTTCCAAGAAATCAGCACTTTAGCACTCGACCTCGGCCATTGCTGATAGCTATATAGCGGCGGCGATTTGCCGCTACGGAAAGACCGCGGCCAAATCCAAGGTCTAATATTGTGAGGCGGCGCGAATTGCTAATAATGCGCGCCAACGCGGCTCCAACGCCGCCGTCCGCCGGCCGCAAGGAGCCGTCGGATCGTTTCCGGGAGGAAGGGAGAGAAATGTCCGAAGTCCGTGTCCACCGCGTCCAGCCGGCGTGGAAGAAGAATGCGCTGATCGACAACGACACCTACCTGAAATGGTATGGCGAGAGCATCAAGAACCCCGACAAGTTCTGGGGCAAGCACGGCAAGCGCATCGACTGGTTCAAGCCCTACACCAAGGTCAAGAACACCTCCTTCGACGGTAAGGTGTCGATCAAGTGGTTCGAGGACGGGCTGACCAACGTCTCCTACAACTGCATCGACCGCCACCTGAAGAAGCGCGGCAACCAGACCGCCATCATCTGGGAAGGCGACAACCCTTACGACGACAAGAAGATCACCTACAACGAGCTCTACGAGCACGTTTGCCGCCTCGCCAACGTCATGAAGAAGCACGGCGTCAAGAAGGGCGACCGCGTCACCATTTACATGCCGATGATCCCGGAAGCGGCCTATGCGATGCTCGCCTGCACCCGCATCGGCGCCATCCATTCCATCGTCTTCGGCGGCTTCTCGCCCGACGCGCTGGCCGGCCGCATCGTCGACTGCGAATCGACCTTCGTCATCACATCAGATGAAGGTCTGCGTGGCGGCAAGGCGATCCCGCTCAAGGAAAACACCGACAAGGCGATCGACATCGCCGCCAAGCATCATGTCATGGTCAAGGACGTGCTGGTGGTGCGCCGCACGGGCGGCAAGGTCGGCTGGGCGCCCGGCCGCGACCACTGGTACCACGACGAGGTCCGCTCGGTGAAAGCCGAATGCAAGCCCGAGAAGATGAAGGCCGAGGATCCGCTGTTCATCCTCTACACCTCGGGTTCGACCGGCAAGCCCAAGGGCGTGCTGCACACCACAGGCGGCTATCTCGTCTACGCCTCGATGACCCACCAATATGTCTTCGACTACCATGACGGCGACATCTACTGGTGCACGGCCGATGTCGGCTGGGTCACCGGCCACAGCTACATCGTCTATGGCCCGCTCGCCAACGGCGCCACCACGCTGATGTTCGAGGGTGTGCCCAATTACCCCAGCGCCTCGCGCTTCTGGGACGTCGTCGACAAGCACAAGGTCAACATCTTCTACACCGCCCCCACTGCCATTCGCGCTTTGATGGGCGCCGGCGACGAGCATGTGAAGAAGACGTCGCGCAAGAGCCTGCGCGTTCTGGGTTCGGTCGGCGAGCCGATCAATCCGGAAGCCTGGGAGTGGTATTACAACGTCGTCGGCGACAAGAAGGTGCCGATCGTCGACACCTGGTGGCAGACCGAGACCGGCGGCATCCTGATCACGCCGCTGCCGGGTGCCACCGACCTCAAGCCGGGCTCGGCGACGCGGCCCTTCTTCGGCGTCAAGCCGGAGCTCGTCGACAACGAAGGCAACGTGCTTGAGGGTGCCGCCGACGGCAATCTCTGCATCACCGATTCCTGGCCGGGCCAGATGCGCACCGTGTATGGCGACCACGAGCGCTTCATCCAGACCTATTTCGCCACCTACAAGGGCAAGTATTTCACCGGTGACGGCTGCCGCCGCGACGCCGACGGCTACTACTGGATCACCGGCCGCGTCGACGACGTCATCAACGTCTCGGGTCACCGCATGGGCACCGCAGAGGTCGAGTCGGCGCTGGTCAGCCACGACAAGGTTTCGGAAGCCGCCGTCGTCGGTTACCCGCACGACATCAAGGGCCAGGGCATCTATAGCTACGTCACGCTGATGTCGGGCATCGAAGCGACCGAGGACCTGCGCAAGGAGCTCGTCGCCCATGTCCGCAAGGAGATCGGCGCCATCGCTTCGCCCGACAAGATCCAGTTTGCGCCGGGCCTGCCCAAGACCCGCTCGGGCAAGATCATGCGCCGCATCCTGCGCAAGATCGCCGAGGACGATTTCGGCGCGCTCGGCGACACCTCGACGCTGGCCGATCCGGCCGTCGTCGACGACCTCGTCGCCAATCGCCAGAACAAGCGAGCCTAAGGCCGCGATCCCCTCGCGTCACACGATGCGAGGGGATTTCCCTCCGGCTCAGCAGCCGATCTGCTGGCGCAACTCATCGACAAGCTCTTTCGTCGGGCAGACATTCTCGCAAGGAATGCCGTCATTGTCGGCGTCTGCCCGCCTGTAGCCGCCACACCAGAGCGCCACGGCTTCCGCACAGGAACTGACCTGCTTGCAGGTTCGGGCCTTGGCCAATGTGACAGGCAATCCCTGCTCCACGGCGCGTTCTGCCCGCGACGTCGCGCCAGCGCTTCCCAATGTGATTATCCCGATTCCCAGGATCGAGCCGATCCGCATGCACGTCTGACGCAATTCCATTTCCCCAAGCCTCGGCTTTTTGCGGCCGAAACCCGCCCCGCCTCAAACCCCACCGCTCCGCCGGGCAGCTCGGACGGGCCAGGTTCCAGCCGCGTGGTCCAACCCGCTGCCCAAGCACCGCTATTGACATTCCGGGCAATTAGGAAAAATATTTTCCTATAGAATAATTTTTTTCGCATGCGAGGCAGGAGTCTTTGATGGCACGGGAAGTTGAGTGGGCGCGCATGACCGCGCCGGACCTGCGCGAGATCGCGGCCCGCGGCAACGCCTTGGCCATCCTGCCGGTCGGGTCGCTCGAGCAGCACGGCCCGCATCTGCCCGTCATCACCGACACGGCGAGCGCCGAGGCCGCCGCCCGGCGCGGCGCGCGCCTGGTCGCCGATGATGTGCCGCTGGCAGTGCTTCCCGGCCTCTGGCTCGGCATGAGCGAGCACCATCTGCCATTCGGCGGCACGATCAGCCTCGACTACACTGCCTATTTCCACGTGCTGAAGTCGGTCGTGCGTTCGCTGAAGGCAATCGGCTTTACCCGCCTGCTCATCGTCAACGGCCATGGCGGCAACATCGACCCGCTGGCGATGTCGACACGCGAGCTTGCCGTCGAGTTCGCCATGCCGATCGTCTACACGACGCCCTGGATGCTGGCACCCGCGGAAACCGCGGCGCTGTTTGAAACCGACAACGGCCCCAAGCACGCCTGCGAGGGCGAGGCGTCGGTGATGCTGGCGATCTCGCCCGACACCGTCAAAAAGGACAAGTTCGAAGAGGCCTTCACGGCTGAGGCCGGCAAGAACGAGGCGCCGCATGGTGCCCACCGCTTCTATTCCTTTTCCGAGCGCGCGCCCAACACCGGCACATGGGGCGTACCGGCCAAGGGCACCGCGGAGAAGGGCGAGCGCTTCCTTGAGCTGCAGGCCCGCGAACTCGCCAAGCTGATCGTCGACCCGGTGCTGTGGACGCAGCCAGACGCCGTATGGCGCCCGGGCCGCGGGCTCGACACCCGCGCCGGACGCGCCGACTGACGCCGTTGCACCCAAACGCCCGCAACCAAGAAAACCTGAAGGGGAAAACCCGATGAATTCCTTGAAACGCAGCTCAATCCGGGCTGCCCTTTGTCTTTCAGTCGCCGCCGCGGCACTCGGCCTGCTCGGTGCCGAGGCATCGGCCAAGACGCTTGTTTACTGTTCCGAGGCGGCACCGGAAGGTTTCGATCCGGCGCTCTACTCGACCAACAGCACCTGGGATGCGTCGTCGAAACCGATCTACGGACGTCTGGTCGAATTCGAGAACGGCACGACGAACCTGCTGCCTGGCCTGGCCGAGAGCTGGACCGTTTCCGACGACATGCTGACCTACACGTTCAAACTGCGCCCCGGCGTGAAGTTCCAGACCACCGACTACTTCACGCCGACACGCGACATGAATGCCGAAGACGTCGTGTTCTCGTTCGACCGCCAGCGCCTCACCGACAATCCCTGGCATCAGTATGTCACCGGCGCGAATTACGAGATGTATGCCGGCATGGACATGCAGGCGACGGTCAAGGACATCTCCAAGGTTGACGATCTCACCGTCAAGCTGGTGCTGAGCCAGCCGAACGCCTCCATTCTCTCCAACCTGGCGATGGATCTGGGTTCGATCCTGTCCAAGGAATATGCCGACAAGCTCGCCGCGGCCGGAACGCCGGAAAAGCTCAACTCCGAGCCGGTCGGCACAGGGCCGTTCCAGTTCGTCGGCTACCAGCAGGATGCCGTGGTGCGCTTCAAGGCAAACCCGACCTACTGGGGCGCCAAGCCGAAGCTGGATGAGCTGGTGTTCGCCATCACCGCCGATGCATCGACGCGGATGCAGCGCCTGCAGGCTGGCGAATGCCATGTCGCGGCCTACCCGGCGCCCGCCGATGTTCCCGGCCTCAAGGCCGACCCCAACCTTGTGGTGATGGAAAAGCCTGGCCTCAACGTTGCTTATCTCGCCTACAACACCTTGACCCCGCCTTTCGACAGGATCGAGGTGCGCAAGGCGCTGAACATGGCGATCGACAAGAAGGCCATCCTCCAGGCGGTGTTCCAGGATCTCGGCGAAGTCGCCAAGAACCCGATCCCGCCGGCGATGTGGGGCTACAACGATGCGGTCGTCGACGATCCCTACGATCCGGTCGCAGCCAAGAAAATGCTCGACGACGCAGGCGTCAAGGACCTGAAGATGAAGGTCTGGGCGATGCCGGTCAGCCGGCCCTACATGCCCAACGCCCGTCGCGTCGCCGAGCTGATCCAGTCCGACTTCCAGAAGGTCGGCGTCGGTGTCGAGGTCGTGTCCTACGAATGGGCCGAATACCTCAAGCGTGCCCGCGACAAGCAGCGTGATGGCGCCATCATCCTCGGCGGCACCAGCGACAATGGCGATCCGGACAATCTGCTGTCCTACTTCTTCTCCTGCGCCGGCGTCGGCGGCGCCAACATGGCCAACTGGTGCCACCAGCCCTTCGAGGAGCTGCTCCAGAAGGCACGCACGACTGTCGACCAGGCCGAACGGGCGAAGCTCTACGAGCAGGCCCAGCTGATCTTCAAGGAACAGGCACCCTGGGCGACGCTCGACCATTCGACCGTCTCGTTGCCGATGTCGAAGAAGGTCAGCGGCTATGTGATGGACCCGCTCGGCTCGCACCGCTTCGAGACTGTCGACATCGCCGAGTAGGCAGAGCCTGCATCAGCACGACACGCCCTTCGCGCCACCGCGCGAGGGGCGTCTGTCTCGCCTCCAACAGCCCTCGAAAAACGGCCTTGACTTAGAGTGCACTCGAACACCTAGCATCGCGAGCGTCGTAACGAGACAGGTTGTTCATGAAGATCGGCGAACTGGCAAAACGCTCGGGCCTGACCGCCTACACGATCCGCTATTACGAGCAGATCGGCCTTTTGCCTGTGCCCGACAAGGATGCATCGGGCCAGCGTGACTACGACGCGTCGATCCTCTCCTGGATCGAATTTCTCGGCCGGCTCAAGGCCACCGGCATGCCGATCCGCGAAATGCTGCGATATGCCGCTTTGCGTCAGCAAGGGCCGGCAACCGACGCCGAGCGCCGCGCCTTGCTTGAGGCGCATCGCCGCAAGGTGCGAGCCCATGTCGCCGACCTCCAGGCCAACCTCCTCGTTCTCGACGCCAAGATCGGCGGCTACGCCGACGCAGCAAAAAGGATCGAGACCGAAAATGAACAACTCTCCAGACAGCCGCTTCGAGCGCGGCGCACGCGCGCTCGCTGAAATCGACGGCGAAGGCGGCCAGAAGGTCGTCGACTCGCTCGCCGACATCGCGCCCGATTTCGCCCGCTACATCATCGAGTTTCCGTTCGGCGACATCTATTCGCGTCCCGGCCTCGACCTCAGGTCGCGCGAGATCGCAACGATTGCGGCTCTGACGGCGCTCGGCAATGCCGCGCCGCAGCTCAAGGTTCATATCCAGGCGGGCCTCAATGTCGGACTTAGCCGCGACGAGATCGTCGAGACGATCATGCAGATGGCGGTCTATGCCGGCTTCCCGGCAGCGCTCAACGGCCTGTTTGCTGCCAGGGAAGTGTTTCAGCAAGAGCACAGCCTGGGAGCATAATCGCGTACCAAGGGTCTAGTGCCATGGTCGCACTTGCCAAAACGCTGGAAAGACCCCACCTTGCTGTTGTGTTCAACGAACTGAAAGGAGGTGATCCGATGTCGAGTGATTTCGTTTTCCTAAACGTGGCCTCAGCGGATTGCCCTTTCGGGAAGCAGTCTTCCCGTTAAGGCGCGAGAAGCGCGGCTGGTGACCTCAAGGTCATAAGCCAGAGACCGCGCCATGGACGGAAACACGGAAAGGCCGCACCTTCGCAAGAAGGGCGGCCTTTTTCTTGGAACTTACATCGTCAGATAGAGTAGTTCGGTGGCGTCGATGATTGCCTTGTATGCCTCGTCGAGCTCGGTGCCTGTCGATGCCTCGTAGTAGTGCTTGATATGCGACTTGTCTGGCGACGAGCAATTCTTGAGCACCGCCTTGGCCTGGTCTCTTTCGGTCTTTGACATACCTGGATCGTTCAAGTCGAAGCCGATAGTGAAAATCTCGATGCCGTTTTCCTTCATTGATGTGCACAGGCTTTCGGCATAGCGCCTGGAAGCGGCCCCGTCGGAGGTGTTCCTGACACCCGCAAAGGCCTTGTTGAACTGTCCGTCGGTCATAAGGATAGCCACTTTCGTGACCTTGGCAGTATCCATGTCCGCCGGACCGTCGCCCATCTTGGCGTCCTTTATCGCGGCGCGCCACTTGTCGGACAGCATGTAGTAGGCCCACTGAACGCCGATAGCTCCAGCTGTCACGCCATTCGCCGAAAACTTTTCAATTGCCTTGTTGAGCTTGTCAGCATCCGCGGTAAGCGGCACCACACTGGCAGCAGGGCAGCTTGAGACCCGATCGTCCAGGTTGACCTTCGCAGAATAAATCCGTCCATCGGGCCCGACGCGTTTCGTGGCCGGTCCGTCGTCAGTGAAGTCCGCTTCAAGGGCCGGAGTCTTGCGGTCGCTCGCGCAATTGTCCGACTGCTTGCCTGTGTTGATAGATATTTCCCTGGGCGTTGCATCATCAGGCGGAGGCAGGTCGCGTGCCCCCGCTTTTTCAACGAAGACCGTCTTTTCAGCAAGCGCACCTACGTTCACAGACTCTGCATACGGCACCAGCGCCACGCGTGTGCGCGGATTCTCAAGCAGCTTTTCGACGGCATTCTCCGCCGCCGACTTAAGATCCCTGATCTTCTGGCCTTTCATCGACCCGGTGACGTCGAGCATCATCGCCACTTCGATGTCTTTGTCGGAGTAAAGCGACGCCGTCGTCGCCGAAATGCGTCGCTTGTTGGCACTACCGAAAAGTGGGAAAAACACTTTGACGTCGATATAGGCGGTCGCCTGGACCGTACCCGCCAGACGATCGACGAGCGTCTTGCCCACCACCACCTTCTCACCAGGGGCGAGCAGCCTGTCAGTATTGGCTTCGACAAACGCGGCGACTGTCTTGTCCGCGTCCTCAAGCTTGATCCGGCCGGTCGTCAGATCCCGCGCTGTCGACGTCACCGCGGCGTCGACTGCCTGTGACAGTCCCGATTTGACATTGTGAAGCTGGGCCACGTTAACGCCGTAGCCGGCAGCCATGGCGAGAATTGAAATGGTGATGCCGCCCAGAATGGCGAAGTTGCCGCTGCCGTCGCCGGCAAAACGCCTTGCTGCCCGTGCCAGTGCCTGAAATTTCCGCATGTCCTGCCCCGCCGCCTCTGTGCCTCTGGCAAGGGCAAAGCAGGAAACTGGCCGCGGCGGCCCATTTGGGCGGGCCAAACGGCATCACCGCATCAAGTCATTGATTTTCATTAAGATCACCTATCCACATGGTGAATGTGAGGTTAACCCGCTTGCAAGCCGGCGAGCTTGTTTACCGCTCATTCACCATGGTGACGGCAGCACCGCGGGCGCCGCTTCACTTCGGTACACCGAGCCTGTGCCAGATCGGGTCACCTACACCAGCTGTCCCGCCTGCCGCCGCCATAAGCGCGCACCAGCCTGTCTTCAAGCATCGCCTTGGGACCACCTCACCGTCCCGGTGCTGACGTCGGCAAGCACGCGGCCGTAGTATTTGGCGCCACCGATATTGGAAAGACTTATCGGACCCTCAGCGACGAGCCGGGCAAGGGCTGCGCGTGCCGCGCGGTTCGTTCACCCACGCACCGGCTTTTCATCTCCGGTGCGTCGATCCCGCAAATGCGGATGTTGACCCGCAACGTCTGCCCGGGCCAGATCTCTGCCTCGGCCAGGAACCTATCGCCGTCGATCACCTCGACGACATGCGCGCTGAGCGACCCGGCGAAATTGTCCTGTCGCTTGGCCTCGGCGGGAATGCGAGGCCGACACAAATCAGAACCGCCGCAACCTTGAACAGATCAGAATCCATCCAAGGTAATTGTTCCTATTGCGTTGCGTGAACAAGACGTCGCGGAGGAGACCTCGCGAAACTACATCCTCGGCTCGCCGCTGACCGGATCGATCTTGATTTCCACCTTGGCCTTGTCGGACGTGTAGTAGATCACGTCGTAGTAGCCTTCGCTCTCCCAATCGATCTCGGAGATGTAGCGGAACTGATCGCGCTGCTCGATCTTGGCGATGATCTCGGACAGCTTGAGTGAATTCTGCGGCGGCACCGCCGGTTCCTTGGTCTGGGCCTGCGCCGGTACGGCCCCCAGCAGCACAGCAAGTACGAGTCCCGGAATCATCTTGGTCATGGCAGCTCCTTGCGCGATCCCTGGGAGAACGAACGGCTCGCGATTTCGGTTCCATTGCGGCTGTGCAGGGAGCTTGCAGTCGACGGCTTCAGAAGTCGCTGGTCAGACCCTTGATCTCCCAGTCGCCATAGCGTCCGGGCTCCTTGCCGCCGCGGCCGCCGATCTCGCGCGGCAGCTTGGCTTCCTCGACCTTGTAGGCCTCGCGACGCGCCTCGGCTTCGGCCAGGGCACGCCTGGCTGCCGGCGAAAGTTGCTTTGGCGCAGGCGTTTCCACATCGGTCTGCGGTTTGGCGTCGTCCATGGGATTCCTCGGAAATGATTGAAACGCACCCTCGTCTCTCCCATCATATAGCGAAGCGCTGAGCCGGGATCGACCCTGGCGCGGGCGGAAAAGGACGGAGCGAACGATGAACATGATGCGGACGGCGATGCTTCTGGCGACCATGACGGCGCTGTTCATGGGCGTCGGCTACCTGATCGGCGGCTCCGGCGGCATGACGATCGCCTTCCTGATCGCGGCGGCCATGAACCTGTTCAGCTACTGGAACTCCGACAAGATGGTCCTGCGCATGAACCACGCCGTCGAGGTCGATGAGCGCAATGCGCCCGAATATTACGCCATCGTGCGCGGCCTCGCCGCCAATGCCGGCCTGCCGATGCCCAAGGTCTACCTGATCGACAGCCCGCAGCCCAACGCGTTTGCCACCGGCCGCAATCCTGAGAATGCCGCCGTCGCCGCCTCCACCGGCCTGTTGCAGCGGCTGAGCCATGAAGAAGTCGCAGCTGTCATGGCGCACGAACTCGCCCATATCGAAAACCGCGATACGCTGATCATGACTGTTACCGCGACCCTTGCCGGCGCGATCTCGATGCTCGGCAACTTCGCCTTCTTCTTCGGCGGCAACCGTGACAACAACAATCCGCTCGGCTTCGTCGGCGTGCTGGTGGCGATGATCGTGGCGCCTTTTGCCGCCATGCTGGTGCAGATGGCGATCAGCCGGACCCGCGAATATTCCGCCGACAGGCGCGGCGCCGAGATCTGCGGCAATCCGCTCTGGCTCGCTTCCGCCCTTGACAAGATCGCCCGCAACGTCGAACGCATCCACAACCCCGAAGCCGAGCGCAATCCTGCGATGGCTCCCCTCTTCATCATCAATCCTCTATCCGGCGAGCGCATGGACAATCTTTTCTCGACCCACCCCAATACAGAAAACCGCATCGCTGCCCTGCAGGCGATGGCGAATGAGGGTGTCGGTCGTCCAACCCAGCGCACGGCACCTCAGCAGACGGCGCAGCGTTCGACGCCTTCCAGCCAGCAGGGTCCATGGGGTGGTCGCCCTGCCGAGCAGGCGGCACCAGAGCAGCCACGTCCGTCCAGCCCATGGGGCCGCAACCCGACCGGGCCGAAAGGCCCGAGGTCGTGAGCGCCGGCCAGCGCGACCCCCAGCGCGACCCTAAGCGAAACCGCGCCCGCAGCGGTGACGGCAAGGGCAACCGGCCGTCCATCGTTCCCGACGCTCCGGGTATTGCCGCGCGCATGGCCGCGGCCCGCCTGCTGGCCGCGACGATCGACGCCAGGACCCCGCTCGACGGCCTGACCGATCACGAGCACGGCCACCCCCAGTTCCGCGCGCTCGACATGCGCGACCGTGGTCTGGTCCGCGCCATCCTGGCCACCGCACTTCGCCATCGCGTCACCATCTCCAAGCTGATCTCGCGCCGGCTTGAAAAGCCGCTGCCGGCCAACGCCACCGTGCTGACCCACATCCTGCACGTCGCGGCAGCGCAGATCCTGTTCCTCGACATTCCCGACAGCGCCGCCGTCGACCTTGCCGTCACCCACGCCAAGGCAGACCCGCGCACGGTTCGGTTCTCGGGCCTGGTCAATGGCGTGCTGCGCACTCTTGCCCGCGCCAAGGAAGCCGAGCTGGCCGACATGCTGGCAACGACCAACGATGCGCCCGACTGGTTCGTCGAGCGGCTGACTGCCGCCTATGGCGCGGATGAGGCCAAGAAGATCCTAGCCGCGCATCGCGTCGAGGCGCCTGTCGATTTCACCGCCAAGGCAGATCCGGCCAAATGGGCCGAGCAGCTGGGTGGCACCGTGCTGCCCACCGGGTCGATACGCATCGAGCGCCTTTCCGGTCCGGTCGCCGAACTGCCGGGCTTCACAGAAGGCGCCTGGTGGGTCCAGGACGCCGCCGCCGCCCTGCCAGCAAAGCTGTTTGGCGATGTCAGCGGCCAGCGTGTTGCTGATCTCTGCGCCGCCCCCGGCGGCAAGACGGCACAGCTCGTGCTCTCCGGCGCCAAGGTCACGGCGGTCGAAGCTTCGAAGAACCGCCTTGCCCGTCTTGCCGGCAATCTTGAGCGCCTTGGCCTCGATGCCGACAAGGTCAACGCCGATATCCTCGTTTACGAGCCTGCAGAGCTGTTCGATGCCGTCCTGCTCGATGCGCCATGCTCGTCAACCGGCACGGTCCGACGCCATCCCGACGTTCTGTGGACCAAGTCGCCTGCCGACATCACCAAGCTCGCCGGCGTCCAGCGCGCCCTGCTCGACCGTGCGGTCAAGTTGGTGAAGCCGGGTGGCAGGATCGTCTTTTCCAACTGCTCGCTCGACCCTGAAGAGGGCGAGGCCCTCGTCGCCGGCTTCCTGGCCGAACACAAGGGCAAGGTCGAACTCGACCCGATTCGCGCGGGCGAGGTCTCAGGCATCGACGATTTTGTCACCGCCACCGGCTTTTTGCGCACCACGCCCGCCGGCCTTGACCTCGGCAATCCCGCGATCTCCGGCCTCGATGGCTTCTTTGCAGCAAGGTTCCGCCGTATCGCCTGATCAACGCCCGCGTTTACGAAAAATTCACCCTCGCGCCCACCATTGAAACAACCTAATTTGTGTGACGACGTGGGGTTGCGTCAGGAGGGGTATTGTCGATCGCGGCGGACAACACGACGCGCCTTTGGGCACTCGTCGCCAAGGAGTTCTGGCGTAAGACGCGCCGGCGCTTGCGCGCCGGGCCGGCTTACAGCTGGCGCTACTCCGGGCGCACGCCCGAACGCGTGCTCATCGCGCCGCCCGACCTGCGCCTTGCAGACCCGCAGATCGCGCTTGAAATCTACTATGGCCGCTTTCCGCTTTCGGGCCATCTGGTCGAGACTGGCGGCCAGTCGCCTTTCCTGATCGACGTGCCAAATCGCGGCTGGCAGCGTAGCCTGCATGGCTTCCGCTGGCTGCGCCACATGCGCGCGGCCGGCACCGAGCTGGCGGCCGCCAACGCCCGCGCCCTGGTTTCCGACTGGATCGCTTTGCATGGCAACCGCATATCAGGAATAGCCTGGGAACCCGCAACCACCGCCAAGCGCGTCATCGCCTGGCTGCAGCACTCCTCGGTCGTTCTGCAGGGCGCCGAGTTTGCCTTCTACCGGTCGTTCCTGCGTTCGCTCGCAATGCAGATCCGTTATCTCCGGTCGATGTCGCCGGAGATGCCCGACGGCAAGGACCGGCTCCGCGCCCGCGTTGCGCTCGCCTTCGCCGCACTGTCGCTGCCGGCGCCTGTCTCGGCGCTGCGCTCGGCCACGCGCAACCTCGCCGAAGAGCTCGACCGCCAGATCCTGCCCGACGGCGGCCATATCTCGCGCAACCCGATGGCGGTTCTCGAAATCCTCGCCGACCTGCTGCCGCTGCGCCACACCTACGCCAACCAGGCCGAGCAGCCGCCATTGGCGCTGATCAACGCCGTCGAGCGCATGTTGCCGGCACTGCGCTTCTTCCGCCACCAGGACGGCAGCCTCGCCCGCTTCAACGGCATGGGCGCCACCATCCACGACCGCATCGTCGCGATCCTGCGCCATGACGATACCGCCGGCTCGCCGCCGCTGCACGCCACCCATTCCGGCTATGAGCGCCTCGCCATGGGCGGCACGACAGTAATTGCCGACACCGGCACGGCACCGCCGATCGACGTGGCGAACCAGGCCCATGCGGGCTGCTTGGCGTTCGAGATGTCGTCGGGCCGCCAGCACTATATCGTCAACGCCGGCATCGACACCTATGGCGCAGCCGACCTCAGGCCGCTGGCGCGCGCCACTGCCGCCCACTCGACCGTCACCATCAACGACACCTCGTCGGCAAGCTTCGCCCATTCGCAGCGCGTGAGCGGTGTGCTCGGCAGTCCGCTTTTCGCCGGACCGAAATCAGTACCGACCCAGCGCCTCGACAAGCCGGGCATCCATGGTTTTGTCGCCCGCCATGACGGCTATGCCCAGCGCTTCGGCCTCCATCACGAGCGCGAACTGAGCCTGTCGGCCGGCGGCAGCATCCTGTCGGGGTGCGACCGCATCCTTCGCGTCGGCAAGACGCTGATCAAGAATGATGGCCGCGACCTCGTCACCATCCGCTTCCACGTCCATCCCGACGTCCAGCTCTTTCGCGACCAGAAGGAGCGGCTGGTGTTGACCGGGCCGGATATCGACACTTGGGTCTTCACCTCGCCTGATGTTGCGTCCGAGGTCGAGGAATCGATATATTTCGCCGGTATCGGCGGTCCCCGCCGCTCCCGCCAGATCGTGCTGTCGTTCAAGGCCTCGGAAATCTCCGAGGTGCATTGGCAGTTCTCGCGCACGCGCATCATCAGTCGCCTCGACGGTTAGAGCAGTTCCACGAAGAATGCGCAGCGGCTTTCGTCCGGGATTGCGGAGGCACCCTGAGCGCCTGATCGGCATCACCTCGGGAAATAGGCCGCATGCGCGGCTGCGCGCCTTGATTTCCGGGCCTCATGTGCTAGGCCGCCCGCAAGCAAAGTTTCCGCTCCAACTTTGAAGGGCCCGCCACCCATGGCCGTCGTTTCCAAGAAAATCCCCGCACCCGACCTCGTGCCGATCCGGCGCGCTTTGCTGTCGGTCTCCGACAAGACCGGGCTGATCGAATTCGCCAAGTGCCTGACCAATGTCGGCGTCGAGCTGGTCTCCACCGGCGGCACCGCCAAGAGCATTTCGGCCGAAGGCATCGCCGTCCGCGACGTTTCCGAGCTCACCAAGTTCCCCGAGATCATGGACGGCCGCGTCAAGACACTGCATCCGTCGGTGCATGGCGCATTGCTCGGCGTCCGCGACGACCCCGAGCATGTCGCTGCCATGGCCGAGCACGGCATCGAGCCGATCGACCTCGTGGTGGTCAATCTTTACCCCTTCGAAGAGGTGCGCGAATCCGGTGCCCACTATGCCTCGATCGTCGAGAACATCGACATCGGCGGCCCGGCCATGGTTCGCGCCTCGGCCAAGAATCACGCTTATGTCGCCATCGTCACCGACCCGGCCGACTACAAGGACGTGCTCGACAGCATCGTCGCCAACAATGGCTGCCTGACCTACGAGTTCCGGAAGAAGCTGGCGGCCAAGGCCTTTGCCCGTACCGCCGCCTATGACGCGGCGATCTCCGGCTGGTTCGCCGAAGCGCTCGAGATCGAGACGCCCGACTGGCGCGCCTTTGGCGGCAAGCTGCAAAGCGTCATGCGCTATGGCGAGAACCCGCATCAGTCGGCCGGCTTCTACCTGACCGGCGACAAGCGTCCCGGCGTTGCCACCGCGACCCAGCTCCAGGGCAAGCAGCTGTCCTACAACAACATCAACGACACCGACGCGGCCTTCGAGCTGGCCGGCGAGTTCGATCCCGTCCGCACCGCCGCGGTCGCCATCATCAAGCACGCCAATCCGTGCGGTGTCGCCGAGGGCGCAACGCTCACCGAGGCCTATGCCCGGGCGCTCGCCTGTGACCCAGTCTCGGCCTTCGGCGGCATCGTCGCGCTCAACCGCATCCTCGATGCCGAGGCGGCCGAGGAGATCGTCAAGATCTTCACCGAAGTCATCATCGCGCCGGATGCTACGCCGGAGGCCCAGGCGATCGTCGCCGCCAAGAAGAACCTGCGCCTGCTGGTGACGGGCGGCCTGCCCGATCCGGACCGAGCCGGGCTTTCGGTCAAGTCGGTTGCCGGCGGCCTGCTCGTCCAATCGCGAGACAACGCCATCGTCGGTACCCTCGACCTCAATGTCGTAACCAAGCGCCAGCCGACCCAGCGCGAGATCGAGGACCTGAAATTCGCCTTCCGTGTCGCCAAGCACGTCAAGTCGAACGCCATCGTCTACGCAAAGGACCTTGCCACGGTGGGTATCGGCGCCGGCCAGATGAGCCGGGTCGATTCATCGCGCATCGCCGCCCGCAAGGCGCTCGATGCCGCGGAAGCCGCCGGCCTCGCCGAACCGCTGACCAAGGGCTCCGTGGTCGCCTCCGACGCCTTCTTCCCCTTCGCCGACGGTCTGCTGTCGGCTGTCGAGGCAGGCGCCACCGCCGTCATCCAGCCGGGCGGCTCGATGCGCGACGACGACGTCATCGCCGCGGCAGATGCCCATGGCATCGCCATGATCTTCACCGGCATCAGGCACTTCAGGCATTGAAGCAAATACCTTCTCCTGTTGCGGGAGAAGGCGGTGAGCGAAGCGAAGCCGGACGAGGGTTTCTGGACGGAGTGAGGTATTGCCAGACGAGCGACAAGCGCCGAGACCTTGAGACACACCGCGTCGTCCAGCCTCCCTATCAGTCGCCTTCGATGTGACAGCTTCTCCCACAAGGGGAGAAGGTAAGATCCGCTATTTCACCTCGTCAGCCGGATAGGGCGTGCGCAGCAGCACAGCCAGCCCGACAACGAAGAAGATGATGATCATCGCCATGCCGAGGCGTGGCGAGCCGCTCAGAGCGGTTACTGTCGCGACCACGAATGGCGCAACGAAGCTGGTCGCCCGGCCCGACAGCGCATATAGCCCGAAAAAGCGCCCTGCCTCATCGGCCGAGACACTGCGCGCCATGTAGGAGCGCGACGAAGCCTGCACCGGGCCGAAGGCAACGCCCACCAGCAGGCCGAAGGCAATATAGGCCTTCTCGGCCGGCGTACCGAACAGACCGTTGGTGTCGACACCAGGCATCTGCCACAGGCCGAACAGCGTGTAGCCCGGTCCAGTCGAGACGATGCCGATGGTGGCGATCGTCAGCAACACCAGCGAAAACACCACCACCAGCTTCGAACCGAAGCTGGTGTCGAGACGGCTGGCAACGAGGCAGCCAAAGATGGCGACGACATTGAGGATGATGCCGTAGATGCCGATCTCGGTGATCGTCCATCCGAACATCGCAGCCGCGAACGCACCGCCAAGACCGAGCAAGGCGTTGACGCCGTCCTGGTAAACCATGCGGGCAACGAGGAAACGGAAGATGCCGGTGCGCTGACGCACCTCGCCCATCGTCGACTTGAGCTCGGAGAGCCCGAGGCGCACGGCGGGCCGGATGGCAATGCCCTTGCCGCTGTCGGGCGTGAAGAAGAACATCGGCAGGATGAAGATGAGGTACCACAGTGCCGAAATCGGGCCTGTCGCGCGCGCATCCTCGCCTGCCACCGGGTCCAGCCCGAACAGCGGCGCCGCACCGATGATCGTCTTGCCGCTCTCGGGAGACGCCGCCAGGAAACCGACGACGAAGATCAGCACGATCATGCCGCCGAGATAACCAAGGCCCCAGGCGATGTTGGAGATTTTGCCGATCTCCTCCTTCGAAACAAGGCGCGGCATCATCGAATCGTTGAAGACGATCGAGAACTCGGCCGCCACCGAGGCGAGCGAAAACAGCAGGACGACCGGCACCAGCGGCGATCCGGGCTCGGCATACCAGAGCAGACATAGGCTGATGATCTTGATCGCGGCGAAGAAAGCGATCCATGGCTTGCGCGGCCCGGTCTGGTCGGCGATCGAGCCAAGCACCGGCGACAGGATGGCGATGACGAAGCCGGCAGCGGCAATGCCGTAACCCCAGGCTGCCTGGCCCATGGCCGGATCGGTCGCCATGCGCGAGACGAAATACGGGCCGAAGATAAAGGTGGTGACCACGGTGAAGAACGGCTGCGCCGCCCAGTCGAAAAACATCCATCCCCAGACGCCACGCCGAGGCGTGCGTTGGACCATCATCGTGTCAGCCATCATCCCTCCGCGCGCGCCGCATCAGCGCGTTGTCTGGAGCTATAGCGCAGTTCGCTTGCGTGGTCCTTGAGGAAAATGCCTGCCACGGTGTCCGTGGCAGGCGGTGTTGCAAGGGGCTCAGCGACCCGACAGGTCGCTCATCAGCCCGGCAGCAACCGTCAGTCGCGACACGGTGATATCGCCACCCTCCGTCAGGGCCTGCAGCCTTTCACGGGTGCGGTTGGTGCGCTCACCGCCGGCCTCGAGCCATGCCGCAACCGGATCGGCAGCGGTGCCGAAGCCGGTCAATGCCGCAACCGCTATGCCGCGCCGCGCAGCGCCGATGGTGTCGGATGCGCGCGACAGCGCCAGCCCCTCATAATAGTCGGAGGTGGCGATCGCATGCGTCGCGTCCTCGATCCGCGGGATGCGGAACGCCTCGGAGACGCCGAAGAATGCCTTCGCCGCCGCCAGAATGTCGGCCTTGGCGGTCTTGGCCACCAGGGCGATGTCGGGCACCAGTTCGCCTGCCTCGAGCAGCGACAGCCGCTCGGCCAGTTTCTCCGGGGCACCGGCGGCGGCAAAGCCGGCCTTGCGGTTTTCGATGCGCTCGCGGGTGAAGGCGGGCAGCATGCCGGAGAACTTGGGCTCCAATGCTGCGCGTGCTTCCTGCAGTTCGGCGATGCGGCTCGCCAGCGGTGCGTCGCTGTGCTCGTTGCGCAGATACCAGCCGCTGGTGCCGAAGATAAGTCGGCTCACCGCCTGGTAAAGATCGAGCTGCAGCATGCCGTCGACGACATTGTCGAGCGCATCGATCTCGCGATAGAGCGCCGGCAGGGCAAAGCCATCGCGCACGACCGCAAAGGCCCGCACCACGTCGGCCGCCGAACGGCCGCTGGCCTCCTGCAGCCTGTTGACGAAGGACGGTCCGCCACGATTGACGAGATCGTTGGCAACCACGCGCGCGATGATCTCGCGACGCAGCCGGTGACCGCCGATCTCGGCGGCATATTTCTTGGCCATGCGCTCGGGGAAGTAGCCGAGCAGATCGCGTTCGAAATGCGCTTCGTCGGGCACGTCGCTGGCGACGATGTCGGAGAACAGCACGATCTTGGCATAGGCCAAAAGCACGCCGAGCTCGGCCCGGGTCAGCGGTTCGCCACGCGTCTGGCGTTCGGCCAAAGCAGGCGGCCATGGCAGGTTCTCAACGGCGCGGTCGAGCAGCCCACGCGCCTCGAGCGCGCTCATGAAGCGGCCCTGATGCGCGATGTCCTGGATGCCTCGCCTGGCGGCGACCGACAGAGCGAGCGTCTGCTCATAGTTGTTGGCCAGCACCAGACCGGCGACCTCCTCGGTCATCTCGGCCAGGAACTTGTCGCGCGCCGGCCGCTGCAGCGTGCCCTTGCGCATCGCCGAAGCCAGCGCGATCTTGATGTTGACCTCGACGTCGGACGAATTGACGCCGCCCGAATTGTCGATGGCGTCCGAGTTGCAGCGTCCGCCCTTGAGGCCGAACTCGATGCGCGCCCGTTGGGTTGCACCGAGATTGGCGCCCTCGCCGATCACCTTGACCCTGAGGTCGGTAGCAGTGACGCGGATCGCGTCATTGGCACGGTCGCCGACTTCCTGGTTGGTTTCGCCAGTAGCGCGGACATAGGTGCCGATGCCGCCGAACCACAACAGGTCGACCTGCGCGCGCAGGATCGCATTCATGATCTCGGTCGGCGATGCGGTGGTCTTGGCGAGCCCGATCGCCGTCGCCGCCGCCTGCGGCAGCGTCACCGACTTCTGGGCACGCGAAACGATCACGCCGCCTGCCGACAGTTTCGACTTGTCATAGTCCTGCCAGCTCGAACGCGGCAGGTCGAACATGCGCTTGCGCTCGGCAAAGGACGCAGCCATGTCGGGCGCCGGATCGATGAAGATGTCGCGATGGTCGAAGGCGGCGATCAGCTTCGTCTGCTCGGACAGGAGCATGCCGTTGCCGAAGACGTCGCCAGACATGTCGCCGACGCCGACGACGGTGAATGGCGTTGTCTGGATGTCGCGGTTCATCTCGCGGAAGTGCCGCTTGACCGCCTCCCAGGCACCGCGCGCGGTGATGCCCATCTTCTTGTGGTCGTAGCCGGCCGAGCCGCCTGAGGCGAAGGCATCGTCGAGCCAGAACCCGTGCTTCTCGCTGATGCCGTTGGCCGTGTCGGAGAAGGTCGCCGTGCCCTTATCGGCGGCAACGACGAAGTAGGGATCGTCGATGTCGCGGCGGACGACGCCAGCTGGTGGCACCACCTTGTCGCCGTCGAGATTGTCGGTGATCGACAGCAGGCTGGAGACGAAGTTGACATAGGCCGCCTTGCCGGCCTCGAACACTGCATCGCGGCTGCCGCCCACGGGCAGGCGCTTGGGGAAGAAGCCGCCCTTGGCGCCGACCGGCACGATGACGGCGTTCTTGACCTGCTGCGCCTTGACCAGGCCGAGCACCTCGGTGCGGTAGTCCTGGGCGCGGTCCGACCAGCGCAGGCCACCGCGCGCCACGGCGCCGAAGCGCAGGTGCAGACCCTCGACCTCGGAGCCATAGACGAAAATCTCGCGCCACGGCCGCGGCTCGGGCAAGCCTTCGACGCTGCGCGAGTCGAGCTTGATCGCCAGCGACTGGCCGCGCTCCTTCTTGCCACCGACGAAGTGGTTGGTACGCAGCGACGCCTCGATCAGATTGACGTAGCGCCGGATGATGGTGTCGTCATCGATGCTCGGCACCGCTTCGAGCGCGTCCTTGATCTTGGCCTTGAGATGCTTGGCGGTGACCAGGCCGTCCCTTTCCTGCGCCGGATCGAGCCTTGCCAGGAACAGCGCATGCAGCCCACGCGCGATGTCGGGATAGCGGTTCAGCGCCGCCGCGATGAAATCCTGGCTCTGCGGGATACCTGCCTGCTGCAGGTAGCGGCCATAGGCGCGCAGGATCAGGATCTCGTTGGAGCCGAGACCTGCCGTCTGCGCCAGGGCGTTGTAGCCGTCATTGTCGGCATCGCCCTTCCAGACCGAGAGGAACACCTCCTCGAACAGCAGGCCGCCGTCGGCCAGGTCGATCGGCTGGCCATAGGCGTTCTCCAACTCCATGTCATGGATGAAGATCTGATCCTCGCCCTTCTCGCCCAGTTCGAAGGTGCGCTCGCTGATTACGCGGAAGCCCATGTTCTCGAGCAATGGCACGCGCCGCGACAACGCCACCGGTGCGCCATGATGGTAGATCTTCAGCGAGGCCTGTTCCGCCGCCTGGCCGGTGTCGCGATAGCAGTCGATGACGATCGGGTTGGATGCGCCGATGGAGGCGATGCGCTCGGCATCGACAAGGGCTGCCGCCGGCGAGAAGCTGTTCTGGTAGTCCTGCGGGAAGTGGCTGGCGAGCTTCACGAACGATGCGGATGAGCCCGCCTCGGCGGATGCTTCGCGCAAGCCATCCTCCCAGGTCCGCACCATGTCGCGGATCGCCGCCTCGATGGCCGATTGCTCGACCTTGGGCGTCTTGCCGCCGGAGCGGCCGATGATGAAATGGACACGCGCCAGCCCGCCCTCGGGGAATGCCGGGTAATAGGCCGACAGCCGCCCTTCGAAGACCGTCCTGAGATAGGCGCCGATCTTCTCGCGCACCACCGAATCGTAGCGGTCACGCGGCACGAAGACGAGGATCGAGACGAAGCGGTCGAATTGGTCGACCCGCACCAGCGCACGCACGCGCGGCCGCTCGATCAGGCCGAGGATCGCCTCGGAATGCTTGCGCAACGTCGGCACGGCGATCTGGAACAGCTCGTCACGCGGATAGGATTCGAGCACATTGATCAGCGCCTTGCCGGAATGATCGGCAGGGTCGAGACCCGACTTCTGCACCACTGTTTCGGCCTTGGAACGCAGATAGGGGATCTTCATCACCGAGCGCGTGTAGGCAGTCGAGGTGAACAGGCCGACGATCCGCAGTTCGCCCGACAACTGGCCCTTGGCGTCGTAGGTCTTGATACCGATGTAGTCGAGATAGGCACGGCGGTGCACTGCCGACTTGGCATTGGCCTTGGTGACGATCAGCGGGTCCGGGCCATGCAGGAAGGCGCGGATTTCGGGCGTCGTCGACGTCACGTCGATGGTGTCGCGACGCAGCACCAGAACGTCTGGATCGGCGAGGATGCCGAGGCCCGGCTTGTCGGAGCGTTCCAGCGTGCCGCTCTTTTCGCCGCCCGAATATTTGAACTCGCGCATGCCGAGGAAGGTGAAATTGTCGTCGCGCAGCCATTCGAGGAAGGCGATTGCTTCGGTCACCGCATTCTTTTCGAGCGGGATCGGTGCATAGCGGAATTCGGAAATCGCCTGGTCGAGCCTGGCCAGCATCGGCTTCCAGTCGGTGACAGCGGCTCGCACCTGTCCAAGCAGCTTCTTCAGCCGCTCGCGCAACGCTTCGGCGGCATCCTTGCCGAGCGGCGGGATGTGGACGTGAATGACGCTGACCTTGTCGGCTGCCTCTTCGCCCTTGTGGCCGCCGTCGCTCAGGATCTCGTCGACGCCGGTGCGGCCATGGCGCACCAGGATGACGGGGTGGGTCACCAGAACCGGCTCGCCGGCCGCCTCGGTGATCTCGCCGAGCACCGAATCGAACAGGAAAGGCATGTTGTCGTTGACGACGGTGACGACAGTCACCGGCCGGTCGTGACGGACGACGCTTCCGTCGGTCTCGATGTCGATCACCGAGGAGCCTTTGCGATGCTTGAGCACGGCTTGCTCGGCAAGCTGTGCTGCGCGCTCCAGCATGCCCGGCTCGTAGTCGGCCACGTCCTCGGCCGGCGCTCGGGCGAGCAGCAATTCGTGCAGCTGGGGAGGTCTGTTGGAGGATTTGGAGGCGGATGCAGTCTTGGCGGATTTCGCCTTAGACTTCACAGATGCGGCCATGACGCTAGTTTCTCCCGTCCCGTCACATGCTTTTGCGACTATCGTAGCAGATGGCCTGCCTTTAGCGACAAAGGTTTGACGGATGGTATGGAAAAACGCCTATCGGGCAGGCAGAAATTGCCTGCGAAATAAGCTGACGCAGCGTCCGCAAAGCACGCTGCAGGGTGCATCTGGCGAAATTTTCACCTTTACCGCGCAGCGATCGCGGCGGCGGCACCCGCCATCGTCGTCGCGCTAACACGATTCGCGATTCGCATCGCCCGCTTGCTGCGCAAAAGCCTGCGCGCCTGCGCCGCCGCGAACACCCAGGCCAGATCGATAGCGATCAGCACCGCAGCCATCGTCAGCGTCAGCTCCAGCCAGCCGATGACGCTCACCGAAGCAAGGTCGATGATCGTCGGCAGCAGCGCCAGGTAGAACATCATGATCTTGGGATTGCCGAGCGTCACCGCCATGCCGGCAGCAAACAGCTTGAGCGGGGAATCCTGGCTCGGCATCTCGCCTGCGCGCGTATCGACGGGGGCCGTCCACATTTTCCAGGCGAGGTAGACGAGATAGGCGACGCCTGCCCATTTGACCGCGACGAAGGCCATATGGAACGACTGTGCGACGAAGGCGAGGCCGAACACCGCCAGCGAAAGCCAGATCGCCTCGCCGATCCACATCGCCGCCAGAAACGGCAGCACGTCGCGAAAGCCCTTCGAGATGACCCGCGCCACCAGGGCGGCAATGGAGGGTCCGGGCGAGCCTGCGGCAACAAGCAGGGCACCGGCAAAGATCAGAAGCGAAGTCGGTTCCATCGTCATCCCCGATTAGCTGGTCGCGGAAGCTTACGGCATGCATCACAACTTGCAACCGCCAGACGATGGAGGCGCATATGCCATCAACTTTGCGAGATCGGACGCGGAACCGGATTGCCGATTACGACCTCTCGGCAAATGAATAACCCGCGCGCTGGCACGATGCCGGGTGGCCGGCATGACGGCACGCCATGGAGGAGATGACATGGCCAAGTTTCTCTTCGTCTATCACGGCGGCGCGATGCCGCGATCCGAAGAAGAAGGCGCCAGGGTGATGAAGGCCTGGATGGACTGGTTCACATCGCTCGGCGCCGCCGTCGTCGACGGCGGCAATCCGGTCGGCAAATCTCAGACGGTTGCCGCCAATGGCAACGTCACCAATGACGGCGGCGCAAATCCTGTCAGCGGATATTCGGTGCTCGACGCCAAGGACCCCGCCGACGCTGCACGCATCGCCAAGGGCTGCCCGATCCTTCAAGCCGGAGGGTCGGTGGAGGTTGCACCCCTCATCGAGATGTAGCCGGGGTCGTCCAATGGCCCAAAGCAAAAAGGGCGCCTCCACCGGAGACGCCCTTTTGATTGATGCGGCGTGGCTTATGCCGCGCCGGCCGTCTTCGAGGACTTCTCGAAGCGCTTGCGCTCGTTCGGGTCGAGATAGAGCTTGCGCAGGCGGATGGTCTTCGGCGTCACTTCGACCAGCTCGTCGTCCTGGATCCAGGCCAGCGCGCGTTCCAGCGTCATGCGGATCGGCGGCGTCAGGCGCACTGCTTCATCCTTGCCGGCGGCGCGGATGTTGGTCAGCTTCTTGCCCTTCAGCACGTTGACCTCGAGGTCGTTGTCGCGGCTGTGGATGCCGATGATCATGCCCTGGTAGACTTTGACGCCGGCGTCGATGACCATCGGGCCGCGATCTTCGAGGTTCCACATGGCGAATGCCACCGACTCGCCCTGATCGTTGGAGATCAGAACGCCGTTGGTGCGGCCGGGCAGCTCGCCCTTGTAGCCCTGGTACGAGTGGAACAGGCGGTTCATGACAGCCGTGCCGCGCGTATCGGTGAGCAGTTCCGACTGGTATCCGATCAGGCCGCGCGTCGGCGCATGGAACACCAGGCGCTGGCGGTTGCCGCCCGAAGGACGCAGTTCGACCATCTCGGCCTTGCGCTCCGACATCTTCTGCACGACGACGCCGGCATGCTCTTCATCGACGTCGATGACAACTTCTTCGACCGGCTCGAGCAGGTCGCCGTTCTCGTCCTTCTGCATGACGACGCGCGGACGCGACACGGCAAGCTCGAAGCCTTCGCGGCGCATCGTCTCGATCAGAACAGCCAGCTGCAATTCGCCGCGGCCGGAGACATAGAACGAATCCTTGTCAGCCGATTCCTCGATCTTGAGGGCGACATTGCCTTCGGCTTCCTTCATCAGGCGGTCGCGGATGACGCGGCTGGTGACCTTGTCGCCTTCGGTGCCGGCCAGCGGCGAGTCGTTGACGATGAAGGACATGGTGACGGTCGGCGGATCGATCGGCTGAGCGTGCAGCGGCTCGGTCACGGCCGGATCGCAGAACGTGTCGGCGACGGTGCCCTTGGAAAGGCCGGCAATAGCAACGATGTCGCCTGCCTGCGCTTCTTCGATCGGCTGCCGCTCGAGACCGCGGAAGGCCAGGATCTTGGAGACGCGGCCGGTTTCCAGCAGCGAACCGTCATGGTGCAGAACCTTGACCGGCATGTTTGACTTGAGCGTGCCGGATTCGATGCGGCCGGTGATGATGCGGCCGAGGAACGGGTTCGCCTCGAGAATGGTGCCGATCATGCGGAACGGGCCGGGGTGAACGGTCGGTGCCGGAACGTGCTTGAGCACGAGGTCGAACAGCGGCGCCAGACCCTGGTCCTTAGGGCCTTCCGGATTCTCGGAAACCCAGCCATCGCGGCCCGAACCATAGAGGATCGGGAAGTCGAGCTGCTCGTCGGTGGCGTCGAGGGCTGCGAACAGGTCGAACACCTCGTTGATGACTTCCTGGTGGCGGCCATCGGGGCGGTCGATCTTGTTGATGACGACGATGGGCTTGAGGCCGACCTTGAGCGCCTTGCCGACGACGAACTTGGTCTGCGGCATTGGGCCTTCGGCGGCGTCGACCAGCACGATGGCGCTGTCGACCATCGACAGGATGCGCTCGACCTCGCCGCCGAAATCGGCGTGGCCAGGGGTGTCGACGATGTTAATGCGGGTGTCCTTCCAGTCGACCGAAGTCGCCTTGGCCAGGATGGTGATGCCGCGTTCCTTTTCGAGATCGTTCGAATCCATCGCGCGCTCGGCGACGCGCTGATTTTCACGGAACGAGCCGGACTGCTTGAGAAGCTGGTCGACGAGCGTGGTCTTGCCATGGTCGACGTGCGCGATGATCGCGATATTGCGGAGGTTCATATGTCTACTCGGGAGCGTTGCGGGCACAGCCTGTCGACGCGCCGCGTTTCGTGTGGCCGGGCTCATACAGCTTTTTTCGCAAATGCGAAAGGGGGGCGGGCAAATCGGCAGATTTTCTGCCTGCGGGCAAACCTACAAAACGTCGCCCCAGTCGGCCCGCCGCGCCGTCTTGTACAGATCTCCGTCGCGCTTGGTCAAAAGCCGTTCCTCGACCGAACCACCTTCCAGGCACAGTTTGAGCTGGATCTTTCCCGATCCACCACGAGCCGGCGCCAGCACCCGAGCACGGAATGTTTCAGCCGGCATCCGCGACACGGCCAGGAATATGTATTTCTCGTCTTCCCATGGCACCTCGCCGCGCTTGGTCAGCCGATGCAGCCGCGAACGGGCCACGCGACGTGAAAAATGGCACCAGTCGGGTTCGACGATCGGACAGTCCTGGCTGTGCGGACAAGGGGCGGCCAGATGCGCACCAAGCTCGATGAGCCGCGACCGCACCGCCATCATCCGTCGCCAGCCGGCCGGCGTGCCGGGCTCGACGACCACCAGCAAGCCATTGGTGGCGCCCCATAGACGTTCGACCAGCGCGAGCCCTTCGGTCGGCGACAGCTCGTCCAGCACATAGGCCAGTGTCACCAGATCGGCCTTGTCGGCCTCGAAGCTTTTGGCGGCATCCGCCGCGCGCCAATCGACATGCGCGACGCCGGAATGTGCCGAAAGTGCCAGGCCGACCTTGCGGATCGCCTGGCTGGCCTCGAGCATCGTCGCACTATCGATGCTCGGCCAGCAATCCGCAGCCGCCCAAAGTGCAGTACCCGGGCCGGCGCCGATGTCGAGCAGGCTCTTCGGCTCGAAGTCAGGCATCAACTCAGCGGCACTCCCCAGGCTCGCCCTGACCGCGGCAAAGGTCGCCGGCAGCCGCGTCGCCAGATAGGCATTTGCAAACATCTCGTCGGACAGATGCAGCTTTCCGTCACGCAGCTCGGCGCGATAGCGGCTCGACAAGGTGTCGGCAGCACGCTGCAATTCGCCAAGCGGTACGCCTTCCAGCGCCCGGTCGACCGCCGCCCGCAATGCTGCCGGTAGTTCCATCTGCCTGCCCGTCCGCGGCCTAGACGAGACCGCGCTTTTCCATCATCGCCTCCGGCGACGGCATCTTGCCGCGAAAGGCTTTGTAGAGTTCCTCGGGGTCTGCCGAACCGCCGGCCGAATAGATATGCTTGCGCAGCTTCTCGGCCATGTCGGCGTTGAACGCGTCGCCGGTTTCCTCGAAGGCGGCGAAGGCATCGGCATCGAGCACCTCCGACCACATGTAGGAATAATATCCGGCCGAATAGCCCTCGCCCGAGAACACATGCAGGAAGTGCGGCGTGCGGTGGCGCATGACGATCGCCTCGGGCATGCCGAGCTTTTCAAGCGTCTCGGCTTCGAAGGCGGCGGGCTCCGCCGGCGCATCCGGCCGGGCGTGGTAGGCCATGTCGACCAGCGCCGACGAGGTGAACTCGACAGTGGCGAATCCGGCACCGAAGGTCTTGGCAGCCAGCATCTTGTCGAGCAGTTCCTTGGGCATCGCCTTGCCCGTCTTGTAGTGCAGCGCGTGCTTTTCCAGCACCGCCGGCACGGTGAGCCAGTGTTCGTAGAGCTGCGACGGCAATTCGACGAAGTCGCGGCTGACCGAGGTGCCCGCCACTGACGGCCAGGTGACATCGGTCAGCATGCCATGCAAAGCGTGGCCGAATTCATGGAACAGCGTCTTGGCCTCGTCGAGCGACAGCAGCGCCGGCTCGCCTTCCGCCGGCTTGGCGAAATTCATGATGTTGTAGATGACGGGCGTCGATCCCTTGCCCAGCTTGTAGCCCGACTGCAGCGCGCTCATCCAGGCGCCCGAACGCTTCGACTGGCGCGCGAAATAGTCGGCGAGGAAAAGCCCGCGCTTGCTGCCGTCGGCGTTGAACACCTCGAACACCCTGGCATCGGGATGCCAGGCGGCGATGCCGGGCACTTCCTTGAAGGTGATGCCGAACAGCCGGGTTGCAACGTCGAAGCAGGCGTCGATGATCTTTTCGAGCTGGAGATAAGGCTTCAGCTCGGCTTCGTCGAAGGCGTATTTCTCGGCCCGCAGCTTCTCCTGGTAGAAGCGCCAGTCCCAGGCGGCGAGCTTGTCATTGCTGCCGGCGCTTGCCGCCAGGCGCTGCAGTTCGGTCTCGTCGGCCGCGGCCTTCGCGCGCGCCTTGTTCCAGACCGGCTCAAGCAGTTCCATCACCGCCTTGGGCGTCTTGGCCATGGTGTCGTCGAGCTTCAGTGCCGCATAGCTTTCATAGCCAAGCAGCCTGGCCTTTTCGGCACGCAGGCTGAGCGTATCGCGGACAACGTCACCATTGTCGGTATCGCCACCCGTCTCGCCGCGTCCGGCAAAAGCCTTGAACGCTTTTTCGCGCAGGTCGCGACGCTCGGAGAAGGTGGTGAAGGGTTCGTAGATCGAGCGCGACAGGGTGACGGCATATTTGCCCTTCTGGCCGCGTGTCTCGGCCGCCTGGGCCATTGCGCCGCGGACGAATTCCGGCAGGCCGGCGAGATCGCTATCGTCAAGAAACAGCACCCATTCCTTTTCATCGGCAAGCACGTTCTGGCCGAACTTCGCGCCGAGCGAGGCAAGCTCCTCCTGGATCGCCGCAAGCCGCTTCTTGCCGTCGGGGTCGAGCTTGGCACCCGAACGGACGAAGCCCTTCCAGGTCTTTTCCAGCACCCTCAGCGTTTCAGGGTCGAGGCCGAGCGAAGAGCGTCGGGAATAGAGGTCGTTTATGCGCGCAAACAGCTTCTCGTTCATCGAGATCGCCGAGAAATGGCGGGCCATCTTCGGCGAGATCTCGCGCTCCATCGCCTGGATCACGTCGTTGGTGTGGGCGCCGGCACGGCACCAGAAGATCGACGACACGCGATCGAGCGCATCGCCGGCAAGTTCCATCGCTTCAAGCGTATTGGCGACCGTCGCCGGCTCGGTGTTGGCGGCTATCGTCGCGATCTCGGCGGCGTGCGCGGCAAGCGCCGCATCGAAGACCGGACCGAAATCGCCGTCCTCGATCCTGGTGAAATCCGGCAGGCCAAGCGGCCCGGCCCAATGGGTCAGCGGATGACGCGCGAGATCGATGTTCTGGCTGGCGGACATGAAATGGCTTCCTCGATTGGCATTCGGTTCGGACAGCTTCGATGTAGGGCCGGACCGGATGCCGCGCAACCGCATTGACTCATCGCCATCGCTAAACTAAGTAAGCCATATAATAAGGACTACTTACTATCATGCCTGCTGCCCCGGAAACCGATACGTTCGGCTTCATCGTCAACGACCTCTCGCGCGTCATCCGCGCCGAGATGGACCGCCGCACCACCGAAGCCGGCCTCGGCCTGACCACCGGCGAGGGCCGCGCGCTGCTCAATGTCAGCCGCACCGGCCCTATCAGGCAGACGGCACTGGCCGAGCGCCTGGGCGTCGAGGCGATGACGCTGAGTGGTCTCGTCGACCGGCTCGAAGCCAAGGGTTTCGTCGAGCGCCGGGCCGATCCGGCCGATCGCCGTGCCAAGCTGGTCACCCTCACTCAAGCAGGTTCCACCGTCGTCAGGCAGATCGAGCCCATCGCAGCAGCGATCCGCAGCGAAGCAGCCCTTGGCATCGATCCCGACGACTGGCAGCGCCTTCTCGTCTCGCTGCGGGCGGCCCGCGCCAACCTTCTCGCCACGCGCACCGAAGCGCTTTCGGGCGAGGATGCGGCGGCATGAACATGCGCTCCGACATAAGCCAGGCGCTGGACCTCTTGGAAACCGCGCCAATCATGAGCGAGCGCCGCGTGTCGCTGATCGGCGGCCTGATGGTTGCGATCGGGCCGATTTCGCTGGCGCTCTTCACGCCCGCCATGCCCGAGATCGTCCAGGCCTTCGGCACCACCGAAGCCGCGGTCAAGATGACTTTGTCGCTCTATTTCGGCGGCTTCGCCTTCGCCCAGCTCGTCTGTGGACCGCTTTCCGACGGCTTCGGCCGCCGTCCGATCACGCTCGCCTTCATGGCGATCTATCTCGCCGCCAGCGTGCTGGCGCTGATGGCGCCCAACATCGAAACGCTGGTCGTCGCGCGTTTCCTGCAGGGCGTCGGTGCCGCCGTTGGCGTTTCGGTGGCGCGTGCCGTCGTCCGCGACGTCTTCACCCACGAACGCTCCGCCCGCATCATGAACATGATCGGTATCCTTTTGGCGCTCGGTCCTGCCATTGCGCCGACCCTCGGCGGGTTGACCATGGAGTTCTTCGGCTGGCATGCCATCTTCATGGTGATGGTGCTGCTCGGTGTCGTCGTCATGCTGGTGGCGATCTTTGCCCTGCGGGAAACCGTGACGCGCGATCTCAGCCGCATCAGGCCGGCAGCACTCGTCACCTCTTACGGTTCCTTGTTCCGCAGCCCCTATTTCGTGCTCTGCTGCATGGTCATCGCTGGCACGACGGGCGCCATCTACACCCAGGCAACCGTACTGGCTTTCATCCTGATGGAGCGCGTCGGCCTCACGCCCACCCAGTTCGGCATCGGCATGTTGATGCAGACCGCAAACTTCATGGCTGGCGCCATCGTCATGCGCATGTTCATGAAGCGTTACGGCGCAGCCAGGATGGTGCCCGTCGGCCTGATTTTCGTGGCCATCGGCTCCACGGCCATGGCCATCCTGCTCAGAACCCATGAGCCTACATTCCTGCTGGTCATGGTTCCCGTCGGCATCTATGCCTTCGGTATCGCCATGATCTCGCCTGCGATGATGACGGCGGCGATGGCGCCCTTCCCGGAAAATGCCGGTGCTGCATCGGCCATGATGGGCTTCTTCCAGATGGGTGCCGGCATGGTCGGCGGTGCGGCGGCGGCGTTGATGGGAGACCCGGTCAACGCGCTCGCCACCGTCATCCCGATCATGGGCCTGATCGCCATCCTGTCGTGGCTGATCTGGCGCCGGCTGCCGGAGCCGTCTCTGGTGTCTCGTCTGAAACAGGGCTAGATCAATCGCGGGAAAAGTGTGTAGCGGTTCTCTCTAGGAATTGCGTAGACCATGGAGATAGAGAGGTTCCGCCAATCGAAGAAAAGCGGAACCACTCTAGAAACCGTCGCAGTTCTCGCCGATCGTCATCTGCGTGTTGGCGACGATCAGGCCGCTCTTGGTCGTGAACGTCTCGCGCGTCGTCATGTCGTTGTTGGGAAAATCGTAGCAGGTGCGAACCACGACAGTATCGCCCATTTCCGCTTCGATCTTATGGCGGATATTGGCGCCTTTCACAGCGGCCTGCCATTCGTCCATCGAGGCGATGAATTCGGACTTGCTCTGGGTCACGCCGATATCGTCGAGCCGTATCGTCGCGTTGTCGGCCAACAGTTGCGAAAGCGCCGGACCGTCCGCCTTGAGCAGCGCCTCATACCAGCGGTGAACGATGCTCTCCTGCGCAATCGCGCCGGCAGCCGCCAGCAGCGCGAAGACAGCTGCAATCGTACGAATGGGCAACATCGCACGCCTCCCAGTCGGACAGGAACATTGTCGGACAGGGGCATTAAACCCAGATCGCGACAGGAATGCCATGGATATCGCGCCCCGGCGGCGACGGAAAGCTGGTGGTCTCGCCGCGCCGATGCCGTTCGGCGATCAGCATCATTGCGCAGGCGTCGAGGAAATCGTCTGCAGCCGCACCGCGCGGCGGCGCCTGGTCGAGAAAGCGGCGGTCATGGCTGACACGTGCCAGAAGCACCCTTCGCTCTTCCATGCCGTCGGGATTCACGCGACCCTTTATCTTCTTCGGCAGGCTCATCGCCTGCCGGCCATTCAACCGCCAGAACGCGACTTCGGGGTGGGATTCGATCACGCGGCTGCGCAGCTCCGGTCTTGCAATCATCAGCGCATCGATCTCGCGGATCTTGGAAAAGATGCCGAAAGCCTGGATCGACACGCCGCGCCGCGGATCCGATGTCTGCATCGCGACCTGGCTCGACCGGCGATGCGCGGCATACCATGCCTCGAGGTCCGTGAATTCAGCCGCCTCGGCATGGACTGCCGCGCGCGACGGGATCGAAAACACGCTCGATTGCCGCTGGCCGAGCAAAGGCCGCACCAGCATCTCGGGTCCGCGTCCGCCCTTGGTCGTGAAGTCAGGCAGGCCGATCGGCATGTCGACCGCCACCACCGCATTGTCTGGAATTGCCGCCAACAGCGCTTCGAATTTGCGGAACACCTGCGCTTTCGTTCCGGCGTCGTTGCGGATCACGGCGATCCAGCCGGCCTTGCAGCCGTCGACGCCGGCAACCGTCACGCCGCAGGTTCCTGACCGGGTTTGCGGCTCCGCGTGGGGTGGATGAGCGTGCGCAGCTCGACCATCGCCATCGGATGCGACAGGCTTTGCGCATCGGTTTCGAGCTGCAGCTCGTCGCCGCCACGCTTGGACGTCCGCGCCAGGATTTCGTAGACGGCAGCCGTGGTTGACTGCAGCGCCTTGGACGGCGCGTGGCCGGCCAGCAACCGGGCCAGGAAGACGGCGGCGCTCAGGTCGCCAAGCCCGTTCGGTGGGCGCTCGACCGTGCGGTGCTCGGCCAGAAGCGCCTGCGTCTGGGTGACGAGCATGTTGCCGGTACCATTGGCCATCATCGCCGGCGCCGAGGTGACCAGCATCGTCGCCGGCCCGAGCCCAAGCGCCGCCGCCATGGTCGCGCGCATGTCGTCGGCCTTGGCGCCTGCCAGCCATTCCAACTCGTAGCGGTTGGGTGTGGCGATATCGGCCAAGGGCAGCAACCGGTCGCGAATGCCCATAGCCAGCGCCTCGGCGACATAAAGCCCGCCCTTGTCGCCGATCACCGGATCGCAGACATAAAGTGCCTTGGGATTTCGCGCTTTCACCGTCTCGACCAGCGAGGCCACCGCTTCCACCTGACCAGGTTCGCCGAGATAGCCCGACAGCACCGCAGCCACTTCGCCCAACCACGGCGCGCGTTCGAGATCGGCCATGAAGGCGGCGAACTGTTCGGTCGGGGGCACGATGCGCGTCGCGCGGCCATGGCCGGGATGCCAAGGCAGTATCACCGTCGGCACCGCCCAGACGGGATGGCCGAGCGTCTCCAGCGCAAACACCGCCGCGCGGTTGCCCACCGATCCGCGCGCGACATGGCTCGACACCACGATGACCGCGCGTGGCGCTCCGGGCTGTTCAATGCTCATCAGGTTTTCACCACCGCTATGTAAGACAACAACCAGAAGAAAAGCGCGATGGCCAACACGGCGCCCAGCAGCATGTACAGGCCGTTGGATGTCTCGCCCTTCTCTTTCGCAGCATATCTATGGCGTGCGACAAACGAACGTCCGCCATGGTCGCTCTCACGCGACAACCGTTCGAGGATGCGACGAGACTCCGCCGGCCCCTCGTCGTCATTGCCCGTCACCACTATCCGCCTCGAACGAGATAGTTGATCAGCCACAGAACAAGGCCGATGGTCAGGAGAAAGCCGAGGATGCGGCCGATGCGCGTGCCGATGTGCTCGATCGGGTCGGACTTGTCGACGTCGGCAGCCGAGAGATGATTGCGCATTTCGCCTGTCTTGCGCGACACGAAGGAGGCGCCGCCGGGTTCGCTCTCGCGCGCAATGCGGTCGAGTATCCGGCGCGATTCCTTTTCGCCTTCGCTGTCTCTTGGCGACGCCATCGTCGAAATTCTCCAGGCATTCGCGCCAAATCAAACGCCGGTTTTCTCCGGCACTGTTTTTCGATAATGCTGTCGTATCAGTTGCTTTGTCGAGGACAAACAGATGCGCATGCAAGCTTCGTCGGCACTACCTGCTTTCCGTCTGCTTCCGGCTTTCGTCCTCCTAGCGATCGTCATGCCGTTGCTGTCGGCCTGTGGTTACAACACCATCCCGACCCAGGAAGAGCAGGCGAAGGCCGCCTGGAGCGAAGTGCTGAACCAGTATCAGCGCCGCGCCGACCTGATCCCCAACCTGGTCGAGACGGTGAAGGGTTATGCCTCGCATGAAAAGGATACGCTCGAAGGCGTCGTCGAGGCCCGCGCCAAGGCAACCCAGGTGACGGTGACGCCGGAAACGCTGACCGATCCCAACGCCTTCAAGGCTTTCCAGGACAACCAGGCCGGCCTCACCAGCGCGCTGTCGCGCCTGCTCGCCGTGGTCGAAAACTACCCCGACCTCAAGGCCAACCAGAATTTCCTCGCCTTGCAGGCCCAACTCGAAGGCACCGAAAACCGCATTGCCGTTGCTCGCCGCGACTACATCGAGACGGTTCGCGTCTACAACACCTCGCTCAAGACCTTCCCAGCCATGGTCTGGAACACGCTCTGGTTCCGCAACCAGCCGTTCCAGAATTTCACCGTCGCCGAAGACAAGCTCGACGCGCCCAAGGTGAATTTCGGCACCAGCCAGGGCGGGTGATGACGACAGGCATAGCTGGACCGCATCGGTAAAGTTGCAGGGATGACTTTGAGCGCGGGCGCCTGGACACCCCCCTCTGGCCTGCCGGCCATCTCCCCCGCAAAGGGGGAGATCAGCTGGACGCACGGCCTGTATTCATCGCAAACATTGAATGTCCAGCACCAAGGCCGGCGCTGCCAATCTCCCCCCATGCGGGGGAGATGGCCGGCTGGCCAGAGGGGGGTGTTCAAGCACTTCCCTGCGGTTCTCGCACTTCTGATTCTGCTGTTCGCGGCCCCCGCTTTCGCCGCTGAACTTCCCGCCCTCACCGGCCGCGTCGTCGACGACGCCGGCATCATTGACGCTGCCACCGAAGCCGAACTCGTTCAGAAACTCGCAGCCTTCGAGCAGAAATCCTCCGACCAGATCGTCGTCGCCACAATCCCCAGCCTCGATGGCGAGGAGATCGAGCCCTACGCCAATCGTCTGTTCCGTGCCTGGAAGCTCGGCCAGGCCGGCGAGGACAACGGTGTGCTGCTGATCGTAGCTCCCAACGACCGGCGCATGCGCATCGAGGTGGGTTATGGCCTTGAAGGCGTGCTCACCGACCTACACACCAAGCTGATTATCGAAAACACCATGGTGCCGGCCTTCCGCGGCGGCGATTTCTCGGGCGGCATTTCCAGGGCGGTCGACGATATTGTCATGGTCGTCGAGGGCGAAGGCGCCGAACTCGAGGCGCGCGCCAAGCGCAACGAGCAGAGCCAGTTCTCCGGTCTCAGCGAAGACGACATCATCTTCTTCGTGTTCATAGCGCTGTGGGCGGCACTTTTCTTCGGCGGTATCGCCATGGCCATCCTGCCGCGCATCTACGGCCGCAAGCTTGGACCCGGCCGCTACGAGTGGCTCGGCATGACCTTCAACTACAACCAGCGTTCCGGCTCGTCGTCGTCAGGCGGCGGCTGGTCCTCGGGTGGCGGCGGCGGAGGTTGGTCCTCGGGCGGAGGTGGCGGCGGTTTCTCCGGCGGGGGTGGCTCCTCCGGCGGCGGCGGTTCATCGGGGAGCTGGTAAGACGACATGACCCAGACCACGCTCACCCCCGGTGACCACGAGCGCATTGCCGCGGCCATCCGCACCGCCGAAGCCCAGACCTCGGGCGAGATCTACTGCGTCGTTGCCCATCGCAGCGATGGCTACTTCTTTGCCGCCGCCTTCGCCGTCATCACAGGCATCCTGCTGGTCAGCCTCGCTGCTGCCTTCGCGCTTGAGTATTGGTGGGTCGCCGTCCGGCTGCCGCACTTCGTAATCGTCCAACTGCTGGCGGTGGCGGCTGCCTGCGCGCTGTTGTGGTGGCTGCCCGGCTTGCGTATCCGGCTCATCCCGCGCGGCCTGCTCTACCGCGCCGCCCACGCCAATGCGCTCAGGCAGTTCTATGCCCGCAACGTGCATCTCACCACCGCGCGCACCGGCGTGCTGATCTTCGTTTCGCTGGCCGAACGCTACGCGGAGGTCGTCGCCGACGCCGGCATTCACGCCAAGGTGCCGCAGGACACCTGGGACGACATCGTTCGCGACCTCACCGGGCAGGCCCGCGCAAACGATCTTGCTGACGGCTTCGTTGCGGCCATCGCTACCGTCGGCACCTTGCTGGCCAGGCATTTCCCGGTGTCCTCGCATGACGTCAACGAACTCGACGACCATCTCGTCGAGATCTGACCCCACGGCCCGGGTGAGTCCATTTGGACACACCTGCTCCTGATCATCGATCCCGATCATGTGAAACGCCATTCCGCGTGCCGGCGAAGACTTTGCAACTGTCGCGACGCGGTCTATGGTTAAGAAACTATGAACACGCTGACGATCGACATCAGGAAAGCCGAACCTCGCGACGCGGACGCCATCGCCGAGGTCCATCACGAGGCTTGGCGCGGCGCCTATTCCGGCATCATCCCGCACCGCGCCCTGACCACGATGATCAACCGCCGGGGCGGCGAATGGTGGGCCAACGCCATCCGCCGCGCCGCAACCGTTCTGGTGATCGAGATCGGCGGCAAGATCGCCGGTTACGCCACGCTCGGCCGCAACCGCGCCCGCGAACTCAAGCAGCAGGGTGAGATCTACGAGCTCTACCTGCGCCCCGAATGCCAGGGCATCGGCCTCGGCAGCCGTCTCTTCGCCGCCGCACGCCAGCGCCTCGCCGACCACGGCCTCAAGGGCATGGTGGTCTGGGCGCTCGAGGAGAACGACAACGCGCTCGCCTTCTATTCCGGCGCCGGCGGCCGCGACATTGCCGAAGGTGTCGAGGTTTTCGACCACAAGGCGCTGAAGAAAGTCGCTTTCGTCTGGGAGTGATCCGGAAAGCAAGCCTTTCGTCGCAGTCCGCGGATATCAATATTGCATTGCACACGCGGCCCAAGGCGTTTATCGGGAGGCACCTTTAATTCTGGAGCTTCCCCATGCGCATCGATGCGATTTCGATCGGCAAGAATCCGCCTGAAGACGTCAACGTGATCGTCGAAGTGCCTGTCGGCGGCCAGCCGATCAAGTACGAGATGGACAAGGAAGCCGGCACGCTCGTCGTCGACCGCTTCCTCTACACCCCGATGCACTATCCGGGTAACTACGGCTTCGTGCCGCACACGCTTTCCGGCGACGGCGACCCGATCGACGTCCTGGTCTGCAACACCCGCCAGCTCATTCCCGGCTGCGTCATCAACGTTCGCCCGATCGGCGTGCTGGTCATGGAAGACAATGCCGGCCAGGACGAAAAGGTCATCGCCGTCCCGTCGCCCAAGCTGACCCGCCGCTACGAAAACGTCTTCAACCACACCGACCTGCCCGAGATCACGCTGCAGCAGATCGAGCACTTCTTCGGCCACTACAAGGATCTCGAGCCCGGCAAGTGGGTCAAGATCGGCGGCTGGCACGATGCCGCCTATGCCAAGAAGATGATCGTCGAGGCCATCGACCGCGCCAAGGCCCTGAAGGCCTAAAGCTTCTCGCGTCCAGCATCGTCTGGTGAACATGGGGCGCGGGTCGGCATTGCCGGCCGCGCCCTAATTCTTGGTCTTGCCTTCCGAGTAGAACACCGGCATCGGATCGCCGACGATCACTCTTTCGTCCGAGCCGCAGGCAAAGTCGCGAACCTGTTCGTCGGCGATCTTGCGCGCCAACTCGTTGGCCTTGGGTTCGCCGCTCGCCATCACCAATGCAACAACGCAGCCGTCCGCCTTGCCCGGCTGCCCGACCTTCGCCACCACCAGCACCTCGATTTCCTTGTCCCCCTCCGCCTGGTCCGACTGCACGTACCAGCGGCGGATGGTCGCGAACGGGACCACCTTGCCGTCATGGCTCGAAATGCGCCACTCGGCCTTGCCGGCACTTCTGTTGAACGTCTCGAAGCTCTGCCACGGGATGTCGACGAAATCGGCGGGCGGGAAACCGTAGAACACGGACTCCCTGAGGTCGGCTGAAAACACCAACACTGGGTAGCCGCGATATCCCGGGCAGATCATGTTGGCATAGTCGCCGTCATCGGCGCCGGCCTTGTCGAAGACCACGCAGTCCGTTTCGGTCCTGGTCTCGACATAGACGCTGGAGATGTCTTCGGCCACGGCCTGGTGCAACGGCATGGCAAGCGCCAGTGCCAAGACAAGCTTCCGCATTCCGCACTCCCTCCGAACCTGCGATGCCCGCAACATCCTGCGCGCATGCAACCGGAGTATGTCGCGCCCAAGCCACGTTATCCAGAGCTCGGGCTCAGCGCCTGGCGAGCTCCATCATGAGCTTGGCCAGTTCGCCTGTGTTGCCTGTCACGCGGATGGTCTTCAGTCGCGACGTTGCGCCGGCGACCACTTTTATGGAGTTTCTCGGAATGCCCAACTCGGCTGCGAGCAGCTTCTCAAGCGCTGCGTTGGCCTTGCCTTTTTCTGGCACGGCGCGCACCCGCGCCGCGAGATGGCAGCGTTCGTCGGCGGCCTGCTCTACACCTTCGACAGCATCCTTCGAGGAACGCGGCGTCAGCCTGACATAAAGCTCGACGCCGTCATCACGGCCCTTGAAGAAGCTGGCCGCCACCAAAAGTTCAGAGGACCAGCGGAGCCACCGTGGTGAGGATGAACTGCCTGACGAAGAACAGCGCAAGCAGAAGCACGATCGGCGAAATGTCGATGCCGCCAAGGTCTGGCATCAGGCGACGGATCGGCCTTAGCGCCGGCTCGGTCAGCCGGAACAGCATATTGCCGATGGTGCCGACGACCTGGTTACGCGGATTGACCACGTTGAAAGCATAGAGCCAGGAGAAGATCGCCGAGGCGATGATGATCCACCAGTAGAGGTCGAGGGCCAGAACGATGGTCTGAATGAGGGCGAGCATGCCGATCTCCAATGAATTGCCGACATTTAGCCATTGCAGGCCAGAGCGGCAAGTCCCGCCCGGCCGAACCTGCTTCTTCCGCCAGGAGGGATCGCCGTTACACAGCCAACGCACCACCGCAAGTGTCGCCGCCGTTCCCTTGGAATTAGCAGCGCCTTCTACGGCCCGTCTCGACCAAATTGTCGGCAACGTATGTGCTCGTCGAAATACGGAGCCCCGCCGGGGCCAATGCGGGCGATGTCGCCCCTACGTCAACTGCTCGCTTGACAGACGGCTCCGGCCGCCAATAAATGCGGCCATCCGCTGGACGGGGCTGTAGCTCAGCTGGGAGAGCGCGTCGTTCGCAATGACGAGGTCAGGAGTTCGATCCTCCTCAGCTCCACCAGCGGATCAAATCAGGCGCGCTTTCATCAATAGAGACAACAGATAGGACGGATGCGGAGAAAGCGCGCACCCGTCCAAGTACCCAATCTGCGTACCCAGCACTGTAGAATAATGTGAGGCAGACACGCCTCCGCTTGGGTCAAGCTGCTCACGACACCATCTGGTCAAGCAACCCTGAGGATTCGAAAGACATTAGCCCCGCTCATGTTCAGCGCTTCTGCAGTGGCGAAGCCTCTGAGCTCGATCGTGGAATTTGTCACAAATTGCGCAGCGAGAGGTCTGGGAAGCGTCGTGCGTGAAGCCGCAACGGGCCTGTCATGGATTGAACACCGCTTCGCTACGGGCGGCTCGGTTCTGATTCAAACGACGGCGGCGGAGATCGCTCCGGCCACTCCAGGGTTCTGTTTCCTGGCCCCTAGCCCGGTCTCGTTAGGCCTGGCAACGCGACCAGAGCGGCCCACCGGAATGTCCGCCTGCCAACTCCGTGAAGCTACACGCGCGCTCCGTAGGCCCTGCAGCTCCCTGACTTGTGACCGACAATGCCCAGTGCAAGCCTAGCTGCCAAGGAAATCTGCCTTCCCCAGGGGCACACCCTTGCCACGCAGGATGTTGTAGGCAGTGGTCATGGAGAAGTAGAAGTTCGGCATCGCATACTCCATCAGGTAGACGCATGCCGGCACCGATGTGACCCCATCATCCAGGGTGATCTGCTGCAACGACAGGTCGGCAGCTTCGAACAGTTCCGGCGCGATGTTGCTGATTACGGCCAACGCCATAGCTATGCGGGCATACAGGTCGGGGAACGTTTCAAAGGCTCCGTCGATCTGTAGCGCTTCTTCGCCGGTCAGAAGCGAGGCTGCTACGGACGCATGATTACAGCACAGCCTGATCTGGTGCGTCAGCGGCTTCATGGTCGGCGCGATGCGTGCCTCAAGCAACTCGGAAGCATGGACCCCGTTTTCGAGACAAAAGCGCTCGCCTTTGCGCAGGATGCCATCGAGAGCCCCAAGGGAGCGGACAAGGGCGGGTATCGGTGGCTGCATATCGATCTCCGGATTTGTGTGCCGGCTTCGTCAGCCGGGCTTTCAGGGCTTTCGCCGAGGCATCGTGACGGATGAATTCGTCGCAGTTTTTGTATCCATTGACAACAGTATATTGATACACTAGCGTTTCGATGAGACCACTTTCTCGGGAGGAGAGAGAATGTCGAACCGTCACCATATGATGGCAACCATTGAGCTCATCGGGGCGGATCAAGCCCGGAGCTCGTGGCGAGAATAGAATTCTCGAATCATAACATTTTGAATTTAAAATAGTTATTTTGACCCGAGCGATATGGGTCGAGATGACTGTTATTGCCAAGAGAGACCTCGGCTTGCGGATAGTACGCACCGAAAGGCCAGAATAATTGTATCCAAAATTCATACAAATGGATGCAATCAAATATCCGAGATGAAGTACAATCAGACGACCCCGCATAGGAGGTGAGGAGCCGATGGCGAACGTTAACGTGCGCAAGCTGGTCAAGTCGTTCGGCGTGGCGTCAGTGCTCAAGAGCATAGATGTCGACGTCCGTGACGGCGAATTTCTGAGTCTTGTCGGGCCATCTGGCTGCGGCAAGTCTACGCTGCTCCGCATGATCGCCGGGCTCGAGCAGATCTCGGGCGGAGACATTGCGATCGACGGCAAGGTGGTCAACGGCCTTGCCGCGAAGGACCGCGATATCGCGATGGTCTTCCAGAATTACGCGCTCTACCCGCATATGACCGTGCGCGAAAATATGAGCTTTGCGCTTGAGATGCAGGGGCTGAGCAAGGCGGAGATCGCGAAAAACGTGGCTTCGGCGGCGGCGGTCCTGGGGCTCGATGCGCTGCTCGATCGTTATCCGCGCCAGATGTCGGGCGGCCAGCAGCAGCGTGTCGCCATGGGGCGCGCCATCGTGCGCAATCCGAAGGTCTTCCTGTTCGACGAACCGCTGTCCAACCTTGACGCCAAGCTGCGCGTGCAGATGCGCGCCGAGATCAAGGACCTGCACGCCCGTCTTAAGGCAACGATGATCTATGTCACCCATGATCAGCTGGAGGCGATGACCATGGCTGATCGCATCGTGGTCATGCGCGCCGGCGTCATCGAACAGATCGGCACGCCGCTCGAGCTCTACGATTTTCCCGCCAACTCCTTTGTCGGAAGCTTCATCGGCTCGCCGGCGATGAACCTTGTGAAATGCACTGTTGCCAACAGCGAGACCGGCCCCGTCTGCGTCACGGCGGGCAACCAGATTCTTGCGCGGCTGCCGGTGACGACAAAGGTCACGGCAGGGTCCAAGGTAGAAGTAGGCATCCGCCCCGAAGACCTGGAGGTCGCTGAACGTGGGCCGAACGCGGCGGTCGTGGTCGTCGAACCGACCGGCCCCGAAACCCAGGTCACAGCCAATCTCGACGGCCAGATCATCACCTTGGTTCTCAAGGGTCGCGCGCCGCTCAGCCGCGACGAGAAAATCTCGCTGAAGATCGACACCGAGAAGATGCACCTCTTCGACGGCGAGACCGGCAGGAGAATCTAGGCCTTTCGAAAGGGTCGGCGGGGTGGAGGACACACGAGATCCGCCGGTCAGGTGAAGTTCCAAAAAGGGATGGAGAACATCATGGACTATAGGAAGAGCATGACCACCGGCCTCGGCGTGTCGCGCCGTTCGGTGCTTTTGGGCGGCGCATCGCTTGTGGCGGCTGCGGCCATCCTGCCCTCGCGGACCTTCGCGAGCGGACCTGGGACCAATCCGGGCAAATACAAGCTCGACCTCGGCGGCTATACCGGACCCGAACTTACCGATGCCCCGATCACCATCAAAGTGATGCGTCAGGAGTTCTCGCCCGAGATCAATGCCCCGATCGCGGCCGCCTACAAAGCCTTCAACGAAGCCTATCCCAACATCACCATCGAAGAAGAGCGCGTGCCCTATGGCGACCTCGCCAAGAAGGTCCAGCTCTATGTCGCCTCGGGCTCTGCCCCCGACATCATGATGGGCAGCACCGAACTGGCCCCGGTCTATGCCGCCGGCGAGATCGCCGTGCCGCTCAACGACTATTTCTCGCAAGACTTCATCCAGGATATCTATCCCGCCATGCGGGAGGCTGCCACGATCGACGGCAAGGTCATGTGCCTGGCCTGGGAATCGAACTCCTGCTTCGTCTATTTCAACCGCGACATCTTCAAGCGGGCCGGCGTGAACACCCCACCTGAGGTTACCGACGTGGACGGCGGCTGGACAGCTGACCAGATGCTCGACGCCTTGCGCGCCATCACCGGGAAGCTGCGTAAGGACGGCGACCAGGCGACCTTCGGCATGGCGTCCTCGCGTTTCGGCAATCGCGGGCCGGGCTCGAATTATTCGCAGATGGAAGGCATGTGGGTGCGCATGATGGGGGATCCCTCTGCACCCAAGGATTCGACGCTCTACAAGACCTTTGCTGGCATTTCCGAGGACGGACTGACCGCGTCGGGCTATCTCGATACGCCCGAAGCCATCCAGGGCATGAAGAACTACCAGGCGCTGTTCTCCGAAGGGCTTTCGCCCAAGGGCATCGTGGCCGATCACTACAAGGGCGGTGCTGCGGCCATCGACTTCTCGTCCATGGCTTTCGCCAACACCTTCCGCAAGAACGGCGCACCTTTCGACTGGGGCGTTTCCCCGCCGATCCGCGGCAAGATTCCCTTCGCCTCCAGCGTCGCCGATGCCCCCTTCATCTATTCGGGCAGCGAGCACGTCCCGGAAGCCGCGGCATTGCTAGCCTTCCTGCTCAACGACACCAACCGCCGAGCCTTCTACGAGGTGCGCGGCTCGATGCCGTCGCGCAAATCGCTGACCGATGAATCTCCGGCCTACCAGACCGACCCGGTGGCTATCCTCTGCGCCAAGGTAGGCGAGCGTGCTTACGGCTCGCCCAAGTCCGTCGGCTGGCTGGACTACGTCAATGCCGTCAATCCGGCGGTCAAGGACATCGCGCTCGGCGTCGACGTGGAAGAGCGCCTCCACACCACTGCGGCTCAGATCGACCGCCTGCTCGCCAAGTACCGCTAGAGCGGCACCCAACCTCCCTCGGGACAGCCGCTCACCTCCCTCGCCACGTCACGTCGCGAGGGAGGGCATGAACTTCATTCCGAAAAGGCCTGGCCAATGTTCAAAGGATTGTGGATCCCTGACCCCACCCGGCGGGGCGAAATATTCGCCGGTCCGGTGATGGTTTTTCCGGTGCTCCTGGGATTGGGGCTGTTTCAGTTCTGGCCGCTGGTGTCGGCGGTGCTCAACAGCTTCCGCACCTTCAACGCTTTCACCAAGCGTCCTAATGGTTGGGCCGGCTGGGACAATTTCACCCAGATCTTCGCCGATCATGTGTTCGTCAATGCCATGCTGATAACGCTGGTCTATATCGTCCTGATGATAGTGGTGGTCGTCCCGATGGCGTTAGGGCTTGCCATCCTCCTCGACAAGCGCATGCGCGGCACGATGCTGGCCCGCGCCGCCATTCTCGGCGCGCTGGCTTCGTCCGAAGCCGTGGCCGCGCTCATCTGGGGGCAGCTCTATGAGCCGGGCACCGGCCTCTTCGACGCGATCCTGAAGGCGGTCGGCCTGCCTGAGCAACCGTTCTTGACCTCCGGTCCCTATGCCATTGTCTCCATCGTCGTGATGACGGCCTGGAAGGATGTCGGCCTGCCCATGCTGATCTTCCTCGGTGGTCTGCAGGCGATCTCGCCGCAGGTGATGGAAGCCGCCGCGCTCGACGGCGCCAGCTCGTGGCGCATCTTCCGGCGCATTACGCTGCCATTGCTTCGGCCCAGCATCATCCTGGCCATCTTCATGGTTACGGTGGCAGCAGCACGGCTGTTTACGCCCATCATCCTCCTGACTCAGGGCGGACCGAACGGCCAGACCACCAACCTTCCATTCTATTCCTACGCGCAGGCGTTCGAGTTCTCGTCGCCGGGCACTGCCTCGGCCAGCGTGATGTTCATGATGATTGTCCTCATCGGGATCACGGTTCTGCAAGCCTATATGATCCGCGACCCGAACGGCAGGAGGCAGTGATGGCAGAAAACGTCAACGCTGAGGTCCAGCTGGCGGCAATTCCGGCAGCCGCCACATCGACACCGACCGCGCGCGACCCGGTCAAGCTGATCGGTACGCTCAGTCTCCTGGTCATCGCCTTCGTGTTTGCCTTTCCCGTCGTCTGGGCGGCTCTGACATCGTTCAAGTCCACCGCCTCAGTGATCGCCACACGCTATCCACTGTCGCTCTGGAGCTTCTTCCCGCCCGAGCCGACGCTGGAGAACTACGCGGCGCTTTTCACCGATATGAATTTCGGCCGCCACCTCTTCAACACCGCCCTGGCGAGCGGCGGGCAGGTGATCCTCGTGGTCATCACCTCGACCCTGGCCGGATACGCTTTCGCCCGGTTGCGTTTTCCCGGGCGGGAAGTGCTGTTCGCCCTGACGCTGTTGACCGCCTTCATCCCACTGGAGGTGATTCTGGTTCCTCTCTATCAGGTGGTTTCGGCCATGGGCCTGACCTCGACCTATCCGGCACTGTTCCTGCCCTTTGCCGCCCAGCCGTTCGGCATCTACCTGATGCGGCAGAGCTTCATGCAGATCCCCACCGAGCTCGACGACGCGGCCCGCGTCGATGGTGCCGGCACCTGGCGTATCTTCTGGCGCATCGCCATGCCCAATGTGAAGCCTGCGCTGGCGACACTAGTCCTGATCCAGTTCATCTGGTCGTGGAATGCCTATCTGTGGCCGCTGGTGATCATGCAGGATCCCAACAAGCAGATCGTCCAGGTCATGCTCGCCGGCCTCAAGGGCTCGCCGAATTACTCGCTCGACGGCCCCCTGTTCGCCGGCCTGACCTTCGTGACCGTGCCGCTGATCGTCATGGCCATCGTCCTGCAGCGCCACTATGTGCGCGGTCTCATGACCTCAGGCATCCGCTAGGGCCCAGGAACTTCACCTCGGCCTCATGCCCGGTGGCCGGGGAACCTCCGTTTCAATTAATGCATTCCAAAGGAGCTTTCCATGCGCCTGGGTATTGATGGCCGCAAGATTCCTGAAGCCCGTAAGAGAGGACCGATAGGCAGCATCGAGCATGCAGCCGAACTGGGGCTGGAAGGAACATTCTTCCGCACGGTGCTGGAGATGAGCCCGTCGCTCGACAGCGGCGAGCTCCGGGCGATCCGGCAGCGGTCGGATGAGCTGGGCATGTATCTTGAAACCGGGCTCGGCAAGATCAATCCCTATGCCACGCCCGAGACGCCTGAACTGCGGCAGATCGGCGATGGCGACATCCTGCTCGGTTTCCGCCGCATGATGGAGATCTGCGCCGAGATCGACTGCAGGGAGCTCTGGGTCGGCACGGCCAGTTCGAAAGGTATCTATCCACGTCGATGGTCGGTTGACCGCTTCCGCACCGACGTGAGTTGGGACGACCAGATGGTCGCCATCGAGAAGTTCCTCGGCAAACTCGTCCCTATCGCGCTCGACCTGGGCATTCACATCAACATCGAGACCCACGAGGAGATCACCAGCTTCGAGATCCTGCGACTGCTCGAAACCTTCGGCACCGATGCGCTCGGCGTCGTCTATGATTCCTCCAATGGCCTGCAGCGATGTGAGCACCCGGTGATGGCGGCCAGGCGCGTCGCGCCCTACGTGCGCCAGACCCATCTGAAGGACGCTGCCGTCGTGCCGGCAGAGGGGGGCGCACTGATGCAGTTCCGGCCCTGCGGACAGGGCGTGATCGACTTCCGCGCGGTGCTAGCCATCGTCCTTGCCGCCAATCCCGACGTCAACCTGACGATCGAGAACGAGGAGCCGTCAGAGGAGAGGGAGAAGCCTTATGCCGCCCGCCTGCTCGAAATCCACGACGAGAGCTGGCTTTCCGCCCACCCCGACCTCACGCTGACCGAATACGCTGCCTACACGTCGATGATGATGGCCTTTCAGGCACGCATTGCATCAGGAACAGCCTGCGACATCATGCGTGGCACCAGGCCGTTCGGCTATGCCGAGGCCATCGCCGACATCATGCGAAGCGCCGACCACATACGCGAGGCCTGCGGGGCACTTTCCTAGCCACAGAATGCGGGAGTGGAGCGTCAAGACAGGACGCGGATCACGACGCCGTGGCAAGGCCTGGCGGATGCCAAGAGAACTGCGAGGCGGCCCGGCTGCCGGCTCGCCGACTTGGGCAATAAGCAGCTCACTCGCGGCTGTAGGGCACGCCAAGCGCTTCCGGTTGATGGGTGCGCGACCTGAGGCCGGCGAGCAGGACCAGCGAGGCGACATAGGGCAGGATCAGGAAGAAATGGTGCGGGATCGACACCCCGACCACCTGGGCATGGATCGCGATCGCTTCTAGCAATGCGAAGATAAAGATCGCGCCGACCACGCGGAACGGCATCCAGTTGCCCGCGATGATGGCAACGACGACCAACCAGCCGCGGCCGGCGATAAGGTCGGGCACAAAGCGGTCGGAATAGCCGAGCATCAGGAAGGCACCGCCGAAGCCGGACATCAGGCTGCCGAACATGGTCGCCAGGCACTGGCGCCAACCGACGCTCAGGCCCTTGACGTCGAGCGCCTTGGGGTTCTCGCCGACGCAGCGGATCTCAAGGCCGAATTTGGTACGATAGAGGAAGAACCATACAGCGACCGGCAGCACAAACGCGACGTAGGTCAACAGCCGCTGCGAGAACAGGATCGGACCGAGGAACGGAATATCCGATAGCAGAGGAATGTCGACCTGATCGAAGCCAGCGAACTTCGGCGGCTCGCGGCCGATGACATAGGTCTGAAACCAGAACAGGGTGAGCCCTGTAGCCAGGAGGTTCAACGCCAGGCCGGCGACGAACTGTTCCGCCTTCAGGACGATGGTGACGAACGACATGATCAGGCTGATAAGGGCACAGGCAAGCACGGCGGCAAGCAGCGCCAGCCACGGCGACCCGGTGGTCGAGGCGACGACATAGGCGACCACGGCGCCGAGCAGCATTGTGCCCTCGACCGAAATGTTCCAGATGCCGGCGCGCTGCGTGACCAGTTCACCCATGGCCGAGAACAAAAGCGGCGTGGCGATCCGCACCATGCCGGCCAGGATGCTGATCAGCAGCGGACCTTGCAGCAGCTCAAGCATGGACCTTCTCCTCGACGCGCACCAACTGAAGTTTTGTCGCGACTGCGGCACAGAGGAAGAACAGCAGCACCAGCCCTTCCATCGCCGAGACCAGGCCGGCCGGCGTTCCGCTTTTCAGTCGCATGTAGATGGCGCCGCTCTTCAGCGCACCGAAGAACAGGGCGGCCAGCATCACGCCGCTCGGGCGAAGGCCACCGACCATGGCAACGACGATGCCGGAACTGCCGATGCCAAGCAGGGTTTCGGCGCGCAGCCGGTGCGAGGTGCCGAACAACTCGCCTGCCCCGGCCAGTCCCGCAAGGGCACCCGACAACAGCATCACGACCAACAAAAGCCGCCGGATGTCGGTGCCGCGGAAGCGTAGCGCGGTCGGGTTGGAGCCAAAGGCGCGGATCTCATAGCCGAGCGACGTGCGCTCCAGGAGCACGGCACAGAAAGCGGCGGCGGCGAGCGCCAGAATGAAGCCGATATGCATCTTGCCGGAGCCCTGGCCGAACAGGATCGGCCATTCGAGCAGCGGATTGACCGGCGACGACTGGTGATAGGCAACGGTAAGGCCACTCTCCATCCACGGGCCACCATCCAGAAGATAGGCGAGGACGTAGATGACGATATAATTCAGCATCACGGTCGAGATGACCTCGCTCGTGCCGAAACGGACCTTGAGGTAACCGGCCAGCAGGCCGAGCACGCCACCACCGACAAGGCCGGCAATGGCAATCAGCAGCCACGCCAGCCAATAGGGCAACGGCGCCACCCAAAGGCTCATCCAGTAGGCCGCCATCGCACCGGCGAAAACCTGCCCCTCCTGGCCGATGTTCCATATCTTGGCGCGGAAGGCGATGACCGTTCCGAGCCCGACAAGCAACAGCGGCGTCGCTTTTGCCAACGAGCCGTAGAGCGCGTTCTGGCTGCCGAAGGCACCAGTTAGCAGCGCAGAAAACGCTTTCGCCGGGTCGCCGCCCGAAAAGGCCAGCAAGGCGGCCGACGTCAGAAAGGCGCATAACATCGCCGTGGAGTAGCAGGCGACATTCCAGCCCAGGCTGCTGCCCGAGCGTCGTTGAACTGAGATCATTGGACTGTCCGTTCAGGCTCTTTGGCGTCTCCCGCCATCATCATTCCGAGGTCGAGCAACGAGGTTTCCTCTGGGCGCACGATGCCCATGATCCGGCCCTTGAAGATCACTGCGATGCGGTCGCAAAGGCGCAGCAGGTCGTCGAGTTCCTCCGAGGCCAAGAGCACGGCAAAACCCGCTGCGCGCTTTTCCAGAATCTTTTCGTAGACGAACTCGGAAGCCGCAACGTCGAGCCCGCGCGTCGGCTGGTTGGCGAGCAGAAGCCCGCGCGCATGCAGGAATTCGCGCGCCAGGATGACGCGTTGCGCATTGCCACCCGACAGCCTCTCGACCGGCAGCTCGGCCGACGCCGTCACCACCTTGAATTCCTCGATCTTCTTGCGGGCGAGCAGGCCGAGCTTGCGCCGGTCGAGAAACGGCCCACGGCCATACTCCGGCGCACGCTGCCAGCCAAGCACAAGGTTCTCGGCCGTGCCAAATTCCGGGATCAGCCCTTCGAGAAAGCGGTCGTCGGGCACGAAACCGACGCCGCGGTCGAGCATTTCCCGTGATGTGGGCGCTACGATCACCTCGCCATCGAGCGAAAACCCGCCCGAACTCGCCGCACGCACGCCCATCAGAACTTCGAACAGCTCCTTCTGGCCGTTGCCGGCGACGCCGGCCAGGCCAAGGACTTCATGCCTGGCGATGTCGAAGCTGACATCCTTCAGCACGTCCTCGCTCCAGTCGCCCTTTGCGCAGACATTGCGCACGGACAGGAAATCGCCGGCCGGCGTAACTGACCGGTCGCGGACATGCTTGGTCACCCTGTGTCCGACCATCAGCGCGGTGATTGCCTCCGCCGTGCTGCCGGCGGTTTCGACGGTTGCCACGACCTTGCCCTTGCGCAGGATAGTGACCCGGTCGGACTGCATCACCTCGCGCAGCTTGTGGCTGATCAGGATGATCGACAGGCCGCGGCTACGCATGCCCGAGATGATCCTGAACAATTGATCCGACTGCTGAGGGGTGAGCACTGCGGTCGGTTCGTCGAGGATCAGCAATTCGGCGCCGAAATACAGCGCCTTGAGGATCTCCACCCATTGCTGCTCGCCGACCGACAGCTGCCAGATCTCGCGATCCAGATCGATGTCGATGCCGCACTCGGCACAGAGCGCCAGCACCTTGCGGCGCGCCTCCGACTTGTTGAGGAAGACACCGACATCGGAGCTGCCGACGATGATGTTTTCGAGAACGGTGAAGTTGGAGACCAGGACGAAATGCTGGTGCACCATGCCGATGCCGAGGCGGAGCGCGTCGGCGGGCGAATTCAACTCGGCGGTCTTGCCCTTGAACACGATCTCGCCGCTGTCGGCCCTGTAGTAGCCGTAGAGGCAGGCAGACAGGGTCGATTTGCCGGCACCATTCTCGCCGAAGAGGCAATGGATCTCGCCCTTACGCACGTCGAGGCTAACGCCGTCATTGGCGGCGACCGCGCCGAAGCGCTTGGTAAGATTGTGCACCTTGAGCAGTTCTTCGACAGCCACAGGCTGCGCCATTTGTGCCACGCAGTTCACTTCACTTCCGCCGTGTTCACCGCAACGACGAGCGCGCGCGACAGGATCTTCTGCCGCGTCGCGGCAATTTCCTGCTTCACGGCATCGGGCAACTTGGCTTCGAACTCATGGTAGGGCGCAATGTCTGTGCCGCCATCGGCCATCGAAAACCATTTCGGTTCCGCGTTGCCGCTGAATTGGCCACCGGCCTTGTGCTTCTGCCATTCGTCGAGCAGCCACCTGAGATCAGGCTCCCAGTTGATGACCGCGCTGGAAGCAAGCGCTGACGGCGCATTCTTGCTCTGATCGCTGATGTTGGCGAAGCACATTATCTTGTGCTCCTCGCAAGGCTTGAAGTTGTCGGTCAACATGAACACGACGTCGGCGCCGGAAGCGATCTGGACATTTGCATGCTCGGCGGCCAGCGCATTGTCCGACCAGGAGCCGATAAACGAAACACGATGCTGAATGTCTGGACGGATCGAGCGTGCACCATCGAGATAGGCGTTGATCTGATCGTTGACGTCGTCGGCCGCAAACGTGCCGACCAATCCGATCACGCCGGACTTGGTTGTCCTGCCGGCGAGCATGCCGAGCAGGTAGGACGGCTCGTGCAGCCGCTTGTAGAGCCAGTACTGGTTGGCGCCGATCGGCACGTTGCCGGAGCCGGCCACCACAAACATGATGTCGGGGAATTCGGCGTTCAGCTTCTTGATCTGGTCGGAGTAGCGGCCGTGCCCCCAGATGATGTCGTATTCGCCGCTCTCGGCGTAGAGGCGCATCGCATTCTCGGCGTCCTCGTTCCAGAGCGGGTCGGTGTACTCCCAGGAAAGGTCGATTGTCGGTGCGATCTCGCCCTTGATCTTGTTGAGCGAGTCGAGAAGCGTGCTGCACCAGCCGACATCGACACGGCTTTCCATGATGATTGCGATCTTCAGTTTGGTCGGCTCGGCGGCGAATGAGCGGGCAATGCCCGCCAGCAGGATTGCTCCCGCAGAGCCGAGAAGTGCCGTGCGACGGGTGATGTTCGGTGCCATGTAAGGTTCCTCCATTCCAGCTCGAAACTGTCCCATTCCGCCTGAGTGCTCGCGCTCAGTCTGCTCTGGCAGACCGCGCAAAGCGGCGGAAACCTGCACCAACGACGTTCCCCTTGGTCTTATCTGTCGTCGGTTTTTGGTCTTGCAACCATTAGCTCAAGCTTTCATGCCGGCGTAGGCGCAACAATGGCTGCTATTTCAGTCAGGCATATCCCTGGTTAAACACGGCGGCTGTACATTCATGCAGCGCGGCTGGAGTTGCCCAAGATGACGCCGTAGCGAAGGCCGCGGTCGCGAAGCCAGCGGCGATAGGCTGCCGAGGCAGCGTCGGCGCGGATCGGCACTTCGGCACGTGTGTCGAGCGGCAAGCGCTTCGGCACCTGGTTTTCCAGGATCGGTTTGTCTTGACCGAGAATGGTCTGGTGGAAGCTGCGCATCGCAGCAAGGTTGGTCACATCGTCGACCAGGCAGATGACGATATGGACCAGCACGCATTCTTCGCTCACCGGCTGGCCAAACAGGGCAATGACGTCGCGGCGCGAGGCGTCCGTCGAGCCTGTCTTGTAGAGCACCGCGCAAAACGGATGCGGGATGCGGTAGACATATTCGGTATCCACGCCGCTGTCAGAACCGGCATTGGCCTGCGGCTGGTAAAACTCGCATTCGGTGACTAGAATTTCCGGCGGCTCCGGATAGACCGTGACCTTGTAAGGCTTGACCTCGGTATGCGGCTCCTCGCCGAGAATCCCGGTGTGGACGAAGGGGAAATGCCCCATGTCGAGAAAATTCTCGACCGCGCGCGGTGCCGACACGGCGACGCGCGTGACACCCTGGACGATGACACTGCGGTCGGCATCATTGAACTCGACGATCTCGAACAGGTCGCGTGGAGGATTGCCGAGCGTCGTCCACAAATAGCCGAAGCGTTCGATCAGCGGCAGCGCCTCGTCGCCCCGCCATACGCCGAGCACGTTGGCACGTCGCCCAACCTGGATCGCCTGGCCGAGCAGGATCGTCGAGATCGTCGTGTCGGCAGGCAGCTCTTCGAGGGAGGCCACGACATGCCATTCGTCGAGAGCGACCGGATCTATCGAAGCGAGGTTTCCCATACTGGCCATCCGCAATACTCATTCAGCACCGTTGCGGCCTCGAAACAGGCCGCAGGCGATAGTCGTTCGGTTCAGCGATTTCGGAGCGATTGCGGGCAGCGTTGGCCCGGCGCCATGTCTGGCGGACACCTGGGTGCCTTATACAGTCGTTCCTCCGCCGCCGGTCTGGCTGGTATCTTGGTTGCAGCTCCGATCGGCAGGTGAAGAATTCCACGGATGCCGCCCAATCCGCCATGCACCCGGTTGGCAATCACATATCGCCAGTTCATCCGCGGACGAACATGCGCCAGGCCGCGTCCAAGCATCGGCCCGAAAATCGGAAACGATTTTCGGAAAGCACGATGCTCGGATTCAAAGGACGCTCAAGCACTACGCGCCTGCTCGCCCAATTCCGTCGGTGAGCAATCGAACGCCAGTTTCACTTGGCGCGAGAAGTGGTAGGGGTTTTTGTAGCCGACCTTGTAGGCGATTTCGCTGATCGACAGTCCGGTCCGCTGCAAAAGGTGGGCGCCATAGTCGACACGGCAGCGCCAGAGATAACGCGCCGGCGTCATGCCCATATGCTTCTTGAAGGCCGAGACCAGATATTGCGGGCTGACCCGCAATTGTTCTGCAACATGTTCGATGGTGAGGTCGCCGGCGAAGTGCTCGTCGAGATAGCGCCTGGCGCGCAGGATCGTCTGTGGCATCGGTTTTTCCGCGGCCAGGACCCCTGCCTCGTAGATGTAGGCATTGAGCAGCGCGTTGGTCAGCGCCTCACGCAATCCGCTGCGACTGTCGCGGTCACCAATGCCGAGGTCGACGCCAAGTTGCATGAGCGTCTGGACCTGAGGCGTAGCGTCGATGAACGGCACGAACTTGCCGGCTTCCTGATAGAGCCATCCAGCGTTCTGCGGGCGACCGTCGCACCAGCTGACATGAGAGAGGACGCCTTCCTGCGCGATGTAGTTGTAGCGCTCGTGCGTCAACGAGAAGGCGCACTGCCCAGCCTCGAGCCTTGTGACCCTGTCGTCAGCCTCGATCGTGGCACTGCCGATATGGATGACGATGAAGGCGAGATAGTCGCCCATGATCGGCCCATACTGGCCGCCGGTCTCATAGGTAAGTTCTCCGAAGGTGTTTTCGCGGCTCAGATCGATCGGGGGCAGACGCATACGGATCTTTCGCAAATGTCCGGAGAGGCGGGCCAGAACTCGCGGCTCCCATGCATGGTGCGCGTAATCATCGGAGCATTGCTCCGCCGGCGCAAGCCAGCGGAGCCGCGACTGCCGGAACGGGCAACGCTAGAACGATGCCTCCATGCGCACGAAGCCGCCAATCATATCGGCGCCGTCGACGGCAAAATTGTCGTAGAAGCCGAGCTCAGGCGTAACCATCAGATCCGGCACGACCTGATATGCGACATTGGCAACCGCCGCAAAATTCTCGTCCTCGTCATAAGACAGCTGGAAATTGACCGAGGCCTTGTCGGAAGCCTTGATCGAAGCACCGCCCCACAGCGCCCACCGGCCGCCCCAGATACCGTAGAACTGGGAATAAGGCGCGCTGTGGTCGCTCTTTAGGCCGGCCATTGCAAATGCCGAAATCGTATCGCTGAAGGTGGCATCGAGGCGCAGCTTGCCTGACCACTCCTCCGACACCGAGTCGTAGGCAGCAACCACGGCCACGCCACCCCATGATTGAGCATAGGACAGGCCTGCCACGACATGCGGCATGTAGCTGTCGACAACGAACGGGTCGTAGCCGGTTTCGAGTGACACGGCCGCGGTGAAGCCGTTTTCGTTCTTGTAGGTGTAGGCGATCTGCGGCGTGGCGAACGGGCCGTAGCCGATGACGTCGTCCTTGGAGACGTAACCCGCATAGTTGACGAAGGTGATGAACAACGAGTCGTTCACCCCGATGCGCAAACCGCCCAGCTCGATGATGGCACTCTCGATCTCCATCGCTTCGTGGCCGCCGTCGGCATCGATGTCATGCTGGAAGTTGATGTGCATGTAGCGGCGCAACGTGCCGAGTTCCGTCTCCGAGCGGGCATCGATCTTCAGCGCCGCGCGGGCCCGCTTGAAATAGGTGTCGCCCCGGCCGTCGTCGTCACGGTCCGCGCCAAACAGATCGCCCACGCCGATCTCGTAGCGGATGTAGCCGCCGACACGCAGGCAGGTTTCGGTCCCCGGCAGATAGTAGAAGCCGACGCCATAGGTATCGCAGATCCTGACATAGCCGATCGGCTCCGGTTCGGCTGCGACCATGGCATCGGCCGCCTGGGCGCCGTAAGGCGCACCGATTGCCAGCGCGCAGCCAAGCATGACTTTCCTGTAGTTCATTGTCCCGGTTTCCTCCCGATTTGCAGCTGTTCTGATTCCATGCCGGGGGTGGACATCCCCGGATGCAGGCGGCAATCGTCGCGATCCAGAGCGCTCCTCCCCGTCAGCTGCAGGCAACATGCGTCGCCCCCCATCGCGTGACGGAGGTTCATGCTGCCTGCCGAGAAACGGCCGGCCTGGATGTGGTATGTGCGGCGATTGCGCTTCGACGTTAGGACAGGCGTGGCACTGTCCGAATGGCCGGGATACGCAAAACCATATCTGCAGGTAATGCGGGGGCCGCTCGCGACCTAGCCGAACACGACCGTCCTGCGTCCGTTGAGCATGGCTGAATGCGTCACGCGCTCGGTGCCCTGTTCGATGACCGAGCCCTCACCGAGGTCGGCGGTAAAACATGGTCATGGCCCTGCTCTTCACGCGCCGGCCCGCAGCCGGCGGGCTCCCCGATATTCGCTGAACCAAGCAAGCGTCTTTTCCCATCCGCCGAAGGGGAAGAAGTGCAAATGCAGCGGCCCCGCCGGTTGCGGATAGCTCGCAGACATTGCTTCAAGCACATCGGCGGGATTGCGGTCGGCGATGACATTGAACAGCCCGCTTGCCGATCGCTTCAGCGCCGCGATCGAGGGCCCTACCCCGCACATCATGGCGAACTTGATCAGTTTGGCCAGGCTGGTCACGCCGGCAAGCCCAACATGCACGGGAAGTTCGGGGTACTGTTCGTGCAAGCCTCGTGCCCAGGCGCCCATGGCGGTACCGTCGAAGGCGAATTGCGAGACGATCCTGGCATCGATGGAGCGGGCGTCGCAGATCTCAAGCTTGCGCCACAGTGCCTCCGCCAGAGCGGCCTCTGAAATGCCTGGATGTCCCTCGGGGTAACCCGCGACAAAGGCCGTACGAATTGTCGAGTCGCCAAGCACGGGATGGGCCAGCAACTGCGCCGATTCACTCATCGGCCCCGGGAAGAGCGCCGGATTGCCGCCCAGGAACAACGCTTCGGTGATGCCGTTTTGGCTGTGAGCAGCGACGAGGTCGACAAAATCCTTCTCGGTCTTGAAGTTGCGGGCGCCGAGATGGGGCACCGCGATGTAGCCCATTTCCCTGATACGCAACGCTGCCTCCACCTGCATCGCCTCGGGCTTGCCGGTGAGATGGGTCAGGAACACGCGCGAGCCCAGCGGAAACTGCTCGATGTCGGGTGCGAAGCTGCGCACCTGCTCAGGCGCGAGCTCGATAGACATGGCTTGTGCTGCGCACCGAGCAGACGGCCTTTCAGCAATGGTGTCAGTCATTTCGGTCATGGCCTGCCCTTGATTTCTTGCGGCGAGCCTCATGCGTTCGCCGCCACGGCGGGCGACGCCACATGTCCGGCGCCGGGCGGATCAACCGCCCGGCTGCGCGTTCATGGGAGAGGATGCGCCAGGCGCCTGGTCAGCCGTTTGCGCGCTTCAGCGACAGGAACGGCAGTTCGATGACGCGGGCACCGACGTCGATGGTTTCGCCGTCGCTGGTCCAGCGCAGGGTGAGTTGCGAACCGATCTCGGCTGCCTTGCCGCGCAGATGGCCGAAGCCGATCATCTTGCCGACCGATGGCGACCAGGCGACACTCGAGGCGTGGCCTACCTCGGCGCCATCATGGAAGGCCGGCACCGGGTACCAGCGCACCCGCCGGAGATTGCCCGGCGCCCCGCCCTCGAGACCCTTGCCGCCGGCGGCTCGCGACCAGTCGATTTCGAGGCCGACGAGCTTTCGGTGATCGCCCGCGTCCGACATACGCTGAAGGGCGGCCTTGCCGACGAAGTCGGTCTTGCGCAGGTCGATCAGGCGCCCAAGGCCAAGATCGTATGGCGATGCGCGGAACCGGCCTTCGGCCTGGATGCCAGCGCCGCCGTGATCGGGTCCGGCGCTGGTGTAGTCGTAGCCGACAATCAGCAGCCCAGCCTCCAGCCGCGCCAGATCGAGCGCCCAGGCACCAGCGGGCAATATGTCGAACGGCTCGCCTGCTACCTGCACCGCATCCCATACGGCGGCACCATCCGCAGTCTTGACCCAGAGTTCGTATCCGTGTTCGCCGGTAAAGCCCTGGCGCAGGATTTCGACCTGCCGACCGGCAATGGTGACGAAACCGAGCCGCGAGAACGGCAGTTCGTCGAATGCATTTCCGGTCACCGCACGCAGCACTTCCCGCGACCGCGGTCCCTGCAATGTGAGGATGCCATAATCGTCGGTGATATCGGTCACCACGACATCGAGGCCTTCGGCATGGCTCTTCCACCAGGTGAAGCCCGGATCGGCCGAGACACGAAAGGTGGTCTCGTCCATACGGAAAACGAGGCCGTCGCCAACGACATGACCATTCTCGTCGCACCATGGCGCATAATATATCTGGCCAACCTTGAGCTTGGTAATGTCGCGCGGAATCAGGCTGTCCATCAGCTTCTCGGCGTCGGCACCGGCAATGACGTATTTCGACAGCGGCGACATGTCGCCCATGGCGACCCGGTTACGGATTGCCGCAAGTTCCTCGACCATGTCGGAATAGGCGTCGACGACCATGTTCCTGTCCCAGCGCATCCACAAGGCGTTCTGGTTCAGCGGCGCCGTGCGCTCCACGAACGGTGTGCCGCGGAATGCGACCCGCGCATCAGCCGCGGCGGTCAGGCCAGTGATGAATTTGACGTCGTCCATAGAATTCTTTCCTCCACGCGCCCACGAGCGGGGCAGCAATTGCCGATGTCGGTGCGCACCGTCTTCCCCGACACGATCGAATTCACCTCGGCCATGGAAGAATTGCCGCGGGCACATGCCCGGCACTGTTCCATCGCTGCTTTGGCGAAACCCTTTCAAAGGGCCACTTCAACCGCATCTATTGCTGTCGAGATTTTCACGGAGGAACAAAATTCGGAATGCCCGGAGTTGCCGGAGGGATACCTGGGGTTCAAGTGCGGCAGTCGGCACAGGCGTTGTTGAAGACGCGCAGGCATAGTCGAACATGTCGTCCACCCATTGGGAGTGCGCATGCCGATCATGAAAACATCTAATTGGCGCATGTGACGTGCAACGGCTAACCGTCAGCCATGTGGTGATCATCCTGTGGCGGCGAACGGCACACCAGGATCGTCGAGATGCTGATCTATGCGCCGACGACCTCTACCGCTCCAGGAAGGCACGTTCGGCTTCCAAGGGGTAGCCCAAGCAAATGGACAAGACCAAGACAGCCTGGGTGAACCAGGCATGGACGATGCTGGCCCTCGTTGTGATGATTGGCGTCAATCTTCGGCCCTTCATCACTGCGCCGGCCACCCTGCTCCCATCCATCGTCGCCGATACCGGCATGGGATACGCCGGCATCTCTTTGCTCACATTGCTGCCGATGGCACTCATGGGTATTGGCGCCTTTGTCGCACCGGCCATCCAGACCGTGGTCGGAACGCGGCAAGGGTTGCTGGCAGCGCTCGCCTTGCTCATGGCAGGGTCATTGCTGCGGTTTGCCGCCTTTGACGGCGATATGATGATCATGACGGCCATTCTGTGCGGCGCAGGAGTTGCTTTCGTCCAGGCGGTGTTTCCCGGGATCATCAAAGCGCGGTTCCCCGCCAGCGTACCGACAGTCACCGGACTGTATTCGGCCATGATCATGGGGGGCGGCGCGGTCGGCGCTCGGTTGATGCCTGTGCTCGCAAATGCTGGGTACAGTTGGCGGGCAGCTCTCGCCTGGCTGGCAGCTCCGGTGTTCGTGGCGTTGCTGGCCGCCTTCCGCATCCTCGCACCTGCGAAAGCGCCTGGGCTGGCCAGGCCGATGACGCGGCTGCTTCTGCTGCGCCCGCGCACCTGGGCACTGATCGCAGCATTCGGGCTGGTCAATAGCGGCTACTCGTCGATGGTGGCCTGGCTTGCGCCCTACTACCAAGCCCAAGGCTGGACGGGTTCGCAAAGCAGCAACCTGGTAGCCATCATGGCTTTGTGCCAGGCCGTCTCGGCCTTCGGCCTGCCCTTCCTGGCCCGCGGCGCTTGCGATCGGCGCCCCTGGCTCTTGTTTACGGCTGCCGTCCAGCTCGTCGGCTTCCTGGGTCTGGCAAGTTTTCCAGCACCTTACGCCTGGTTGTGGGTCGCACTCTGTGGCGTAGGGCTTGGTGGCAGCTTCGCGCTCGCCATGATAACTGCGCTCGACCATCTGCCCCAACCCGATCAGGCGGGTGCACTTGCCGCAGCGATGCAAGGAGGTGGGTTCCTGATCGCGGCGTTGGGACCTTATGCCATGGCGATGCTGCACGGTTTCAGCGAGAGTTTCGCAACCGGCTGGGTCATGCACGCCATACTCGTAGCAGCAAGCGCACTGCTATACGTCCGTTTCGATCCCAGCCGTTACGGCGAGGTCATGAAGCCGATCGAAGCGCATCGACCCAGTCCCTCAGCGACCACATAGATCGTCAGTGCATCGCACCCCGGGGATGCACTGGGGGAGCGATGCGCGACTTGCTGGCCGCCAGCCACGCCGCCGACAGAGCATCCACAAGGCAGGTGTCGGTGAACACTTAGTCGGGCGCAACCGGCAAGGCCCGCTTGTGCGCTGTCGCCAGGTGCATCGCGAGGATTCGCTGGCGGGCCGGTTCGGCAATCGATTTGCCTTCCAGGAAGTCGTCGATGTTGTCGTATGTTACGCCATACACCTCTTCGTCAGGCCGCAACGGCGCATCGCTTTCCAAGTCTGCAGTAGGCACCTTTTCGATCAGCGCCTGCGGTGCGCCAAGACGTGCGGCGATCGCCCTGACGCGCCGCTTCGTAAGACCTGCAAGTGGTGTGATATCGGCAGCACCATCACCGAACTTGGTGAAGAACCCCATCAGCGCCTCGGCCGCGTGGTCGGTCCCGATCACCAGGCCGCGCGTGGCGCCGGCCAGTGCATATTGCGCAATCATGCGCTGGCGCGCCTTGATGTTGCCCAGATGAAAATCCAGCCGAGCCGGCTCGAAGAGGTCCGCTGCATCACGACGGACGTCTGCCAGCATGGCGTCCGCCGCCGGCTTGATGTTGATCGTCACCATGCGATCTGGGCCGATCACGTCGAGCGAAGCCTGCGCATCGGCCTCATCGGCCTGGATGCCATAGGGCAGGCGCACGGCGACGAATTGCGCCTCATGACCTTGGTCGCGCAGGCGCCGGACGGCGGCTTGCGCCAGCATCGCAGCAGTCAGGGAGTCGACGCCGCCGCTGATCCCAAGGACATAGGCGCGCATCGCGGATGCCCTGAGGTAGTCGGCCAGAAACGTGATGCGCCGCTCAGCCTCCGCACCGGCGTCGAAGACCGAAGCCACGCCAAGGGCCCGGATGATATCAGCCTGTAGCTCAAGCACGATGCTCGCTCCCTGTTTGGCGTGGCAGTGCCAGCTCTGGCGAAAGAAATTCAGCTCGCACAGGTAATTCGCGAAGCACCGGCCGTGTCAATGCCACTTCATCGAGAAGGCATTGCCTCCTTGCCGGACTTTCACGAGCCGAGCCGCGCCAGCTCCTTGGGGAAGCTGGCGCGGCCTGTTCCGTCATTTGGAGTGCGCTCAGACCAGCACGTCGCCGTCGCGGGCGACGATGCGCCCGCCCGAGATCACCAGCTTGCGCGGAGGACAACGGATCAGTGCATCGGAGACGTTTTCGGCATCGACCAGCACGATATCGGCGCGCGAACCCTCGACGAGGTCATGCACATCGCGTCCGACGAAATGCGCGCCGCCCTTGGTTGCCAGTTCCACCGCGGCAAGGAGTTTTTCGTCGTGGCGCAGGCCGCTCAACCGTGCGAACTGATGCGCGACGCGCAGCATGTCGCCGTCGCCGAAGGGCGACCACAAATCCCGGGTGCCGTCGGTGCCAAGCCCGAGCGGCACGGAGCGTTGCCGCATCTGCTGCCAGGGAAGCGGCGCCGTGCCACCCATGGCGACCGTCGTCCACGAGACGCCCGCTTCCGCAAGTTTCTCGACGATCTCTTCCTGGACGTTCTGGGGCAGCGTGCCGAGCACGAAGCCGTGCGAGATGGTAACCCGCCCCTGCAGGCCGGCGTCGATCGTGCGCCGCATGACCTGCCGAAACTCGTAGACGCCGAGCGAACCGAACTCGTGCAGGTGGAAATCGAGCCCGACATTTCGCTTCACGGCGATGTCGAAGAGGCCGTCCAGAACGGCCTCGACATTGCCGTCGATCGTGCCCGGGTCGAGGCCGCCGATATTGTCCGCGCCGGCCTTTGCCGCCTCGTCGAGCAGTTGCATCACGCCGGGGCGACGCAGCACGCCGTCCTGCGGGAAAGCGACGGTCTCGACCTGGATGGCATCGCCGAGTTCGGACTTGGCCGCCTCGACGCACTCCAGCCCACGCAGCCCGACGCCCAGGTCGACGTCGACATGCGTGCGGGTGGCCGTCGTGCCGTTGCGGACGAACTGGCGCAGTACGGCAGCCGACGATGCCACGTTCGGAACGCCATACTTGTCGCGCTGCGCCCGCTCGTTGGCAATCCAGCCCTCGACGGTCGGGCGGTCGGAATAGGTGTAGCCGACCCATGGCTTGCCCCACCAGCTCTTGTCGATATGAGCGTGCGTGTTGACGAAGCCGGGCATCGCAAGCAGGCCGCCGCCGTCGACATCGCCGGCTTCTGGCTTCGACCCAGGGCGGATACCGGCAATCCGGTTGCCCTCGATGAGGATGTCCACCGGCTCGGCGCCCCACGGGCGCACATTGGATAGCGCGTAGCTCTTGTCTTTCATCATATTGGTCCTTGGATTGTCTTCATGCGGTCGCAACCGGACCGAAGCTCAGCGGACGCGGCGCAGGAATGCCGCGGTTCGTTCGTGCCTGGGATTGTCGAGCACGTCGCGCGCCGGCCCATCCTCAAGGACACGGCCCTGGTCCATGAACACCACCCGGTCGGCAACCTCGCGGGCGAAACCGATCTCGTGCGTGACGACCAGCATCGTCATGCCTTCTTCGGCAACCTTGCGCATGGTGGCGAGCACCTCGCCGACAAGTTCCGGGTCGAGCGCGCTGGTCGGCTCGTCGAACATCATCAGCCGTGGCTCCATCGCCAGTGCGCGGGCGATCGCCACCCGTTGCTGCTGGCCGCCCGAGAGTTGGCTCGGATACGCATCCGCACGCTCGGACAGGCCGACAAGGGCCAGCAGGTTCTCAGCCTTGCCGACACTCTCCTTGCGTGGATGCTTCAGGATTTTCACCGGGCCATAGACCACGTTCTCCAGGGCGGTCATGTTGCCGAAGAGATTGAAGTGCTGAAACACCATGCCGATGTGCTGGCGCGCCTTGGCGACGGTTTTCTCGTGCTGTTCGTAGAGCACGCCGCCGCGAGGCTCGTAGCCGATGCGCTCGCCCGCGACCTCGATCACCCCGCCATCGACGGGGTCGAGATGGTTGATGCAGCGCAGCAGCGTGCTCTTGCCCGAACCTGATGGACCCAGGACACAGACGATCTCGCCCTTGCGGACTTGGATGTCGACGCCACGCAGGACATGGTTTTCGCCGAGCCACTTGTTGACGCCCTCGACCTTGAGCATCGTGCTTGTCATCGCCCCCATCACGCCCTCCCTCCGCTCACGGCGACGGCCGCACTTGTGGACGGACGTTGCTTCTTTCGGCGCGCCTGCCGCGACCCCGGCTGGGTGACATTGAAGTGCTTTTCCAGGAAGTGCTGCCCGATGCTGGCGACGGTGACCAGGATCAGATACCAGAGCACCGCAACGATCAGCAGCGGCAGGATCTTGAAGTTCTGGCCGTAGACCAGCTGCGCCCTGGTGAGCAGGTCGCTGCCGCCGATGACGGAGACCAGCGACGTCGCCTTCAGCATGCCGATGAACTGATTGCCCGTGGGCGGGATGATCACCCGGATGCTCTGCGGCAAGACGATCTTGCGAAGCGCCTCGCCGCGGGTCAGTCCGAGGCTCATCCCCGCATCGATCTGGCCGGCCGGCACCGACAGCATGCCACCGCGGATGACCTCCGCCATGTAGCCTGACTCGGCCAGCGACAGGGCGATCAGGCCGGCAGAAAATCCAGAGATGAGGCTGTTGGTGCTGTATCCGAAGATCGTCGGAAACAGGACCGCGAGGTTGTACCACAAGAGCACCTGAACCAGCATCGGAACGCCGCGGAAGAACCAGACATATACACGCCCGATGAGACTCGCGACCTTGTTCTGGCTCTGGATCATCAGCGCGATGACCAAGGCGAGTACGATGGAGATCAGCATTGCGAGCACGGACAGCTGGATCGTCACGCCTACGCCGCCAAGGATGACCGGATGGAACATGAACTGGGCAGCCACGCCCCACTCCATGTTCGCGTTGCCGGCTTGGGAAGCCGTGAACATCGACAGCAGCACGACAACGATCAGCGCGGAGACGATCTGCCCGTACTTCACGCGTTGCTTGGCGCGAATAGGCGTGGGCTGTGTTGCGGGCTCGTCGCCCGGCCGCCGCACATAATGTGCAACGGCCGGGCTGACCTCGCCTTGTTCAAAGCCCTCGAAATTGATGTGCGACATGAGAGTCAGTCCTTCGCCAGATTGACCCCGTAGTCTTCCAGTTTGATGACTTCGACCTTCCAGTCGGCAAGAATCTTGTCATATGTGCCGTCTTCGTGGATGGCCTTGAGCGCCGCCACAAAGCCATCGCGCAGCGCGCTCTCTTCCTTGTTGAAAGTCATCCCGAGATAGACCTTCGGCTCGAAGTCGATCGGCAGTGAATCGAGGGCGTCCCCGGTCTCACGCATCAGTACGGACACCGCCAGATCGGGCCAGATCATCGCGTCGACCCGACCAGAGGTAAGGGCGAGATTCTTATCGCTGCTGTTGGGGTACGAGACGAGCTTCGTCGGCTCCTTGCCTTCTGCAGTGCATGCCGCGGCCATCTGGTCGACCAGACGCTGCGCGTCGCTGCCTTTGACGTCGCCGATCGTGATGCCGCAGCCGCCATTTACTGCGCCGGTTATCCCCTTCGGATTGCCCTTGGCGATCATGAACACCGAGCCGGCGAGTTGATAGTCGATGAAGTCGACCTTCTCCTGGCGGTTCTTGCGGTCTGTCATCCCCGCGATCGCGGCATCGAACTTCTTGCTCTGCATGCCGATCAGGATCTGGTCGAAAGGAACTTTCTCCCACTGGACCGGCAAACCGAGTTTTGCCGCCATCGCCTCCATGAGGTCGACGTTGTAGCCCTTGATGTCGGACTCGCCGATCGGTGTGAAGTTCGCGGGCTCGAAGTCGGGCTGGGTGGCAATCACCAGCACCCCCTTCTCGCGATACGTCTCAGGCACCAGCTTGGCCAGCGGGGCGTCAGGCTTGAACCCGGCCTCCGCGGCGCCAGCCGGGTGATAGGCGGCACTGCCGAGCAGGGCCAGGCTCGCTGCCGCAGCACCGAGCGCCATCCGGACGCTATACTTCCAAGGGTATGACATTGCTATTTTTCCTCCATTAGTTGCAACCGATAAACCGTGGGCCTCCTCCGGCCGCACGTCGGTCAGGGGTTCGCGCTACGATCGGCTTACGGTCTCGGCAGTGATCTCAGGGGCTCGGCAGGCATGCGTGGGGCGGGCCCGGAAATAGTCTGTGGCGGAACGTGCTCTGTTCATGCAGTCCAGTCTGTCCGAGATGAGCTAAGGCGTTAGCAGTCAGCAATTCTCAATAGCCGCACTTTAGAGCATTTGAAAATTAAATAGCTGGATGGTATTCATTCGGAAATTCAATCCAAAAGGATACGCCGCGCGTGCTCGACCCTCGCCTTCTTCGCGCCTTCGTCGGCATCCTCGACACGGGCAGCTTCACCCGTGCAGCGGAGCAGTTGCACCTGACGCAATCCACGATCAGCCAGCAGCTCGCGCGACTGGAGGAAACTGTTGGACATGCGCTGATCGATCGGGAAGCAAGACCGATCAGCGCCACGGCCTCGGGCGAAAGGCTGCAAGGCTACGCTCGCCGCATCCTCACGCTTCAGCAGGAGGCTCAAGCTGCGCTGGGCGATCCCGCAGGTCTGACGGCAATTCGCATCGGTTTGGCCGAAGACATCTTCGATGGTCCGATGGCGGCCTTGTTCCGGGAATTCGCGCAAGGGCGCCGCGAAATCCGGATGGACGTGACATCCGGCCTGAGTCGCGACCTGACCCGGCGCTACCGCGACGGCGAGTTCGACATCGCGGTGGTCAAGGAGCCGGCCCCGAGCGCGGATGCCCGCGCGTCCTTCCCCGAACCGATGGCCTGGCTCGAGGCAATGGATGCCGACCGCGACTGGCCGGACCCGATGCCGCTGGTGGTCTTCTCCCCCGGCGGCCTGTACCGCGACCAGATGTTCGAGCGTATCGAACGGGAGCGCCGGCGCTGGTATGTCGCCTTCTCGAGTAGCAGCCTCCCAAACATCCTCGTGGCCGTTGAAGCCGGATTCGGCATCACGCTCCTGCCCGTCGCAACCACCCCTGGAAGACGGGTCAAGACTTACGCACCTTTCGGCATCGAACCGCCCATTGCCGTCTCCATTTACTCCTGGGAGCAGACCGGCCCGGTCAAGGAACTTGTCGACTGGATGTCTGCCATGCTGGGCCTGCGCGCCAGCGGGACCAACGCCATCATTCAAGGCTGATCAGCACAATTCGCAAACCGCCTAGCGCGGGCATCAGCCGACTGCCCCGTCCTGCTCAATTCAGGATTGGATAGCTCGGCGCGAAGATCTCCGACACCGGCGGATGCTCAAAGCTTCTGTCGGGATACTTGGCGATCAGCCCTTCGAACTGCCGCTGGGCGCGTTCGCGGGCGGCACGTATGTCGAAACCTGCGAGCTTGCCCTCGAGCATCGACAGGCGTCCGTCGACGAACACCGCCTGCGTTACCTTGCCCGAGCCGCCGAGAACCAGTGTGGTGATCGGATCGACAGTCGGCGTCATGTAGGGGTCGTCGAGGCGGAAGATCGCGATGTCGGCCTTGGTGCCGGCGGCAAGCCGGCCGATATCGGTCCTGCCCAGCGCCTTGGCGCCGCTCAGCGTGGCGGCATCGTAGAGATCCTTGCTGAGAACGGCGTCGGATGCCTTCTCGCTGATCCGGCATCCGACGAGTCCCATCAGCAGGTTCATCAGCATGTCCTGCGGTGCCGTGTCGGTTGCCATGCCGATGTTGATGCCGAGCTTCCGGCAGGAGGCGAAGGAGTTCAGCGTGCTGCCCATGCGCGCCGACACCAGTGGCGAGTGCGCGATAGAGACGCCGTTTTCGGCATAGAGCTTCAGGTCGTCGAGCGAGGCATGGGTGCCGTGCGGGGTGATCAGTCGCTCGCTCAACAGGCCATGATCGCCCATCCAGCGCGGCCCAGACACGCCATGCAGCTTGTGCATGGTGTCGAGCTCGAGCTTGCCCTGGGCCATATGCAGCCGCACCCGGCAATCGAGATCGCGCGCCGCAGCCATCGTCCGCTGCAGGACTTCGAGCGTGCAGGTCTCGACCCGGTCGGGCGCGAGCATGCCGTTGACCAGCCCGCCATGCCGGCCGTGCTGGCGCTCTATGAAAGCTATCGCATCGTCGAGACCGGCCAGCCCTCGTGCCTCGTCGAAGTCAGGCACGATCTTGCCCGGCGCCTCCAGCACCATGCCGCCCGAGCGGTAGGCGGGGCTGAGAAACACGCGAAGACCGAGATCGCCGGCCGCATCCGCAGCCGCATCGAACTCGGCGACCGTCTCGCCCCATTCGCGATAATAGAGCGAAGCGATGGGCGCGGCGGTCGTGACGCCGTTCAGCAGCGACAGACCGAAGGCAAACTTCTTCTGGAAGGCCAGCTCTTCGGGCGAATACATCTCATAAGGTCCACGCTCGACATAGGAGCGCGGCCAGATGCGGCCCTTGGCCCATCCGGGTTGGTTGTCATGGACGAGCACATAGGTGTCGATGTCCGACAGAGCATCGAGGTCGATCAGCCCGGGGCTGATTAGGGCTGCGCCGAAGTCGATGCGCCTGGCAACCTCGCCATCGAAGCGGCGGCCGGCGAAGACGACTTCGCCCCCCTCGATCACCAGCTCGCCGCGCGGGACAAGGCAGTGCCCTTCGCCATGATAGGCCAGCAGCCAGTCGGCGGTCATGAGGGTACGGCCGGCCGGCCGCTGGCCAAGGGTCAGCTCTTCGGGACGTGTCATCGCCAATCCAGTCTGAAGTCGTAGCGCCGCCGGCGAGCGGGCGCTGCTAAAGAAAGGGCGCTTCACCTTTCAGGATGAAGCGCCCAGGTCTTCTTGGGAGTTACCGTTGGGCTGGGCTTAGTCGCCGGCCATCTGTGTCAGCCAATGGCGTGGCTTGTTGTCCGAGCGGAAATCGACGCTCTTGACCTTGGCCTGCGTCGCCCAGGCGATCGGCTGCTGGTGCAGCGGAACGAGGATCGTATCGTCCTTGGCGATCTTGAGGGCTGCTTCTTCCAGGGCCAGGCGCTTGGCGACGTCAGGTTCCTGCACGGCCTGCGCAACCAGCTTGTCCAGCTCCGGATACGACCATCCGCCATAGTTCGACACGCCGACCTTGTCGTTCTTGCTGGAGAGCACCTGGGCAAGGATCGAGTATGCGTCGAGCGTCGGTTCGTTGGCCCAGCTCAGGTTGAACATGTCGGCCTTGCCCTGCGTGCGCTTCGGCGACTGGATGGCGCGCGGCGCAATGTCGATCGAGACGTCGAAGCCGGCGCGCTTCAGCATGTTGGCGATGCCGGCGCAGAAGTCCTCCTCGTTGATGCTCTCGTCGTTGGAGCACATATAGGTGAACTTCAGGCCCTCCTGGCCAGCCTCGGCGAGCAGCTTCTTGGCGCGTTCCGGATCGGCCTTGCTGTAGGTGTCGAGCGACTTGGCATAGCCCGCAATCTCGGGCGCAATCAGCGATCCGGACGGACGGGCAAGTCCGCGCATCACCTTGGCGTTGATCAGATCGCGATCGATCGCAGCTTCGACTGCTTCGCGAACACGCACATCGTTGAACGGATTGGCACGCCCGTCTTCCAGCTTCTCCTTGCGGTTGAAGCCGAGGAAGACCGTGCGGAACTCCTGCTTCTTCAGCACCGTCAGGCCCGGCGAGCTTTCGAGACGCGGCAGATCCTGGATCGGTGCGGAATCGACGAGGTCGACTTCGCCCGACAGCAGCGCTGCGACGCGGGTCGCCGGAGAGGCGATTGGCATGTATTCGATGCGGTCGAGATTGTGCTTCTTCTCGTCCCACCAGAGGTCGTTGACGAGCAGCACGGTCTTGCTGTCGGCGACGCGGCTTTCGAGCTTGAAGGGGCCCGTGCCGTTGGTGTTGTGGGTGGCGTAGCCTTCCGTCTTGGTGTCGACGGCGGTTGGCTTTTCCGTGTTGTTGTCCTTCAGCCACTTGCCGCTGAACATGAAGATGTTCGTCATGTCGTTGAGGAACAGCGAGGTCGGCGCCGAGACCTCGATGTCGACTGTGTGGTCGTCGACCTTCTTGCTGCTGACATAGAGCGGGATGTTGCCGCGCAGCGGCGAAGACGGATCGGTGACGCGGTTGAGCGAAGCGATCACATCGTCTGCGGTGAAGTCGGCACCGTTGTGGAACTTGACGCCCTGGCGCAGGGTGAAGCGCCAGACCTTGTTGTCAATCAGCTCCCACTTGGTCGCCAGCGCCGGCTCGATCTTGAAGCTGGCGTCGTAGCGGACCAGGCCCTCATAGATATGGTTGAGGAACGACAGGTTGAACGTCGAGGCGATGGAATCGGGATCGAGCGAATAGATGTCGGCCCGACCACCCCAACGGAGGGTTTCCGCACTTGCCGGCGCGGAGATGGCGATTGCTGCAACGGCACCGAGAATGAGTTTCTTAAAGCGAGACATTTTACCTCCCAAGGATCGCGCTTACTGAAACCCACCATCAATCTGATCGACAGGATTGTCAACAATCTTGTTGACGCAATTTAGCTGAATCGCTAGCAAAATTACGTCGGGTCACGCTGGCGCCATGTGGTGTCGAGCCAACCGACGGGCTGCCAGAAGGCCGGCGGCCAGCGGAAATGGAGGAAAAACCGCATGAGCGACCTGCTGCTGCTGCATGGAACCATCGTCACCGTCGACCCCGAGCGGCGCATCATCGAAGATGGCGCAATCGCGATCAGGGATGACAGGATTGTCGACATTGGATCGGCGAGCGAACTCGAACCGCGGCATCAGGACAAGAAGATTGTCGACTGCCGCGGCAAGCTGATCATTCCCGGCCTCATCGACGCCCACGGCCATGCCGGGCACGTGCTGATCCGCAGCATCGCGGCGGACACCAACGCGATGTGGATGCAGATCGTCACGCCGACCTATTACCACTACACCACCCGCGACTACTGGTATGCGGACGGCCTGGTGTCCGGCCTGGAGCGGCTACGCGCCGGCGTCACGACAGGCGTCAGCATCATCTCGTCCATGCCGCGCAGCGATGACCCGGTCTTCGCCAGCAACCACGCCAAGGCCTATGGCGAGATCGGCCTGCGCGAGGTGATCTGTGTCGGCCCGGCCGGCCTGCCCTGGCCGCATCCGGTGACACGTTGGGAGAGCGGCAAGCCGGAACGGCGCCAAATCTCGTTCGAGGAGATGATCGAAGGGGCGGAAGCGACAATCCAGGAGCTGAACGGTAGCGCAGACGGCCGCATCAACGTGTTCCTGACGCCCTTCACCATCGTGCCGTCGCTCGACCCCTCCAACACGACGACGCCCGATCGGGCGGTCAAGCTCACCGACAACGACCGCATGCAGGCCCGCCGCGTGCGCGAGACGGCGCGCAAATGGGGTGTTCGTATCCACTCCGACGCCTTCGCCGGCCAGATCCGCATGGCCTTCCAGGACAGGGAAAACGCCATCCTCGGACCAGACGTGCACCTGCAGCACTGTTGGGGCATATCGCATGAAGAGGTCGACATTCTGGCCGAGACGGGCACTTTCGTCACCCACGCCCCACCCGGACGTTCGACGCCGATCCTCGACATGATCTCCAAGGGCGTGCCTGTCGCGGTCACTTCCGACGGCGTCTCCCCCGGCCGCCACTTCGACATGTTCCAGATGGCGCGGCTCGCTCAATACACGCAGCATCTGCTGCACAACCACGACCGCTATTTGCTGCCGCCAGGCAAGATGTTCGAGATGATCACCATCGATGCCGCCCGCGCCCTCGGCATGGATCACGAGATCGGCTCGCTGGAGGTCGGCAAGAAGGCCGACATCGCCATCATCAACATGCGCCAGCCGCATCTGACGCCGAACTGGATGGTCGTTCACCGGCTGGTCCAGCAGGTGCTCGGCAGCGACGTCGACACCGTCATCGTCGACGGCAAGATCCTGATGGAAGGCACCAAGGTGCTGACCACCGATATGGAGCAGGCGCTCGATTTCGGCGAAGGCGAGGCGCAGGCCCTTGTCGAACGCGCCGGTCTCCGGGCGCATATGCACGACCCCGCCTGGGGCAAGCTCTACCGCACCTTCGAGGAGCCAGTGGTACCGCCGGCACCGCCGGTTCTGTAAGGCCGGCATCCATGGCGGTCTGCAGAAGCAAGCAGCCACCATCCACCAAAGCAAAAGGGGCCCGAGGGGCCCCTTTGTCGTCTACGGCGCTAGCTGTTCGCCGCTCTCAGCTGGGGATCGGTGTCAGCAATCGCCGGCCCTTTCTGACGTGGAAAATCATAGGCGTTGACCTTCGACGTGGCGTAGCCAGCACCGACAAGCGCCTCCGCGATCTTGAGGGCGGCGGTGACCCCATCGATGACAGGCACGCCCGTTGCCTTTGCCAGTCGGTCACACAGGTTCGACATGCCGGCGCAGCCGAGGATGATCGCCTCGGCCCGATCATAGAGCTTTGCCCGCTCGATCGTCTCGATGAGCAGGCGCTCGGCCGTCTCGGGATCTTCCTCGAGCCCGAGCACCGGCAGGTCGATGGCATGCACGGCACGGCAATGGTGCCCGGCGCCATAGGCCTGGACGATGTCCTCGATGATCGGCACCGAACGCGGCAGCGTGGTGACTACAGAGAACCGACGGCTGATGGTCATGGCCACCTGGACGGCCGCCTGGCAGATGCCGATCACCGGTCCCTTGGCAACTTCGCGGGCGGCATGCAGGCCGGGATCGTCGAAACAGGCGATCACGTAAGCGTCGACGCCCTCACCCTCGCCCTTGCGGATTTCCGACAGCATGTCTGGCACGGCCAGCGCCTCGTCGGCACTGCCTTCGATGCTGACCGGCGTTCTGGTCGGATTGACGGCGCTCACATGCGTCGCCGCGTTTGCAACGCGCAGCGCGCTTTCCAGAGCCTGGTTGGTCATGGAAGCGGTCGAATTTGGATTGATCAGGCGGATATGCACTTTTTGGGATCCTACTCGCCGCGTTCGTTTGCCTTGAGTACATCCGCGATCGCCGGGGCCTTGAGCACGAACTGGCGGTCGGAGGTGATGTAGTTGTCTGCGTGAAGCCGGGCGATCGGCTGGTAGACTTCGGGGTTTACATAGCGCCCTGCCTCGTCGAGGCAGTCGCGGCGCACATGCATGTGCACCACTTCGCCCAGGACGAGCAGGCGACGCGGATATTCGATAAGCCGCTCGACACGGCATTCGAACGCGCATGGCGCATTGGTCACGTAGTCGACGTCGATCTGGGCACCGCGAGCGGTGGGCAGCCCGGCCATCTCGAGTTCGTCGACATCACTTTCGAAGCCCAGGCCGCAAACGAGCATCTGCTGCGACAGGGCCATGTCCACCATGTTGACCACGAACTCGCCGGTACGGCGGATGTTGACCACGGTGTCCTTGTCCTCGCCGGTGGCGCGCGGCTGGATGCCCAGCACGACGATCGGCGGCTCGTGCGAGAAAACGTTGAAGAAGCTCATCGGTGCCGCATTGCTGCGCCCCGTGGCCGCGCGCGTGGTGACGAGCGCGATCGGCCGCGGACCAATGAAATTGGTCAGCAGGCGATAGCGGCTTTCCATCTCCAGCTTCGTGAAATCGAACTCCATATGCCCTCTCAAATCCGAACCGCTTGGTACACAATTTTATACTAGATTGTCAGCAAAATGGGATTCGGGTAATTTATTGGAATGTTGACTTTTAACTGTCCATGACGAATGTCGGCCTTCGCAGGAGGCAGCGCTTCATGACCGAACAAGCAAGCGTTTCGACGCAACAGATTGTCGAAAAAGTATGGCTTTCGATTGCCGAGCGCCGGTTGCGTCCGGGCGTCCAGCTCAAGGAAGGCCAACTGGCTGAAATCTTCGACGTCAGCCGCGCGCGTATTCGCCAGGCCCTGACGGCGCTCGAGCGCGAAGGGCTTGTGACGATCATCCCCAATCGCGGCGCTTTCGTGTGCCAGCCGTCGGTCGACGAGGCCCGGGACGTGTTCTTCGTGCGCCGTTCGGTAGAGCGATGCGTCATCGAGCACATCTGCAGGTCGAGGTCGAAGGCCGATGTCGCCAGGTTGCGCAGCCATGTCGCGCGCGAGAGGGTTGCAAACGCCAATGACGCCACCACCGACATCATCAAACTGTCCGGAGGCTTCCACCTCCTGCTCGCCGAACTCTCCGGCTCGGACTTCCTGTTCGGCATGATGCGCGACCTGATCTCGCGCACGTCGCTGATCACTGCCGTGTATCGCAATACGGCACGCTTCAACTGCGGACCGGACGAACATGACGAGATCGTCGAGGCTATCACCGCTGGCGATGTCGAGAAGGCCTCGCGGCTGATGGAGCATCACCTCGACCATGTCGAGTCCGAGCTGGACCTCAGGGAAGTCCGCGACATGTCGCATGACCTCAAGGCCGCCCTGGCATAGTCCATATCCCTCATCGTCATTCGTCGGTCACGAGGTGACATGCGACACGGGTTCCGCCCGCGAGCGTGCGTACCGCCGGGAGCTCTGACGAGCAGCGCGCGGTGGCCATCGGGCATCGCGGATGGAATGGACAACCCGACGGGGGCTTGAGCGGACTCGGCACCTCACCGCCCGCAACGACGCGATCCCGGTGCGGATGCTTGACGTTCGGGATCGTTTCCAGCAGCAGCCGCGTGTAGGGATGGCGCGGATTGGCAAAGAGTGCCTCGGTCTCGCCTTCCTCGACGATGCGGCCGAGATACATGACCGCAATGCGGTCGGACATGTGCCGGACCACACTCATGTCATGACTGATGAACAGGTAGGTCAGGCCGAACTCGTCCTGCAGCCGCCGCATCAGGTTGAGCACCTGGGCCTGCACCGACACGTCCAGCGCCGATGTCGGCTCGTCGCAGACCAGGAAGCGTGGCTCGCTTGCCAGGGCACGCGCGATCGAGATTCGCTGTCGCTGGCCACCGGAGAATTCATGCGGGAACTTGTCGCCATCCGAGGCCGACAGGCCGACGGTCTTGAGCAGTTCCACCACCCGCTCGTTGACCTCAGCTGCGGTGTTGCGCAGCTTCAACTCGCGCAGCGGCTCGGCGATGATGTTCTTCACGCGCCAGCGCGGATTGAGCGAAGCGTAAGGGTCCTGGAAGATCATTTGGGCCGACAGCGGCTTGCCATCCGCGCCCTGCGCAAAACGCATCTCGCCGCTATTTGCCTTGTAGAGGCCAGTTACCAGGCGCGCGACGGTCGACTTACCGCAGCCGCTTTCGCCGACGAGGCTGAGGCAGCCGCCCAGCGGAACTTCGAAGCTGATGTCGCTGACGGCCTGCAGGTACTGGCGCGGCTTGCGCTCGACGACGCGGTTGAGCCATGGCGCGGAGACGTCGAATGTCTTGACGAGTCCCTCGACGCGGAGCGCCTGCGTCTTCTGTGTCGACATGACGGTCATGCTGTTCCTCCCGCATTCAGCCAGCAGGCGCTGGCGCCGGCACCCACCGGCAACAGGTCTGGCCGCTCCCGCACGCAACGCGGCCCTGCCTCCTTGCAGCGCGGATTGAAAGCGCAGCCAGTTGGAACGGCATCGAGCCGCGGCATCGAGCCATCGATCTGGTTCAGGTGCTTGACGCGCGCGCCCAGCTCCGGAATGGAGGCCATAAGTCCGCGTGTATAAGGATGTGTCGGTGCGCTCAGCACCTGTTCGACTGGCCCGATTTCGACAAGACGGCCGGCATACAACACGGCAATCCGATCCGCCGTTTCGGCAATGACGCCCATGTCGTGCGTGACAAGCATGACCGCTGTCCGCTTCTCCTTGCACAGCTTGCGCAGCAGTGAGGTGATCTGGGCCTGGATCGACACGTCGAGCGCGGTGGTCGGCTCATCGGCGATGATCAGCTTGGGCGAGGCGGCGAGCGCAAGCGCAATCACCACGCGCTGGCGCATGCCGCCCGAGAACTGATGCGGATACTGGCTGAAGCGATCTTCGGGCGACGGGATGCCGACGTCCTTGAGCAGCGAGATCGCGCGTGCCCTCGCCTCCGCCTTGCCCATGCCGAGATGCTGGCGGATGGTCTCCGTCAGCTGCGCACCGACAGTGAAGAGCGGATTGAGCGAGGTGAGCGGGTCCTGGAAGATGGCGCCGATCTCGCGGCCGCGGATTTTCTCCATCGCGCGGTCGTCGAGATTGTCGATGCGACGATCGGCGAGCCATATCTCGCCTTCGGCGATATGGCCGGGACGTTCGAGCAGGCCCTGGATCGCTAGGCCGGTCATCGATTTGCCGGCACCGGATTCGCCGACGACCCCGAGGATTTCGCCCGGGCGTATCGACAGGCTGACGTTGGAAAGCGCGGTTGCCACGCCTCGGCGGCTCGGGAATTCGACCCTGAGGTTACGAACCTCGAGTACGGGTTTGTCGACTTCAGCCATTGGCTTTGACCTCGATCGGATAGCTGGGCGGGAAGATCTCCGAAACCGGCGGATTGCCCCAGCTGCGTTCCGGATACTTGGCGATGAGCCCGTCGAACTGGCGCTGGGCACGCTCTCGCGCGGCCTTCATGTCGATGCCTGCGACCTCGCCGAAGCGCATCGACAGGCGACCGTCGACGAACACGGCCTGTGTGACCTTGCCCGACCCGCCTGTCACCAGCGTGGTGATCGGGTCGATCGACGGCGCCATGACCGCATCGTCGAGCCCGAAGACCGCGATGTCGGCGCGCGCGCCTGGCATCAGCTTGCCCAGGTCGTCGCGGCCAAGCGCCTTGGCGCCGCCGAGCGTTGCCGCATCGAACAGGTCGGCGCTGCGGACACGATCGGAGGCCCCATCGTTGATGCGGCAAGCGATCAGGCCGACAAGCAGGTTCATCAGCATGTCAGCGGGCGTCGTATCCGTGCCCATCGCGATGTTGATGCCGCGCTCCTTGCATTTGGAGAACGAGTTGAGCGTGCTGCCGCCGCGCGCCGAGACCAGCGGGCAGTGCACGATCGAAACGCCATTCTCAGCATAGAGCCCGAGGTCCTCCTCGGTGGCGTTGGTGGCGTGCGGAGCAATCAGCCTGTCATTGAGCAAGCCGGCACGCGCCAGCCACACAGGTGCTGTCGTACCATGCAGCTTGCGCACGGTTTCGACCTCCATCGAGCCCTGCGCCATGTGCAGGCGGATCTTGCAGCCGAGTTCTGCAGCCGCGGCTTGCGTCTGGCGCAACAGCTCTTCCGTGCAGGTCTCGACACGGTCCGGCACCAGCAGGCCGCGCACCAGGTCGCCATGGCGACCGTTCTGCCGGCCGATGTAGTCGACTGCATCGCGCAGGCCGGCGAGCCCGCGCTTCTCGTCGAACACCGCTTCCATGCGGCCCGGCTCTTCGAGCACCATGCCGCCGGCGCGATAGGCCGGGCTGAGATAGACACGCAGGCCGAGGTCGCCGGCCGCATCGGCGGCAGCGTCGAACTCGGCAACCGTCTCGCCCCATTCGCGATAAAACAGCGAGGCGATGGGTGCAGCTGTGGTGATACCGTTCAGCAGCAGCTGGCCGAAGGCAAAGCGTTTCTGGAAGGCAAGCTCTTCCTGCGAGTACATCTCGTAGGGGCCGGCTTCGACATAATGGCGCGGCCAGACGCGCCCCTTGGCCCAGCCCGGATGATGGTCGATGCCAAGGATCGTGGTGTCGAGATCCGACAGCGCGTCGAGATCGACAAGGCCGGGGCTGATCAGCGCGTTGCCGAAATCAATCCGGCGGGCGACCTCGCCCGCAAAATCGCTACCGACATGGATGACCTCGCCGCCATCGACAACGACCTGGCCGTTGGGGATCAGCCTGTGCCCGCCATCGCGATGGCCGAGCACCCAGGCGGCGGTGATGAGTGTGCGCCCGTCGGGACGCTTGCCGAGTTCGAGCGTATCGAGAACCTGTCTGGTCATGGCATTTCCACCGTGGCCTGGCCGTTGCGGGCGGTGACACGGCCACCTTTGATGACAAGCGGGCGCGGCGCGACGTCGACGACCGCATGGGCCAGCGTCTCGCCCGTCAACAGCGTGAGATCGGCATTGCAGCCTTGGGCAAGGCCATAGCCCTCGATGCGCATCACATCCGCGCCGCCCTGCGAGACGACGTGCAACACGTGCGCAAGCTCGATATCCGAGCGCAGGCCGTTCTTCATGCCGACCACCTTGGCGCGGTCGATCATGTCGGGCTGGCCCCATGGCCCCCAGGTGTCGCGGATGCCGTCGCAGCCGGCACCAACACGCACGCCAGCCTGCTTGAGACGCATGATCGACGGCACGGTCGCCGAGGGCGCACCCGTCGTCAGGATCGCGACGTCGAGTTCGGCGATCTGTTCGATCAACTGGCCGACGCGAAGGTAGTCGTTCATGCCGAGCGCAAAGGCGTGGCTGATGGCGACCTTGCCCTGCATGCCGTTGGCGCGGATACGCTCGAACATCAGCTCCATGGTGAAGGCGCCGAGGTCGCCCGCCTCATGCAGGTGAATGTCGATCGGGCACTGGTGCTTCAGTGCCAGCGCGAAGATCGCGTCGAGCTGGCCCTTGGGGTCACGGTCGATGCCGCAGGGATCGATGCCACCAAGGACTTCGCAGCCCTGGCTGAGCGCTTCGTCAAGCAGTTCCAGCGTGCCGGGCATGACCATCAGTCCCGACTGCGGGAAGGCGACGATCTCGATGTCGATGACGCCCTTCAGCTTCTCGCGCGTCTCCATGATGCCGTCGACGAGCGCCAGCTTGTGGACCGGATCGATGTCGACATGGCTGCGGATATGCGTCGCGCCATGGGCGGCAAGGCCGATCGCGTGGCGCATCGACTGGCGGTGCGGGTCGATGCCGATCTCGATGCGGTTCTCGCGCTCGAAATCGATGCGCTCGCGCAGCACGGCACGGCGGTTGTTCTCGTGCCAGGGCATGCCCCAGGTGGTCTTGTCGAGATGGGTATGCGCGTCGATCAGGCCCGGAATGGCAATGGCGCCCTTACCGTCTTCAACCTTCATGCCGGGGTCGGCTTCGAACCGGCCGATGCCGGCAATCCGCCCGTCGCGGATCAGCAGATCGGAATTCGCACCGCCATAGGGGCGAACGTTGCGAAGCAACAGGTTGGTCATCACGCTTACCTCAGTTTTGGATTGAGCACGTCGCGCAGCCAGTCACCCAGGATGTTGACGACGACGACGAGCAGGCAGAGTTGGATCACCGGGAACAGCACGATCCACCACGAGCCGGAGAACAGGAACTGGTTGCCGATGCGGATCAGCGTTCCGAGCGAAGGTTGCCCAGGCGGCATGCCGATGCCCAGGAAGGACAGCGTCGCCTCGGTCAGGATCGCCATGCCGAAGTTCAGCGTGGCGGCGACCAGCACCGGCGTCAGCGTGTTGGGCAGGATGTGGTATGCCAAGATGCGACGGGCAGGCACCTTTAGCAGGCGAGCCGCCTGAACATATTCCTTGTTGCGTTCGACAATGGTTTGCGCCCGCACCGTGCGGGCATATTGGACCCACGCCGATAGCGAAATGGCGAGGATGAGCACTGCCGAAGCCCCGATTTCGCGCAACTCGCTTGGCAAAAGCTGCCGCACCACGGTCGAGACCAGAATGGCGATCAGGATCGTCGGCATCGACAGCGTGATGTCGCCAATGCGCATCAGGACGTTCTCGATCATGCCGCCGAAGAAGCCGGCGATCAGGCCCGCGGTCATGCCGATCAGCAGCGACAGCGCGACGGAGGCGAGGCCGATCACGATCGAAATGCGGGTGCCGTAGAGGATCGCCGACAGCATGTCGCGACCTTGCGTGTCGGTGCCGAGCAGATAAGGCCACTCGCCGCCCTCCTGCCAGACCGGCGGCAACTCCGCCTTCCACATGTCGAGCTGTGCTGCGTCATAGGGGTTTTGCGGCGCAATGAGCGGCGCGAAGACAGCCGTAAGGATCACGATGGTCAGGACGGCCGCGGCGATCATCGCCGACTTGCTGTGCGTGAACGACCACCAGACGTCGCTGCCGCGCATGCGCTGCAGCATGGTGGGGCGCTGCGTTGCGCCCGGCTTTGAAGTATCGATCGTCATCGAGACGCCCCTGTCTGGTCAGCGTGCGTTGCGCAGGCGCGGATCGATCACCGCGTAGGTGATGTCGACCAGCGTGTTCAGCGCGACGAAGATGAAGGAGATGATGCAGAGATAGGCCGCCATCACCGGGATATCGAGGAAGGTGACCGCCTGGATGAACAGCATGCCCATGCCCGGCCACTGGAAGACGGTCTCGGTGATGAGGGCAAAGGCGATCAGCGAGCCGATGTTCATGGCTGTCATCGTCACCACCGGCATCAGGCAGTTCCGCAGCGCGTGGCGGAAATAGATGCGCCAGCGCGGAATGCCCCTGGCGCGCGCAAACTTGACATAGTCCGAGCGCAGCACTTCCAGCATCTCGGCGCGGACAAGGCGCATGATCAGCGTGATCTGGTAGAGCGAAAGTGCGACGGCCGGCAGCAGCAGGGCGGCGCGGCCGGATGGCGTCAACAGGCCGGTCGACCACCAGCCGAGCTGGACGACTTCGCCGCGGCCAAAGGCCGGCAGCCAGCCCAGGATGACCGAAAAGACCAGAATGAGCAGGATGCCGACGACGAAGCTCGGCAAAGACACCCCGATGATCGACAGGAACTGCAGCGACTCCGTGTACCACTTGCCGCGTTTGATCGCGGTGAGCACGCCCAGGGGCAGGCCGAAGATCAGCGAGATCAAGGTGGCCACCAGCACCAGTTCGAGCGTTGCCGGGAAACGTTCTCCGATGAGCGTCAGAACGTCCTGGCCATTGCGGTAGGAGATGCCGAAGTCACCGCGCGCGGCATTGGCGACGAAGCGCACGAACTGCGTCGCGGTGTCGTCGTTGAGCCCGAGCCGCTCTCGGATGGCATCACGATCCGCCTGCGTCGTCTGTTCGGTGACCATCAACTCGACCGGATCGCCGGCAAGGCGGAAGATCGCGAATGCGAGCAAGGCCACGGCGAGCATGACCATGATGGCGTTGGCGATGCGGCTTATAGTGAAGACCAGCATGTGAAGCCTCGCGGGGTGGATGGAGCCGGGGCGCCCGTCGCGCCGGCTCCGCATGGGTGTTTACTGCGCGAAATGAGTCAGTCAGTGGCGCGGCTTGTCGTCGGCAAGCCGCGCGATGCCATCGACCTTGTTGTCGCGCGAAGGACACCCTTCGAGGGCTTCGCAAGACCAGGCGTCGAAAGGCCCGCAGCTCCGACCGCTGCGGGGCTCAGCTTCCTGAGCATGTCAGTTCTCCCACTTCTTTTTGTTCCCCCAGTCCCCTTGGCGGGGATCTTTTTCATAAGCGATGGCTTCCCGAGGGCCGCCAATCCGCTCGCCGCATCAACCAGCCGCACCTCCACGGTCTTGCCGATTGCCGCCTGCGTTCCAAAAGCTACGGATTCGCAACAGGCATGTCAACTATATTGTTGACAATTTTTGGCATTTTTGCCAACAGATCTAAAAGCGCGCTCGCCGGGCCTGTCGGCAGCAAGGCAGCGAGGCCAATGCGCTGGCGAGCTAGGCTGCTTGCCTGCCGACCAACGGACCTCATGCATTGTTGGAAAGACGGGCGCGCACGCCCCATTTTCGTGCCGGTTTGTCGCGCTTGCAGTCGCGCGAGGCGGAGAGCGTCTCAGCCCCGTTTCGCGCCGTCGGGAGCTTGGCCTGATTTCGAAGATGGCCGGAGACATCGATCGACCCATCAAGCACAGCAGCGCCGGTGCCCCAAGTCGGACTGCGCAAAGCCAGCAACAACGGCCCATCACCTGGCTGTCGGCCACCATCTGTTCTTCCCCAGATCTCGGCGCTGCATATTGCGCGCCAGCCTACTCCAGCGGATCGACATCAATTTATCTCTTCATATCAAAGTATAAACTGAATAATGATTTCATCAATTATTCCAAAAACGCCCAGGTTGCAGCATCTCGAAATCATTCCCGCATAACGATAGAGAATTTTGCGATGTCGATACATCCCAATTTAATAAAGTTGCAATCTGCGTCGAGGTACTGAGCGATATCAAATCGAGCCGGAACCCCGTCATGACGATCAGACTGAAGCTCATTGCCAGTATCACCCTCCTTGCGGTTTTGTTGCTGATCTCGGGCGGCACAGCCTTTGTGGCGCTGCAATCCGTGTCGGAGCGGACCCGCACAATTGTCGTCGATCGCGTCGAGCCGATGACCAATCTGAAGACCGTTGCGGACATGTATGCCGTCAACATCGTCGACACCGCCCACAAGGTCAGAAGCGGCGCTCTTGATTGGGCGGAGGGCGAAAAGGCGTTGCGCGTCGCCACTGATGCCATTGACCGCTCCTGGACGGCTTATGCGTCCACGGTCATGACGTCAGATGAAAAGGCGTTGGCGGACGGTTTCGCCGGGCTTCGCGAGAGCTCGAAAGGTGCAATCGACACGCTGATCGACATCATCGCGCGAAAGGACCAGGCAGCGCTCGATCGCTTTGTCGTCGATCGGCTCTATCCGACGATCGATCCGCTTGCCACGCCCATCAGCGACTTGGTTTCCCTCCAGCTCCGCGTGGCCCAGGAGGAGTTTCGCGCCGCAAACGATCTGAAGTCGACCATCGTCCTGTGGATGAGCACGCTTGCCGTCGTCTCGTTCATCATCGTCGCTCGGTTTGGCTGGTCATCGGCGGCGTATCGACCCCGCTCAGGCGCATGCAAGAGGCAATGCGCCGCCTGGCATCCGGCGACACGACAGCGGCAGTTCCCTACTCCGGGCGCCGCGACGAGGTCGGCGAGATGGCCGGAGCCGTCGAGGTGTTCCGGCAGGCGGCGATCGCCAACCGGCGGATGGAAGATGAGGCACAGGCCGCGCGGGCGCGGGCCGAAAGCGACCGCATTCGCCTGACCGAGGAAGCGGAAGCAGCCGCCCAGGCGCGGCTGGACCAGGCGACCTCGGGGCTGGCCGCCGGTCTCCGCCGGCTTGCCTCCGGTGACCTGTCATTCCAGCTCGAGCAAGCCTTCGCGCCGGATTTCGAGCCTCTGCGCCATGACCTCAACGCCGCCATCGGTCAGCTCGGCGGCACGCTGTCGGCCATCACCCTCTCGGCCGGGTCAATCGACAACGGAACCCGCGAGATCAGCGTCAGCGCCGACGACCTCTCACGCCGCACCGAACAGCAGGCGGCCTCGCTCGAAGAGACCGCTGCCGCGCTCGACGAAATCACCGTCAACGTCTCAAACTCCTCCAAGCGTGCCGACGAGGCGCGGTCGGTGGCGATGCGGGCCAATGCCAGCGCTGCCCAGTCGGGCGCGGTGGTGGGGAACGCAGTCGAAGCCATGGGCCGGATCGAGGAAGCCTCCGGCCAGATCTCCAACATCATTGGCGTCATCGACGAGATCGCGTTCCAGACCAATCTTCTGGCGCTCAACGCCGGCGTCGAGGCGGCGCGGGCAGGCGATGCCGGCAAAGGCTTTGCGGTCGTCGCCCATGAGGTGCGCGAACTGGCGCAGCGCTCGGCCAAGGCGGCAAGGGAAATCAAGGATCTGATCCACCACTCGAGCGTCGAGATCGAGGCCGGCGTCAAGCTGGTGCGGCAAACCGGCGAGGCGCTGAAGACCATCGAGACCTATGTCGTGACCATCAACCAGCACATGGACGCGATCGCCACCTCCGTCCATGAGCAGTCGACCGGCCTTGCCGAGGTCAATACTGCAGTCAACCAGATAGACCAGGTCACCCAGCAGAACGCCGCCATGGTCGAGGAAACCACGGCCGCCAGCGTGACGCTCGCAGGCGAAGCCGCCCGCCTGCGCCAGCTGATCGCGCAGTTCGCGCTTGCCGAGGGTTCGGCATCTCAGAGCCAGCGTCGCGCAGCCTGACCGCCCACAGCTGAACCGCAACAGCCTCTCCGGCAAATCGCCGGAGAGGCTGCGCCGAGCCTAACGTTGAAGACACTCGGCAGAATCGGCGACCTTGCTGACGGCTATGACGAACCGCCTCGCCGTCGCCTTCGATGGCTCGTTCAGACCATCACTCGACCTGATGCTTGAGACCTGCCGCCTCCACTGCTAGCCCGAACCTTTCACGCCTCAAGGCAAGGCTGACACGATGCCCCTTTGGTGTTGCTGCATCGCATTGGCAAGTCCTCGATAGGAAACTTGACGTAGTGTCCCCGGATGCTAGGCACAAAATAGGCTTCGGGGGATTCGGATGTCTAGGATTTGCGCACTTATATTGGCGTTTCTCTTCACTTCCCTGGCTTCAGCGGGCGCTCAGGAATTTACACAACGACAGCAGGAAATTTTCAAGACCACTGCGGCTGTGGACGGATACCTGACCGAGAAGCTGCACTGTGAGTTTTGGGCGACGATCAAGGATAGCCCTGCCTATTATCCCGGCGTCGAGCGGGAGATATCCGCAGTGCTCGGTCCAATGATATTGGATGGCCTCGACTTTCATAAGGAAACATGGGCTTCCATTGCAAAGAGCTATGCGGCCCGCACAGCCATAAAAACCGATGCGTATGTTGCAGCCAGGCAGAAGCTTGAAAGCAATCCCAGCCCGGAAATTCGTGCTGCCATTCTGCCCGGCCTGCAAAAGGCAGATGATATTATCCAGGCAGCGGCTGAAAGGACGTCCTATTCATCGGGCGATTTGACGCTGTTCATTACACCAGAGTTGATCGAGCAAGTGAAAACCGGTCTCGACGCTTCATTTTTCCGTATGCAGTTGCTGACCAACCCGACATGGGACAGCAAGCCGAAAGAATGGCAGCTTAACGAAGCTCGCTTGCGCGTGGTTTCCGCGCTGCCATTCACATTTGAGCAGCAGGATTTGGCCCTTGCCAACGGGGTTTCAGCAAAATCGTCGTCGTATTCGCTGAACTTGGACGGAGAGAATTTCGTTGGACTGGCGAGTGTCAAGGTTGCTGCAAAGATAGACGAAAGCGAGGCAGTGCTGACACGGATTGCGCATGGTTCACTCGCCGCTATGGGCATATCGTCACCATCAGTCGTGACGGTGAAGTTCCGTGGCGAGGCTTCCGCTGTTGCTGCCGGCTACACGCAGACTGCCGATGGGCCGGTCAATGGCAGTGTTCGAGCCATACGCCCATCCGGGAGGGATGACATCGTCCTGTTTTTTGCAGTCTCTGCGACCAGCCAGATCGATGCTGACGGCAATCGAGGAACCCTGGAGATGTCGACCGTGGTCGACTAGACGGCCGGTTTCCGGCCCCTTCAAGGATCCCTGATGGGGCCGGATTGAATTGCTGGATTTCCCCGGACCGGCGACGAGGCGCCGGCAGCGTGACTACGTCGTCACGCCCATGACCTTTCCGAGATAGGCGACATATTCGCCGAATTGCGGCAGCGCGCGGTTGGCCGCAGCGTCGCGCGGACGCGGCAGGTCGATCACCACCTCCTCGATGATCTTGCCCGGCCGGTCGGCCATGACGAGCACGCGGTCGGACAGGAACACGGCCTCGGCGATGCTGTGGGTGATCAGCATCACGGTCTTTCGGTGTTCCTGCCAGATGCGCAGCAGCTCGACATTGAGCTTGTCGCGGGTCAGCGCATCGAGCGCGCCGAAGGGCTCGTCCATGAGCAGGATCGGCGGATCGAGCACCGCGCCTGGCCGATCGAGGCACGCTGGCGCATGCCGCCTGACAGCTCGTGCGGGTAGGCTTCGGCGAACTTGCTGAGCGACAGAACCTCGAGCACCTTGTCGACCGCCTGGTCGCGGGCTTGCGCCGGCATCTTGCGGATGCGGGCGCCGAGCTCGACATTCTTGCGCACGGTGAACCAGGGCAGCATGTTGTTGGTCTGGAAGACCACGCCGATGTCTGGCCTGGGCGAATGGATAGGCTCGCCCTTGACCGTCGCCGTGCCGCTCTCATAGGGGATCAGCTTATTGCTACAGCACGAACGCAGCCTCGCCACCACCAGCCATTGCCAAGGCGCATGTTCTGCGTCGACTATGAGTCCTGACGTCATCCAGTCACATGTTGCGCTCGTCAAGCGCAACATGTGACTGTGCCGGGCTGACGTGCCGTCGGCAGGCCAGGAGATTTCAGGTGGTCGAGATCAGGAAGGGTCAGGGCGTGGCAGAACAGATTTCATTGCAGCCGGCTGCCAGGACCGTACTGCCGCCCTTTGCCGCCACCGCGGCCATGGTCGCCATCCTCTATTTCGCGCGCGACGTGCTGCTGCCGCTGGCAATCGCGATTCTGATCACCTTCGCGCTGGCCCCTATCGTCAGCTGGCTTCGCAGGTTGGGCGTGCCCAGGCTGGTGTCGGTCATCGCCTGCGTCATCGCCGCCTTCGGCACGGTCGCCATATTCAGCTTCGTCGTGGCGTCGCAGATCGGCGAAGTCGCTCAGAACCTGCCAACCTATCAGTCCAACATCCTGGAGAAAGTGCGCTCGCTCAAGGAAACCGGCGGCGGCAACGGCATCATCGACAGGCTAAGCGGTGTCATCGAACGCGTCGGACAAGAGATCGACAAGCCGGAAGGCACGACGGTCGGGCCGGCGCAGCCATCGCGGCCAGACCCGCTTCTGGTCGAGATCTTCACGCCTCAGCGGCCGATAGAAACCCTGATGAGCCTGATCCTGCCACTGATCGGTCCGCTCGCCACAGCCGGCCTGGTCATTGTCGTCGTCATCTTCATGCTGCTGGAGCGCGAAGACCTGCGCGACCGCTTCATTCGGCTGGTCGGCTATGGCGACCTGCATCGAACGACAGAAGCGCTTCAGGATGCCGGCCGCAGGGTCGGGCAATACCTGCTGATGCAGCTTGTCGTGAACGTCGCCTACGGCGTGCCGATCGGCATAGGTCTCTGGCTTTTGGGCATACCGAACGCAGTCTTGTGGGGCCTGTTGGCAATCGTGCTGCGCTTCGTGCCCTATATCGGCCCGGCGATCGCGATGATCCTGCCGCTTTTCCTGGCCCTGGCGGTGGCGCCGGGCTGGTCGCTCGTGCTGTGGGCGGCGGCGCTGTTCATCGTCATGGAACTGATCATCAACAACGTCATCGAGCCATGGCTCTATGGCTCCAGGACGGGCCTTTCACCGCTCGCCATCATTGTCGCCGCGATCTTCTGGACCTGGCTGTGGGGGCCGGTCGGGCTGGTGCTGTCCACGCCGCTCACCGTTTGCCTGGTCGTGCTTGGAAAGCACGTTCCGCAATTTGCTTTCCTCGAGGTTCTGTTCGGCAACGAACCGGTGCTCGATCCCAAGGAGCGCCTTTACCAGCGCCTGCTGGCCGGCGACCCGGAGGAAGCAACCGACCACGCCGAAGAGATGCTCGAGACCGAATACCTTGTCGACTTCTACGGCAGCGTGGCCATTCCGGCATTGCTGCTCGGCGAACGCGACCGCGCCCGCGGTGCGCTGACCGACGAGCAGCGCAGGCGCGTTGCGGCAAGTGCCGCGACGCTGGTCGCCAATCTGAACGAGATCGCCAACGAGGAGGCGGAGGAAGGCGACGACGTCGCTGCGGAAGACGCCGCACCGGACGAACGTCCTGAGGAGGATGAACTGCCCGACGGATCGGGAAAATCGGTGCTGTGCATAGGCGGCCGGGGCGACCTCGACAACGCCGCTGCCGCCATGCTCGCTCAAGTGCTTACGGTTCAGGGTGCCTCGGCATCTACCGCGAGCCACACCGACGTCGACCCAGCCAATATCCGCAATCTGCCGCTCGGCACGTTCCAGACTGCGGTCGTCGGCTTCCTCAACTCCGACTCGTTGCACCATGGACGCTACGTCGTGCGCCGGCTCAAACGGGCCGGCAAGGGCCTGCGCGTCGGCATCGTGCTCTGGGCCGACGCGGCGCCGGGCCGCGACGCCGAAAAGCTCGCTGCAGAGCTGAATGCCGACTTCGTCGCCTACGACATGATGTCAGCCGCGACAGGCGCGCTGTCGGACACGCCGCCGATCCCCCTGAAGGCCCCCAAGCGCATGGTCCGGCGCCAGCCGGCGTCTCGCGGGAAACCGGCGACGAAGGCGAAGGCCCCGGCTGGCTGATGCCGCCAGCCCGCGACCTTTCGCGGCAAGCCCCCTGATGGGCACTCAAAGTGCTTTGGGCGTTATCGTAATATATCTCAGGGCGACGTAACGCATATCTTCGAGCGTGTCAGGAAGCGCTTCTCGCGGCCATTGTCGAGCGAGAACATGCCGCCGCGCCCCGGCACCACGTCGATGATCAGGTCGGTGTGCTTCCAGACCTCGAATTGCGAGGCACTGATGTAGACCGGTGTGTCGCCGATGGTGCCAAGCCGCACGTCATTGTCGCCGACGATGAAATCCGAACGCGGGTAGCACATCGGCGACGAACCGTCGCAACAGCCGCCAGACTGGTGGAACAGCACCGGTCCGTGATCGGCGGTGATTTCGTCGAGCAGGGCGATGGCCTCAGGCGTGGCGGAGACCTTGTCGAGGGGAGGATGCGAGGACATGGGCGCGGTTCCGCGTTGCGGCCAGCTCTCCTCTCCCCGTTTACGGGGAGAGGATGCCGGCAGGCAGGTGAGGGGCAGTGCAGACCTCGGCGGTTGAGCCAGCCCCTCATCCGTCACTTCGTGACACCTTCTCCCCGCAAGCGGGGAGAAGGAAAAGGCTCAGAAAAACCCGAGCTTCTTCGGGCTGTAGCTGACCAGCATGTTCTTGGTCTGCTGGTAATGGTCGAGCATCATCTTGTGCGTCTCGCGGCCGATGCCCGACTGCTTGTAGCCGCCGAAGGCCGCATGCGCCGGATAGGCGTGGTAGCAGTTGGTCCAGACGCGCCCGGCCTGGATGGCGCGGCCGAAGCGGTAGAGCCGATTGGCGTCACGGCTCCAGATACCTGCGCCCAGACCGTAGAGCGTGTCGTTGGCGATCGACAGCGCATCGTCATCATCCTTGAAGGTGGTGACCGAGACGACCGGCCCGAAAATCTCCTCCTGGAAGATGCGCATCTTGTTATGGCCCTTGAACACGGTCGGCTTGACGTAATAGCCGCCGGCAAGGTCGCCCGGCAGGTTGGCGCGCTCCCCGCCGGTCAGCAGCTCGGCGCCTTCCTGGCGGCCGATGTCGATATAGGACAGGATCTTCTCCAGTTGCTCCGACGACGCCTGCGCGCCGATCATGGTCGCCGGGTCGAGAGGGTCGCCCTGCACGATGGCCTCGACGCGCTTCAGCGCGCGTTCCATGAACTTGTCATAGATCTTCTCATGCACCAGCGCCCGGCTCGGGCAGGTGCAGACCTCGCCCTGGTTGAGGGCGAACATGACGAAGCCCTCGATCGCCTTGTCGAAGAAATCGTCGTCCTCCGACGTCACGTCCTGGAAGAAGATGTTGGGTGACTTGCCGCCGAGCTCGAGCGTCACCGGGATCAGGTTCTGGCTGGCATATTGCATGATCAGCCGGCCGGTCGTAGTCTCGCCGGTAAAGGCGATCTTGGCGATGCGCGGGCTCGACGCCAGCGGCTTGCCGGCCTCGAGGCCGAAGCCGTTGACGATGTTGAGCACGCCTTCCGGCAAAAGGTCGCCGATCAGGTCGACCCACAGCATGATGGTGGCGGGCGTCTGCTCGGCCGGCTTCAGCACCACGCAGTTGCCGGCGGCGAGCGCCGGCGCCAGCTTCCAGCAAGCCATCAGAAGCGGGAAGTTCCACGGGATGATCTGGCCGACGACGCCGAGCGGCTCATGAAAATGATAGGCGACGGTGTCGTGGTCGATCTCCGAGATCGAGCCTTCCTGGCCGCGCAGGACGCCAGCGAAATAGCGGAAATGATCGATGGCGAGCGGCACGTCGGCGGCGGTCGTCTCGCGGATCGGCTTGCCGTTGTCCCAGGTCTCGGCCAGCGCCAGCAGGTCGAGATTCTCCTCCATGCGGTCGGCGATGCGGTTGAGGATCAACGCACGCGTTGCCGGAGCGGTCTTGCCCCAGGCATCCTTGGCCTTATGGGCGGCATCGAGCGCTGCCTCGACGTCGGCGGCGTCGGAGCGGGCGACTTCGCCCAACGGCCTGCCGGTCACCGGCGAGATATTCTCGAAGTAGCGGCCGGCTTTCGGCGCCACCCACGCGCCACCGATGAAGTTGTCGTAGCGCTTGGCAAACGGCACCTTGGCGGTGCGCGAAAATTCCACCTTGTTCATGTTCTTCCTCCCGAGAAGCAGCGTCGCGACATGCAACGCGTCGAAAGGGAGAGTTGCCAAGGCGGCGGCCGATGTCAGCCGGGGCAAAAGGGTCGCCTGGCCCGATGTGTCGCAGAACTGAGACACATCGGCGGATCGGACTGCATCCGACGAACGGAAGAACCGAAGCTTCAGAGGCAGGAGGTGATCGCAGGCGGCTCCCACCATTTGTTGTCGCGGCCATTGCCGTAATTTACGGGTGTAGCCGCCAGCTCGTTCGGATCGACGTCGTCGAGGCAGCCGATCTGGATGGCGACGAAGTCGCCGCCGATTTGCTCGACATGCCCTTGGCTGAAGGGCGCGCAGCCGCATGTCGAGCAGAACAGGTGATGCCCCTGCATGGTACCGAAGCCATAGTCGGTCATGGCGCCCTCGCCCGAGAGCAGGCGAAACTGCGCCGGCTTGACCAGCGCGTTCCACGACCGCCGCTTGGAGCAGATCGAACAGTTGCAGCGCGCGGTCCCTGCAGCGAGATCCATGTCAGCCTCGAAATGCACCTTGCCGCAATGACAACTGCCCCGATAAGTCTTGATCACGACGTCCTCCTGAGTTGGTCGCAATCTACCACGGCGCTCCTGCCATCCTCACGTCAGGAGGGTTGTCAGCATCCCCTGATGTCAGTTGGTGCGGTGAACGTCGAGCCGGTTTATCTTGCGATGCAAGGTCGCGCGGCTGATGCCGAGCATCCGTGCGGCGAGCGCGACATTGCCGTCGGCCCGGGCGAGCGCACGCTGCAGCACGGCACGCTCCGCCTCACGCAGTTCTCTCTCCGCAACCACGCTGCCGCCCAGCAGGTCCGCTGCAGGCATCGGTTTGGCGAAGCTTTCCGCAGTCAGTCCAAGCGCCTGCCGGGCGCTGCGCGTCGCACCGACGACGAGATCGTCGGCATCGATGGCAAGCAGGGCGCCGGCGCTGCGTTCGGCCACCGGCGCCAACATGATGCGGGCATCCGGGAAGGCCAGGCGGAAATTGTCGGCCTCGATTCGCCTGGCGGCATCACCCACTGCCAGCGCGATGAGGTTGACGAAGCCCTCGGTCAGGTCGGCGCGGCAAGACGAGACGTCGAGCGCCGCGGCCAGCTTGCCTTCGTGGTCGAAGATCGGCGTGGTCGTGCAGGACAAGGCGGTGTTACGCGTGAGGAAGTGCTGACCGCGATGGATGGTCAGCGGCCGCTGTTCGACGAGACAGGTGCCGATGCCGTTCGTGCCCTCGCTCTCCTCGCTCCACACCGTGCCGGTCCATAACCCCCAGTCATGGAAGGTCTCGTCGTCGGCCAGAGCGCCGCGGCGCTCGACCGGCACGCCGTCACGATCGGCCAGGAGCACGCAGCAGCCGACCCCGCCGACGGCGAGATAGAGCCGATCGAGGCTGGTCTGGGCGACCGCGATCAGCGGCTCGATGCGCTGGCGGGCGAACACAAGCTCGGCTTCGGTCAACCGTTTGGGCGGGCTGCGATAGGTCGGATCGAGATGATGATGCGACGACCGCTGCCAGGACGCGACCAGCGCTGAACGCGCGGCCTCGCTCGACCTCAAGGCAGCCTGCACCTTGTCGGCATGCTCGGTGACTGTGGTGCCTCTCATCCTCTCCTCCGACGGCGGTCTGCACCCCCTTCCCGTACCGCATAGTCGTTGCCTGCTTCCGAAATCAGGTCAAGTAGCCCTTAGACGTATGCGGCATGCGGGGCGGCGGAGCGATTGCCCGCCGCCCCACATGGTTTGACATCACGATTTGTGATGAACCTCCTGCAACCCGTAGACTTCGGTTGCGATACCTTCCTTGCGCGCCTTGAGCTGCAGCGACAGATACTGTGAGTAGTGCCGGGACTGGTGCAGGTTACCGCCATGGAACCACAGCGCCTCCTGCCGGGTCGGCTTCCACATGTTGCGCTGCTCACCTTCCCACGGGCCGGGATCCTTGGTCGTGCTCGAGCCCAGCCCCCAGCATTTACCGACCTTGTCGGCGACGTCCTGGCTGATCAGGTCGGCGGCCCAGCCGTTCATTGAGCCATAACCGGTGGCGTAGATGATGAGGTCGGCGTCCAGTTCGCGCCCGTCTTCGAGCTCGATCGAGGTCTCCGTCAGTTTCTCGACGCCTATCCCGCTGACCAGCTTGATCCGGCCATCGGCAACGAGGTCGCAGGCCCCGACGTCGATGTAATAGCCGGAGCCGCGCCGGAGGTACTTCATGAACAGGCCGGATTCGTCGTCGCCGAAGTCGAGCATGAAGCCGGCCTTCTCCAGCCGCTCGTAGAAGGCGGCGTCCTTCTCGCGGATCTTGTCGTAAATCGGCACCTGGAACTCGTGCATGATGCGATAGGGCAACGAGGCGAAGATCAGATCCGCCTTGCGTGTCGTCATGCCCGCGGCGACCGCGCGCTCGGAATAGAGGTCGCCTAGCCCGATCTCCATCAGCGAGTCCGACTTGACGATGTGGGTCGAGGACCGCTGCAGCATGGTGACATCGGCACCGCCCTCCCAAAGTGCCGCGCAGATGTCGTGCGCCGAGTTGTTGGATCCGACAACGACAACCTTCTTGCCTCGGTAGGCATCGGGTCCCGGATGCTGGGACGAGTGCTGCTGCTCGCCCTTGAAGACGTCCTGCCCCTTGAACTTGGGAACGTTCGCCTTGCCCGACATCCCCGTCGCCAGCACCAACTGCTTCGGCTTCAGCACGATCTCCCGTCCGTCGCGCTCGACCACGACCGTCCACTCGCGCGTGGCCTCGTCATAGCTGGCGGACTTGCAACTGGTCGAGCTCCAGTAGTTGAGCTCCATCACCTTGGTGTACATTTCCAGCCAGTCGCCGATCTTGTCCTTCGGCGCAAAGACCGGCCAGTTCTCCGGGAACGGGATGTAGGGCAGGTGGTCATACCAGACCGGATCGTGCAGGCAGAGCGACTTGTAGCGTTTGCGCCAGCTGTCGCCCGGCCGCTCGTTGCGTTCGATGATGATGGTGGGCACGCCGAGCTGCCGCAGTCGGGCGCCGAGCGCGATGCCGCCCTGGCCGCCGCCAATGATGACGACATAAGGCTGTTCGGAGAAGCCGAGTTCGGCGGCCTCCGCCTCGCGCTTTTCCTTCCATGTCCGGCGGCCGGCGTCGCTGCCATGTTCGGCGCCCATCGGACGCAGCAGACCCTTCGGCTCCTCATAGCCCTTCAGCTCGCTCATCGTCGTCAGCAGCGTCCAGATGAGGCCGTTCTTGAGCCTGACATGGCCATAGCCGCGCGCCACCGCGGTCTCGAACTCGAACCAGCCATCGGTGATGCCGTCATTCTGGCTGGCAAGCTCCTTGTCGTCCTGGCGGAAGCGCCCCGGCTTGATCGATGCCAGCTGGCTCTTCAACATGTCGCGGATCTGGTCGTGGCCCTCCATAGTCTTGAGATTCCAGGTGAATGTCACCAGATCGCGCCAGTAGCAGTCCGCCTGGAACAGGTTTACTGCCGCTTCGATATTTCCGCCGGCGAGCGCCTTTTCCAGCTTGGCGAGAACGCTGTCTATCTTGGTCTGCGGGCTGTCGTCGAGCATGTTGTTTTCCTCCGAATTGCCGATGATTGTTCAATTGGCGAGCGCACGCGGCTTCGCGCGATCCCAGGCGGCCCGGCCGGCGAGACTGATGATCGTCTCCGGCTGTTCCGCAGCTTTCAGCAGGACGTCGCGGCCCTGGCTGTTCGACATGGCTTCCTCCAATCCCAGTCGTTCCAAGGACAGCAAGTGCCGTGCCAAGTCGCTGGTGTCAGGAAAAGCTTGGTTTCCGGGGGGAAGGCAGGCACCAACTGTTGCAACGCGCCTGCAGCACGCCACAGCTGTTGCAGCGGCCGGCTGCAACAGGTCAGTTGAGCGCGGTCAGGCCGTAGCGCTTGATCTGGCGGTGGATGGTGGAGCGGTCGACGCCCATGCGGCGGGCGGTCTCGGAAATGTTCCAGCCACAGGCCCCGAGCATCGCTTTCAGCGCCACTGGTCCGGCATTGGCGTCATCGAGCCGCCCGGCTACCCTTGCCGTCGACGTCAGCGTCTCCGGCAGGTCGCCAGGCTCGATCACGCCGTTTTGGCAAAGGGCTGCCGCAACGGCGATCACGTTGTCGAGTTCACGGATGTTGCCGGGCCAGCCATGGCCGCGCAATGCAAGGAGTGCGGCCGGCGAAACTGCAAGCGCCTCGCCATCCGGCCGATGGCGAGCAACGACGGTATCGAGCAGCCAGTCGAAATCGCGGCGCTCGCGCAGCGGCGGAATGGACAGCGTCACCGCGTTCAGGCGGTAGTAGAGGTCCTCGCGGAAGCGCCCCTCTCGCACCAGCGAGCCGAGGTCGCGGTGCGACGCCGAAATGACCCTCAGGTTCACCGGCTTTGGCCGCGAAGCACCCACAGGCAGCACTTCCCGTTCGGCCAGCACCCGCAGGAAGCGGCTTTGCAGCGCCAGCGGCATGTCGCCGATCTCGTCGAGGAACAAGGTGCCGCCATCGGCCTCCTCGATAAGCCCCTTGCGCCCCTTTACCGAGGCCCCGGTGAAAGCGCCCGGTAGATGGCCGAACAACTCGCTTTCGATCAGCTGCTCGGGAATGGCGGCGCAATTGATGGCGACGAACTTGCCATTGGCGGCCGCACCTTCATGGAGCGCCTTGGCGAGATATTCCTTGCCGGTGCCGGTTTCACCCTGGAGCAGGATAGGCAGCGGCTTGCCGGCGAGCTTCGCCGCCTTGGCCTGGAGCGTCGCCATCTGCGGATCGCCGCCGCTCAGGCCGCGCAGCGAGACCGGGATCTGCTCGCGCGTCAGCACCGGGGCCTGCACCTTGTGGTGCGGCTCGATGGCATGGGCGAACAGCGCATTGCCGTCGCGGGCGAAGACCAGGCGATCCTGCGTCGGCCGCCGTCGGGTCAGGTCGGGCAGGTCGTCGATCTCCATGTCGAAGAAGCGTGCGATGGGCTGGCCGATCAGCCCGCCCGGCTGGCGCCAGTCGAGCCCGACAGAGCGCGCCAGTATCTTGGCGCCGCCATGGGTCATGCCGATGATACGCCCTGCGCCGTCGATGGAAATCGCCGCCTCCGGGTCGACGTCGAGGAACTCCGGCGAGCGGGCGAAGCGCAGCACCCATTCGTCCCGGGTCTGGGCCATCAGATTGGCCAACTCGATGCGTCGCACCGTGGCCGCAACCAGATGCAAAGCGAGATTTTGGCTGGTCTTGCGGATCGGCGAGCTCAACAGCGAGATGTCGAGTACGGCGGCAAGATCGCCGCTTGTATCGTAGACCGGAGCCGCGGTGCAGGACAGCGGCGTATGCGTGTTGTCGAAATGGTCGGTCTGGTGAATTGTCAGCGCCTCACCCGCCTCCAGGCAGGCGCCGACTGCACAGGTTCCGGCGCGCGCCTCCGACCACTCCGAGCCGAGATACAGGCCGGCCTTGCGCAGATTATTGTCGAATAGCGGGTCACCAAGAAACTCGACTGTCACACCCTTGCGGTCGGACAGCAGCAGGACATAGTTCTGGCCCGCCACTTGCCGGAACAGGTTTTCGAGGCCGGAGCGGGCAATGGCGATCAGTTCCTCGGACTGCTGGCGATGCTGGCGCAGTTCACCATCGGGCAGGATATAGGCTTCGCACGCCTGGGTCGGGTCGAGACGATGTTGCTCGATGCAGCGCAGCCAGGACTTGACCACCTGCTCGTCACGCCCGGTCGAAGCCCCGAGGCTGACGCTTTCGATCTCGCGAATATGGTCGGAATGCGAAAACATCGGCAATGCGGCACGCCTCCCAACGCACCACCCTCCCATTTCCTCCTGATGCCATATGACTGCATGGCATGTTGGTAATGTAAAGGACGCAACCGATGCAGCAGGCGGCACACCTCCAGCCCTGTCAGCCAGTAGATCCGAACTGGGCCCACAGCAGCATCGTCCCCGCCCCGGCGACAAGCACGCCGACGGTGGGAAAGCGCGGCATCCAGAGCAGCACTGCGGCCGAGGCCACGGCGATCCCGGCTGCAAGCATACCGCCGCCGGCGAGCTGGAAAATGGCAATGACGCCCGCAATGATCAGCCCCACCCCGACGGGGGCGAGGCCTTCGCGCATCGCCTTGTGCCACCGCTTCGCCTTGTGGGCATTGGACACCTTGATGACGCCGTAGCAGAGCAGAGACGACGGCAGGAACAGGGCCATGGTCGCGGCCAGCGCTCCCCACCAGCCGGCGACCTTCCAGCCGATAAGCGTCGCAAGCATAGTGCCCGGTCCGGGTGCAGCGCGGGAGATGGCGAACAGGTCGATGAACTCACGGCTGGTGATCCAGCTGTGCACCGCGACGGATTCGTGCTGGATACCGGCGATGATCGCCGAGCCGCCGCCGATCGATAGCAGCGAAAACGGCACGAAAACCGCAATCAGGGTGACAAGGTCGTCGTCGCGCATCGATCAGCTCCGGCGCCAGGCAAGGGCGACGCTGATCGGTGCGGCCACGAAAACCACCGGAATCAACGGCAGCTTGAGCACGCCAACTGCAGTTGCCACGGCGGCGATGACGGCAAGGCCCGGCGGAAACTTCATCGCGCGCTGGACACCCTTCAGGCAGATCACCAGCAAAAGCCCCAACGCGGCATAGGCCACGCCATTCGACGCCGCTTCCAGCATGGCCACATCGGGCAGGGCGTCGAACACTGCGCTCAATGCAATCACGGCAAAGAACGGGCCGACGAGGAAGCCGAGCACACAGGCGATGCTGCCGGCAAGGCCGCGTAAATCGTCGCCCATGCAGATGACCAGGTTGACGACATTGGCACCGGGGAGCATCTGCGAGATCGCCAGCGAACTGGCGAAATCCTCGTCGCTGATCCAGCGGTTGCGCAAGACGAACTCCTGGTAGAGCCAGCCCGACAGACCGCCGCCAAAGCTCATCAGACCGATCTTCAGGCAGGTCAGGAACAAGGCGCCCAACCCCGGCGCCGACCGCACTGCGATCAGCACCGGCGGTTCGGCAGCGGGATCGGGAACCGACGTCATCTCAGGCCGCCAGCGCGCCCGGGTGCACTTCGCTCGCCGCGAGCAGCCGCCTGGTGTAGTCGTGCTGCGGGTCGCCGTAGACCTGCTCGGTCGGCCCCTGCTCGACGATCCGACCCTGATACATCACCACTACCGAGGTGGCGAAATCCCGTACCAGCGCGAGATCATGGGCGATGAAGACATAAGACAGTCCCATGTCGCGGCGCAGTTCCTTGAGCAGGTCGATGATCTGCGCCTGGATGGAGACGTCGAGCGCCGAGACCGCCTCGTCGCAGACGATCAGTTCCGGCTGCAGCGCCAGCGAGCGGGCAATCGCGATGCGCTGCCGCTGCCCACCCGAGAACTGGTGCGGGTAGCGCTCGGCATGTTCCGGCAGCAGGCCGACCTTCTGCAAGAGTTCAGTGACACGTTGCGCCCATTGGTGCTTCGGCAGCACGCCAGAATGGATCGCCCATGGCTCGGAAACGATCTGCTGGACGGTCATGCGTGGATTGAGCGAGGCGGTCGGATCCTGGAACACGAACTGCATGCGCCGCCGGACCTTGAAGGTCTCGGCGGCCGACAGTTTGAGCAGCTCCTTGCCATCGAAATCGATCGATCCCGCCGTCGGTGTGTCGAGCCCGAGCAGCATGCGTGCCAGCGTCGACTTACCGGAGCCGGACTCGCCGACGATGCCGAGCGTCTCGCCCCTGGACAGTCTGAAGCTGGCGTCGTCGACAGCTTTGACCTGCGGCTGCGGCGCGCTCGAAAACAGCTTGGGCCGGCCGAAATAGACCTTGGAGACGTTGCGGACCTCGAGCAGCGGCGTCGGCCCGGCATCGCCGGCCTTGTTGACGCTGAAGCCGTGGCGGCCCGGCACGGCGTCGAGCAGTCGCTGCGTATAGGGATGGCTAGGCTGCGATAGCACCTTGGTCACCTCGCCGGCCTCGACGATGCGGCCAGCCTGCATCACCACCACCTTGTCCGCCACCTTCTCGACCACGCCAAGATCGTGGGTGATGATGACCATGCCCATGCCGCTCTCGCGCTGCAGCTCCTTCATCAGATCGAGAACCTGCGCCTGCACCGTGACGTCGAGTGCGCTTGTCGGCTCGTCGGCAATGAGCAGGTCGGGCTGCAGTGCGATCGCCGAGGCGATCATGATGCGCTGGCGTTGGCCGCCGGAAAACTGGTGCGGATAATCAAGCGCGCGATGCTCAGGATCAGCTATGCCGACGCGTCCAAGCAGGTCGATGGCGCGACGGCGCGCCGTATCACTGTCGGTGCCGTGGACAAGCATCGTCTCTGCAATCTGCCAGCCGACCGGATAGACCGGATTGAGGGCGGCCAGCGGGTCTTGGAAAATCATCGAGATGTTCTTGCCGTTGACCAGCCGGCGCTCCTCTACGCTCGCCTGCAAAAGGTCGCGGCCGCGAAACAGGATCTGCCCGGACGAGATCACTGCCGGCGGCGTGTCGACCAGGTTCATCACCGCAGACGCGCTGACGCTTTTGCCCGAACCGCTCTCGCCGAGGATCGCGAGCGTCTCGCCCTGGTCGACCGACCAACTGACGTCGCTTACGGCATGGACGACGCCTTTGCGCGTCGGGAACTGGATGCTGAGGTTCTTGACCTGCAGAAGGCTGGGTTCTGACATTGTCATTCCGCCGAGGTTTGCAGGCGCCAGCGTTCGACAGGATCTGTCGCGACGCGGAGCCAGTTCGAGAACAGGTTGAGCGACATGGTGACGAGCATGATTGCCATGCCTGGCCAGAACGCCACCCACCAGGCCGAGCCGATGTAGTTGCGACCGTCCGAGACCATCAAACCCCAGGTAATCTCCGGTGGCTGGATGCCGATGCCGAGGAAGCTCAAGCCGGATTCGACGAGCATCACGAATGCCATTTCCAGCGCCGCAAGGTTGATCACCGTTGGCAGTACCATGGGGGCGACGTGCCGGAACAGGATGCGAGGGGTCGAGGCACCCATGGCCCGGGCGGACGTCACGAACAGTCGTTCCTTCAGCTCGAGCACTTCGGCGCGGACCGTGCGCAGAAAGATCGGCACGCGCGAGATGGCGAGCACCAGGATGACATTGGCGACGCCAGGCTCGAACACGAACAGCACGATGACCGCCAGAAGCAGTGACGGGAAGCTCATGATCGCGTCCGCCAGGCGCAACAGGATCGCGCCGATGGCGCCGCCCTTGAAGCCGGCGACAAGCCCAAGCGCACCGCCGATGACCAGCGAGGTGAGCACCGCGGTTCCCGCGATCAGCATGGTGTTCTGACTGGCGACGATGATGCGGGCGAGCACGCTGCGCCCGAGCGCATCGGCACCGAGAATGTAGAGCCATGGGCGATCCAAGGAGAACGGTGCGGCGTTGCGCTGCATCAGGTTCATCGCCCGGGTCTGGTCGGCGAGCAGTGTCGGCCCGATGGTGACGCAGACCATGACGACGACGAGGAACGCGGCGGAGACCAGGGCCACCTTGTCGCGCGCGAGGCTCGAAACGATGTCGCTGAATGCCGAGGGCGCTGCCTGTGCGGGCCTGGCCATCTCAGCTGTGCCGGATGCGTGGATCGACGAGCGCATAGGTGATGTCCACAACGATGTTGATGATGAAGACCGCCAGCGCGGTCACGAGGACCGCGGCCTGGATGACGGCGAAGTCGCGCAGCAGCACGGAATCGATCATCAGCTTGCCGATGCCGGGGAAGCCGAACACGGTTTCGACGATGACGGCGCCGTTGACGATGCCGGCTGCCTGGTCGCTGGCGACGGTGATGACAGGCAGAAGGGCGTTGCGCAGCGCATGCACGAAGACGATGGCTCTGGAGCGCACGCCCTTGGCCCGCGCCGTCTTGACGTAGGCGGAGGACAGCGCGGTGATCATCGACGAGCGTACCACCTGCACCAGCACGCCTGTCGGCCTGAGGCACAGGACGGCGACCGGCAGGACCCAGTGCCATGGCGTGCCGGTCCCGGACGTCGGCAGCACACGCAGCCAGACGGCAAACACGATCACGCCGACGATCGCCACCCAGAAGTTCGGCGTGCTGGCGCCGATCAGCGAGATCAGGCTGGCAATGCGGTCGAACAGTCCGCCCGGACGGAAAGCAGCGAGCGAACCGGTGACGATGGCCACCGCAATGACGATCGGCATGGTGATCGCAGCCAGCATCAGCGTCGTCGGGAAGGCCTGCAGCACGACCTCGACCGCGGGCTTGGAGTACTGGATCGATTCGCCGAGGTTGAACTGCAGCAGACCAACAAGGAAGCGGCCGAACTGGACATAGACAGGATCGTTGAAACCGAAGCGCTGGTTGAACTGGTCGCGCATCTCCTCGGTGGCGTCGAGCGGCAAATAGAGGTCGGCGGGAGAGCCCGTCAGTCTGGCCAGGAAGAAAACGAGGATGATCAGCAGCGCCAGCGACAGCAGGCTTTGCAGCGACCTCTTGTAGATGAAATTGCCCATGCTCCGCCTCCTCCGCCGGACATTGGTACGTGGCACGGAAGGTCGGCGCCGGCCATCCGCCGGCGCCGTTCCGGTGTTACGACGGCTGCTTTACGACCAGCTTGGCAAGCTGCAGCTCAACTGCATTGGCAATGGTCGGAGTGAAGTCGAGGCGCTTTCCGACCCGCATGTAGTTGACCATGTGGAACAGCGGCGCGTCGGCGACCAGGTCCTCGTAGATGTAGCGGAAGGTCTCCTGATAGAGCTTGGCGCGTTCCTCGCCCGAGGCCATGCCGGCTTCCGCGATCAGCTTGTCGACCTTGGAGTCGTGGAGTTCGCTCTGGCGGCCATCGCTGTGGTACTTGAAGAACGCCGTGAACTGGGCGTCGCCGCTGTTGTTGTCGTGCATCGTCAAAAGCGCGTTGGCTTCGCGGTTGGCAGCAAAGGGCTTGTTTGCCGCTTCCAGCCACTGCGTCATTTCGAGATTGTCGAGCTTGATCTTGAAGCCGACGGCGCGGAGCATCTCGGCCGCGGCCTCGACGAACTCGTTGGAGTTGGCGAACATGCCGGGGCGGCCGATCATACGGATCTCGGTGTCGACGGGCACGCCCGCCGCCTTGGCTTCGGCGAGCAGCGCCTTGGCCTGCTCGGGATCGTAGGGCCACGGCACCAGCTTGGCATTGTGGCCGAGAACGCTCGGACCGACCTGCTGGGTGGCGAGTTCCGCCTTGTCACTGATGACGCTGCCCAGGAATGCCTTGCGGTCGATCGCCAGGTTGAAGGCCTTGCGCACGCGGATGTCGTTGAGCGGCGGAATATCGGCGGAGAGGCGGAACATGGCACTGTCGGAGTTCGGATAGACCTTGTCCGTATCCGGATTTGTCGCATCCTGCGGCGCGATCGAGAAGGCAAGGTCAGCTTCGCCGGTTTCGACCATGGCCGCGGCCACGGACGATTCCGTGCGCCAGACATAGGTCGCCTCTGCGATCTTCGGCTTCTCGCCCCAGTAGCCGTCGAAGCGCTTGATCTTGACGTTCTCGCCCTGGGTCCAACTGACGAAGTCGTACGGCCCGGTACCGATCGGGTCGGCCGTGTACTCGCCCTTCGGCGTCTTGGCCGATGCGATCGCCAACTGCGCCAGCAGCGTCGGCAGGATCGGCATCGGCGTCTTGGTGGTGAAGACGACGGTATTCTCGTCGACCGCCTTGGCGGTGATGTCGACGCCGCCGAAATATTTGGTGCGGGTGATGCAGGTCAGCTTGGGATCGAGCGTGCGCTCGAGCGAGTAGACGACCGACGCCGCATCGAACGGCGTGCCATCATGGAACTTCACGTCCTTGCGCAGGTTGAAGCGCCATTCGGTCGGCGAGGTCTGCTCCCAGCTCTCAGCTAGGCGCGGCACGGTGGTCTGCTTGGCGTAGTCCAGCTCGACCAGTGTTTCGACGACGTTCTGCTTGATGATGCGGCCGATGACCGAGCGCGGAGTCTCGCATGGATCGAGCCGGTCCGGCCCGCCCGGCAAGACGATGGTCACTGCATCGCCCGACTGGGCCATGGCCGCTGGCATCGCCAACAGAAACAATGCCGTCGAAAGCCCTAGTGCGGTTTTCCTGAATGCGTTCATTTCAAACTCCTCCCGAGTTCTAGTTGATTTCGTGAAGTCCGTCGCTGCTAGACGGCGCGCAGGCGCGCACCCGTCCTGAAGCCCTCCAGCTTCAGTCGTTCCTTCTCCTCCTGGGCACGGATGCCGGGCAGGATGTCGGCCGCCACCTTGGGCGACAGGGCGACGACGCCGTCCTCGTCGCCAACGACCAGGTCGCCCGGGTGAACGACGAGGCCGCCGATGGCGACGTCGACATTGATGGCGCCGGGGCCATTCTTGTAGGGACCGCGATGGGTGACGCCGCGGGCGTAGCAGGGCAGCTTGCTGGCCCTGATGGCTGCGACGTCACGGATAGCTCCGTCGATGACGAAGCCGGCAACACCAAGGGATTCGGCATGGGCCAGGATGATCTCGCCGATCAGCGCCTGGCTGGTGTCGCCGCCGCCGTCGACGACGATGACGTCGCCGGGACGCGCAATGCGCAGCGCCGCATGGATAGCCAGATTGTCGCCACGACGCGTCCGCACCGTCAGCGCCGTGCCGACCAGCTGTCCGCCGGCATGAAAAGGCAGCAGACCCACCGCGCCCGGAAGACGGTCCAGATTGTCGCTGACGATCGACGTCGCGACATTGGCGTATTGTTTCAGCAGTTCGTCTGAAACGGGCGCCGCGGACGGCAGTTCGGTGACGGTCATGATATCTCCTCCCTTGGCGACCGCGGACCAGCGGCCTCCAGTCGTCAAAGGGATAGGAGTGTCACTTCCTGAAGAAAAGCGATATTAATGCATCAGAAGGCATCACTATTCTTCATATCAGGAGGAATTCATGTTCACGATCAAGCAGATGGAGGCGCTCTACTGGGTCAGCACGCTGGGCAGTTTCGAGGCTGCTGCCGACTATCTGAACATGGTCCAGTCGACGATCTCCAAGCGCATCGGCGAACTGGAGGCCAGGTTTTCGACGCCGCTTTTCCATCGGACCGGGCGCAAGCCGGTCCTGACGACCAAGGGCGAAGAGATCCGCGCAATCGCCGAGCAGATGCTGCGCCTGAACGATCGCCTGAATTCACTGGCAAAGAAGTCGTCGGTTCCGTCATTCCGCTTTCGCCTTGGCGTTACCGATCTCGTCGCGCTGTCATGGCTGCCCGAACTGTTGTCCGGGATTCTCGACCGCTATCCGATGATTACGCTCGAACCCGAGATCGACCTCACCGCCTCCCTGCTCGAGCGCCTGGTCGACCGCCGCCTCGACTTCGTCATCTGCCCGCGTGTCATCCAGGAGCCGCAATTCGTCAGCACGCCGCTTGGCGCCATCGAGCTTGTGTGGATGTGCAGCCCGAAGCTGTTGGGCGGCAAGGACAACGCGACGTTGAGCGATCTCACCAAGCATCCATTGCTGATCCAGACGACCGGCTCCATCCTGCGGCCGATCCTGCACAGCGTCATCGACAACCCGAATTTGCCGTTCAAGCGGACGATTTCCTGCAACAACATGGTGGCGCTGGCTCACTTGGCGGCCCATGGCATGGGCGTCACCATCCTGCCGCACGCCTTCTTCAGGAACATGGTCGCCGATGGCCGGCTGTGCGTCGTGCGCACCGAGATGGAGCTGCCCAATCTCGAATACTTCGCCACCTTCAGGAACGATTACCACGTGCAGTTCTGTGAGGAAGTCGCGGCCCTGAGCGCCGAAATCTGCGATTTCCGGCTGCAGTAGTCGCATGCAATCGACTTCGGACCGCTTCAATCCGCCCTTGCCGCCAGGCGACCGATCTGCGATCTCGGCTATGAGCATGGAACTGAAACCGACCGGAGTTTCCTTTGCGCAGTGTGGGCTTGATCGTTTCGGCCATCGTCCTTGTCATCGCCATCGCGCTGACGACCGCCTGGGCGGCGATGGCGCTTTGGTATCGACTGCCGGCGCCTGACATCGCCAGAGGACTTACCGCCAGCCTGTTTGTGCTGCTCGGCACAGCCGCAGCCATCGCGCTGTTCACCCCCTGGCGCCTTCATGCGCTGGCGCTGTTCGTCTTGGGCTTTGCTGCGGTGCTGATGTGGTGGAATACCATCGTTCCGTCCAACCATGCCGAATTCGCGCCCGACGTGGCCAGGCAGGTCACAGGCATCCGCGACGGCGACATGCTGACGCTGACGGACGTCCGCGACTTCGAGTGGCGCAGCAATAGCGACTTCACCGAGCGCTGGACGGCACGCAGCTATGACCTCGGCAAGCTCAAGACGCTCGACCTGTTCATGTCCTACTGGGCGGGGCCCGAGATGGCCCATGTCATCATGAGCTTCGGCTTCGAAGGCGGCGATCAGCTTGCCTGGTCGGTCGAGGTGCGGCGGCAGAATGGCGGCCAGTTCTCGCCGATCGCCGACCTGTTCAAGGCCAACCCGCTGGTCATTGTTGCCGCCGACGAGCGCGACGTCGTCGGCGTCCGCTCGAATGTCCGCGGCGAGGACGTCCAGCTCTATCGCCTCAACGTCTCACCGACCGCCGCCCGGGCGCTGCTGCTCGGTTATGTCGCCGATGCCAATGCGCTGGCCGCAACGCCGCGCTTCTACAATTCGATCACCACCAACTGCACCACCGTCATCTTCAGGATGATGCGCGCCGTCGGCGACGTGACGCCGTTCGACTGGCGCCTGATCGTCAACGGCTATCTGCCTGAATACGCCTATGACCGCGGCGCGCTCGACACCCGCCTGTCGGTACAGGAGCTGCGCAGCCGCGCCCATATCGCCCAGCGCGCGCTGGCGGCCGGGCTGACGGCCGATTTCTCCCGGCTCATCCGCGAGGGGGTGCCGTCGCCGCTTCCAGCGCAATAGGCCTGAACGTTGGAAATCATGCGGACCCAGAAAACGCCGACCTTGCGCGTCGTGTTCTGTTGCCGGGCATCGGCGGCCAAAGGCCGAGCTGCCGACCGACCTTGACCAGCTTCATATGCTGGCACGCCACCTGGTTCGGCAAGGCAAAGGTCGAAACGGCCAAATACAGGTCGTCTGCATGGCTCAGCGGCCTTGCCGGCCGGTAGCCGAGAAGACAGACGCTCGCGTAAGCCGCCGCGTTATGGCGCCGCAGGCTGTCACATTGGAGCTGTAAGAACTACACCCTGGCTTCGGCGAACGTCACCAGCCGGCGGCGGTCTTCGCACCATAGCGCGAGATTGATGCAGCCGACGCTCTTCCAGAATGTCAGCTTGACCGTCTGACTGGCATCGCGAAGCTCGGCATTGCTGTCGAAGCAGGCCTGCAGGCGATAGAACGGCACGCGGCTACACAGATGGTGGATGTGATGCAGGCCGATCGAACCGGTGATCCACTGCGCCACGACGGGCAAGGCGTACCACGAGCTGCCGCCAAACGCCGCGACATGCAGGTCCCAGGCGTCGCCCGCATCCCATCGCGTTTCTTCGAACTGGTGCTGGACATAGAACAGCCAGCCGCCGGCCCAGGCGCCCATCACGACGACGGGCAGCACGGCCAGCATCACCGCCCAGCCGGCCAAGAGCACGAGCCCACCATAGACCAGCACCAGCGCCACGTTGAGGCCGCCGGCGCTGCGCCATGCCTCGACCCGCGGAATGGCGTCGTTGTAGGGCAGCCTGTGCATGATCAGGAAATAGATCGGCACGCCGATCACGATCAGAATGATCGGGTTGCGATAGATGCGGTACATCAGCCTCTGGCTGGTGGTCATCGCCTCATATTCGGCGACCGTGCGCGTGTCGATGTCGCCGATGCCGCGCTTGTCGAGATTGCCCGAGCCGCCATGGTGCACGGCATGCGCCTTCTGCCACAGCGTATAGGGCGTGAAGGTGAAGACGCTCAGCACGCGGCCGATCGTCTTGTTCGTCGCACGCGAGCTGGTGAACGAACCGTGGCCGCAATCATGCTGGATGGCAAACAGCCGTACAAGGAACGCCGCGCAGACCGGCGCGAGCGCCACCAGCAGCAGCCAGCGCCAGCCGCCAAGCACCGGCGCGGCATAGGCGGCGAGCCAGACAAGTGCCGCCCCCATCACCAGGAAAGGGATCAGCGTCACCGCCAGTTCGAGCGCCGCACGGCGGTCGTCGGGGTCACGAAAGCGATTGCAATGTGATGCAAGCCGGCGAACGAGCGCCTTTTCGGCCGCATGATCTGCACTCAGGGCAGACCCTTTGGGCAGGCCGTCCGCCTTGGACGACATCAATTTCGTCATTTAGTCCCCGAAATCTCGCTGCCAACTCGGTCAAGCGCGCCATTTGTCCATAAAGCGCGGCACGCGCCGTGGCTAGTGGTACCACCGTGGCATATTAGCTGTATCCAGCGTCTATGCACCGCTGCACGCAAATCATGGCGTTTTCCTGTTGAGTGCGTGGGCCATTACGTCTTAGTTCGTGATTGCAGGTCAGGGCAGTCAATCAGCCGCAGGGGAACTCCAATCCATGGCTTCACTGGAAATTTCCGCCGGCTCAGCCAAATGGACCACCCAGGCAAGCCATCGCCTGTGGCTGCTGCAGCAGGCCGACGCGTTGTTCTCCTTCTTCGAGCGCCAGAGCCTCAATCCTCTCGGCGGCTTCCATGATCTCGACGATCGCGGCCAGCCGCTTGCGCCGGGTGCAGTACCCGGCAGGTTCGCCGGCCGCCAGATCCACGTTACCACGCGCATGGTGCATTGTTTCTCGATAGCCCACCTGATGGGTCGCCCCGGCGCCGACGTGCTCGTCGACCACGGCATGGATTTCCTCTGGAACGGCCATCGCGACACAGCCAATGGCGGCTATTTCTGGGGCGTCGGTTATGACGGTACGACCAACGACACCAAGCAGGCCTATGGCCATGCTTTCGTGCTGCTTGCCGCCTCCAGCGCCAAGGTCGCCGGCCATCCCGACGCCGACCGGCTGCTGACCGACATCTCGACGATCCTCGCCGAAAGGTTTTGGGAAGAGGCGCATGGCGCGGTGGCGGAAGAGTTCACCCGCGACTGGCAGCCGCTCGACGGCTATCGCGGCCAGAACTCCAACATGCACCTGACCGAGGCGCTTATGGCCGCCTTCGAGGCGACTGGCGACAGCACCTATCTCGGAATGGCCGAGCGTATCGCCGACCTGATCATCCGCCGCCATTCGGCCGCCGCCGGCTGGCGCTTGCCCGAGCACTTCACCGCTGAATGGAAGCTCGACCGCGACTACTCCGGCGACCCGATGTTCCGCCCCTATGGCACGACGCCGGGCCATTCGCTCGAATGGGCCCGACTCCTGCTGCAATTGTGGGAGCTCGGCGGCCGTAAGCACGCCTGGCTGCCGGACGCGGCAAGGAACCTGTTTGGACAGGCCACGTCAGACGGCTGGGATGCCGCCAAGGGCGGTTTCTACTACACGCTCGAATGGGACGGTTCGGCCCGGATCAAGGATCGCTACTGGTGGCCGTGCTGCGAAGCGATCGGTGCCGCCTCCGTACTCAACGCCATCGGCGCCGACGATGACTACGAGGCCTGGTATCGCCGTATCTGGAGCTTCTGCGCCAGCCGCTTCATCGACCGCGCCAATGGCGGCTGGCACGCCCAGCTCGACAACGACCTCAAGCCCAATGCCGGCCCTTTCTACGGCAAACCCGACATCTATCACGCACTCCAGGCCTGCCTGATCCCGCTGTTGCCGACCTCAGGCAGCATCACTCGCGGCTTGCTGCAGACAGGCATCCGCCTCTAGCAGGCCGCGGTCGGTCGAATCTCAAGGCCATTGCGCCGCCACCTGGTTGCCGAAAATTGCGCGCTGGACCGAACCGGCAAGCGTTGCCGCATAAGGCGTGGCCATGTGGTGGCGGTCGCGGAAGGTCAGCTTGCCGCCGATCATCGCCGGGCACGTCGTGTCGTTGCAAAACAGCTCGGTCAAGTCGACATATCTGACACCTTCGAGGCCGGAAGCCGCCGCCTGTTCGGCCTTCGACACCCGCTCGTCGATGGCCTCCTGTCGTGGCGTGTCGCAGACCGTGCTGCTCCTGCCCTGCCAGAGCGAACGCGCCACACAGCGGTCGAGATATGACTTGTGAACGGGAACATCCCTGAGCAGCACCACCTCGGCGCCGGTCTTGCGAAGGGTCGCAAGCGACGCCCTCAAGCCGTCGGCCCACACGTCGCGGCTGACCAAGTGCTCCAGCCCGCCATTGACGTCGTTTTCGACGTAGCTGTACGAAAACTGCGAAACGATCACCGCATCCGGCTTGAGGCCGGCGATCTCCTTCATCGCCGTCTGCCGCCAGACATCGCATTCGCCATAGGCCCGCATCAAACGCACGTTCCATGTCGGCACTGCCGCCACCGAACATGACGATTTCAGATAGGTCACCAAGCGCCAGTTATTGGTCTCGGCGATCCTTGCCAGCGGCGTCGACCAGTGATCGGCGTGTGAATCGCCGAACAGCACGATCGTCTTGCGTGGCAGCTTTGCACCCAGGCTGCAGCTGCGCGGCGTGGTCTGCTCGAGGCTGGCAACGCAAGCGTTGTCTATCTGGCGCGCCGATGACGAGCGTGCCGCACTTTCGGCGATCAGCTTCTGATCCGGATCGACGCTTCGCGCAGCGATCTGGGCAGCACTATAGGACAAGGTCACGCCCAGCGACGTGAGAAGGGCCGCCAGCCCCAACGAGCGTACCGAGCCGGCTGAAAGCCAACCGTTCAGGCGCACCGGATTCTCGACGAAACGATAGCTGAGCAAGGACAAGCCAACCGTCACCGCCAGGCAGGCCAGCCTGCCGCCAAGCGTAAGCTCGGGCCACAGGATCGTGGCATAGACGATGACGGGCCAATGCCAGAGATACAGCGAATAGGACAGCTTGCCGGTCCACTGCAGCGGCGGCAGCGACAACAGGCCTGTCGGCCCGACGGCACTCGGACGAGCGCCTGACAGCAGCAGCATCGTCGTTCCCGCAACCGGCAGCAACGCGATGAAGCCGGGGAAAGGGTCGGCCTCCGAAACGTTGAGATAGGCGACGGCGATCAATGCGAGACCGGTCCAGCCCATCACAGGCGAGAATCGAAAACCCGATGCCCAGCGCTCCGCCACAACAAGCGAGACGAGCCCGCCCACAGCGAATTCCCAGGCCCGCAGCGGCGAGAAATAGAAGGCCCAAGGCTGCGACACCGAGGTCATCCAGGCACTCACGCAGAACGACAGCGCTGCAACCGCACCCAGCATGAGCGCGATACCCCTCGCCCCCGGCCGGAACCACGCGACCAGCAGCAGTAATGCCGGCCAGAGCAGGTAGAATTGTTCCTCGACCGACAAAGACCAGAAATGCAGGAACGGATTGCTGGCCGTGTCGGCGGCGAAATAGTCGAACGACCAGCGCAGCAGCCAGAGATTGATGACGTAGCTCGAGGCAAACAGCGCGCCCTTGGCGTAGAGCTGCTGCTCGGATGGCGCGAGGATGAAATAGCCGGCGGCAAGCGTGGTGGCGATCACCAGAAGCGACGCCGGCAACAGTCGCCGGGCGCGGCGACCATAGAAGCGCCAGAGATCGACAGTCCCGCTGCGGCCGATCTCCTGCATAAGGTGGCGGGTAATCAGATAGCCCGAGATGACGAAGAAGATATCGACGCCGATGAAACCGCCCGGCAGGTCGGACATGCCGAAGTGGAACGCGATCACGCCGCCGACGGCAATGGCGCGCAGACCCTCGATGTCAGGGCGGAATGCGGTAACAGGTGCCGTCATGTCTGTGCTGCTATGCAGGTGCTGGACATGCCGGCAGGTTGGGGGAGGCGCGCCATCAGGGCAATTCAAACTATGTTGCAACGCAACATGAAAACCGCCTCTCCAGACGCCTCACTCCGACTGAACTGATACGTTTCCACACCCTCGGCTGCGATTTCGGCAGCGACGGAACTCATCCGGATATTCGCCGTTAATGCCTGACGGAACCAGGGCGGCCAGATGACAAATCGCGAGACTTTACTCGGCGGGCTGCCGGTTGCGGTCTATACGACCGATGCCAGCGGCCGGATCACCTATTTCAACGAAGCAGCCGCTGCACTTTGGGGTCATCGGCCCGAAATCGGCAAGGACGAGTGGTGCGGGTCCTGGCGGCTCAGGACTGCCGAGGGCGAGCCGCTTGCCCATGGCGATTGTCCGATGGCCCTGGCGCTCAGGGAAGGCCGGGCGATTCACAATGCCGAGGCCGTGGCCGAGCGGCCGGACGGCACCCTCGTTCCCTTCCTCGCCTTTCCCGCGCCGATGCGCGACGAAACCGGCATGATCACTGGCGCCATCAACCTTTTGGTCGACATCTCGGCCCAGAAGCAGGCCGAGATACAGACCCAGCGCCTCGCGTCGATCGTCGAATCCTCCGACGACGCCATCGTCAGCAAGGACCTTTGCGGCGTGATTCAAAGCTGGAACGCCGGTGCCACCCGCCTGTTCGGTTACGGCGCCGACGAAGCCGTCGGCAAGCATGTCCGCATGCTCATCCCTGATGACAGGCAGGACGAAGAGGACCTCATCCTCGGAAAGGTACGCAGCGGCCAGCGCATCGACCACTTCGACACGATCAGGAAACGCAAGGATGGCAGCTTCGTCGCCATCTCGCTCACCGTGTCACCGGTGCTCAACAGCGCCGGCAAGGTGATCGGCGCCTCGAAGATCGCCAGGGACATCACCGAGCGCAAGGAAAGCGAGAGCCGCATCCGCATGCTGATGCGCGAAGTCAATCACCGGGTGAAGAACCAGTTCGCCGTCATCCTCTCGATGATCCGCGAGACCGGCAAGCACGCGACGACGATCGCCGATTTCGACACCCAGATCCGGAACCGGATCATGGCGCTGTCGCAATCCCAGGACCTGCTTGTCGACGGCGATTGGCGCGGTGCGGATCTTGCCGACCTGGTCACCAACCAGATCCGGCCGTTCGCCGCCGAGCGCCGCATAAGCATATCGGGCGTGCCGGTCATGCTGTCGACGACAGCGGTCCAGAACCTCGGCATGGCCTTCCATGAGCTTGCCACCAATTCGGCCAAGCATGGCGCGCTGTCGTCCGACCAGGGGACGGTCGAAATTGGCTGGACCGCGTCGGACCGCTTTCGCCTGACCTGGAAGGAAACCAATGGACCAGCTGTCGCAAAAGCCTCGCGCAAGGGCTTCGGCCGGATCGTCCTCGAGCGCGTCGCACCCCTGGCCCTGAACGGTGTCGGCAATCTCAGCTTCCAGCCGGACGGCGTCACCTGGACGCTCGATGCACCGCTCGATCTGGTCAGGACACCTGGTCCCTAGTGGCAGCCTTACTTTCACTGCTTCCGAACTGGTTTCTCTGGCGGCGAAAGCCAGGCGAGAGTGATGCGCTCGTCGGGAGCGAGCTGCGGGTTGCGCTTGGCGTGGCACGCAGCCAGCTCGTCGGACAGCCTTCCTTCCGACCATGCCGAAATCACCTCCGGATGAATGTAACCTGTTCGGCACACCGCCCGCGTGTTGCCGAGATGCCTTGCGACGTCGTCGATGACTTTGTTGCATGCCCGCGCCCGCGCCCGTTCACTTTCGGGGACGGGCGTCTGCGCAAACAACGTCAACGCGCGCACGGTTCCGCCCCAGGTGCGGAAATGCTTGGAACTGAAAGCTGCGCCAGCTGCGGCTCGAATGTAGTCGTTGACGTCCTGGGACGATATCGGCGCCCTTGCACCGACGTCGTCGAGATACTGAAACAGGGTTTGGCCAGGCAACTCCTGGATGCCGCGCACGACCTTTGCCATACGCCTGTCGACCAAGCGTAAACGCCATTCTTTTCCCGATTTGCCCTTGAAGGCGAATCTGAGCGTCGAGCCTTCGATGTCGACATGGCGGTTGCGCAGCGTCGTCAGCCCAAAGCTCCCATTCTCCCTGGCATAGGCGGCGCTGCCGACACGAATCATTGTATTGTCCAGCAGCCACACGATCGCAGCGACAACCCGTGCACGCACCGGGCCGCGCAGCCGCAAATCCCTGTCGATCTGGCGGCGCAGACGCGGCAGCGCGCGCGCAAATTCAGCCAGGCTCGAGAATTTCAGTTCACCGCGTCTGTCCAACCAATCCGGATGGTAGCGATATTGCTTTCGGCCACGCTGGTCGCGTCCGGTCGCCTGGATATGGCCGTCGCTTTCAGCGCATATCCACACATCCGTCCATGCCGGCGGAATGGCAAGTGCGCCAATGCGCGCAAGCACCTTTTTGCTGACGACCTTCCGGCCATTGGCCGCTTCGTAGCGAAAGCGCTTGCCTGCCCGTTTCCTTGATATGCCGGGCTCGTCGTCGCTGACATAAGCAAGCGACGCAGTATGCGCAGTCTCGACATTTCCGTTCTGGACGTGTCGGGTCTGCTCGGCGTCTTTCCGCATCGGTGTGATCCCTTGGGATCAGCGCTAACTCGGATATGCGCACATGGGTTCCGGCGGAGCTGTTGCCTGCAACGGCCATCCTCGTCACATCGAGCGCCATCAACGGCAGCGTTCAGGAAACGGAAACGCCCGCCGCGCATTGTGTTTCTCAGGCATTGATGTGCCCGGCGTCGGGACGCACCCCGACAACATCGGCGAGGCGACAGGCTGGTCAGTTTTCTGAATTTCCGTTCGCAAAGACAGTCGCCGGGGCGTGGACGCATCGAGATCGACCTGTCCGATACGGTCGTCTACGCCATCGGCGACGTCCATGGCTGCTATCGCGAGTTACGCGCGCTCGAGGACAAGGTTCTTGCCGACGCCGCCATCCTGCCTGGCCGCAAGCTGATCGTCATGCTGGGGGACTACATCGACCGCGGCCCGGACTCGGCGCGCGTGATCGACCACCTCATCGCCCCGCCGCCCACCGGTTTCGAGCGCATCTGCCTGACGGGCAACCACGAAGCCCAGACGCTCGACTATCTCGACGGCCGGCTGTCGCTGGAACGCTGGCTGTCCACCGGTGCCCGCAGCACCCTGTTCTCCTATGGCATCGACGCCGAACATCTCGGCGAACTTTATGGCGGCGGTGGCAGACTCGACGACCATATCCATGCCACCATCCCGCCCGAGCACATCGATTTCATGCGCGGCCTGCCGATCATGGCCTATTCAGAACGCTTCGTCTTCGTCCACGCCGGCATCCGTCCCGGCGTGCCGTTGCTCGAACAGGAAGACGACGACCTGCTCTACATCAGGGAGGAATTCTTCGAGGCCTCGCGCCGGCTCGACCGCTGGGTCGTGCATGGCCACACGCCGGTGGACCATCCACGCATCGATGGCCGCCGGCTGGACATCGACACCGGCGCCTTCAAGACGGGCCGCCTGACGGCGGTGCGCATATCGGGCAAAGGCGGGCGGCTGCTCTTTTCCTAGCTGGCGACTTTGGCCTTGGCCTTGGTTTTGGTCTCGCCCTTGTCGATGTAGTAGCTGGAATAGCGCTCAAGGAACTGCTCGGAGCCACCATAGGCGCCGTAGCGCGGCAGCTTTTTCAGGTCGACCTTGTTGAGCACCAGGCCGAGGATCTTGCCGGCGATCTGCGGCTCCGCGGCGAGCCCTGAGCGGACCAGCGGGCGTGGTGTGGCACCCCATTCCGCCACCAGAACGAAGCCGTCGGCCAACGGAGCGAAGGCCTTGGCATCGACGACGGGCCCGAGCGGCGGCAGGTCGACGATGATGTAGTCGAACGTCGCCTTGGCATCGTCGATGAAGCGCCGCATGCCGGCCGACGACAGCAGTTCGCTGGTGTGCGAGAAGCGGCCGCGCACCACCGCCGGCACGATCGCCATCTTGCTCTGGCGGTCGACCTTCACCACCGCCTGCCAGCCGAGGTCGTTCACCACGGCTTCGACCAGCCCCTGCTCGGCATCTATGCCCAGACTGCGGCTGAGACCCGGATTGCGCAGGTCGGCGTCGATCAACAGTGTCTTTGCACCATTGCTGGCGATCAGGCCGGCCAGATTGGCGGCAACCGTCGACTTGCCCTCGCCCGGAAGCATCGAGATGACACCGATCACCTTGCTGCCGATGTCCTGCAGCACGACGTCGCCGGCGATCTTGGTGCTACGCAGCGTTTCCGCAAACATCGATGCCGGCGAATCGACGGCGATGCGCATCCTGGCCCGGCGTTTCACAAGCTCCGCCGCGCGCGATGGCGGCGGCGTGCCCATATTGCCCGTCTTCCCAGCGTCCTTCCTGTCCTCGTTCGAGGTGATGAGCGGCAGGTAGCCGAGAAACTTGACGCCCAGCCTTTCGCGCACGTCCTCGGCGGTGCGGAAGAAGCGCTCGTTGAATTCGTTGAGCGCGCCAAAGGCAGCACCCAGGACGACGCCAAGCACCAGTGCCAGTCCGAACACCATCGAGGTTCGCGGGCTCGAGGGGCCGCGCGGCATCGTCGCTTCCGAAATCACCCTGACCTTGGCGATGGGGAAAGAGCGCTGCTGCGACGCCTCCTCGTAGCGCGACAGGAAGGTCTGGTAGAGCGTGCTCAGTGCGGTTGCCTGTTGCTGCAATTCGCGCAACCGCACCTGTGCCTGGTTGGCGCTGGAATTCTGGCCCGTTGCCTCCGATACGCTGTTGCGCAATGCGGTCTCGCGTGACTGCGCCACTTCGAACTCGTTGCGATAGGTCTCGGAAAGCTGGCTCAGCTCACGGAAAATCTGGTTGGCAAGGTCTGTCTGTTCCTTGCGCAGCGCAACCGCCTGCGGGTGGTTGGGGCCGAAGCCGGCCGAAATCTCCTGCTCGCGCTTCGAAACGCCCGCATAGCGCTTCTTGAGCTCCGAGATCAGCGGATTGCCGGCCTCCGCTGCGGACAGGGTCGAGTTGCCGACTGCCGCTTCCGGCCCGCTCTCGACGATGGTGCGGTATTGCTCGTAGCGCGCCCGCGCCTTGGCGGTGTCAGCCTGGGCCAGGATCAGCTGGGCGTTGAGATCGGAAAGCTGCTGCTCGGCGATGGTTTCGCCGCGCGCCGCCGCCAGGCCGTTCTCGGCGCGGAACTTCTCGACCTCGAGTGCCGCCTTCTGGGAACTCGTGCGCAGCTCCTCGAGCCGGCCCTGCAGCCAGACGGCGGCCTTTTCGGTGGCGTCGAAACTGGCATCGAGCTGGTCCGCAACGAAGGCATCGGCATATGCCCTGGTGATTTCAGTCGCCAGTTGCGGATCATGCGAACGGTAGGCCATCGAGATGACATAGCTGCGGCCCGAGCGCTCCGCTTCGATGTTGGCTTGCAGCATCGCCACCGCCTGCTCCTTGCGCGCCGCATCCGCCATCGCCTTGCGTTGCGCATCGGTGAGCGCGGCACGACCGGCAATCTCCGGTGTGGAACGAAATATCTGCAGGAAGCCGCGAGCATAGCCGACAAGCGTCGAAAGCAGCGATTGCGGCGGCCGCATGAAATTCGGGTTCTGGTCGAGCTTCTGCTTGTCGACGACAACGGCGGCGAGCCGCGCCGACTTGATGATCTCGATCTGGGACAGGATCGCCGCGTCGGTCTGCATGTTGACAGGCGTCGCCGAAACCTCGTCGACCATCTTGTTCATACCCTCGTCGATCAGCACGCGGGTCGACGCGGTGAATGTCGGCGGCGTCGTCTGCAGGTAGACGAGCCCAAGCAACAGGCCGATCACGGCGCCGACGCCGACCACCTTGGCCTGGCGCTTGGCCATTGCCAGCAGGCGTTCGAGATCGATGAAGTCGCTCCCCTCGCGCGCGTCCTCGCGAGACGCGGGAAGGCGGTTGCTGAAGGGAAAGCTGGCGTAGTTCATCTGCGTTCCAGTTCTTGCCTGAGCAGCGGCCGCTGCTCGCTGGGTTCTGGCGAAGCCGACTTCAGCTACGCAACTTGCCGTGCCGACCGGCACGGCTTTTGTCGAACACCGTCGAGGCGGCCATTTCAGCCGCCTCGACGGACCGTTTGTATCAGGCCGCGACGACGTGATCCTGCTCGGCCACCATCTCGCGGATGGCATCGAGCACGGAGTCGCGAATGTCGGCCCGCTTCAGGGCAAAGGCGACATTGGCCTGGATGAATCCTTCCTTGGAGCCGCAGTCGAACATCCGGCCGTTGAACGCCCGGGCAAAGAAGGCCTGGCTCGCGGCAAGACGCACCATCGCGTCGGTCAGCTGGATCTCGCCGCCGGCGCCGCGCTTCTGCGTGCCCAAAAGGTTGAAGATTTCCGGCTGCAGGATGTAGCGGCCGTTGATGTAGAAGTTCGAAGGTGCATTGGCCGGTGCCGGCTTTTCGATCATCGCCGTCACTTCGAAGCCGGAACCGACATCGGGACCCTTGCCGACGATGCCATACTTGTTGGTTTCGCTCGGGTCGCACTGCTCGACGGCAATGACGTTGCCGCCAGTTTCGGCATGCAGATCCATGATCTCCGCCAGGCAGCCGCGCTTGCCGAAAGACACCATGTCGGGAAGCAACAACGCGAACGGCTCGTCGCCAATGATGTCGCGCGCGCACCAGACGGCGTGGCCAAGGCCATGCGGCGCCTGCTGGCGGGTGAAGCTGGTGGCGCCGGGCACCGGCAGCAAGCTCTCCAGTGACCTGATCTGGTCGACTTTGCCGGCCTGTTCGAGCGTGCCCACCAGTTCGGGATGCAGGTCGAAATAGTCCTCGATGACCGCCTTGTTGCGGCCGGTGACGAAGACGATGTGCTCGATGCCGGCCTCCAGTGCCTCGTCGACGGCATACTGCACCACCGGCCTGTCGACCACGGGCAGCATCTCCTTGGGCATGGACTTGGTCGCGGGCAGGAACCGCGTGCCGAGACCCGCGACCGGGATCACCGCTTTCCTGACTTTCTTCATCGTGCCAATCCTCTCGCTCATATGACTCTCCTCGTCTTGTTCTTGGCCGCTCCGGGCACGCGCATCATGTGCCGGACCGTTATGCGAACTGCCTGGCGAGCCGGCGCAGCCGGACCTCTATCGGCATCCGCAAATGTCGAACCGCCGCCGGGTCCCCCAGGGCGGTCCGCACCGCCTTGAGCGGCGACCGCTGCTTGATGTGCGTAACCAGTGACAGGAATGAGGCAGCCTGGGAGAGGCTGCGGGCACGTCGCGTGAACGCTTTTTGCGCCTCGCCTTCGAGCCTGTTGCGGGCAGCAAAGGTGGCATCGGCACGTTGCATCGCCTCGACGTGATGAAGCTCCAGAACCCTTGAAATGGAGCCGTTTCGCACGTGATAGGCATAGCCGACAGCGGGTTCGACGGCGCAGATGCCGCCCCGGGCGAGAGCGCTGGCGAGCAGGATATAGTCCTCGCCGATGCGCAAATTCTCGTCGTAGCGGAGCTCATTTGCCTGGAGATATTCACGCAAGAATATCGGCTTCATGTAACCAAAATTGAACGTCGCCTCGAAGACGACATTGCTGCTGATGAAGTCCGCCAGCGTCAGATTGCCGAGTTTTTCGAGATAGCTTTCGGCGAACATTACTTCGCTTGGCCTGCCGTCGTCGTGAACAACCACGATGTTGTCGACCGCTATCGCCGCAGAGCCAGCATCAGCCCTGCCGATCATTGCCGAAAGCCTGTCGGGCAGGACGGCATCGTCCGAATCGAGCACGGCGACCCAGCGCCCCAGCGCCGCATCGAGGCCAGCGTTGCGCGCTCCACCTGGGCCGCGATTTTTCTCCAGCGCCACGACCCGCACACGCGGATCGGCATAGGCCCGTGCAAGCGCAATCGTCGCGTCGGATGAGCAGTCGTCGACGACGATCACCTCGACGGTGACGCCTTGCTGTGCCAGCGCGCTGTCAATGGCACGGCCGAGCGTTGCCTCGGCATTGTAGGCGGCGATGACGAAGCTGACGTCAGGCTGCATCCTGGCCTCCCTCATTGCCGTAGAGACGCAGTTCACGTGCGCCGGCCAGCCCGCTCAGCACGCCCAAATGCATCACGCCACGCAGCAGGCTGCGGTTGCGGCTGACCGGCTGCAGCGCGGTCAGCCCCGCCGCGGCAAAGCAGTAGCCGGCCTTGGCCGAGGCCCGTACGAGCTCACCGAAGCGACCAACGCCACTCCGCTTGGCGCCAAGCAGGCGACCATGCGTCTGCCCGACACGGAAGCGCCGCGTCGTCAGCCAGCGGAACGAGGCGCGAGACGCCGGAACCGGCTCCTCCACCCAGGCCTCCGCGGCATAGCTTATGCGACCACCGGCACCGAACACCTGGTCGAAGAATTCGGTGTCCTCGCCGCCCGACTGGCCGCGCTCCAGGCTGAAGCGGCGGCCGGCGATGCTGGGCGAAGCGATCCGGAGCAAGGCATTACAGGTGTAGCCGGTGCGGATCTCGCCCCGAACGAACACCGGATAGGTCGAGTGAAAGTCGCCGACCTGCATCCAGCCCGGGGCTCCCGTCCCATAACGCGCCTTGACCGGCCCGAGCACCACCTCGGCACCGGTCGCCTGCGCGGTCTCGACGAGCCGCTTCAGCCACATGCCTGTCGCCTTCTCGTCATCGTCGATGAAGGCGACGAAATCGGCCGAGCTGGCATCCAGGCAAGCGTTGCGGGCAACCGAGATGTTGCGCGCCGGGCAATGGACGTAGCGAACCTCGAGCGAAAGCTCGTCCGCCAGAACGGAGACCAGTTCCGCAGCACTGGGCACCTCGTCATTGTCGGCCACGACGATGCCGATGCGATACCCCGCGGGTAGGTCCATCGCCGCAAGCGACTGCAACGTGTCGGCCAGTTCGCGCCGCCGGAAGGTGCAGACGCAGATGTCGATGCTGGGCATTTCGGTCATGCTGGGCGCCCCCTTGCCGGCAAGGCAACGAGTTGGAGCCAGAAGCCGAGCGACCAGGCGAAATGCATCACCATCGCCGACACGCCGGCGAGCGCCAGCCCCGGCTTGCCGGCCCGCAAGGCAAGGGCAGCGCCATAGCTCAGACAGATCGCCGCCCAGACGAGGACAGGCACGGCGAAGATCCAGTGAACGACGGCGAGGCTTGCGAGCAGCGCCGTCGGCGCCACCATCAGCGGCACCATCTGGCGGAGCCTGGGGATGACGCGGTGTTTCAGCACGTTCCGCGCCCGTCCCCTGCCATAACCGAGATACTGGTGGAACAGGCCGCCAAGTGAAGCACGCGGAAAATAGGTCATGCGGGTGCGCCCGCTCATCCAGATGCGGTAGCCGGCCTGGCGCAGACGATGGTCGAGCTCGGCATCCTCATTGTGACTGAAGCTCTCGTCATAGCCGCCGACATCGCTGAACGCTGCGATGCGCATCAGGGCGTGATGGCCGTGATCGACCCATTCCCCGGCCGAGCCATGCCTGTGCTTGGACCCACCTGTGCCGAGCTTCGAGTTCTGCGCAGCCGCAGCCGCCTGCTGCACGGTGCCGCGGCCTTCGGTCAGCATCGAAACGACGAGGGAATCGGCGCCCGTCGCCAGCGCTTCCTCGAGCAGCCGGTCGCAATAATCGTCGGGATAGCCGCCATGAGCGTCGATGCGGATCAGATAGTCGACGCCACGACCGAAGCGTTCGACGGCCAGGTTCACTGCCGCACTCTGGATGCGCGCCGGATTGTCGATCAGCACGACATTGTCGTCTTCGGCAACAATGCCGGCAACGATGGTCCGGGTCGCATCGCGGCTGCCGCCGTCGGCGACGATGATCATTGCGCCGAGCCGCCGGGCAGAGGGCCGCAGTTGGGCCAGAAGGCCGCTGATATGGCGCTCCTCGTCGAGGCACGGAATGATGATGATGGCGGAGGACGTTTCGGTCATGCGTCTGCTTGTGTTGATTGCGTTGAAGGTCAGGCGGCGATGGCGCCAGGGCTTTCGCCGTTTTGGGCGGCGACCCGTTCGAGCTTCGCCACCAGCGCCCGGCAATCGGCCAGGTCGCAGATCCAGTTTCGCGGATCACGGGCAAGCACTTCACCGCGCAAGGCGGCGTAACGTTCGCTTGTCATGCCCGAGAGCGCTTCCGCCAGAGCTGATGCCGACGGCTCGGGCAGCATCAGCCCGATATCGAGGCGCTCGAGGAAGCGCGCCGTCTCGGTGCCGGCCATGGCGATCGGCACCGTACCGAACCGGCAGCTTTCATAGAGCCGGTTGGGCAACAGCCATGTCGAGTTCTGACCTTCCTCGAAGAAGTCGATCGCCCAGGCAAAGTCCACCTGCGCATAGATGTCGGCCATGTCCTCGGGATTTCTGTAAGCACCTTTAAACGTCAAATGGGGCTCGGATTCGACGAAACCGTGAAAATCAGGAAACGCCGAAAGTGCCGGCCGGCCGCGCAGCACGATCTCGAATCGCCCTTCCGCCTTGCGGGTGAAAGCGGCCAGAAGCTCGAGCGACTTGCGACAGCGCAGCGCCCCGAACCAGCCGATCGTCCAGGGCTCATCAGCCAGTGCCGACGGCATCGAATCAATACGCGGCTCCAGCTCGAGGAGCTTGTTCTCGACCAGTTCGATGGGGGCATCGATCTGGCCGTACCGTTCGAAATAATGCCTGACGAAAGCCGGCGAGCTGGTCAGCAGCAGGCCGACATTGCGCCCGAAGAGGCGCTCGGCCCCGCGCAGGCCCTTGCCCAGAAAATCCTCGCGCAGCACCAGCCGGTGGATGTCGAGGCACTCGTAGATAACAGGCATCGAGGCGCCGAGGGCCGAACGGGCACGTTGCGCCAACGCCAGCATTTCGAGATTGCGGGCAACAATCACGTCGGGCGCAGCCACCGCCCTCAGCGCAGCGCCGATGCGCGTAGCAGCAACCGCCACCGCCCCCAGACGCTGCGCAAAGCGCCCGTCGCAGGTGTGACCCAGGTCGATCGGCGTCAGGCCCTCGACGTCTTCGCGTTCTTGCGTCCGGCGGAAACCAGCGAGCGTAACGCGCGCGCCACCAGCCTTGAGCATGATGATCCGTCGACGGACTGCCGGGTCGGAAACATCGTGCACCAGGTACAGAACATGCAGCATGAATTCACGCTCGCAGTTTGGCCCACCGACGACGAAGCTAGTGCACCCATTGTTGCGTCGCAACAATTATTGACTGCTCGCACCTCAATTATTGTTGCGCCGCAAAATGGCCCGGTTAGCCTGTACTTATCTTCCCGACGCGACCAATCCGAGGAGGCCAGCGCCCATGAAGACTGTCATCGTCGAAAACACCGTCTGCCTGAACACTGGCGATGCGGCGATCCTGCTGGCCATCCGGCACATCCTCAAAGCGGCCTGTCCGGGCGAGTTGCGCATCCAGGTATTCGATAGCCAGCCCACGGTAGCGTCGCGGCTTTATCCCACGCAAGCCTATCCCGATATCGAGATCCGCAAGCTGCTGGCCGAATCGATCTTCAAATACCCCTATGACGACAACCGCCTGAAGAACCTAGCCAAGCCGATCTACAACCGCCTCGCCCTGAGTGCGCTGCGCCACTACGGCAAGAGCCGCGCCCTGGACGAGACGATGTTCAGCGCCGAGGACCGTCGCAGCCTCGACATGTACCGCCAAGCCGATCTGGTCGTCACCACAGGCGGCACCTATCTGGTCGAGAACTACAATCTCGAACGCCGCCTCAACCAGTTCCGCATCGACGCGATCTTCGGCAAGGACCCGGTGTTCTTCACCCAGTCGCTGGGCCCGTTCGACAAGGACTACAACCGCCGTGAACTGAAGCCGGCCTTCGACCGCAGCCCGTTGATCCTGTTGCGCGACAAACGCTCGCACGGCCATCTCGACGGGCTCGTCGACAATCCCGGCAAATGCCATGTCGTCGCCGATTCGGTGTTTGCACTCGCCGACAAGAAGCGCATCGAAACGCTGCTTGCGGCCGGCACGCCGCCGGCACAGACCGGCCGTGTCGGCATTTCGGTACGACACTGGAACTACGTCAATGACGGCGCCGACGGCATGCGCCGCTACATGGCCTCGATCCGCGATATCGCGACGGCACTGGTGCGCGAACACGGCAAGCAGGTGACCTTCGTCTCGACCTGCCAGGGCGTGCCGGAATATGCCCATGACGATTCGAAGACCGCGCGGGCGATCGTCGCCGAACTCGATGCCGACGTCGCAGCCCACGTCGACGTCGACGCCGGCTTCCACACGCCCGAGCAGTTGATGGAGCTGGTCAAGGGCTTCGACTTCGTCGTCGCCACGCGCATGCACATGATGATCATGTCATTGTGCGTCGGCGTGCCCGTGCTGCCGATCGCCTACGAGTTCAAGACCCGTGAGCTCGCCAAGCGTGTCGGCCTGGCCGAGCTGCTGCTCGATATCGACACCGTGACACCGGAAGAGGCCGGCCGGAAGCTCGCGGCCTTCGCCGCCGATCTCGACCAACTCCGTACAACGACGCTTGCAGCAGTGTTGGAAGAACACGCTTCGGCCATGTCGGCCGCCGATCTGGTCCGGCCGCTGCTTGCTGACCCTTCAGCGAATGTTGCGGGCGACAGTCTTCCACGCCTCGACGAGGGCACGGCGCGACTGCGGCACGGCAACCATGAAAGCGAGCGCCACCGCGTAGCTTAGAGCTGCCGCGGTGATCGCCGCCACGACGTTGGATTGCGCGGTGAGTGCGGCCGGCAGGTAGCCGTAGCCGAGCCAGGTCACGGCGGCGGCAATGATCAGCAGCCCCTGCACCATCATGAAGTCGAGCGCCGAGACCGGGCCGGTGCGCCCGAGCATCACCGCCAGCACCGGCAGCCTGAGCACGTAGCCTGAGATGGCATAGGCGGCGGCGACGCCAACAGCACCCCATTTCAGCCCGACGGCGAATGACAGCACCGTTGTCAGCGCCGAATAGACGCCCCAGCGGAACATCGTGCGCGTCTTGCCCTGACAGATGAAGATCCAGCCCGTCGTGCTCGACACCGGCTGCATAAGTCCGGCAATGCCGAGCCAGGCGAAGATCGGCGCCACGCCGAGCCAGCGTTCGCCGAACAGGATCGAAACCACGGGTTCGGCGGCAATCGTCAGCGCCGCGATTCCCGGTACCGTGATGAAGGCAAGCAGCCAGTTGGTGCGCAGATAGAGCTCGCGAAAGCGTGGCTTGTCGTCCTGGATGCGGCTGAGCAACGGCACCATCAGCCGCGACAGCGGCTGGTTGATGTTTTGCAGCGGAAACAAAAGCAGCTTGTAGGCCCTGTCGTAATAGCCGAGCTCGACCGGGCCGGAAAACTTGCCGATCAGGATGTTGTCGAGGTTGCGCGAGAAGAAGTTGACGAGATTGAAGCCGGTGAGATTGGCGCCGAAGGACAGGATCTCGCGCTCCACCTTGATGCTCGGCTTGCCCGGTTTCCAGCGCGTCGCCAGCCACGCGCCGGCGAGCGTCACCACGGCACCAGCCGCAGGCCCGATTACCAGCGACCAGTAGCCAAGCCCGGCATAGGCCGCGGCAATCGCCGCCCCCAAGCCGGCAAGGGCGGTCGCGACGTCGTTGATCGCCAGCTGGCCGAACTGCAAATTGCGGTTCATCAAGGCCAGCGGCAGCGCGGCAAGACTACCGAGCAGGAGCGGCATGGCGGCGGCAAGCGTGATGCCGGTCATCCTGCCATCGCCATAAAATGCCGACACCGCCGGCGACAGGGCGGCGATGACGATCGTGCAGATCAGGCCGGCCAGCGCGCTGATCCAGAACACCTGGTTGAGCTGCTGCCGGCTGATTTCCGGACGCTGGATGACGGCCTGCTGCAGGCCGAGATTCTGGAACAACCCGACAAAGGCGATGATCGGGCCGACGGAGGCGACGAGGCCAAAATCCTCCGGCGCCAGCATCCTCGCCAGGACCACCACGGAAACGAACTGGATGCCGATCTTGATCGCCTGCGCCGCTGCCGTCAGCGCCCCGCCACGTAGCGCAATGCGCCCGAGTTGCTGCGCCTCGGCGGTCATGCTGCAGCCCTTGTCGCGGCAAGCCGGAACAGCGTGTCGGCAAAGGCGTCGTTGAGCCGGCCGGAGTCGAATTCGTCCTCGACCTTGCGTCGTGCCGCGCGCGCCAGCTCCTCGCAGGAGACGGGATTGTCGGCGACCCAGATCAGCTTTTGCGCCAGCACACGGATGTCCCGTTCGGGCGCCAGGAGACCGGTCCTGCCGTCCTCGATCAGCTCGGGAATGCCGGAATGATAGGTGCTGACCACGGTCAACCCCGCAGCCATCGCCTCCATCAGCGCCACGGGGATGCCTTCGAGGTCACCGTCGCCCGCACGGACGCTCGGCAGCACAAAGGCATGCGCCTCGGCAAGCTGTTGCTTGACCTCGCTGTGCGGACGCGGCCCGAGAAAAGCGACACGTTCGGAGATGCCGAGACGTGCCGCCAGTTGTCTCATCGGATCGAGCAATTCGCCGCCGCCGATGATCACATAGGACCAGTCGATGTCGGGTCGGACGGCCTGAACGTCGCCGAGCGCGCGAAGCGCGAACTCGATTCCCTTCTTCTCGGTCAGCCGGCAGACAGAGATCAGCGCCAGCCTGCTGCCGCGACGCTCGCCGGCGCGAAAACCGATCGCATCGGTGTCGACGCCCATGTGGTGCACGGCGACGCTGTCGGCGCGCGCGCCGGCCCCGATCAGCGCATCGCGGAAGAAGCCGTTGACCGGCAGTTGCAACGCGCCTTGGCGGAAGACGACCCCGTAGCGCGACAGCGAGCCGTCATGCATCGGCGCGCCGACATCATGGCCATGGAAGATCGTCACCAGGGGTGCTGCGATCCGCCGCTGCTTCATCGCCCTTGCGACCCGCAGTCCGTTGTTGCCGAAATGCGCGACGATGACGTCGTATTTTTCGAGCTTGCCGGCAAAGGCAATGTCGAGCGCCGTCGAGGCCTTGTCCCAAAGCTTGCCCGACCAGCGGCGCAGCGACGGGCGCAGCGGGCCGAGCGCACCCCACCATTGCGCGACGCCACCGGGCAGGTTGCGCCAGCGCGGATCGTCGATGTTGCGCTCCTTGCCGAAGGTCGTCTCATTGCAGATGACGCCGACTTCGATGCCGCGCGCAAGGCAGCCCTCGATCTGGTCGAGCACGAAGGTCTCGGACAGCGACGGGAACTTGTCGACGACGAAACAGACCCTCATCGAACGGCTCTCCAGAACCCTGACGGCATCACCTCAGGCAGCCTTGTTCAGGCCCTGCGTCACGGCCTGCTCGAGCACGCCCATGAAGGTGGCGAACTGCGCGTCGGGGTCGAGTTGCGCGCGTCCGGCAAAGGCGCGCGCGGCCGCCGACTGCCGGTCATACCAGGCCTTGTCCTGCCAGAGCCGACGCACGGTTTCGACCCAGTCGTCGAGCGGCGCATCGTAGTCGAGCACCACGCCGCCCTCGCCAACCGCCTCCGGCAGGCCGCCGCGGCGCGAGCCGATGACCGGAATGCCGCTGCAATGCGCCTCCGAGGCGACACGGCCCCAGGCCTCCTCCCATTTGCTCGGCGCGAGCAGGATCTTCGTCCGGCCATAGACCGTCTTCATGTTGCTGGTTCGGCTTTCGAGCCGGACATTGCCGAGCGGCGCAATCGTCTGCTCGATACGGGCGCGGTGATCGTCGGCCAGCTTCCAGCTTTCGACGAACAGGAACGGAATGTCGGGGCAGCGCCCGGCGATGCGCACCGCAAGCTCAAAACCCTTTTCCTCGTAAGGATTGATCAGCGTGACGAAGTCGCCTGACGTTTCCGTGGCGTAGTGGGCTGGATTGATCGTCGGCGGAATGACAGTCGATTCGATGCCGAAGCGCTGGCCATAGGTGTGCGCGGTGAATTCCGAATTGGCGATGTAGCGCGCCTGTCGCAACTCGCTGAGATCGCCGCCAAGCTCGTGGAATTCGACATTCCGGAGATAGACGACCAGCGGAATGCCCTGGGCCTCCAGCGCTTTCCCGATCGGCACCGACTTGTGGCACTGGACCACGGCGACGTCGGGCTTCAGCTTCTCCACTGCGAAGCCTGCGGCCTCCCATGGAAACCAGGCCCGCACCACGGGATATCCAGGGAAGCTGTCGATGACGGCGCGTTGTCCGGTCAGCTTCATCTTGGCTCTCGCCTTGAAGCCGAACATGCCGTCGCCGAACAGCGCGGCCAGCACCGAGGCCTCGTGGCCATGGGCGCGCAATTGCTCGACCAGGTGATGCGTCGACGACTGAACGCCGCCGCTGAACTCGGGCGTGTAGCCGTTGCCGCCTGCAAACAGAACCTTCATGTCCCTGCTCCGATATCGAGTTGGTTGACGGCCTCGCGCCTCACCCGGCCTTGCGGCCGATGGAGACGTATTGGATGCCGTGGCGGGCGACGACTGCCGGGTCATAGAGGTTGCGGCCGTCGAAGATGACGGCGGCCTTGAGCTGGTCGCGGATCAGCTCGAAGGACGGCGCCCGGAAGTTCTTCCACTCGGTGGCGATCAAGAGTGCATCGGCGCCGCGCAGTGCCGCCTCCTTGGTGCCGCAGAGGGTGAGGTCGTCGCGCTGGCCATAGATCTGCTGCGCCTCGTTCATCGCCTCGGGGTCGTAGGCCTGCACCTTGGCGCCCGAAGCCCACAGCGCCTCCATCAGCACGCGGCTTGGTGCCTCACGCATGTCGTCGGTGTTGGGCTTGAAGGCCAGCCCCCACAGCGCAAAGGTCTTGCCGGTGAGGTCACCGTCGAAATGTGCCTTCAGCTTGTCGAACAGCACCGCCTTCTGCGCATTGTTGCGCGCCTCGACCGAGTGCAGCAGCACCGGCTCGAAACCGACATCGCCGGCGGTGCGGATCAGTGCCCGCACATCCTTGGGGAAACACGAGCCGCCATAGCCGAGCCCCGGATAGATGAAGTGGTAACCGATGCGCGGGTCCGAGCCGATGCCCTTGCGCACCTCCTCGATGTCGGCGCCGAGCAGTTCGGCCAGGTTCGCCATCTCGTTCATGAAGCTGATCTTGGTCGCCAGCATGCAGTTGGCGGCGTATTTCGTGAACTCGGCCGAGCGCACGTCCATCACGATCATCTTCTCGTGGTTGCGGTTGAACGGCGCATAGAGCTCGCGCATCACCGCCTCGGCAGCCTCGCTGTCGGTGCCGATGATGATGCGGTCGGGCTTCATGCAGTCGGCGACCGCCGAACCTTCCTTTAAAAACTCCGGGTTGGAGACGACGTCGAAGCTTAGCTCCTCCCGACCTCTCTGTTTCAAAGCAGCCGCAATCGTCTCACGCACCTTGTCGGCGGTGCCGACCGGCACTGTCGACTTGGTCACCACGATCTTCGCAGCCGCCATCTCGCGGCCGATGGCATCGGCCACCGACAGCACATATTTGAGGTCGGCCGAGCCATCCTCGCCCTGCGGCGTGCCGACGGCGATCATCTGGATCTCGCCATGGCGCACGGCCATTGAAGCATCCGTCGTGAACACGATGCGACCGGCGGCATGGTTCTCACGCACCAGGGCCTCCAGCCCCGGCTCGAAGATCGGGATGAACCCTTGGTTCAGCCGTTCGACCTTGGCTGCATCGACATCGACACAGACGACGTCATGCCCGACCTCGGCCAAAACAGCAGCCTGAACAAGACCGACATAGCCAATCCCAAATACCGTCAGATTCATCCAGTCCGTTCCTGTCTGTTGATGATGTCGAAGCGCGGGCAAACCACGCCTGGGTATCTGCCCGTCATTTCAGGGTGCACGCGACCGAGCCCTCGAACTGGCACGGTTCGCCAGGGGCGGTGAAGGCGACACGATCGACCGCCATGCTCACCGGCTTGCCGGGATCGGCAAACCGCCCCATCCATTCGCTGAGCGTGCCGGTGCCCCACAGACTGAAGAAGATCTTCTGCGGGTGGCTCGGCAGTTGCGCCGGGTCGGTCACCTCATGCACGAGTTGGCCGTTGACGAACCAGCGCAGCCGTTCCTTCTGCCAGACGAAAGCATAGTCGTTAAAGCTCTGGTCGGCGCCGCCGGGCACGTCGATGAGCTTCTCGTCATTGGACTTGCCGCCGACATAGGCGTTGACCTGCACCTTCGAAGGATCCTTGGTCAGAACCTCGAAATCGATCTCGTCATGCGGCTTCTTGTGGACCGGGCCGATGTAGGTGAAGAAGGCCGCGTTCAACCCCGAACCGGTACCTGTCTTCATCCGCGCTTCGTAAGTGCCATAGCCGAAGCGCTCCTTGGTCTGCACTTCGCCGCAGGAATAGTCGCGGTTCTTCAACGGCTTCTTCTCGAAGCTCAGGACCAGATTTCCGTCGGCAATTTTGACCTGGTCCTTCGACCACGTGCAGTTCTGATGCTTGCCATTGTCCCATCCGTCCGAGATGAACCAGCGCGAGGCGCTCAGCGTCTCGAATGTCTCGACAAAGGACTTGCCGGTCGTCTCCTGCGCCACGGCACCGCCCGACATACCCAGCAGGCCGGCAAGTGTGACCGACACTGCCAACGCAGCGGCACGGCCGAGAGGTCGGCACGGGCTGTAATCCCTAACGTTCGCGTTCATAGGTCATCCTTGTGTCTTCGCGCCTCCCGCCCGGAAACCGCATTGCCACACCGGCCGGAGATGCCCCCAGCCGAACAAAAATCCTCCCATCCTCCCGAAAGTCTGGCCCGCCGCGTCGGGCCTAGAACTGGCGCAGGGCGTCCCCTTGCGCCAAACGTGCCGATGATTCCTCGTCGGTCTCGCGACCTTCATCGGCAAAAATATCCAGCGAATGACGAAGCCCGGCGACGAAATCCTTTTGCCGTCCGAGCACCTCGATCCGTCTCAGACAGGCCTTGAGCGATTCCGTCAGCTGGTCCATCTCTCGCGCCCGCAGCACGGAAACCGCTGAATTTTCCATGGCTTCGACAAGGAAAGCGGCATTGGCCGAAACCGCCTCGTAGCGGCCCCTGATGCCGCTTCGTTCCGCCTCTATCCCTCCGGCAAGTTCGTCGAGCGCACGCGACAACTGCCCGAAACGTGCCTCGTCGGTCTGCCGGTCGCGCTCGGGACTGCGGGTTCGGAAAGCAAAGATCGATGCCATATGCCCTACCCCGCCTTCACGGCCGAGCCGGCCATCAGGTAGCGTGGACTGGCAGCGCCGCTTTCCGTGGTAGGTGGCTGCCCACCGCGCAGCGGCTCGAGCTTGTCGAATGCCACCCCCCTGGCCACGGCTGCCAAATTCGCCGGCGAGGCAAAGGCAAAGGCCATAGCGCTGGAAAGCCCGTTGGCGGCCTTGAGGTCCAGGAAATGCCGCAGCCGATACTTGTCGCGCACATGCCGTTCATGGCGGCGCAAGACGCGTCGCTGTCCGGTTGTCAGTCCGGCAAGCGCCAGAAGGTCGAGATCGGCATCGGCCAGCCGCTTCAGATCCTCGGTGCGATGCTGACCGCTCAGCGAATTGGGCCTGACCACAGCGCAATAGCCGCAGGAACGGATCAGCTTGAAACGTGCCCCCACAGCAAGCGCGCGGGCGTACAGCGCATAATCCTCGCCGAGCCGCAGTTGCTCGTCATATTGCAGGCCGTGCTCGCCGAGCATGGCGCGCCGCATCACCGGCTTGAGAAAACCAAGCTCGCCGCGCCTGGCGCCGCGCCGGGAAATGTTGCCGGCGACGAAGCCGGCAAGATCAAGCTCGGTCGGATCGGCGTCAAACTGCTCGATGCCGCCCGACAGCACGTCACGCACCGAGGCGTGTTCGACAAAGACGATGTTGTCGGCGACGAGATCCCAGTCATCGCCCTCCACGAGCTTTGCGAACCGTCCCGGCAGGAAGAAGTCGTCGGCATCTAGAATACTGATCAGTGGTGCCCTGGAATGGCGTATCGCCATGTTGCGCGCGAAGGACGGGCCGCGATTGACGTCCAGCCGCAGCACCAGAAGCCGGCCGCTGCCATCGTCGGCGGCACGCGCCACCGCCTCGGTCGCATCGCTCGAGGCATCGTCCACGACCACAACCTCGGCCACCTCGGGCTCCAGCAAAGCGGAGGCGATGGCTGTCGTTATCTTCTATCTCAAGTCCCGGCCAGGCCTCACCGGGTTGTGGCAGGTCAGCGGTCGCAACGACGTCTCTTATGACAGCCGCGTGGCGTTCGATCGTCACTATGTCGAGAACTGGTCGCTCGTCGAAGACATCCGCATCATCCTGAAGACGGTTCCGGCCGTCTGCATGTCGCGCGGCAGCTACTGACCCTGCCGCAATCGGGCAGCACCCCTCACGGGGCGCACAGCCATCCGCCATGGCGTCTCAGCCGTGGCAAAGGAACGGACAAGACCCTTGAACCATACCGGCTTCCATCTGCGTACGCGACGCCTGTTCAGCCTTGGCGGCGCGCTTTGCCTGATCTTTTCGGCAGCCCTTGCATCGGCTGAAGAGTACAAGCTCGGCACCCAGGACAAGCTGACCGTCCGCGTCGTCGAATGGCAGACGGTCGAAGGCGCCTTCCGCGACTGGTCCTCGGTCAGCGGCGACTATACCGTCGGTCCCTCTGGCAAGCTGTCGCTGCCTTTCGTCGGCGAGACCGAGGCCGCGGGCAAGACGACGGCCGAGATTGCCGAGACGATCGGCAAGACGCTGCAGGAAAAGTTCGGCCTGCCCGATCGTCCGGAAGCTTCGGTCGAGGTCGCGCAGTTCCGCCCATTCTATATCTCGGGCGATGTCCAGAGCCCCGGCCAGTATGCCTACGCACCCGACCTCACCGTGCTCAAGGCGGTCAGCATTGCCGGCGGCATGCGCCGCGGCGCCGACGGCGCCCGCACCGAGCGCGACCTGATCACCGCCGAAGGCAGTCATGCCGTGCTGTCCGACGAGCAGCTCCGCCTGATGGTGACGCGGGCGCGCATCGATGCCGAACTCGCCGGCAAGACCGAGTTCGTCGCCCCCAAGGACATCGCGTCCTTGCCTGGGGTTGAGGACATGGTCGCCAACGAGACCGCGATCATGGCCTCGCGGCAGAAGAAACTCACGCTCAGGCTGCAGGCGCTCGACAACCTCAAGGGCCTGCTCGAGCGCGAGATCGTATCGCTCGGCCAGAAATCGGAGACACAAAACCGCCAGGTCGAGCTCGCCAGAAAGGAGCTCAGCGGCATCGACACGCTGGCCCAAAAGGGCTTGGTCGTGAACACGCGGGTGCTGTCGACCGAACGCTCCATCGCCGAGATGGAAGGCAAGATTCTCGACCTGGAAACGGCCATGCTGCGGGCGAAACAGGACATCAGCAAGGCCGAGCAGGAGGCGATCGATCTCAAGAACGACGCCGAATCCGAACTGGCAGTGGAGCGCCAGAAGACCGTTGGAGAACTCAATGCGGTGACGCTCAAGCTCGGCATGCAAAAGGGCCTGATTGCGGAAGCCGGCGGCAAAGCGCCTGCGGCGACCGGCACCGAGCAGGCGATTTCCTTTGTCCTCGTCCGCAAGGGCGGCGATGGCAAGAGCGAGGAAATCACTGCTGCCGAAGATACCCCCATTCTGCCCGGCGACGTCATCAAGGTCGAGCGGTCGGGCGACCCGCTCGTCCGCTAGGCCGCAGGGTCAGACACGATGCGGATCAGGAAATCGTCGCTGGTCGATCCGGGCCGCAACACGCTGTATGGCGCGTTTGCGGTCGCCGTTTCGTTCTTCGTCTTCGCCTATTCCTTCCGCATCGGCCAGATCTCGATCCTGATGTATTACGCGGTGTGGCTGCCGCTCATGCTTGTCGACTACCGCTTCACGCTCGGCCGCCTTGCCCGGTCGCCGCAGCTCCTGGCCTTCGCGTTGCTGGCCTGCCTGTCCTATTTCTGGTCCGACGCGCCTGACGTCACTGCGCGCGCAGCATTCCAGTACCTCACGCATGTCGTCTGCGCCATCATTGCCGCCCGCGTGATCGACGCGCGCACGCTGTGCATAGGTGCCATCGCGGGCATCGCCGTCATCCTCGGCTATTCGATGTTGCAGGGTGGTTATGTCTATGACGCGCTCGACGGCAGCTACAGCTTCGTCGGTGCCTTCGGCTCCAAGAACCAGCTCGGCTTCTATGCCTCGCTGGGCGTGCTCTTCGGCTGCTATTTCGCGCTGTTCCTGACCCGTGGCCGCATTGCCCGCCTCCTTGCCCTCGGCGTCGTCGCGCTTTCGGCCGCATCGCTGGTGCTGTCGCAATCGGCAACCTCGATGCTCGCCACCCCAGCAGCTATCGCCATGGTCATTGCCATCGCCGGATTGGAAGCGTTCTCGCCCGGCAACCGCAGGATGTTCTTCACAGCCGGCCTCTTGCTTGCCGGCACGGCGGTGCTGGCTGCACTCAATGTCGGAGCGATCGACATGGTGCTCGGCGCCTTCGGCAAGGATTCGACGCTGACTGGCCGCACCTACCTCTGGCAGCAGGGCATCGATGCTGCGGCCAACACACCGCTGCTCGGCGTCGGCTATGCAGCCTACTGGGTGCAGGGTTTTTCCGAGGCCGAGCGGCTGTGGAACGAGTTCTACATCACCTCGCGCACCGGCTTCCATTTCCACAACACCTACATCGAGGCGCTTGTCGAGACAGGCTATGTCGGCGCCATCATGATCGTGCTGCCGCTGCTTGCCATTCTCCGGCTCTGCATCACGCGCCTGCTCGCCGAGGGCGACTGGACCGAAGCCTTGCTGCAGACGGGTCTGCTCGCGCTGCTGGTCATCCGCTCGTTCTTCGAGGTCGACATCCTCCAGCCCTACGTCATCGGCTCGTTCCTGCTCTATTACTGCTGGGCCCGCGCCAAGGAACCGGCGGTACTGCAAAGGTCCGCTCCGGCAGCGGACTGGCGCCCGCACACCCCTTCAACGCCTTCGAACAGCGTCGTTCCAGGCATCCAGAGATAGTGCCGCCTGCCGGCACGAGCCCTCTGCCAAATCCTGATCGAGGTCATGGAACCGCCGGTCGTTTCAGGAATTGATTCAGCTGATCTCGCTGGAGCCGACTTGATGCCGACGCCACTCCAACCACAGCGCCCCGAAAAGGGTGAGCAGCGGACCGAACTGTATTTCGTCGCGGCCACGATGCTGGCGATGGCAACAACGATGCTCCACACCAACGCAACCGCCTTGGTCCTGGTGCTGCATCTTCTGCAATGACCGGTGCCGTCTGCCGGGCACCGAGCTGCTGCCGCACCGCTGAGCGGGACCGTTGCGCACAACACGTACTGCCTGATCTCGGGAGACATTGATGGATTGGACAGACTGGTTCTATCTCGCCGTGGTTTTTGGGGCATCAAGCGCGGTGCTGTGGGTGATGGGAGCATAGTCGGCTGCACCGACCTTGGGCCTGACCTTGGGATAGCGCTGCCAAATGCCTTGTACGGGCTCAACTCTCTTCCCGCATCTGACGTCGAACTTTGCTCGAAACGCCATTTTTGGCGGAACCGAAGCCGGCGAGGTCGGTTAGTCACCTACGCGGGCGGCCCAAAGATTCGAGAGGAAAATGATGAGACATTCAATCGCCATTGCGATCCTGGCCGCGTATGCGGCGCTCACAGCGCCTGCTGTCGCCGGGGACGCCAACAAGTCGGCTACGCAACTCGATAGCTCCACAACGGCCAGCACTGGCGCCAAAGCGGATCTTGGCACCGTCATGTCAGCCATCGAGGCAAGCCGGAGCACCGCAACCGCAATCCAGGCGATGACGGCGGTGGGCAGCGTCCAGGTCGTCAAACTGTCCGATATCGTCAGCGGCAGCGACAAGCAGGCGCTGGACAAGGCCGTCGTCGAAAATGAAGCCGACATCACCGGCGTGCAGGCCGCTATCATGGCCAACAGCGAACTGAAAAGGCAGGTCGATGCCCAGACGGTTGACACCTCGGCCATCGTCGCTGCGAGCATCGGCGATGATGGCGCGGTTACGGTCTTCGTCAGGTAGCAGCCTCGCCAGACCGTGCAGCGTTGGACCGGTGGCGCGACGTGTGGCGTTACGTGCCGGGCCGCGCTGGCAACCAGGCCCGAAAAGTCTTGATCCAGACAATTTTGTCCGCCCTCCCGCCCGCAAACTGCGCTATGCAGCGCGTGTCAGCTGGCGCGATCCGGGCCGGCGCCGCAACAGGTGCTTTCGCCCGTCCCGATGACATCCCAGACCGCTACGGCACCAGAACAGCGCTTCGCCGCCTTCCGCCATGGTGCGTTCTCGCGCTACTGGGTGGCGCGCTTCCTTGGCACATTCTCGACCCAGATCATCTCGGTCGGAGTCGGTTGGCAGATCTATGACCTGACCCGCGACCCCTTTGACCTTGGCCTCGTCGGCGTCATCCAGTTCGCCCCCGCGCTTCTTCTGGTTCTGGTCACGGGCGTCGTTGCCGACCGTTTTGGCCGCAGGTTGATCATGGGTCTGTCCGCCCTGGCTGAAGCCGCCTGTGCCGCCGCGCTGCTGGCGCTGACCTTCCATGGCATGGCAAGTCCGTTGCCGATCTTTGCCGTGCTCGCGGTTTTCGGCATCGCCCGCGCCTTCTTCGGCCCGGCATCGGCGTCGCTGGTCGCCAACCTCGTGCCGTTGGAAGATTTCGCCAACGCAGTCGCCTGGAATTCGTCGGCCTGGCAGACGGCGACGATCGTCGGCCCGGTTGCCGGTGGCCTGCTCTACGGCCTGTCACCTGAGGCAGCCTACGGGGCTGCCGCAGTTCTGATGCTGGCGTCGACGGCTCTGATCTTCTCCATCCCCCGGCCGGTCCAGCGCAGCGAAACCGACAAGCCATCCGTCGAGACCCTGTTTGCCGGCTTCCGCTACATCTGGGGCGAAAAGGTCGTGCTCGGCGCCATCTCGCTCGACCTGTTCGCCGTGCTGCTGTCAGGAGCCGTGGCATTGCTGCCGGTCTATGCACGCGACATCCTCGACCTCGGGCCATGGGGCCTCGGCCTTCTCCGTGCCGCCCCCGGCGTCGGCGCCATCATCGTCGCCGTCTGGCTCGCCGGGCACCCGATCCGCGACCACGCCGGCATCATCATGTTCGTCTTCGTCGCCCTGTTTGGCGTCGCCACTGCGATCTTTGGGGTTTCGACGATCCCATGGCTGTCGATTGCAGCGCTGGCGCTACTCGGCGCCACCGACATGGTCAGCGTCTACATCAGGGAAACGCTGATCCAACTGTGGACACCCGACCATGTCCGCGGCCGCGTCAACGCGGTCAACGGCGTTTTCGTCGGCGCTTCCAACGAGCTTGGTGAGTTCCGCGCCGGCACCATGGCCGCCCTTGTCGGCACCGCTCCCGCCGTCGTCTTCGGCGGCATCGGCGCCATCGCCGTCGCCGGCATCTGGGCCTGGACGTTCCCGGCCCTGCGTAAGGTCAGGCGCCTCGACCGGCACGTCTGAACGTTCAGATACTGGTTGCTTCGCCAGCGTTGCAAATATCGCAACGTATTCATACATGCCTCTGCATCGATTAGGCGATTGCGATGCTTGCCCTGCCGGATCGCGGCAATGAAGAACACTCTGCGAGCATCGGGATGGTGCGGAATGACCATGGCCAATGTGGGCGACAACCACCTGGCTTTGATCAACAAGCTGATCTCCGAAGTCGAGCGATCGCAGAACGAGCGCTCCGCCGACGATTTCCTCGCCCTGTTTCGCCCCGACGCTGTCTGGGTCACGGCCTTTGGCCGGCGCTTTGCCAGCAAGGCCGAGATCGCCGATTTCACCCGCAAGGTGCTGACGCCTGACCTGGGCGACCAGTATGCGCGCTATGACGTTGCCCATGTCACTATGCTGAGGCCGGAGGTCGCGGCGGTGAATATCCGTCAGCGCCCGGTTCACAAGGACGGCACGCCTATCGCCGGTGAACTCGAGGGTTCGCCGCTCTATGTGCTGGTCAAGGATGGTGGCCGCTGGATCATCGGCGCCGGCCAGAACACCAAGGTGCAGAGAGCGGCGATCGACACGCAGCAAGGCGAAATCAATGCCCGCGAAGGCAGGAAATAAGCCTCAGCCCCTGACCGGCTCGCCGAAGATTCGGACCAGGAATTCGTCAAGCCAGCGCTTGAGGTGCATGTCCCAGATCAGTCGGCCGCCGAGATGGTCGCGGCCGGGCTGGGCACCCGGCAAAACGAAGCGTTCGGCGCCGCGCACCACCCAGCGCTGCATCATCACGCGTGTCAGTTCGGCGTGGAACTGGATGCCCCACGCATTGTCGCCGTAGCGGAAGGCCTGGTTGGGGTAGCTGTCGGACGATGCCAGCAGGACCGCATCCTTGGGCAGCGAAAAGCCCTCGCGGTGAAACTGGTAGACCATGTCAGGCCAGTGCATCAGCTTGCGACCTTCCTCGGTCGCCTTGATCGGGTACCAGCCGATCTCGACAAGTCCCTCGCCATGTCCCTCGACCTTGCCGCCGAGATGATTGACCAGCATCTGGGCACCGAGGCAGATGCCGAGGAACGGCCTGTTTTCCCTGAGCGGCACCGCAAGCCAGTCCGTCTCGCGGCGAACGAATTCGTCGTGGTCATTGGCGCTCATCGGGCCGCCGAAGACCACGGCGCCGGCATGTCCATCCAGTGTGTCGGGCAGGTCGTCGCCGAGCGGTGGCCGGCGGATGTCGAGGTCGAAGCCGTTTTCGATCAGCACATGGCCGACCCGGCCGGCACTCGAATGCTCCTGATGAAGCACCACCAGGATCCTGGGTCGCGCCTTGCCCGGCATTGACAGCTACTCGTCCGCTTCGGGTCCGATCGCGCGCTGCGCCATCTCAGCCGCCTTGCGCTTGGCTTCGACGCGATCGCGGCTTTCCACGCCGATCAGTTCGGCGATACGCCAGATGGTGTTGTCCTCCATCTCGTGCAACTCGCCGTCGGCATAGACGATTTCCCACATCATGTTCCCACATCATGCCGATGAAGTCCTTGCGCGCCTGATCGTCAAGGCTGCGCTTGAGCACACTGGTGAAGGCGTAGAGATCGATTGACTCGTTGTCGGCCTGTTCGCCAGCCTTGACCAACCGGTCGAGCTCGGGCCCCGAAATGCTATAGCTTTGGCTCAGCAACTGCTTGACCCGCTCCCACTCGACGTCCTGCCGGTCGCCGTCGGCGTCCATGACATGGTACATCAGCGCGGCCGCGGCAACGCGCGGATCGTCCTCGCGGGACGCCTTGGAGGCTGCCGCCGGAAGATCCTTCAGAAACGAAATCATGCGTTCGAACATCGTCGGTTCCTGTTTGGGCCAAGCCTAGATCTGGGGTCGAGCTGAAATCAAAACAAACGGAACCGTTTCTGGGCGTTTGCCCGCTCCACTTCGGGGTCGACGCCGGGGTCGTCGGGAAGGCGGATCGGTTCGGCCTTGTCGTCGTCGGTTAGGGTCGCACCATCGGTCGCCGGCGGCAGGGCGTACGCAGGCGCGGGCTGCGCTGCCATGGTCTCCGGCACCACTTCGTCCTCGACGATCACGTCGACAATGTCGTCGCCGGCCGGCTGGGCTGCTGGAATGCTGGGGATCGAGACCCGCTCGGCCGGCTCGCCGTCCTGTTCGATCAGATGACCGAGCCGCTCTTCCGGCGCCTTCCATTCGAAGGCGTCGAGCCTGCCGGTGACGGGCGAGAACGGCGCCCAGCGCTCCGATACCACGCCGTCGGCCACCCAGGCCGGGTCGCGCGGCGCGCGCACCGCGCGCGACAGCCACTGCCGCACCCTGCCCTGATCACCGCTCTGCGCTTCTTCGATGTCGGCAAGCAGCAGATAGGCGCCCTCGCGCGGCTGCATCCGTGCCGCAGCCTCGGCTTCTGAGCGTGCCAGCATGTAGTCCTGGGCCTCGAGTGCCGCCCGCGCCACGGCCAGCGAGGATTCCGGATGGTTCTGCTTCAGCGATTGCAGCTTCTTCGCTCGCACCAGCCGGTCGAGCACGGCATCGCCGGGACGGCCATGGACGTAGAGCTCGGCGATGTCGGGCAGCGGCTCCGTCTTCCAGGCTGTTTCCAGCACCTTCGAGCCCTTGCGCACGTCGTTCTGGCGGAACAGTACCCTGGCGGCAATCGCCGCCGCCGGGCCGAAACCGGGCCGGAGCCTGTTGGCTTCGAGGGCAGCGACCCGCGCCGCATTGAAATCACCTTCGAACAGCGACATCGCCTTGGCGGTCAACAGCACCGCGCGCTTGTTGTTGGCGACGTCACGCTCGATCTGGCGTGTCGATTTCTGCGCGTCGATGAGCGCCAGCGCGCCATCCCAGTCGCCGCGCTCGGTCTTTTCCTCGAGCGTCGAATCTGCTGCCCAGCCAAGCTGCGGCGCAAGGCCCGCAGCGCGGCCGGCATAATGGCGTGCTGCGGCCCGGTCGCCGAGGCGCTCGGCTTCGAGATAAAGCCCGCGCAGGCCGAGCAGGCGCATCTCGGGATCGTCCAGCATCGCCTCGAACTTCTGCCGCGCCGTGTCGTGATCGCCTTCCAGCAGCGACGCCTGGGCATCGAGCAGCAGGATCAGCGGTTCCTGGTCCGAGTTGATCAGCTTGGCGGCTTCCTTGTTCTTCTTGCGCGCAAGTGCGGCGTCGCCCGCTCCGGCGGCGATCATGCCGGTCGACAATGCCTGGTAGCCGCGGTCACGCCGGCGGGCACGAAAATGGCGGGCGATGGTGAAAGGGCTATTCCAAACCGCTTTGGTGAGCCACCAGGTCAACATCGTTGCCGCAACGATTGCGGTGATCGCCACCGCTGCCACCATCAGGCTGACCTTGTACTGGTAACCGCTGAAGGTCACGACCATGTCGCCGGGACGGTCCGCCAGCCAGGCAAATCCCAGCCCGAGCGCAAAGACGATGGCCAGATAGAACAGGATACGGATCATCTGGCGTCCCTCATGCCTTCATCGCGCCGGCGACAAGCTTGTCGACAAGCGTTTCGACGTCGAGCCGCGCCTTGAGTTTGGCAACGAAGTCTGCACCGGCGGCCTTCGCCGTCTCAGGCAGCGTGTCGTATTCGGCCAGCGCCTTGGCGAAATCGCCCTGGTTGACAGCCACCTCCATGCGCGCCACCGTCTCCGGCACGCCGGTGCCCTCGACCGCGCCGATCGGCCTCACCTGAACCAACTGCTCGGCGCTCGACACCAGCCGTTCGAGGATGCCGGCATCCTCCTTGACCGGCTTGGCCGCCGCTATCATCGCATTCGCCGCCGCATCGGTTTCGGCCACGATATCGGCGCGCGTCGGCACGCCCTTTTCGGCATGTGCCCTGAGTGCCGCCAGTTCCGGCACTTCGGGGGAAATCGCCGCGAAGGTTTCAAGCTCGGCGCCGAAGCCCGCGCCACGATCCACCGCCGCCTTCAGCGCTGAGGCGGCAATCGCCAGCGCGATCTTGGGCTGTGATGCCTGCGCATCAACCTTGGAGGTGAGCGCTGAAACCGATTGCTCAAGCGTCGTGATCTTGCCATCGTCGGCCGTCGCTGCCTCGCCCGCAGACTTCACCGCCGCATCCAGCCCACTGACGCGCTCGGCAAGTGCGGCGATCTCGCTCGAAGCGCCGTTGTTCTGGCTAAGCGAGGTCACAGTGGTTTCGACCTGCTTGATGCGGTCGTCGAGCGTTGCAAGCGCCTCATTCGAGCCGGCCTGGCCAGCCGTCGATTTCAGCGCCTCGATGTCCGACTTCACCTGCTGGACAGCAGCGGCAAGGCCGTCAACCTCGCCCTTCAGCGCCAATTCGCCATTGGCGGCAGCACCTAGATTGGCCAGCTGGGACTTCAGCGAGGCGATTTCGGTCTGCACCTGTTCGTTTTCGTCGTTTCCGGCGCCCGGCGTGCCGAGCACGCCGGCATATTGCAACCCACCGGCCACCAGCAGCGCAATCGCGCCGCCCGCCAGGCCCGGCAGCAGCCCCGAGGCAGACTGACGCCCCGATGACGTCGCCGGAGGCGCAGCAGCAGCTGCGCGTGGGCCAGCCGGGTTCGAGGAAGCAGCGCTCGACGATGCCTCTGCCTTGGCCGTTTGGGCCGAATTTCCATTGTCGAAGCTGTAGTCATATGAGGCGTAGCCGCTATCGGCTTGCGCGGCCGTTTCCGCCGACAGTGTCTCGGCCGATCCCATCGCCTCGTCGCCGATCGTCGCCGCGACAGCTTCTGCCTCAGCTTCGGGCTTGGCCGCCTCTTCGACGCGGGACACCGCGCCCGGCTCCAGCTCGATCGTCACCGGATCGCGATGCGTCTTCGAATGGCGCGTCTTCGGCGTCTTGACCATACTTGGGGCTCCGCGATTTCGTTGGCATAGATCCCGCGGCAGATGCGGGGTTCGAAGATCAAAATCAGTAACACCCACCGTCCCGCGAAAAAAGGCCGGTTGATGGCAAGTAGCCTCCCTTCAGTCCGGATCGCCGAGAAGCGCCAGCAGCGCATCCTCATTCGGGTCGGGTGCGACCTCGACCCTGAGCCCGCCGACCAGTGCGGAGGCAATGCGGCCAGACAGGCAAAGACAGCTCGCGTTCCGCATCAGGTGGTCCGCCTCGGCCTGCGTTTCCATCAGCGAACCGAAGGCCGCGGCGGCACGCGCCGAGTAAACGAGCACGGCATCGATTGGTTGCCCGCCAAGCTGCTGGCGTACGAAGGACGGCGCCGGAGTGAGCGCGACAGTGTCATAGGTTTCGATCGGTACCACCCGGATGCCATGGACGCCGAGACGGCGCTCGAAATCCGGCATCCGCACCCGACCACAGAGATAGGCGACAGTCGCCTTGCCGAGTTCGATTGATATCATGTCGGCAAGCGCCGCGGCATCGCCCGGCCCTTCATTGACCGACAGGAAGCCGGCCCGGCGCGCGCTTTCGGCCGTTCGGGCCCCCACCGCATGGCAAGGCAGCCGGCTCAGGCGCTCGATCAGCCCGCTCGGCGCATGGCGCAGCGCATTGGCGCTGGTGATGGCAATGGCTGTAGCGTTGGCTGGCACGCTTTCGCGGGCCACCGGCAGCGGCCGCGTCTCGGAAAGCGGCAGCAGGACTGGTTCGAAGCCGAGTGCTTCAAGGCGCCGCGCGGTGCGGGTGGCGCCGGGTTCCGGCCTCGTCACCAGCACCCGCTGTGCCATTTAGCTCCATCCTTCGAAGAATGTGGTGCCGGCCCGTGCCCGCACCTCGTCGCCGGCATTACGGCCGATCTCGGCAGCATCCGCAACCGGGCCCTCGGCTTTGGCCTCGTGCCACATCGTACCATCCGGCGTCAGGATAAGCCCGGAGAAAGACAGCCTGTCGCCCTCGATCTCGGCATAGCCGGCGATCGGTGTCCGGCATGAACCGTCGAGAGCTGCCAGAAACGCCCGCTCGCAGGCCAGGGCCTGGCCGGTAGGCCTGTGATCGATCGCCTGGAGCATGTTGGTGACGTCGGTATCGCCGATGCGGCTTTCAATGCAGATGGCACCTTGACCCGGGGCCGGCGGAAAGGCGTCGAGCGGCATCAGGTCGGTGATGACTTCCTCGAGCCCAAGCCTGCGCAGGCCGGCATTGGCGAGGATCGTACCCTGGGCCACGCCCTCATCGAGCTTCCTCAGCCGGGTCTGCACGTTGCCGCGGAACATCACCACGTCGAGATCGGGCCGCATGCGCCGGATCAGCGCCTGCCGCCTGAGCGACGACGAACCGACGACGGCGCCTTGCGGCAGTTCCATGATGCTGGGTGCCGCGCGGCCGATGAACGCATCCCTTGGGTCCTCGCGCGGCAGGAACGCCGACAGTTCGAGCCCCTCTGGCAGCTGCGTCGGCATGTCCTTGGACGAATGCACGGCGATGTCGATCTCGCCGGAATACATCGCCTCTTCCAGTTCCTTGGTGAACAGCCCCTTGCCGCCGGCGAGCGACAGTGGCCGGTCCTGGATGCGGTCGCCGCTGGTAGAAATCGTCACGATCTCGAACGCCGCTTCCGGCAGGCCATGCGCCGCCATCAGCCGCGCACGCGTCTCATGCGCCTGGGCGAGCGCCAGCAGGCTGCCGCGGGTTCCGATTCTCAAGGCTCTAGTTTGCATAGCGCTTGGTCCGTGATAACCCCGCGCTGGCGGGGCGGTCCCGTACCTCCTATCTAGGAAATTACCACCGGGCAATCATGCAGGGTAGCGACCAATTGATCCGTGTTCTTGGCATCGAGACGAGCTGCGACGAAACCGCGGCCAGCGTCGTTGCGCTCGAATCCGGGCAGCCGCCACGCATCCTGTCGAGCACAGTGTTCAGCCAGATCGAGGAACACGCGGCCTTTGGCGGTGTCGTGCCGGAGATCGCCGCGCGCGCCCATGTCGAGGCGCTCGACGGTATCGTCGAGGCAGCGCTCGAGGATGCCGGCGTTGCTCTTGAGGACATCGACGCAATCGCCGCCACCGCTGGTCCCGGCCTCGTCGGCGGGCTGATCGTCGGGCTGATGACGGCCAAGGCGATCGCCGCTGCCGCCGGCAAGCCGCTGATCGCCATCAACCATCTCGAGGGCCACGCGCTGACGGCGCGCCTCACCGACGGCCTGGAATTCCCCTATCTGTTGCTGCTTGTCTCAGGCGGCCATACCCAGATCGTGCTGGTCAGGGGCGTTGGCAATTACCAGCGCTGGGCGACCACCATCGACGACGCGCTTGGCGAAGCCTTCGACAAGACCGCCAAGATGCTGGCACTGCCCTATCCGGGTGGCCCCAACGTCGAAAAGGCGGCCCAGGCAGGCGACGCCACCCGCTTCGTCTTCCCGCGCCCGATGAAAGGCTCGGCCCAGCCTGACTTTTCCTTCTCCGGCCTCAAGACCTCGGTGCGCCAGGCAGCAACATCGGTGGCGCCACTCAGCGACCAGGATGTTGCCGACATCTGCGCCTCCTTCCAGGCGGCGGTTGCCGATACGCTCGGCGACCGGGTCAAGCGCGCGCTGGCCCGCTTCCGCGCCGAGTTTCCTGATACGGCCGCCCCCGCTCTCGTGGTCGCCGGCGGCGTCGCTGCCAACAAGCAGATCCGCGCCATGCTGGAAAAGCTCTGCGCCAAGAACGGCTTTGCTTTCATCGCGCCGCCCATGGCTCTGTGCACCGACAATGCCGCGATGATCGCCTGGGCTGGCATCGAGCGCCTGCGCGCCGATCTCGTCGAGCCGGGCGCATTCGATTTTGTGCCGCGCTCGCGCTGGCCGCTGGATAGCGTGTCGGCACCTGTAGTCGGTTCCGGCAGGCGGGGAGCCAAGGCATGAGCGCATACAAAGTCACGGTTCTCGGCGGCGGCGCCTGGGGCACCGCACTTGCGCTGGCCATGCTGCGCGCCGGCCATGCCGTCACGCTCTGGGCCCGCGACGGCGAGAGCGTCGCGGCGATCGCCAGGGGCACCAACCCGCGCTATTTACCCGGCATCACCTTCGAGACCGGCATTACAGCCACGACCGACCTTGCCCAGGCGCTGGCCGGCACCGACTGCGTGTTGGTCGTCACCCCGGCACAGGCGCTGCGCAGCGTGCTGACCGAGGTCAAGCAGCATATCGCCGACGATGTCCCGCTTGTGCTCTGCGCGAAAGGCATCGAGCGTGACACCGGCCGGCTCCTGGCGGATATCTCGAGTGCCATCCTCCCCGACAATCCGGTCGCGGCTCTGTCCGGTCCAAGCTTCGCCACCGATGTTTCGCGTGGTCTGCCCACGGCCGTCGTCGTCGCCGCCGAGGACGAAGCTCTGGCCTCGGCACTTGCGACGCGCTTCTCGGCTGCCAACCTGCGCTGCTATTCCAGCGACGACCTGATCGGCGTCGAAATCGGCGGTGCGCTGAAGAACGTCTTTGCCATCGCCGCCGGCGCCGTCACCGGGGCCGGCCTCGGCGCTTCGGCCCAGGCAGCCCTCGTCACCCGTGGTTTCGTCGAACTGCGTCGCCTCGGCGCCGCCTTCGGCGCCCGGCCCGAAACGCTGATGGGCCTGTCTGGTCTCGGCGACCTGATGCTCACCTGCTCGTCGGTGCAGTCACGCAACTTCGCCTATGGCGTGGCGCTCGGCAAAGGCGAAGAGCTCGCCGGCCGGCCGCTCGCCGAAGGTGTCGCCACCGCCTACATCACCGCCCGCCTGACCCGCGAGCGCGGCATCGAGGCTCCGATCATCGAGGCCGTTGCTGCCTTGCTCGACAACGCCATCACCATCAACGAGGCCGTCGCCGGGCTGATGACCCGTCCGCTGCGCGCCGAAGCCGACTGAACTTTTAAATCGAGAGGGACAACATGCTTTTCGCACTGCTCTGCAAGGACAAGCCGAACCATCTCCAGGTCCGCCTCGACGCGCGGCCCGACCATGTCGCCTTCCTCAACGACCTCAACGCCAAGGGCGCTCTGAAGTTTGCCGGCCCCTTCCTTGACGCCGACGGCAAGCCGGATGGCTCGCTCGTCGTCATCGAAGCCGCCGACGCCGCCGCGGCCCAGGCTGTTGCCGGCACCGATCCCTACGCCAGGGCCGGTCTGTTCGAGAGCGTCCAGATCCGCCCGTGGAACTGGGTGTTCAACAATCCTGCCAGCGCCTGACCAGCCAAGAGGGGACGACATGAGCGAGAAGAAATACTGGCTGTTCAAATCCGAGCCCTTCAAATTCTCCTTCGAGATGCTGAAGGCCAAGGGCAAGGACGGCACACAGTGGGACGGCGTGCGCAACTACCTCGCCCGTAACAACATGCGCGCCATGCAGATCGGCGATCTCGGCTTTTTCTATCACTCCAATGAAGGGCTCGAGGTCGTCGGCATCGCCGAGGTCTGTGCACTCGCCCATCATGATAGCACCACCGAGGACCCGCGCTGGGAATGCGTCGACATCCGCTACCACAGCCCGGTCCCCAAGCCCGTCACCCTTGCCGACGTCAAGGCCAATCCGAAGCTCGAAAAGATGGCACTGGTCACCTCGATGCGCCTGTCGGTCCAGCCGGTGACGCCTGACGAATGGCAGGAAGTCTGCCGCATGGCCGGGCTCGACAAGGCGCCGTGACCACGGCTTCTCCGACACGCCTGACGCCCGAGGGTGCTGCAACCTTCATCCGCGCCAACACGGTGCTGATGCGGCCGCCGCATGTGCCTGAAGTCCTGCTCCATCTCGCCGACGAGGCGCATGACCTGTGGCGCCGCACCGAGGAAGAACTGTCCGAAATCGGCCTGCCGCCCCCCTTTTGGGCGTTCGCCTGGGCCGGCGGGCAAGGCTTGGCGCGTTATGTGCTCGATCGCCCCGAAACCGTAGCCGGCAAGCGCGTGCTCGACTTCGCCTCCGGTTCCGGTCTCGTCGCCATAGCTGCCATGAAGGCTGGTGCTGCCCGCCTCGTCGGCGCCGACATCGACCCGTTCTGCGAAGCGGCGATCCGGCTTAATGCCGAGGCGAACGTGGTCGAGGTCGACTTCGTCGGCGCCGACCAGGTCGGCCGCGACGACGGTTGGGATGTGGTGCTCGCCGGCGACGTCTTCTACGAAAAGCCTTTCGCCGACCGGCTCGTGCCGTGGTTCGAAGCGCTCCGGGCCCGCGGCGCCGATGTGCTCGTCGGCGATCCCGGCCGCTCCTACCTGCCCGGGAAACGGCTGGAAAAGCTCGCCACCTACGAGGTCCCGGTGACCCGCGCGCTCGAAGACGCCGAGGTCAAGCGCACCACCGTCTGGCGCTTCGCCTGATCAGGTCTGGGTTTTCTCGGCTTCGTCGAGGATCCATGCTCTGAACGCCACGATGCGCGGGTCATCGGCGACATTCTTGGGATAGACCAGGAAGTAGGCGAACTCGCGCGACACCCGGATGCCGAGGTCGAACGGCCGGACCAGTCGCCCCTCCGACAGGTCGTTCGCCACCATGGCGAAGTCGGCCAGCGCCACGGCGCTGCCGTCGATCGCCGCCTGCACCGCATCGGACGAGGTGGTAAACACCACTGAGCGGCTGTCGTCGAAGTCGTCGACCCCCGCCGCCGCCATCCACATGCGCCAGTTCGGCCATGTCACGCCCTGCTGCGACCATTCGATATGCACCAGCGTGTGGTGAAACAGGTCGCGCGGCACCCTGAGCGGCGGACCTGAGGCCAGCAGCGCTGGGCTGCAGACTGGGATGATCATGTTGTCGAACAGCCGGTCGGCGACCAGCCCCGGATACTTGCCCATGCCGAAGCGGATGGCGACGTCGACGTCGTCGAGGTCGAAATCGCGCACCTCGTAGCTGATGTCGAAGCGCAATTCGATGTCGGGGTGCCGCTTGCGGAAACTGTCGATGCGCCGCATCAGCCATTTCGAGGCGAACTGCGCGTCGAGCGTCACCTTCAGCAGGGCCGTCCCGCGCGTCATCTTGCGGGCCCGTGACACAGCGCGGTTGAGCAGGTCGAGCGCATCGACCGAGGCATCCACCAATGCCGATCCCGCTTCGGTCAGCCGAATGGTGCGGCTGGTGCGGGTAAACAGCACGACGCCGAGTTGATCCTCGATTTCCTTGATCTGATGGCTCACCGCAGCCGGCGTCAGACCGAGCTCGTCGGCAGCCCGGGTGAAATTAAGATGCTTGCCGGCAGCCGCCAGCGTTCGCAAAGCACGTGTCCCAGGTACGAAGCGCATTGCCGGATCTTCAAATTTGGTTTGATGGTCGAGAAAGAACTACTCGTTTCTCTTTTGCCTTTCAGCACTGCATCATGAGCCCAGTTCAACCAATGTCAAACCGGATTTGATGTCCGGACGAAACGGAAATGACCATGTCTACCGATGTCCTGAAAGCCACCTACGTTCAGCCGGCCAGGCTGCAGCCGGTTTTCGACTGGTTTCGCCAGATGAGGGCAGCGCTCAACGTGCCGACGCCGCAGGATGCGACCGAGTTGTCGGAACACTATCGCCGCGACACCGGCATCGCCAAAAAGGATATCGCCAGGGCCGTCGACGCCGAACTCGGCCATCTCGGCTTGCTCGACATCGGCTGGCAGCAGCCCCGCCGCCAGAACCGCCGCTGATTCCCATCTCCCAAGCTCACTCTGGGAGCACGCTCGGCCCGAGGATCATGTCTCCCGATCTTCGGGCCGCTTTCTTTCCAGCGCCTAACGCACCACCTTCAGCACCGTCTGGCGCGACAGCTGCGGCAACAGCCGCGCCATCACCTGCGCCGTGACCGCGACACAGCCTTGCGTCGGCGTGAAGCCCGGCCGCGCCAGATGGAAGAAGATCGCGCTGCCGCGCCCGCGCCGCCTCGGCCTGATGTTCCAGTCGAGCACCAGGCAGGCGTCATAGAGACTGTCGTCGCGCTTCATGCGCTCGTGGCTGGCGCCGTAAGGTATCTTCACCGGCCTGTTGTAGTTGCGGTCGTCTGGCACCTCGCACCAGCCGAGATCGGCGCTGATCGGGCTCATCGGCAAGCAGCTTCCCCCCGACACGAACTGGTCGCGGCGGAAATAGCCCGACAGCAGCCGCATCGTCGCCAGGGGCGTGCCGCCATCGCCCTCGCGTTTGTTTGCGGTGATGCCGCCGCGCCCCAGCGCACAGGGAAACACCAGCCCGCCGACCTGCATCAGCCCCTTGGTCGGGTCGCCGGGCTTCGCCCGCACCACGATTGTCGAAATGCTATTGCGCAAAAATGCACCCGCCCCAATTACGCCTTTGATTTTTCTTGTATGATCGCCTTGCGGAACAAATCACTACCGCTGAAAGTTGTGGCGATCAGCTTCCGCATTCGATTGCCGCGGTCAACTGAATACTGATTTTGAAACAACGGATTGATCCATGACCTCACGCACCATCCTCATCGTCGACGATGACGACGATTTGCGCAGCACGCTGGTCGAACAGCTGGCGCTTTACGAGGAGTTCGAAGTTCTTGAGGAAGCGACGGCCGCCAAGGGCGTCACCGCGGCGCGTGCTGGCCTCATCGACCTGCTGATCATGGATGTCGGCCTGCCCGACATGGATGGGCGCGAGGCGGTGAAGATCCTGCGCAAGGGCGGCTACAAGGCGCCGATCATCATGCTGACCGGCCACGACACCGATTCCGACACGATCCTCGGCCTCGAAGCCGGCGCCAACGACTATGTCACCAAGCCGTTTCGCTTTGCCGTCCTGCTCGCCCGCATCCGCGCCCAATTGCGCCAGCACGAGCAGAGCGAGGACGCCACCTTCTCGGTCGGCCCCTATACCTTCAAGCCGAGCCAGAAGCTTCTCATCGACGCCCGCGGCGGCAAGGTCAGGCTGACCGAAAAGGAAGCCTCGATCATCAAATATCTCTACCGCGCCGACCAGAAGGTGGTCACCCGCGACGTCCTTCTCGAGGAAGTCTGGGGCTATAATTCGGGGGTTACGACCCACACGCTGGAAACCCATGTCTACCGGCTGCGCCAGAAGATCGAGCGCGATCCTTCCAATGCTGAAATTCTTGTGACAGAAAGCGGCGGATACAAGCTGGTCCCCTGACTGGTTTGCTGAACCGGCCCGAAAATCGGCTTTGGTTTTCGGGGGGATAAGCAGAATATGTTGTTAGTTTGGAACGGGGAACCGGCTAACAACAGGGAAGGGAGCCAGTCTGAGAAGTCGGGGACATAATGGCGCTGGATGACGACATCCGCATCCTGTCCGGCGTGAGGCTGTTTGAGGGCTTCACACAAGAACAGCTGCGTTTGCTGGCCTTCGGTGCGGAGAATGTGAACCTCCCCGCCGATCGCAAGCTCTACCGCGAGGACGACGAAGCCGATTCGGCCTATGTCGTGATATCGGGACGTATAGCGCTCTATCGCGAGGTCGACGGCTTGCGCACCGAGGTCGGCACCGCCGGACCTGGCTCGATGCTTGGCGAGCTCGCCCTCATTGCCGACACCAGGCGCCTGACCAGTGCCGCCGCCGCCATCGATTCGGAAATCATCCGGCTCAACCGCAAGATGTTCCACCGCATCCTCGAGGAATATCCCGAACTCGCAGAGCGGCTGCACCAGCATATCCTCGAAGACCTCCAGGACATGCTCGCCCGCATCGAAAGCCTAGCGCCGCGATTCGGCAAGTAGCTTCGTACAGCGCTCGAAAACGCGTTGCGGTAAGACAGTTGGTGCGGCTTTAGACAACCGGAGCGGACATTCGGTACGTGAGCACCGGAAGCGCAGATAGCTGCGGCAGATGTCCGCCCGGGGCGGGTTTTCTCAGTCGAGGTCGAAGCGCGCTATGACCGGCACATGATCCGACGGCCGCTCCCAGCCACGCGCGGCGCTCAGGATGTCGATGCCGGTAAGCCGCGGCGCAAGGTTTGCCGAGGACCAGACGTGATCGAGCCGTCGGCCGCGGTTGGAGGTCTCCCAGTCCTTCGCCCTGTAGCTCCACCAAGTGTAGATCTTCTGGTCGTCGGGCACATTGAGCCGCATCAGGTCGACCCACTCGCCGGCCTTGCGCATCGCCTCGAAGCTTTCGGTCTCGACGGGCGTGTGGCTGACGACGTTGAGCAATTGCTTGTGCGACCAGACGTCGTGCTCCAGCGGCGCGATGTTGAGGTCGCCGACCAACACCGAGGCCGACCCTTCGTCATGGTCGGCGCGGATCGCGTTCATCTCGGAAACGAAGCCGAGCTTGTGGCGGAATTTCGGATTGATCTCGACATCGGGCTCATCGCCGCCTGCCGGAACATAGAAATTGTGCAACACGACCTTCTTGCCGCCGGCCTCGAAACGCACCGACAGGTGCCGGCTGTCGTCGATCTCGCAGAAGCGGCGCTTCTCGACGATTTCCAGCGGCCGCCGCGCCACCGTGGCGACGCCGTGATAGCCCTTCTGGCCATGGAAGGCGATGTGCTCGTAGCCGGCCTTGCGGAAAGCTGCCGACGGAAACTGGTCATCGGGGCACTTGGTCTCCTGCAGGCACAGCACGTCGGGCGCGTACTCGTTCAGCAGCCGCTCGACCAGCGGCATGCGCAGACGCACGGAGTTGATGTTCCAGGTGGCGATGGAAAAGGGCATGGCAGGTTCCGGCAAAAGTTGCGGCGGAACCTGCCAGCACCGACCTGCGATGACAAGGCGCGATGCCCGATGCGGCGCGCGCGCCGCCGATGTCCACAACTAAGCCGGGCAATTCATCGAATGAGGCCTCGCACAGGGCTTGCCGCGTCAGATGACCGGCAGAGGAGCGTGAGCGGGCGGCCTCTTAGTCGCTCTTCTTCTGGGCGTTCAGCTCGCGATTGAGCTTGTAGTCGATCTTGAACGTATCACCCGGGAAGGAACCGCCCTGCTTGACGTTGAACACCATCACGGTGGTGTCCTTGCCCTGGGCGTCGGTAATCGTCCACTGGCGCAATTCGTAGGTCTTGGGGTCGAACATCATGGTGATGGTCGAGTTGCCGAAGACCTGCTTGTCCGACAGCTTGATTGTGGTCAGGTCGTCCTCTTCGGTGACGCTCTTGACCTTGTTGCCACTGAGGTCGATGCGCTCGTCGAGCAACAGCTTCAGCGGCGTCTTCGACAGTGGGTAGAGGTCGGAGGTGCGCATCTTCGAATTCAGGATGACCACCGACTGGCCGTCAGAAATGACCTTGAAGTTCGACGGTGCCTCGTAGTTGAAGCGGATCTTGCCCGGACGCTGCAGGAAGAACTTGCCGCCGGTCTGCTCGCCGCGCGGACCGAACTGCACGAACTCGCCCGACATCGAGCGCACGCTCGCGAAATGATCGGCGATGCGCTGGGCGGCATCGGAGCCTTGTGCCTGGGCCGGGCCATTGAAGGCGACCAGCGGCGTCGCGGTCAGCGCGATCGCGGCCGCGAAGCCGAGCAGGCGTCGGCGGGTCGGGGTGCGGATGTCGTTCATGCCGGTTACTCTCTCATTCCAGTTCGACGGTTGTATCGGCACTTAGTAGGGCTGAAGTTTGACATGGTTCACGGCCTCGCGCACTGAACGCGAAAACGTGATCGCCGGTTCCCCGATCCTACATCTTGTCGTCTTCCGTCGGCACCAGAATCTCGCGCTTGCCGGCATGATTTGCCGGACCGACGATGCCCTCCTGCTCCATCCGCTCGATGATCGAGGCGGCGCGGTTGTAGCCGATGCCAAGGCGGCGCTGGATGTAGCTCGTCGACGCCTTGCCGTCGCGCAGCACCACCGAGACCGCCTGGTCGTAGGGGTCGTCCGAATCCTCGAAATTGCCGCCGCCATTGCCGCCACCCTTGCCCGACGGCTCATCCTCGTCCTCGCCGTCATCCTCGGTGATGGCGTCGAGATATTCCGGCACGCCCTGCAGCTTGAGATGGGCGACGACCTTTTCGACCTCTTCGTCGGCGACGAACGGGCCGTGGACGCGCTGGATGCGGCCGCCGCCGGCCATGTAGAGCATGTCGCCCATGCCGAGCAGTTGCTCGGCGCCCTGCTCGCCCAGAATGGTGCGGCTGTCGATCTTCGACGTCACCTGGAACGATATGCGGGTCGGGAAATTGGCCTTGATGGTGCCGGTGATGACGTCGACCGACGGACGCTGGGTTGCCATGATGACGTGGATGCCGGCGGCACGGGCCATCTGCGCCAGCCGCTGGACAGCACCCTCGATGTCCTTGCCGGCGACCATCATCAGGTCGGCCATTTCGTCGATGATGACGACTATGTATGGCAGCGGCGCCAGATCGAGATTCTCGGTCTCGTAGATCGCCTCGCCGGTCTGGCGGTCGAAGCCTGTTTGCACCGTGCGCGAAATCTGCTCGCCCTTCTTCTCCGCCTGGCTGACGCGTGCATTGAAGCCGTCGATGTTGCGCACGCCGACCTTGGACATCTTGCGGTAGCGGTCTTCCATCTCCCGCACCGTCCACTTCAGCGCCACCACGGCCTTCTTCGGATCCGTGACGACAGGCGTCAGAAGATGCGGAATGCCGTCATAGACCGACAGTTCCAGCATCTTCGGATCGATCATGATCAGGCGGCATTCCTGCGGCGTCATGCGGTAGAGCAGCGACAGGATCATCGTGTTGATGGCGACCGACTTGCCCGAGCCGGTGGTGCCGGCGACCAGCACGTGCGGCATCTTGGCGATGTCGACGATGACCGCCTCGCCATTGATGGTCTTGCCGAGCGCCAGCGCCAGCTTCGACTTGGTCGTCTCGAAGTCGCGGCTCGCCAGTATCTCGCGGAGATATACGGTTTCGCGCTTGGCATTCGGCAGCTCGATGCCGATCGCGTTGCGCCCCGGCACGACCGCGACGCGGGCGGCAATCGCGCTCATCGAGCGGGCGATGTCGTCGGCAAGGCCGATGACGCGCGACGACTTGATGCCGGGCGCCGGCTCGAGCTCATACAACGTGACGACAGGGCCGGGACGGACATGGATGATCTCACCCTTGACGCCGAAATCCTCGAGCACGCCTTCGAGCAGGCGCGCATTCTGTTCCAGTGCATCCTTGGACAGCGACGCGTCGCGCACGACATTCTTGGGCTCGGCCAGGAAATGCAGCGACGGCATCTCGAATGTTTCGGCGCCGATCAGCGTTGTCTGTGCCTCGCGCTGGACACGCGCTCCAGGGGCCGGCCTGGGGGCAGGTGCTGCGACACGGGCGGCAGGCGATCCAGCCTCCGGCGAGCGGAAATTCTGCACCTGCGCATTGGCGGCCCGGCGCTCGGATGACACCGGCGGCATGTCGTTGTCATCGTCGCCGAAGACATCCTGATCGTCGGGGTCGATCGAGACCGAGCGCTCCTGCGCCACCATCTGGGCGAAGAATTCGGGCTCGACGCGAGCGCGGCCACCTGTCGTAACGCGCTGTTCGGCGCGCTCCGCCGATTCGACGCGCTCGGCCGCCTGCCGCCAGGCGCTCTCGCGCTTGACCGGCAGCATGTCGTAGCCCTCCAGTTCGCGCCGCTTGGCGGCGCGGCGGCGCATCCAGGCCCGGGCCGACAGCCACCAGTGGGTGATGGCGCCAAGCGCCAGAACGCCCTCGTTTTCGTCCTCGTCCTCGTCGTCGAAGCTGGCAAAGTCCTGCTCGCGCATGTCGGGCTTGGGCTTGGGATTGACCACTGCAAAGCCGTTCTCGCGGTTGAGCAGCCCGGCGCCGAAGGCAAACAGCCAGATCGCCGGCGCAATCAGCAGGACGCCGATGACGGTGGCGATCAGCCCGGTCGGATAGCCGCCGATGAACAGCCCCGGCACCTTGAGCACCATGTCGCCGAACACGCCACCGAGGCCAGTCGGCAGAGGCCAGGTCGGCGGTGCGCCGACACAGCCGGCAATGGCCGCGCCAAGAAGTGCCGATCCGAACCAGACCAGGCCGCGCTTGGGCATGCGGTCGACGCCGCGTGCTGTGACGAACAGCACACCCCAGATCACCGCCGGCATCAGGGCAGCGACAGAGGCAAGGCCGAAGAACTGCATCGCGAGATCGGCGAACACCGCACCCGGATAACCCATGGCGTTGGTGACGGGATTGTCGGTGGCATGGCTGAAGCTCGGGTCGGCAACGTTCCAGGTGCCGAGCGCCGCCAGCCCGAAGGCAACGAAGGCAAACAGGCCCAGGCCCGCAGCGCGGCCTGCCTGCCGTCGCGCGAATGCCTGAATGCCTTGCCCCGTCTCGGTCAGCGCGAGCGGTGAGGAAACCCCAGAACGCATGCCTCGTCCCCGTCCATTGATGCCATGGCCCGCATGCGGACGCATGGCGGGCAGATTCGTTTGTCAGACTATCGGGCCGAAGGTTAAGGCGGCATTAAGGTTAAGCCATTGTTCACGCAGCAGACGCTTCGACGATCTTGCGAGTCCCTGCAAAGAGTCGCCTTCGCTCCTCAGGCTCCGGGCGTTTTTGATGCAACCATCCCAACCGCATGGCGTTGCGCTTACCGGAAGGGACAACACCCAAGGAGAAATAGAATGAGAAAACTCATTTTGGCACTTGGTGCCGCCGCCTTCATGATGGGTGCGGCCTGGGCCGCAGCGGCCGATGGCGTGATCAAGGAGTTCAACAAGGACACCCGCATGATCACGCTAGAGGACGGCAAGACCTACACCGTCCCGGCTGACGTGGCACTTCCCGCCGATCTGGCGGCAGGCATGAAGGTGTCGATTACCGTTGCCGATGACGATGCCACCAAGGTGACCGCCGTCATGACGTCGGCGATGTAACGACGCCCGACGTGGCTCGCAGAAACCCCGTCCCGGCAGGGCGGGGTTTTTGCATGTCCAGGGTCAAAACGGGCTTGCCGCAGAGGCTGCAGCGCCATAGTTTTCAATATTAGGAAAATCTAATGGAGGCAGCGATGAAGCACCATAGCATCGAGCAACTGCAGGCCTTCGCAGACATCCAGCCACTTACCCCCTATCTGCCGATGACGCGCACCGAGCGTCTCGAGCGCTGGGCGCAACTGCTAGAGGATCAGCCGGAACGGCGCCTCGGCACGCTTTCAGGAACCGAATATGCCCCGCGCGCCGAACGACTCGCCATGCGCGTACCGGGCTCGCCCATCACCGTTGCATTCGAGGACCCTGCCTTCCGGGCAGCCGGCCTTGAAGACGACAGCTACGGCGCAGCCAAGCGCTTCTTCGACCTGTCCGACCGGCAGTTGCACAACATCGTCTGCTATTGCCATTTCGGCGACGCGGTCAGGGGTGCAAGTGCCGCCCGCCGCGTCCGCGCGGCGATCAGCATGTGGACACGCATCCGGGCATTCTTCGCCTGAAGGCCCGCAAAGAGATCGGCCAGCATTCTTGCGAGGGCCCGGCTGAACCGGGCCCCGAAACCTGTCTCGGCTGCCCAAGGGTGGACACATTAGGATGCACACATATAATCAACTGACCGGGCAACGACCCGGATCGCGCGACGCACCTCCGTCGCTTTGCCCCCTCGGAATCAAGCCAGGAGCCAGATGCCGACAGGATTGAGATTCTTCGACGCCACCTACTATCCCGTACCGAAGAGTGGCAGCAGCAGCGTCAAATATCTGCTCATGCAGGTAGCCGGCGCGCATCAGGCGCTCGACAATCCCGACGACGACGTCCACCACCACCTCGGCACCAATCTGGTCGATCCTTTTCGGCCGATGCACAATGCCGACGCCAAGCCCTTCACGATCGTCAGGGACCCGGTCGAGCGGCTGTTGTCGGCCTATTTCGACCGCGTCGTCAAATCCAGGCTGCTGGCCGGCGACGAGACTGACAGCGAGCTGGCGCGTCAGCTCGGCCTGTCGCTCGAACCGGATCTCGAGACCTTCATCCTCAAGGTCGAGGACTATTGCCGCATCTGCGCCGACGTCCGCTTCCACGTCGCCTCGCCGCGCTACTTCCTCGGCAGTAACCTTTTCCTGTTCGACCGGGTTTTCAAGCTGGAGAAGACCGACCAGGTCGCAGCCTACATCAGCGAAATCGTCGGCCAGAGCGTGTCGATGCCGCACATCCACGTCTCCAGCGGACAGGCCGGCCCATCCGACCTGTCGCCCGCGGCCCTCGCCAAGGCGCTGCGCTTCTGCCGCTACGACTACGCTTTCCTCGTCGATCTCTACGATGCCGGCCGCTGGGGTACCATTCCGCGCGGCACAAGGCGCGATCCATCGACGTTGAGCGTCTACCGCGATCCGGCGAGATACGAGGGCGACAGTTACCCCCGCACGCCGCGCAATCTGCGCAACTTCCTGAGCAAGCGCCCCCTCGATCCGGCCTTGCCCAAGGCCGACTAGCCTCCAGACAAAAAGGAGGCCCGGATTGCTCCGGGCCTCAAAGCGTAGCTGCCTTGCGAGCGGCCACGACGGGATTTGGGAGGATGTTGCGCGGCCAGGACATCGGCCGCGCGGCGCCGGGGCACGATCCCTAGGGGGAGGACCGCGCTCCAACAGGCATCAGGAGTGGTAAGCCACTTCGCCATGCGAGGTCAGGTCGAGACCCTGGCGTTCGGCTTCGACAGTCGGGCGCAGGCCGACGAGCAGATCGACCAGCTTGTAGATCACCAGCGAGCCGATGCCGCACCAGATGACCGTCACCGACACAGCGAGGAACTGCGTCCACACCTGGCCGCCGATCGACATTTCGCCGTAGCCGATGCCGCCCAGCGCCTTGGCATTGAAGACGCCGGTGCCGATGGCGCCGACAATGCCGCCGACGCCGTGGATGCCGAACACATCGAGCGAATCGTCGTAGCCCAGCTTGATCTTAACCACTGCCACGAAGAAGTAGCAGATCACCGAGGCGATCGCGCCCAGTGCGATGGCGCCGACCGGGCCGACGAAGCCGGCAGCCGGTGTCACCGCAACGAGGCCCGCCACCATGCCGGAGGCCGCACCCAGCATCGACGCCTTGCCGCGGGCAACGACTTCGATGATCACCCAGGCGAGGATCGCGCCGGCAGTGGCGGTGAATGTGTTGATCATGGCCAGGGCTGCGCCGCCATTGGCTTCGAGGTTGGAGCCGGCATTGAATCCGAACCAGCCGACCCACAGGATCGAGGCGCCGACCATGGTCAGCGTCATTGAGTGCGGAGCCATGTTGTCCTTGCCGTAGCCGGTGCGCTTGCCGATCACCAGCGCGCCGACCAGGGCAGCGATGCCTGCATTGATGTGCACGACGGTGCCGCCGGCGAAATCAAGCGCGCCCCAGCCATAGATCAGGCCATCCGAATCCCAGACCATATGGGCGATCGGGAAGTAGACGACCGTCACCCACAGCGCCACGAAAAGAAGCACAGCCGAGAACTTGATGCGCTCGGCAAAGGCGCCGACGATCAGCGCCGGCGTGATGCAGGCAAAGGTCATCTGGAAGACGATGAAGACGTATTCGGGGATGACGATGCCCTTGGTGAAGGTCGCCGCCATGCTCTCGGGCGTCACGCCGGCAAGGAATGCCTTTCCGAGGCCGCCCCAATACGGGCTAGGCGCGTCGCCAAAGGCCATCGAGTAGCCCCAGAACGTCCAGATCACGATCACCAGCGCCACGATCATTGTGCACTGCATCAGCACCGACAGCATGTTCTTGGCGCGCACCAGGCCGCCATAGAACAGCGCCAGGCCCGGCAGTGCCATGAACAGCACCAGCAGCGACGAGGTCAGCATCCAGGCGACGTCGCCTTTTTCCATGACGTCGGCGGGCGCGGGCGCGGCTGCAGCGGCATCTGCTGCCGCGGGTGCGGCTTCCTGGGCGAAGGCCACGACCGTTCCCAGGGCGGTCAGCGCAAGCGTACCGACAAGGGCCGTCCGCGCTGCCGTCTTCAATGAGGTTGGAATTTGCATTGAGGTCTCCATGAGAATTGGTTGGCCCGCTCAGAGCGCGTCAGTGTCGGTTTCGCCGGTACGGATACGCACGGCTTGGTCGATGCCGAAGACGAATATCTTGCCGTCGCCGATCTGGCCGGTCTTGGCGGCACCGGTGATCGCTTCCACGGCCTTGTCGACGAGGTCGGTCGAGACGGCGACTTCGATCTTGATCTTGGGCAGGAAGCTCACGGCATATTCGGCGCCGCGGTAAATCTCGGTATGTCCCTTCTGCCGTCCGTAGCCTTTGACTTCGGTGACGGTCAGGCCCTGGATGCCGACATTGGTCAGCGCTTCGCGTACCTCGTCGAGCTTGAACGGCTTGATGATAGCCATCACGATTTTCATCAGGTTTCACCCCTTGCTGATGCGGGTCCCCCGCGTTGCAGACGTCGCCAGCGGACCCGAAGACCACCGGTGAGTGACCAAGGCTATTCAAGCTCCGTGCCAGTTTGCCCCGGCACAAGCCAACCGTCTGAAATTTAAGGAAAATGTGCTGGACGCAAGCGACTTCCTTCGCAGGCGCAGCAAAGCATCTGCTCACGGAATGTGCAAATTATCCAAAATGCCTATTTCGTAGGCTTGGTGCGCAGGCGTATCAGCCCTTCCTGTGCCACCGAGGCGACCAGCGTGCCGTCCTGGGCATAGAGCGCGCCCCGCGTGAAGCCGCGCGAACCCGAGGTCGACGGGCTGTCCTGGGTGTAGAGCAGCCAGCCGTCGAGCGAATGCTCGCGATGGAACCACATGGCGTGGTCGATGCTCGCCGCCTGGATGTCGGGATCGAAGATGCCGCGACCATGGGCAAAAGTTGCCGTATCGAGCAGCGTCATGTCGGAAAGATAGGCAAGCACCGCACAGCGCAGTGCGCGGTCGTTCGGCACCGGCCCCGTCAGGCGGATCCACACCTTCTGCAGCGGCGGCAGCTTGTCCCGGCTCGAATAATGCTCGGCATAGACGGGCCTCAGTTCAAGCGGCCGCTCCTTGGCCCAGAACAGCCTGATCTGCTCGGGCACATGGGTTGCTTCCTGCAGCAGCTCGCGCTGCGACTTCAGCTCTTCCGGCGGCGTCACGTCGAGCGGCATCGGCATCTGGTATTCCAGGCCCTGCTCCTCGACCTGGAACGACGCTTCGAGAGAAAAGATCGCATGGCCGTGCTGGATCGCCACGACGCGCCGCGTGGTGAAGCTTCCTCCATCGCGGATGCGGTCGACTTCGTAGATGATTGGCACGGTGATGTCGCCGGGGCGCATGAAGTAGCCGTGCAGCGAATGCACGTGCCGGTCCGCGTCAACGGTGCGCTGTGCCGCCACCAGCGCCTGCGCAATCGTCTGGCCGCCAAACACGCGCTGCCACTGAACCTGCGGGCTGCGACCACGGAACAGGTTGTGTTCCAGCTTCTCGAGATTGAGAATGCTGAGAAGCTCTTGTATTCCGGCCGGCATGCTTTCCCCTTTTCGGGACGAAGTATACCCGGTTTCCAGCAGGAAGCCCCCGTCGAGTCAAGGCGGGAAGCCTAGCCGTAAAGGACGCCGCCATGGTCACGCGCGAATCTGACGACAAGAAATCGACGCAGCTCGACGTGCTCGTCGCCGGCGCCGGTTATGTCGGCCTCGCCACTGCCGTCTCGATCAAGCAGGCGCGGCCCAATCTGCACATCGCCATCGTTGACGCAGCGCCCGCCGAGGTCTGGCGCAAGGACGGGCGCGCCTCCGCCATCGCCGCCGCCGCCTGTCGGATGCTCGACCAGCTCGGCTGCTGGGAAGAGATTTCGCCCGAGGCGCAGGCGATCAACGACATGATCATCACCGATTCGAAGAGTGCCGACCCGGTCCGTCCGGTCTTCCTCACCTTCGACGGCGAGATCGGCGCCGGCGAACCTTTCGCCCACATGATCGAAAACCGGCTGCTCAACGGCGCCCTGCGCCGCCGCGCCGCCGAACTCGGCATCGACATCATCGAAGGTGTTGCCGTCCAGGCCTTCGAGGCCGCCATCGCCGGCGCCAAGGTCCATCTTGCCGACGGTATCAGCATCGACACGCGCCTTCTCATCGCCGCCGACGGCGTCAACTCCAAGCTGCGCGATATGGCCGGCATCAAGACGGTGCGCTGGGAATACGGCCAGTCCGGCATCGTCTGCACTGTGGTGCACGAACGCCCGCATGGCGGCCGCGCCGAGGAGCATTTCCTGCCGGCCGGCCCTTTCGCAACGCTGCCGCTCAAGCCGACGAAGGATGGCACCAACCGCTCGTCCATCGTCTGGACCGAACGCACCGAGGACGCCGACAAGCTTGTCTCGGGTGATCCGTTCGTCTTCGAGATCGAGCTCGAGCAGCGCTTCGGCCTCAAGCTCGGCGAGATCCGCGTCGAGGGCAAGCCACGTGCATGGCCACTCGGCCTGACCCTGGCGCGCGCCTTCGTGGCCCCTCGCTTCGCCCTTGCCGGCGACGCGGCCCACGGCATCCATCCGATCGCCGGCCAGGGCCTCAATCTCGGCTTCAAGGATGCCGCAGCACTTGCCGAAATCATCGTCGAGGCCGATCGTCTCGGCCAGGACATCGGCGCGCTCGACGTGCTCGAACGCTACGAGCAGTGGCGCCGCTTCGACACCGTGCGCATGGGCATCACCACCGACGTGCTCAACCGACTGTTTTCCAACGACATCGCCCCCGTCCGCGCCATCCGCGACATCGGCCTCGGCCTCGTCGACCGCGTGCCGCGGCTCAAGGACTACTTCATCCGCCAGGCGTCGGGCCTGACGGGCGAAACTCCCCGCCTGCTCAAGGGCGAGGCGATCTGACGGCGGCAGTTCGCCATCCAGGTAGCTACAGCATCAGGCACCGGGAATGTCGTAGATCGGCCTGACCTCGACCTTTCCCATCGCCGCCAGCGGGATGTTCGAGGCGATCTCCACGGCCTCGTCGTGGTCTGTCGCCTCGATCATCACAAAGCCGATCAGCTGTTCTTTCGTCTCGGCAAAGGGCCCATCGGTCACCAGCCTCTTGCCGGCGCGCCGCATGACGGTTTTCGCCGCCTTCACCGATTGCAGCGCCTCGGCAGCGATCAGGTTGCCCTTGGCTTCAAGCTGCCTGTCATAGGCCAGCGAGTCGGTGTCGAGTTTCTCTTTCTGTTCGGGCGACAGCGTCCCGAACAAGCCCTCTTCGAGATAGACCAGGCAGACATATTTCACCGATGATCTCCTTGAGTTGACCCACGCCACAAGGACGTCCGTGACGAAGACAAGCAGACATTTTGGCGCAAGACTTTTTTCGTGTGGCGATGATTTCCCGGCGACGGGACGCTGGCAGGCGCGCGAGGCAGCGCTATAGTCTCACCCGGTTGCCGCACCGGCCCCGTCAGAAATCATGGAGAACATCATGAACCACAGCGCCAACGCCGTCTGGAAAGGCAATCTGAAGGAAGGTTCGGGAACGCTCGACACCCAGAGCGGCGCGATCAAGGGCCAGCCCTATTCGTTCAAGGCCCGCTTCGAGGACGAAACCGGCAAATCCGGCACCAACCCGGAGGAACTGATCGCCGCCGCCCACGCCGGCTGCTTTGCCATGCAGCTGTCGCACTTCCTCGCCGAAAACGGCACCCCCGCCGACAAGCTCGACGCCAAGGCGGTGGTGACGCTGATCCCCGGCACCGGCATTACCGAAAGCGCACTCACCCTCGTCGGCACGGTGCCGGGCATTGACAACGCCAAGTTCCAGGAACTTGCCACCAAGGCCAAGGAAGGTTGCCCTGTTTCCAAGGCGCTTGGCGCGATCAAGGTCTCGCTGACTGCTAGCCTCGCCTGAACGGCCTTTGGGCGCCGGTCAAGTATCGGCGCCCTCGTCGCCTCAAGCGGCCAGTCCCTCCGCCCGCACTTCCGACGGTGTCGCATCGAACCGACGGCGAAACACCCTGTTGAAATAGGACAGGTCGTTGAAGCCTGCTTCATAGGCGATGTCGGTGATGCTGCGCTGCGCCCACGAGGGATCGGCCAGCATGCGGTGCGCGCGCTTGAGCTTCTGGCCGAGCGCGAATTCGGTGAATGACAGCCCTTCGCTTTCGAACAGCTTCCTGACATAGCGCGGCGACAGCTTGTGTTCGGCGGCGATCGCCTCGGCCGATAGCCCGCGCAGATCGCCCCGCCCCGAGATGTCCGCCTTGATCGCCGCCAGCCTGGCGGCCCGCAGCCCACGCCCCAGCGCCACCTGTTCGGCGTCGCGCTCCGCCCCCAGCGTCAGTGCTGTCAGATCAAGCAGATGGCTAGCCACCATGCGCGCCATGTTGCCCGGCAGCGGCTCGTCCAGCTTCTGCAGTGCAGTGGCATAGGTGATCAACAGCTGCATCGGGCCGTGGCTGATCGGGATCGGCCGCATCATCATACTGGAGACGTCGCCGAGCAGCGGCTGCAGCGCTTTCCTGTCGAAGCGCAGGTTGACATAGGTGAAGCCTGGGCGCGTGACATTGGCGCCAACCCGGCCACCGGGCACGAACATCGCGCAGCCCGGGCGGATGCTCTCGTCCTGGCCGCCAAGCTGCATGTGGCTGCCACCTGACAGCGCGGCGAGCAGGATCACGTCGTCATTGTCGATCATCTCCTTGCTAATGCCGACTTTGATCGGCGAGGCCGAGCCTGTGGCGATGCCCACGCCAGGCAGCAGCCGCACCCGCATGTCCATGTGGACAGGCGCGCCGTCGACCGGCTTGAGATCGGCATTGAGAATGGTGCGGCCATAGACCTCGCGCAGCACGGCAAGCCGCTCCTGCGCCGGGAGATCGTCTGTCAGCACGCGAAAGGAGGCATTCTGCCCATCAGGATTCGTCATTGGTCTACTCAACGATACACAACCAAGGCGGGCAGACGCTCTTTCTATTTCGCGCAGATGAATAGGTCAAGCCCGTACCGCCAGAACCCGAACATGGGGCCGCGCAGTCCAAGAACGGCATCGTCGGCACGTCTAGTTTGCGCTCGCGAATCGAAGTGGTCAGTCCAGCGAACGAGGTAACGGACATGTACCGCCTGCAATTCTGGAAGACGATCGCGGCACTTGCTGCGGCTGGCTTCAACCCGCGCGCCTTCCTCGCCCCAATGGCGTTCGGCGGAAAGCTCCCCGAACCGGCTGAGAAGCGGCAGCCGAAGGAGAACAAGGAACCGAAGGCCTGATCCATGAGGACAGGCCCTGAGGCGCCGGCGCTCGACGCCGGCGGCTGACGGAGTCTGGCTGCAAGGAATGCCAGGGCAGTGGCATTCCGACCAGCCGGCAGGCCGGGCGCGTGGGGGGCAGACCCGCGTCCGGCCACCCCTATAGCTCGCCCCCCGTGTTTTGCGTTTGTTGCGCGGCAAAGCGGCAGCGCGCAACGGGCGGTCGCGCGGCGCCCCGTCTTCGAAACCAAAAATCGCCGAAAATGTTTAGCTTTCGAGGGGACCAGCGCACCCGGGAGGAACCCTCATGCTGAACGTCCTTGAACCGCGTCATCCGCAGCCATCGGTCGCGACCACGCTCGAAATTACCGACATCACTGCAGACATTCGTCATCTCGACGGCTTCGACCATCACGAGCAGGTCTGGCTCGGCCGCGACACGGCACGCGGGCTGACCGCGATCGTCTCGATCCACACCACCGTTCTCGGGCCCGCCCTCGGTGGCACGCGCATCTGGCCGCACACAAGCTTCGAAGCCGGCGTCGTCGACGCGTTGCGCCTGTCGCGCGGCATGACCTTCAAGTCGGCCATCGCCGGTCTGCCGCTCGGCGGTGGCAAGGCAGTCATTATCGCCGACGCCAGGACCGAAAAGACACCTGCCATGCTCGAGGCCTATGCCGAGATGCTCAACACGCTTCAGGGCCAGTACATCACCGCCGAGGACGTCGGTATGACGCTGGCCGACGCCGACTTCCTCGCCGAGCGCGCGCCCAATGTCAGCGGCACCACCAAGGGCGGCAGCGGCAACCCCTCGCCCTTCACCGCCGAAGGCACCTTCGTCGGCCTCAAGGCGGCACTTCGCCACCGCACCGGCAGCGACGATCTCGCCGGCGTCCGCGTCGCCGTCCAGGGCCTCGGCTCGGTCGGCTGGTCGCTGTGCCAGAAGCTCCACGCCGAAGGTGCCGTCCTGACAGTCTGCGATCTCGATGCTGTCAGAACCGCCCGCGCCGTCGAGACCTTGGGCGCAACCGTCGTGTCAGGCGATGCGATCATCGCAGCCGACGTCGACATCTTCGCGCCCTGCGCACTGGGCGGCATCCTTTCTGCCGACACCATTCCGCTGCTCAAGGCGAAGATCGTCGCCGGCGCCGCCAACAACCAGCTGGCTACCGCCGAGGACGGGCAGCGCCTCGTCACGCGCGGCATCCTCTATGCCCCCGATTACGTCATCAATGCCGGCGGCGTCATCAACGTCGCCGCGGAGATGGCCGATGGCGGCTACGACGTCGCAACCGTCACCCCGCGCGTCGCCCGCATCGCCGACACGCTGACCGCTATCTTCCAGCGCGCCGACCGCGAAAGCCGCACCACCGACGCCGTCGCAGAAGTGATGGCCCGCGAGATCGTCGAAGCGGCAAGGAAGTAGGCGCTCGCTCCCTGCTCCGCTCGCGTCGAGAAGGTGCCGGCAGGCACCGCCGTGCCTCCTCTCCCTCACGAAGTGGGGGGAGAGGCGATTAGGGGAACGTCCTGAAAGCCGATGGCCATGACCCGTTCAGGGTAGCTCTGCCGGCAACATCGCGGGCGCGAGGCGATGGCTCCATATGCGCCAGAAATCATCGACGAGTCGCTCGCTGCCAGGGCGGCGTGACTCGGGCCCATCACGCCATATCTGCGCGCGGGAGAACTCCGTAGCCAGGAACCCCAGAATGGGGGTGGGAACCGGGCCTTCACCGAGTTCTCGCGTCTCGGCCTTGCGCACGATCAATGCCTGAATCGCATCGATGACGGAGGACTCCAGAGGCACCCCGGCGCAAAGGGCCGGGAAATTCATTGGAGCAATTGCCGAGCTCGGATTCTCGTCGAGCCATTTCAAGGCCGTCAACGGACGTAGCGCATAGAATAGCTTCTTCAATGGAACCAGATCCGGCGTCGTCAGGAAGCGGTCGAGCTGATTGGCTGCCAGATGATAGTAGTGCCGGCCGGTCAATGCGCGATCAGCGACTTCGTTGCCAAGCTTCAGGAACGCCTCGCGAAAATCGGTGTCGCATTGGTAGGTCAAGGGCGACGTCAGCCACTCGACCACCACCACATTGCCCTTGAGCAGGAGTTTCAGGGCCTTGGAAAGCTCCCAGCCATTGACGTCAAGGATCGAGGTCAACGGCGTTTCAATGACATCGCGCTCGGGGAACAGCGTGAAGGTTTCGCTGACTGCCCTGACAAATACAAATCGGCAGTCATAGTCGCTATCCGGCGAAGGAAATCCCCAGGCTCGGCTTCCGCTTTCCACAGCCAACGGGATGACACATTGTGTTGGCGTTCGATGTCGACCAAGCGGCTGTCGATCTCGGCCACAATTGCCGGATCCATCGATGCTGGAAAATGCCGATCGATCAAACCTGCCCCCTCGCACGCCCATCATTGCCGAGCGCTATAGCAGATGTGACGGATCAAGGTCGACCAGGCGCCTGGCAGTTCTTATCGCCAGCAGGCGTTCCGCCCCGCCTATGCGCCGACAGCGTCGAGCCGCGCCTTGAGTGCCGCCACTTGCTCTTCCAGGAGCCGAACGCGCTCCTCGAGTTCCGAGACAACGGATGAAGCGGTGCTCGGTGCTCGGCTTGGCACGACAGCGGCGACATCGACGTCACCGGCCAGAAGATGCGCAAAACGATCTTCGCGCTGACCGGGTGCGCGGCCGATCTCCTTGACCAGCGCAGGCCTGCGGCCGATCAGCATGTCGAGCTCGCCACGCAAAGCGTCGGCATCGGCGAAGTTCGCCATGCGCTCGGCGCGAGCCTGCAATTCGTAGACGGTCTGCGGTCCACGCAGCAGAAGCAGCCCGATCAAAGTGCTCTGGTTGCGCGTCAGCGAGAATTTCTGCGCCATCTGATGTTCGTAACGTTCGACGCGTGAGGCGAATTGCTGTTTCGCCAGCCCCTTCGCCTGTAACGTGCCGAGTGCCCGCGTGACGTCAGCGATCTCCAGCGCCATCACCGGCTCGCGCGACGTCTTCTGGTTGGCGGCGGCAACCAGCGCGTTCGACGTCATCGGGTAGACGTCGGGCGTCAGTTCCTTCTTCTCGATCAGGCAGCCGAGCACACGTGCTTCGACCGGAGTGAGATGAGGAAGGTCTGTGTCGGTCATATCAGCTGTCACCTCAGCCCCGCCGTTCCACCATCAGCTGTCGATTTCGGCTGCCGCGACGCAGCAGGCACGCAGCCGAAAACCGATGGCTAAACCCGGCGCTCCACCATCATCTTCTTGATCTCGGCGATCGCCTTGGCCGGATTCAGACCCTTTGGGCAGGTCTGGGCGCAGTTCATGATCGTGTGGCAGCGATAGAGCCGGAACGGATCCTCGAGATTGTCGAGGCGCTCGCCCTTGGCTTCGTCGCGGCTGTCGATCAGCCAGCGATAGGCCTGCAGCAGCACGGCCGGGCCGAGGTAGCGGTCGCCGTTCCACCAATAGCTCGGGCACGAGGTCGAGCAGCAGGCGCACAGGATGCATTCGTAGAGGCCGTCGAGCTTCTGGCGGTCCTCATGGCTCTGCAGCCATTCCTTGGCCGGCTCGGGCGACACCGTCTTCAGCCACGGCTCGATCGAGCGGTGCTGGGCGTAGAAGTTGGTGAGGTCGGGCACCAGATCCTTGACGACCGGCATATGCGGCAGCGGGTAGATCTTCACCGCGCCGGAAATGTCGTCGCAGCCCTTGGTGCAGGCGAGCGTGTTCGAGCCGTCGATGTTCATCGCGCAGGAACCGCAGATGCCTTCGCGGCAGGAGCGGCGCAGCGTCAGCGTCGGGTCGATCTTGTTCTTGATGTAAAGCAGCGCGTCCAGCACCATCGGGCCGCAATCGTCGACATCGACGAAGTAGGTGTCGATGCTCGGGTTCTCGCCATCGTCGGGCGACCAGCGGTAAATCCGGTACTCGCGCAGATTGGTCGCACCCTCCGGCTTCGGCCAGGTCTTGCCTTGCTTGATCTGCGAGTTCTTGGGGAGTGTTAGTTCGACCACGATCGGTTCCTCACAGCTTGGCACGCAGTTCCTTGCGGATGACGAGCTTGAGCCCGCTCCACACGGCATCCACGGCACAGACCTTTACGTCCACCAGCCCAGTCGGCAGCACGACGTCGCGAATGACATCCTCGGTGATGTCGGTGGCGATCTTCGCTGCCTTCTTGGGCCAGGAGATCCAGACAGCGCCGTCGGGCGCGATCATCTTCTTGAATGTCTCGACGTTGCCTTCGAGATCGGCGCGCATGCCGGTGAAGGCATGAACGATGTCATGTCGCTCGCCAGCTCCGCCGAGTGCCGCCCAATCGGTCAGCGTCGTCGCCGCGAAATCGCGCGCCGAGGCCAGCCCCTGGAGGTCGTCCGGCAGGTTTACGAACACCACGCTCTGGCCGTCCTTGAGGCCGAGCTTGGTCGCCAGCGGCACGGCCGAATATCCTGCATCAGGCAACGTCGCGGCCATCATGCTGCCGCTCCTGCAGCCAGCCGGCGCATCTGCTGGCCGACATCGACAGGCGACCAAGGCGCCGTGTAGAGCCTGAGCAACGACAGCGGCGAACCGTGCATGGCGTTGAGCCAGAGCTGGATTCTGAGCCGACCGCGCACCAGACCCTGCTGAAGGAAATGGAACGGGTCGCGCCGCTTGACGTGGCGGTGCGGCGTCCTGAGGTCGCCCATCGTCGTGTCGGCACCTGCCTGTGCGATCAGCCAGGGCGAGGTGTGCATCACGTCGCAGCCATGCAGCCCGGCATTGGAAATGAAATCGTCGACCGGGACCGCCAGCTTGCCGGCCCTGGAAAGCAGCTGCTCCGCCGCCTTGCGCGTCACCAGATAACCGGCGCCGCCGGAAGACGGGCGCAGCGAACGCACAAGCTTCGCGGCTCCCAGATCGGCCACCGGCACGGACAGCCTGCCGCCGCTGCGCACAATGCCTTCCATCTTGACGATGTCGAAGGCGATGCCGCTGGCAAGGAGCCGCCGTACCGTCTCGGCGAAACCGTCGAGCGGTACCGCGTCGTCCTCCAGGATCACCGCATGAACGTGGCCGGATGCCAGGAACGCCTTGAGCGCCAGCATATGGCTGGCAAAACACGCCTCCTCGACCAGCGCGAACATGCGGTGGCGCAGCGGGTTCCAGCCGATGCCCTCGGGCGGCATGTCAAGCGTCTGGCCGCGCACCGCAAGCACCTCGTCCGGGTTGCGTACATCGACAGCAGCGACACGCTCGAGCGGCCATGGCATGGCACCGAACAGCCGTTGGATTTCCGCCCAGCGATGCGGCGAGCGGTCGAGATTGATGGCGAAGAAGGCGAGTTCGCTCATCACCGGCACTCCCGGCGCCAAATCGCCAAGCGCCAATTCTCCAAGCGCCAATTCTCCAAGCGCTTGTCGGCGCGCGCCCAAGCGAGGACGGCCGTTTCCGGCCCTCCAGCTTGCCTTGCGCTGCGCCGCGGTTCGACCATGGCTCAGTACACCCGTGCCTTGGGTGCGATCTTTGCCAGGCTGATGCCGCCGTCTTCTTCCTTGAGCAGCGGCTCGGTGTGCACCGGCCGGTAGGTCAGCGTCACCTTGCCGTCCTCGGCGACGTGGGCAAGCGTGTGCTGGCGCCAGTTCTCGTCATCGCGGGCCGAGAAGTCCTCGCGGGCATGAGCGCCGCGGCTTTCCTTGCGCGCTTCCGCGCCATAGACGGTGGCGATGGCGTTCGACATCAGGTTTTCGAGTTCCAGCGTCTCCACCAGGTCCGAATTCCAGATCATCGAGCGGTCGAAGACCTTGATGTCCTTCATCTCGCCCCAGATCTCGGAGATGCGCTTGCAGCCCTGCTCCAGCGATTCCTGGGTGCGGAACACGGCAGCGTCTTCCTGCATCGCCTTCTGCATCTTCTCGCGCAGCACCGCCGTCGGCGTGCCGCCATTGGCGTGGCGCAGGCGGTCGAAACGATCCATGATCTTCTCGACCGACGCGGCGTTCGGCGACGGGATCGGCGCGTTGCGGTCGACGACCTGGCCGGCGCGGATCGCGGCGGCGCGGCCGAACACCACGAGGTCGATCAGCGAGTTGGAGCCGAGGCGGTTGGCACCATGCACCGAGGCGCAGCCGGCTTCACCGACGGCCATCAGGCCGGGCGACACGCGGTCCGGGTTCGCCTTGGTCGGGTTCAGCACCTCGCCCCAATAATTGGTCGGAATGCCGCCCATGTTGTAGTGCACCGTCGGCAGCACCGGGATCGGCTCGCGGGTCACGTCGACACCGGCGAAGATCTTCGCCGATTCCGAGATGCCGGGCAACCGCTCGTGCAGCACCGCCGGATCGAGATGATCGAGGTGCAGGAATATGTGGTCCTTGTTCTTGCCGACGCCGCGGCCATCGCGGATCTCCAGCGTCATGCAGCGCGAAACCACGTCACGCGACGCCAGGTCCTTGGCCGACGGCGCGTAGCGCTCCATGAAGCGCTCGCCTTCGGAATTGACGAGATAGCCGCCTTCGCCGCGTGCGCCTTCGGTGATCAGGCAGCCCGAGCCGTAGATGCCGGTCGGGTGGAACTGCACGAATTCCATGTCCTGCAGAGGCAGGCCGGCACGCGCGGCCATGCCGCCGCCGTCGCCGGTGCAGGTATGGGCCGAGGTCGCCGAGAAATAGGCGCGGCCGTAGCCTCCGGTCGCCAGCACAACCATCTTGGCCGAGAAGCGGTGGATGGTGCCGTCGTCGAGATTCCAGGCCACGACACCGGTGCAGGTGCCATCCGGCTCCATGATCAGGTCGAGGGCGAAATACTCGATGAAGAACTGAGCATTGTTCTTCAGCGACTGGCCGTAGAGCGTGTGCAGGATGGCGTGACCGGTACGGTCGGCGGCAGCGCAGGTGCGCTGCACGGGCGGGCCGTCGCCATAGTTCATCATGTGGCCGCCGAACGGCCGTTGGTAGATCTTGCCCTCTTCGGTACGCGAGAACGGCACGCCATAGTGCTCGAGCTCGTAGACCGCAGCCGGCGCTTCGCGCACCAGATATTCCATCGCGTCGACATCGCCGAGCCAGTCAGAACCCTTGACGGTGTCGTACATGTGCCACTGCCAGGAGTCAGGGCCCATATTCTGCAGCGAGGCGGCGATACCGCCCTGAGCCGCGACCGTGTGCGAGCGCGTCGGGAACACCTTGGTGATGCACGCCGTTTTCAGCCCCTGCTCGGCCATGCCGAGCGTGGCGCGCAGGCCGGCACCGCCGGCACCGACGACGACGACGTCGAACTTGTGATCGACATAGGTATAGGCGGAAGCTCCGCTGGTCTTGCCGTCCTTGGCCACCGTTTCAGCCTCCAAATGCAAGTTTGAGCAGGGCGAAGAGCGAAGCGACGCCGACAGCTACGGTAAAGAAAGTGTTGAGCATGATGAGCATCACCTTGAGCAGCTCGCCATGCACGTAGTCCTCGATCACCACCTGCATGCCGAGGCGCATGTGGTAGAGGCCCGAGACCAGCACCAGCGCCAGCACCAGCGACACCAGCGGATTGGCCAACGAGGCGCGCACCGTCGCGAAATCGGCGCCATTGAGCGCGATCAGCAGGCCGACGAAGAACAGCATCAGCGGAATGTTGGCGACCGCCGTCAGGCGCTGGCGCCAGAAATGCTCGGTGCCCTCGCGGGCCGAACCCAGGCCGCGGACCTTGCCAAGCGCCGTACGCATGTCGTTGTTCGAGCCGCTCATCTTATGCTCCCCGCACCATGTAGCCGACGATCCAGACCACCGCGGTCAGCACCACCGAACCGACGAGCGTCGCCCAGGCGAACCTGGAGGCGGTTTCCTTTTCGAGCGCGGCACCGGTGTCCCAGACCAGATGGCGGATGCCGCCCAGCATGTGCAGCATCAAGGCCCAGGTGTAGCCGAGCAGCACCAGCTGGCCAATCCAGCTGCCATAGACCCAGCTGACGAAGTCGAAATACTCCTGCGACGTTGCCGCCGCGATCAACCACCAGGCAACCAAAAGCGTGCCGAAATACAGCGCGCAGCCGGTGATGCGGTGCAGGATCGAGGTCGTCATCGTCACCGGCGGACGATAGATGCTCAAGTGCGGCGACAAAGGCCGCGCACGCGATGTGGCTTGGGTTGCTTGTGATTTGCTCATGGCTCCCCCGGTCTGCATCCGAGCGTGGCTATGTTTGAATACGGCGCCGTCGCACCGTTTTGCGACGTCGGACTGCGCGCTTTCTAAAGCTCTTTTTGCACCGCGTCAAAGTCAGAAAACCGTTCTGGCGCACCTATTTAGTCGCATCACGGCTTCAATCGATTGAACAAATGCCGCCACTACCCCAGTGGGTGAGTCGCCACCAGACGTGCCGACGAAACAGGCAATGACGGCATCCCCCATCGGGACGATATAAGGCTACCCGTTCGTTGGCTTTGGACAGGCTGCAGGCATATCGGCGCAACGAAAAATTAACCATGTTTGTTAATCTTTTCCGTTCGAGCAGACGCCAAGCCTTAACAAAGATTAAGAAATGGTTAATCTCCGGTTCGATCGAACAGGGAGATTTGCCCGATGCGTTCCACACTTGCTTTGACCGCAACCGCGGCCCTGGTGCTTGCTGCAGGCATGGCACTGACTTCTCCCGCGGCCGCCGGCGGCAGCCATGATCGCGTCTATGCCGATTCTTTCGGCAACCTGATCGTCGAAAGCAGCACCGGCTACAAGCGCATCATCGTCGGCGAAGGCGCTTCGGCGCGCAAGCTCGCCGCCTACACCGGTTCGACCGGACCGAAGGTGGTCTATCTCGACGAGCCGCGCGCGCAGCGACACTGCTACCGCCCGCCCATGCTGCTCAAGGGGCGCAGCTACATGTATGGCTTTTCCGAAGGCGAGATTCCGCGGCCCGGCCTGGTGTGCCGCTAAACCCTCAGCGTCGTCGCGGCTATCTGCTTGGCGGCTTGAGGGCGAACGATACGACGGTCGAGTCCGAAAACGGCTGTACCGCGCCCCATACCCGGACGCAGTCGCGGCCGTCCTTCTTGGCTTCGTAGAGCGCTGAATCGGCCCGTACCATCAGCTGGTCGATGCTTTCGCCAGCCACCAGCTCGGCGACGCCGAAGCTTGCGGTGAAGCGGCAATCGGCCGGCAGGCCGTCGATCGGCATGCCGGAGAATGCCGAGCGTGCACCTTCGGCGAACAGCCGCGCCGACGCCAGATGCGCGCCCGGCAGGATGATGGCGAATTCCTCACCGCCGATTCGGCCAGCGACGTGATGCCCGGCCATCGACTCGCGGATGAACTGCGCGAACGCTTCGATGACACGGTCGCCCGAGGCATGGCCATAACTGTCGTTGATCGACTTGAAGTGATCGAGGTCGGAGATGACGAGTGTGATCGGCAGGCCCTGGCGCACCGCATCGCGCATTGCGCTGGCCGCCCGGCGCTGGAAGCCGCCACGGTTGAGCAGGCCCGACAGCGCGTCGGTTTCCGACTTCTGGGTCGCGTCGAGCAGGATGTCGCGCACCAGTATCACCAGAAGCATCAGCGCGATCGACAGCGCAAACACCGTGCCGAGCGCCTGCGATACCATCGCATAGGTGCTCTGCAGATAGTGATGCGGATCGGAGCCCGGGCCGCCGACTGCGAGCGCCAGATAGGGCTTGGAGAAGAACTGCAGCGCGCTGGCGAAGAGCACGCCCGCCAGCACGTAGTCGAACTGGCTGAGCTGCCGGCGCGAGCGCAGTATTGTAGCGGCACCGACGGCTTGAGCGATCGCATAAGGCGTCTGGTAGGTCATCATGCGCAGCAGCGAATCGCGGGCAAAGCCCTGCGTGGCAAAGACGGCTATCGTCGTCACAACGAGAAACGCTGCCATCAGCCGCCATGCCGGCTGCGCCTCGTAGCGGATGGCCAAGCCGACGTTCATGAACATCAGCGTGGCAAGGAAGGCGACAAAATTAGCGGTGACGATGAATTGCGTGTCCGCAAACATCGGGATCGCGAATTCGGTACCGATATAGACGATGCCGGTGAGATAGCAGAGCGCGAACCAGCGCGCCGAGTTGCGCCGCCCGTCATAGATGGCGATCGACATGAAAGCGCCGGCCAGGAGGCCGGCAACAAACACGTTGATCGCAAGAATGAACTCGGCCCCGGTCATCGTCGACTGCAGTCTCCTTCGCGCGGATGACACCACAGCCCGGCGAAAAAGACGTTAACGCAAGGGTCGAAATGCCGGTCATCCCAGGCGCTTGATACAAAAAACGGCGAAACAGTTGCTCCGCCGCCTTGTCGATTCTTGCTGCGGCCTGAGGCCGCTCTCGTCAGTGCCAGTCGCGGATGTCGACGAAATGGCCGGCGATCGCCGCCGCCGCCGCCATTGCCGGCGACACCAGATGGGTGCGGCCCTTGAAGCCCTGGCGTCCCTCGAAGTTGCGGTTGGAGGTCGAGGCGCAGCGCTCATGCGGCTTGAGACGGTCGTCGTTCATGGCCAGGCACATCGAGCAGCCCGGCTCGCGCCAGTCGAAACCGGCGGCAACGAAGATCTTGTCCAGGCCTTCGGCTTCCGCCTGTTCCTTGACCAGTCCCGAGCCCGGCACGATCATCGCGCTGACAGTCGAGGCGACCTTGCGGCCCTCGACGACCTTCGCGACAGCGCGCAAATCTTCGATGCGGCCGTTGGTACACGAGCCGATGAAGACGCGATCGACCGAAATGTCGGTGATCTTGGTGCCGGCGGTCAGGCCCATATAGTCGAGCGCGCGCTTCTTGGAGTTGCGCTTGTTCTCGTCCTCGATCACTTCGGCATCCGGCACGACGCCAGTGACGGCGACCACGTCCTCGGGCGACGAACCCCAGGTGACGATTGGTGGCAGCTTGGCTGCGTCGAGCACGATGACCTTGTCGAAATGCGCGCCTTCGTCCGAATGCAGCGTCTTCCAGTATTCAAGCGCCATGTCGAATGCCTTGCCCTTCGGCGCGCGCGGCTTGTCCTTGACGTAGGCGTAGGTCTTCTCGTCGGGCGCAATCAGGCCGGCGCGGGCGCCGCCTTCGATCGACATGTTGCAGATCGTCATACGGCCTTCCATCGACAGTGCGCGGATCGCCTCGCCGGCATATTCGATGACGTAGCCGGTGCCGCCGGCGGTGCCGATCTCGCCGATGATGGCAAGCACGATGTCCTTGGCGGTCACGCCCTCCGGCAACTGGCCGTCGACACGCACCAGCATGTTTTTGGCCTTCTTCTGGATCAGCGTCTGGGTCGCCAGAACGTGTTCCACTTCAGAGGTGCCGATGCCGTGCGCCAATGCGCCAAAAGCACCATGCGTCGAGGTGTGGCTATCGCCGCAGACGATGGTCATGCCCGGCAGGGTGAAGCCCTGCTCGGGACCGACGATGTGGACGATGCCCTGGCGCTTGTCGTTTTCTGAGTAATACTCGACGCCGAAATCGGCCGAGTTCTTGGCCAGTGCCTCGACCTGGATGCGGCTTTCCTCGTTCTTGATGCCGTTCTTGCGGTCCGGCGAGGTCGGCACGTTGTGGTCGACGACGGCAAGCGTCTTCTCGGGATGACGGACCTTGCGGCCGGTCATGCGCAGGCCTTCGAACGCCTGCGGACTCGTCACTTCGTGCACGAGATGGCGGTCGATATAGAGCAGGCAGGTGCCGTCGTCCTGGCGGTCGACGACGTGGTCGTCAAAGATCTTGTCGTAGAGGGTACGCGGTGCGCTCATGGCTTTGAATCCGTCGATATGAAACTTGAGAAGGCTAAAGGGCGCGCCGAAGGCCCGTCGGCTCGGCGCAGGCGACTAGATAAGTCGGCTGGTCAACGCGCCTGAAATCCGGGCAAAGAACCGCGACGGCAGGCGCTTGTGGTCCTGCAGCACGAATCCCTTGTAGGCCGGATCTCCAAAGAGCTCTTCCATAAGCGGCTCAATATCAATCTTTTGACGTTCCGGCAATCACAAGCTCCACCTGGCCCAAGCGTCAAAATGGCGGGCGTCCGGCGGCTCCGGCCACGGGACGCCGCAGGAGCGACTAGGCGACGCGCACCGGCGCATCCTCACTCCCGCGCAGGCCATGCCGGTCGGCCCAGCCTGAAATGGCGGCAGCGATCGCCACCGGCTGGTCTTCCGGCGCCGCATGGCGGGCCGGACCGCAGTTCTCGATCTCGACGCTGGCGATGTTATCGGCGCACCACCGGGTCATCTCCGCACCGATCATCAGCGTCTCGGCCGCGCCTTCGAAGGTCAGCAGCAGCTTGGGCACCCTGCCACTTGCGGCCAGCCAGCGGTCATAGGCCTCGATGCGGGCAATCACCTCGGCAGGCTCGCCATCGATCGGCATGGAGCGCGGCCAGGCGAGCAGTGGCCGCCGGCTTTCGCGCGTCGGATAAGGCTTGCGATAGACGTCGAGATCCCCGTCGCTCAGCCCGTTGAGCACCGTGGCGCGCAGGGCGAACTCGATGAAGAAGTTTTCGTCCAGCACCTTAGTCTCACCGGTGCCCGCGCCGCGCAGTGCCTCATAGCGCGGCCTGGCGCTTTCAGGGAAATCGGCCCATGTCATCGGCCGCAGGATGGTTTCCATCACGGCAATGCCCCTCACCTGCCCGGCATGCCGTGCCGCCCAGTCGAAGGCCAGCGCTCCACCCCAGTCATGGCCGACAAGCACCACCTCCTCCAGCCCCATTGCCTCGAACCAGGCGTCGAGATAGCGGGCATGGTCATCGAAGCTGTAGTCGATGTCGGGCTTGCCCGAGCTGCCCATGCCGATCAGGTCGAGTGCCAGGGAGCGCACGCCGTCGCCGATATCAGGCAAAACGTTGCGCCATAGATAGGACGAGGTCGGGTTGCCGTGCAGGAATACGAACGGGACGCCTTGTCCCACTTCCACATAGGAAATGTGGGAATCGAGTACACTGATTTCAGGCATCCGGCTTTCCTTCTCGTCGACCAAGTAGTAAGGTACCTGTCTAATATCAATTAGTCAGGCGACTGTCTATCTTGAACGAGACGATTCCGGAAAATCCGCCGCTCGGCCTGTTGCTGCGCCTCGTCCACCAGCATTGGACGCAGGCCGTCGATACGGCGCTCGACACTGCCGGCTTCGGCGATATCCGCCCGCCGCATGCCAACGTCTTCACCTTCACCCCGCCTGAAGGCATCCAGGTCAGCGAGCTGACCAAGCTCGCCCATGTCCGTAAGCAGACCATGACCCAGGCGGTCGAGGAGCTGGAGAAGCTTGATTATGTCGAGCGCCGGCCCGATCCCAGCGACCGCCGTGGCCGACTGGTTTTCCTCACCGAGCGCGGCAAGGCCGTGCGCCCTATCGCATCCGCCGCCGGGCGCAAAGTCGACGAACGCTGGGCGCAGCTGACCAGCCCGCAAGAGATGGAAGCACTGCGCCAGTCGCTCCGGCTGTTGTTCGAAAAGGTGCGCGAGGACGCGCCGGCCCGACCGGGCGCCGAACCCGAAGGCTGATTAGCCGGCCTTGCCCTTGGCCGCCTTGCGCGCCCCGGGCTTCTCGTCGCGCTTGTCTTCGCTCAGCTCAAACTTGACCTCGAGCCTGTGCAGCAGGCCGAGCACGCAAAGTGCAAGCAGGGTGACAAAGACAGCGATCTGCCAGAGGCCGAGCCCGGCGGCGAGGCCGATGGCACCCGCCAGCCACATGCCGGCGCCGGTCGTCAACCCCTGCACCTCGCCCTTGCTGAAAAACACCACGCCGGCAGCGAGAAAGGCGACGCCGGCGGTCACCGCCTCGACCACACGGATCGGGTCGACCTTGGCACCGTCCTTCAACACCTCCGGTCCGAACATCGGCGCATGCACGATCTCGATGGTCAGCAGCGCAAAGGTCGCAGCCGCCACGCAGACCAGGATGTGCGTCCTCAGGCCCGCCGGCCGGTTGCGCCATTCGCGCTCAAAGCCGATGGCGGCGCCGAAGGCGGCCGCCAGCAACATTCGTGCGACGATGACGGGAAACGAAGTGTAAGTGGGGTGGCCGAATTCCTCGACGAGTTGTTCCATGGGGCCCTCATGATGGTTCGGCCCCCAACGCACCATGGCAAGGCTGGTTCCGCCGCTGCAGCCAGAATGAGCCCCGAAACGGGCCCGCCTCACTCAGAACGGCTTGACGATCACCAGCCCGACGATGCCGAGCAACAGCAGGCCGACAAGCCAATGCAGCTTCAGAACGATAGCAGCCGGCTTCGCCAGCCGGGCGCCGGCGAGCTGCCGCAACTGCCCCGACAGGACGCCATGCAGGCCCGACATCGCCACGACGAGCGCCAGCTTGGCATGCAGCCAGGCGTCGCCGAGAGAGCCGAGGTCATATGCGAGATAGAGCCCCAGGGCCCAGACAGCCAGCATAGCCGGAGTCGCCAACGCGGAGAAACCAGCGCGCAGCTGTGTGGCCTGCCGTGAATCGATGCCGCCATCCTTTGCCAGTCGCGACAATGTCAGCGGCACGAAGATCATGCCAGACAGCCAGACGACCATGGCCACGACATGCAGTGACTTGATGACGAGATAGCTCATAGACCTGCCGTCTGGTTGGCCGCCTTGGCGGCAAGATAGCGATCGTTGATGAAGGTGCCGAAGGGCACGAGGCAGGCAAAGCCGGTCCGCAGCATCTCCCTGGGCGACCAGCCGCCACCGGAAAGGTTGTCGAACAGGCAAACGACATAGAACACGAAGGCGAGGCCGTGGACCGGCCCGGCCGCGCTGACGATCGCGGGATAGCCGGCCAGATGTTTCATCGGCACGGCGATCAGCACGAGGAAAAGCAGGGTACTGCCTTCGAACAGGCCGGCGAGGCGCAGGCGGGAGATTGGATCGGCGAGGATCTTGCGAACGGTGTCCATGCCGCGAGATTTGTCCGCGACGCCGCTGCCCGCAATCGTCCATCAGGTCGCAGAGGCCGAATGACGCGCGACATATCAGACAACCCTGAATACGTACGCCTTGACCAGCACATCCGGCTCAGCCACGGCAAAGGCCCGGAAAGCCGGGCTCTCCTCGACCGCCTGCCATCTTCCGGTGGTCGCAAATTCAGCGAACTTGTCCTGGAAACCGCCCGTTTCCAGGACCACGTCGCGCACGGTGAAGATGACGAAACCACCTGGCCGCGTGATCCGGGCCAGCTCGTCGAGGCTCGACGCCGGCGCGTGGCCCGCCGTGAACACGCCGGTCGAGAACACGGCAGCGAAATGCCCGTCGGCCCATGGCAACGGACCGCCCAGCGCCGCCTGCGCCAGCGCCCTGTAGCTGCCACGTGCCCGCGCCAGGTCGAGCATCTCCTCGGAAAGATCGAGCCCCTCGATATCGTGATAGCCGAGCGCCTGCAGATACGGCCCCGAGAGGCCAGTGCCGCAGCCGGCATCGAGCAGTGGCCCTTCGCCCTTGGGCACGTGCCGCGCCACCCATGCCGCGATGACGAATGGCAGGCAGTAGCCTAGCGCTGCAGTCTCCAAGTCATAGCCATTCGCCCAGGCCGCATAGGCAGCAGCCAGTTCCGGCTCCGTTGCTGCCGCATAGACCATGTCGAGCGCGGTCTTGTCGGCATCTCCGGTCATGGCGTGAAGTCCCTCCGCATCCGCCGCTCAAGCGCCCTCAGGCTGAGCGACAGCCCGACGGTCAGGAGCAGGTAGACATAGGCTACGATGGAATAGGTCTCGAAGAAACGGAACGAGCCAGAGGCATAGACCTTGGCCATCTGGGTGATGTCGGCGACGCCGAGCACCGAGACCAGCGATGAGTCCTTCACCATGGCGATGAAGTCGTTGCCATAGGGCGGCAGGATGGTCCTGAATGCCTGCGGCCAGACGATCAGCCGGAAGCGTTGGGTGCGTGAAAGCCCCAGCGCCTTCGCCGCCTCGATCTGGCCGACATCGACGGCCTGGATGCCGGCGCGGAAGATCTCGGCGATGAAGGACGAATAGGCGATCGTCAGCGCAATGATCGCCCGCCACAGAAGCGAGAAGTCGCGCACCTGCATCGGCTCCATCAGCCCGGCCGACTGCAGCGGAATGGTCACCCAGTTCCATGCCACCACGAATGCCGGCGCGCCGACGAAAGCGATCCAGAACAGCAGTACAAGGATCGGCAGGCCGCGAATGATCTCGACATAGAAGCGCGACACCTGGCGCAGCACCTTGGAGTTCGACAGCCCGAGCAAGGCTATGAACAGGCCCAGCGCCGAGGCCATGGCGAAGGCCACGATGGTAACGAAAAGCGTCACCCAAAGCCCTTTGACCAGCGTCGACAGAATCTGGCCGTAGACGTCGCTGGCCGCGATCGTGACCGCCGAAACGGCCCCGATCGCCACGGCGGCCACCAGCCACCAGGGAAAATCGTCCTTCTTGACCCGGTACTGGCTCATGCCGCGTCCTGGCGCGGACCGGCAAAGGAATGCGGCAGTGTCTCGAACTGGTCGAGCAGGGCAACCACCCGGCCGCCGCCCGCCGTCAGCGAATAGACCACGCCGCGCGGAAAGGCGGCGGCCTCGTCGCGCTCGATGAGTCCGCGACGCAACAGACCAGCCAGCCGCTCCGACAGCACCTTGGCGGTAATGCCGGGCAGCCGTGCCATCAAGCCGCCATGCCGCTTCGGACCCACCGAGAGCTGCCACAGCACCAGCGCGTTCCAGCGGTGGCCGAGAAAGGAAAGCCAGTCCTCGACCGGGCACACTTCCGGCCGCCGTGGCATCGGCACCTCGCGCTCACGGGTCGCGGTCATCTCTGCACTCATTCGGGGTACCCGTTTGGATAGTTCTGAAGCGGTGTGTTCTGGTCGCCGAAACAGGAGAAAGCCAATGTCAACGAAAGTCTACCGGCCAGCAGACATGAACGAAACCTTTGCCGCCATCCGCAACAGCGGCGATGTCGGGGCTCTGCTGGCGCTCTACGAGGAAGATGCCCACCTGCTGGTTGATGCCAACGGTTCCGGCTTTGCCGGCAAGGCCGCCATCGCCGGGGAGCTTGAAAGGCTCGTGCGCATGCCAGGCACGATGACGTCGCAAAACACCTTCTGCGTCGAGCACGGGGACCTGGCGCTGCTGCGCGCCGATTTCGCAATTGTCGATGAGGAAGGTCTTGCCCTCTATTCCGGCTTCACCGCCGAGATCGTACGCAGGCAGGCCGACGGCACTTGGCTCTATGTCGTCGACCACGCCGGCGCCAGCCGCTACGGATCCTAGGCCCGAACCGGCTTGCCGTCTCCGCCGCGGAGCGGAAGACGGCAGCGCGACTACTGGCCCATCTTGTAGTCGAGGAACCACTTCTTGTTCAGCTTGTCGAAGGTGCCGTCAGCCTTCAACGCCGCGATCGCCTGGTTGATCGGGGCGACGAGGTCCGAGCCCTTCTTGAAGATGAAGCCGAAATCCTCGCTGCCCAGCGGCTCGCCCACCACCTTGAGCTTGCCTTCCGAGGCATCGACATACCCTTGCGCGGCGACGCTGTCGGTCAGCACGAGGTCGACGTCGCCGGCCTTGAGCGCCTGCACGGTCGCACCGAAGGTCTCGAACAGCTTGATGCGCGGGTTCTGCTCGTTGCCGTCGAGGATCTCGTAGACGGCGGTGTAGAAGGGCGAGGTGCCCGGCTGCGCCGCGATCAGGCCGTCCTTGAGGGCACCGAAGCTCTTGGCGTCGGTGAAGCGGGCCTCGTCGGCGCGCACCAGCATGAACTGCTGCGAACGCATGTAGGGATCGGAGAAGTCGACCTTCTCCTTGCGCTCGTCCTTGATGGTGATGCCGGTCATGCCGACCTGATACTGGCCGTCCGATACCGCCTGGATCATCGCGTCCCAGCTGGTGTTCTGGTACTCGATCTTGAAGTTCAGCCTCTTGGCGATCTCGTCCATGGCGTCATATTCCCAGCCGATCTGTTTGCCGGTCTTGGGGTCGATGAACTGTAGCGGCGGATAGGCGTTCTCGGTCACCACGACGACCGATTTGCCGCCGAGGTCCGGCAGGGTCTGGGCCATGGCGGCAAAGGGCAGAAGCACGACGGCCAGCGCGCCGGCCAGCGACAGTTTGAAATTCGACATGATGCGTTCCCCGACAACACAAGACCGGCGGCGCCGGTCGATTTGCGCCAGACTTTAGCCGTCCCAAGCCTGCTTGCAAGCATGGACGATGCGCTGGCACAGCTGAATGCACTGTATCTGTTTCGCTTTAAGCGTGTTTGCGGAACAAACTTCGGCGTCAGCCGCGCGGCTGGTAGATCAGCAATTGCTCGTCGTAAAACACCCCGTCGACCAGCAGCGCTCTCGGCTCGACGCCATAGCTGACGAAGCCGAGACCGAGATAGAGCCGGAGTGCCGGCGCATTGTCGGCGATCACGTGGGCATGCAGCGCAAGGCCACGTGTCGTCGCGTGGTCGACCACCTGCCGTACCAGCGCCTGAGCAGCACCGGTGCCGCGCCAGTCGGGGTCGACATAGACGCCATACATCGCACCCTTGTGCCGCGTCTTGCGTCGCTTTTCGGCAATGAACGTCGCCACGCCAACGAGCGCACCGGAACCAAACACGCCGAACACCGCATCGGGTTCGGCCAGGCTTATCCGCGCCTCGAAATCGGCATCGCCAAGATGCGCCTCGTCCTCCGGGCTCGAGCTGAAAGCCAGCGGCGCGTTTTCAAGCGCAGCAAACCGCAGCTTGCGATAGACAGCGCCCTCGCCCGGCATCAGCCGACGCACGACGAAATTCCGCGAGCTCACCACCAACAAATCCTCCCCAAACGCAAAAGGGCGGCCGAAGCCGCCCTTTCGAAATCAAGTCCGGAAATTACTCGGCTGCGGTCTCAGCGGCGGCTTCAGCCGCCTTGGCGGCCTCGGCTGCTGCCTTCTTCTCGGCGGCTTCCTGGGCGGCCTTCTCGGCGGCCAGCGCCTGGGCTGCTGCAACCTTCTCGGCTTCGATCCGGGCCTTCTCGGCGACCAGTGCTGCGCGCTCGGCGTCGTTCAGCTTGCGGGCGCGGACGCCGGTGTTCTCGACGATACGAGCCGACTTACCGCGACGATCGCGCAGGTAGTACAGCTTGGCGCGACGCACCTTGCCGCGACGGACGATCTCGACGCCCTCGATCATCGGCGAGTAGACCGGGAACACGCGTTCCACGCCTTCGCCATAGGAGATCTTGCGGACGGTGAAGTTTTCCTGGAAGCCCGAGCCGGCGCGGGCGATCACGACGCCTTCGTAGGCCTGGACGCGGGTACGCGTGCCTTCGGTGACGCGCACCTGGACGCGCACGGTGTCCCCGGGCTGGAATTCAGGCAGGGTGCGCTTGGCTTCGATCTTGGCGGCCTGTTCGGCCTCGAGCTGGCGGATGATATCCATCTCAAAAATCCACTTCTTGTTCTTCCGACAGCCAGAGCGCCCAACGCTCGCCTTGCAGTTCCAATGACCGCTCGGTTATGCCTTCTTCCCTCGCGGGTCTTCTGGCAGGGGCGACTACACCGTCACTGTTGACGGGTCCGGTCGATTATTCGTCCGGTTCGGGCGGGCACATAGCGCTATTTCGGTCATTTGTCACGCCTTTGCCGCTTCTTTTTTGCAGCCAGGGCGTGCAGCCTGGACATTGTGTCCGCTTTCCCGACATTGGACCATGCCGCCGACATCGGCAAGCGATGGCTTGCATCGTTCGTCCGCGCTTTCTACAGACCCGCCAACATAGCAGCAAGGCAGGCAGCCCGTGTCCCTGATCACAATAGGCATCCTCTTTCTCGCCGGCTTCCTGTCAGGCGTCGTCAACGCCATCGCCGGGGGCGGCACCTTTCTCACCTTCGGCGCCATGACCATGCTCGGCGTCCCGCCGATTTCGGCCAACGCGACCTCCTCCATCGCCCAGTTCCCCGGCTACATCACCTCGACCTGGGCCTATCTCGACGACATCCGCCTGATGTGGCGCGGCGCCATCACCTTCGCCGTCATCTCGGCAGTTGGCGCACTGGCCGGCGCGCTCTTCCTGCTCTCGCTCGACAATGTCGCCTTCGGCGCCCTCGTTCCCTGGCTCTTGCTCGCCGCAACCGCCCTCTTCGCCGCCGGCCCGTGGCTGCGCCCAAAAAAGCTAGCCGAACGCGCCCCTGACGCACCCGCCTCGCTCGCCGGCCGCATCGTCCAGCTCTTCACCTCGATCTATGGTGGCTTCTTCGGCGCCGGCATGGGCGTGATGATGCTGGCCACCCTCGGCCTCACCGAAGGCGGCGACTACCACCGCCTCAACGCGCTGAAGAACATGCTCTCCATCGTCATCGCAGCGGTTGCCATCATCATCTTCGCCTCGGGCGGTGTAGTCGCCTGGACCCATGCCGCGATCATGGTGCCGGGTGTCGCGCTCGGCGGCTATGCCGGCGTCTGGACCGCGCGCCGCGTGCCCCAAGCGTTCGTCCGCACCTTCGTCGTCGCGGTCGGGCTGTTCCTTGCGGGCTATTACTTCACAAAAGGCTGAAACGCCGTCGCTTCTCACCTCTCCACGTTCACGGGGAGAGGGTGCTCACAGGCAGATGAAGGGAGCGTACCCGCCTACCCCTTCTTCCCCGCACGCCGGGCCCACAAGTCCGGCCGTCGTGCCTGCGTCAGCTTCTCGGCCTCGGCGCGGCGCCATCTGGCGATCTTGCCGTGGTTGCCCGAGGTCAGCACCTCCGGAATGGGCAGGCCCTCGAACTCCTGCGGCCTGGTGTAGTGCGGGTGCTCCAGCAGACCGCCCTCGAAACTCTCCTCATCGCCCGACACCTCGTTGCCCATCACGCCGGGCAGGAGGCGCACCACTGCGTCGAGCAACACCAGTGCTGCCGGCTCGCCACCCGAAAGGATGAAGTCGCCGACTGAAATCTCTTCCAGCTCGCGCGCATCGATCACGCGCTGGTCGACGCCTTCAAAACGCCCGCACAGGATCACCGCGCCCGGCCCGGCTGCCAGTTCGCGCACGCGTTCTTGTGTCAGAGGCTTCCCGCGCGGGCTCATCAGGATACGCGGACGCGTGTCGCCCTCGGGCGCAGCACTGTCGATCGCCTTGGCCAGAATGTCGGCGCGCATCACCATGCCGGCGCCGCCGCCGGCCGGCGTATCGTCTACGGTGCGGTGCTTGTCGGTGGCGAAGTCGCGGATCTGCAACGCCTCCAGCGCCCAGTCGCCGCGCTCCATCGCCCGCCCCGCCAGGGATACCCCCAGCGCCCCGGGAAACATCTCGGGATAAAGCGTGAGCACGGTTGCGCGAAACATCAGCGATTGCCTCCGGCGTCCTTCGGGCCGCGCGGCCGTTTGTCGAACTCGCCATCGGAAGGTGCGTCAGCGTCGTCTTCATCGTCGACCAGCCCGGCCGCCACCGTGTCGATGGCAACGAAGCCGCCTGATACATCCACCACCGGCACCGCTGCCTGGGTGAACGGGATCAGCACGCCCTTGCGGCCCTGGTACTGGATTTCCAGGATGTCACCACCGCCATAATTCTGCACGGCAAACACCTTGCCCACCGGTTCGCCGGTTTCATCGCGCACGGCAAGGCCGACGAGGTCGGCGTGATAGAACTCGCCCTCGTCGCCATCGTCGGGCAGCGCCGAACGGTCGACGAACAGCTCCGTGCCCGTCAGCGCCTCGGCCGCGTTGCGGTCGATCACGCCCTTGAAACGCACAACCACCACCTCGTTGGCAGGCCGGATCGCGGCGATCTCGAAGGCGCGGCCGTCCTTGGCATAGAGCGGGCCATAGTCGGCCAAAGCCAGCGGGTCGCCGGTAAAGGTCTTGACCCGCAACTCGCCCTTGATGCCATGGGCGGCGCCGATCACGGCCATCTGGATAGGATTTTGGGGTTTGGCCATCGCCTGCTTCACTGCTTGTCAACTTCACGCGTTCAACACTGCCATATTCCAATCGGACGCCCGCTGCCAATGCAGGAATTCCTTATCGCCGCAAAACCCGACCTGCAGGCCGCCCGCGAAGGCTGGCTGAAGGCGCTTGCCGGCGAACGCCGTCTCTCGGCTGCAACGGTCGATGCCTATGAGCGCGACACGCGCCAGTTCCTGCAGTTCCTGACCGGCCATAATGGCGGCCCACCCGCCATTTCCGACATCCGCGACCTGCGCCCGGCCGACCTTCGCGGCTTCCTTGCCTCGCGCCGCGCCGACGGCGCCGGTGCCCGCACGCTCGGGCGCGGCCTTGCCGGCATACGCTCGCTGCTGCGCTTCCTCGAACGCCAGGGCCTCGTCAATGCCGCCGGCTCGGCAGCCCTGCGGGCGCCAAGGCAGCCGAAGTCGCTGCCCAAGCCGCTGACGGCGGTCGATGCCAAGCGCGTCGTCTCAGTGGGCGAACAGCTCGCCGAAGAACCGTGGATCGCCGCGCGCAACGCTGCCGTGCTGACCCTGCTCTATGGCTCAGGCCTGCGCATTTCCGAAGCGCTCAACCTGTCCGGCGCAGAGCTGGCCTCGCCAGGCGACACCGTGCTGCGCATATCGGGCAAGGGCGGCAAGACCCGTCTCGTGCCGGTGCTGCCCGTTGCACTCCAGGCCGTCGCCGAATACCGCAAGCTCTGCCCCTACCATCTGGGTCCCGATGGCGCCTTGTTTCGTGGGGCGCGCGGCGGCCAGCTCGATCCGGCAATCATCCAGCGAGAGATGCGCAAGATGCGCGCAGCGCTCAACCTGCCCGATACGGCAACCCCGCATGCGCTGCGCCATTCCTTCGCCACCCACCTGCTTGGCCGTGGCGGCGACCTCAGAACCATCCAGGAACTGCTCGGCCACGCCAGCCTGTCGACGACCCAGATCTATACCGGCGTCGACACGGCGCGGCTGCTGGAAATCTACGAAGCAGCCCACCCCCGTGCCTGACGCTTCGCCCGAAATAGTTCAGGCGCGATTCTTGGGGAAACGATGCGCAAGCATCGGTCCATGCGGCGCGACAATTGTCACCGCCACATTAACCGTTTTGCCGCATTTGGCGGCTACACCAGCAGCATGAACCGTCTCGCTGCCATTGCCGATCGCGCCTCGCTGTTGTCGCTTAAGCTGCTGGCAGCGCTCAACATGCTGTTCTTCGTCCTGTTCTTTGCTGTCGCCTTGCTGCTCGCCGGCAAGGCGCATGCCGAGGCACCTGTCTGCACCGGGTCGGACATGCTGGCCGAACTGCAGAAGAGCGACCCGGCACTGCTTGCCAGGATCGAGGCCGAGGCCAAGGACACGCTCAACGGCCAGGGCCTGTTGTGGAAGCTGGAAAAGCCTGGCCAGAAGCCGTCATGGCTCTACGGCACCATGCATGTCACCGACCCGCGTGTCACCAGCCTCGAACCCGCCGCGCAAAAGGCCTTCGACGGTTCGCACACGCTGGTCATCGAAACCACTGATGTGCTCGACCAACAGGCGATGGTCGCCGGCCTGATGAAGAAGCCCGAACTGATGATGTTCACCGACGCAACGACGCTGCCGTCGCTGCTGTCACCGGAGGACGCCAGGATCGTCAACGCAGCGCTCGAAGCGCGCGGTATCCCGCCGGCAAGCGTCACCAAGATGAAGCCGTGGATGCTGTCGGCCATGGTTGCGTTACCGGCCTGCGAGCTTGCCCGCAAGTCCGGCGGCGCGCCGGTGCTCGACGTCCTGCTCGCCCAGCAGGCCAAGGCTGCCGGCAAGGAGGTCAAGGGCCTGGAAAGCGCCGCCGACCAGCTCTCGGCAATGGCATCGTTGCCGCTCGAATTCCACATTAAGGGCCTTGTCGAAACCCTCAAGCTCGGCGACCGCATGGACGACGTCATCGAAACGATGGTCGTGCTCTACCAGCGCGGCGACACCGGCATGTTCTGGCCGCTGTTCCGCAATGCGCTGCCAAGTGCCGCGGGTGATGAATCGAATTACGCCGCCTTCGAGGAGGCGATGGTGACGACACGCAACAAGACGATGGTCGAGCGCGCCGAGCCGCTCGTCGGCCCAGGCGACGCCTTCATGGCCGTCGGCGCGCTGCACCTGCCCGGTCCAGACGGGCTTGTCGAGCTGTTCCGCAAGGCTGGCTACACCGTGACCGTAGCCGACCGCTGACACCGGCCTCTAGGGCTTGGCGGCCCGCGCCAGCATGGCCGGAACGATGATCCTGTGGAACGGCAGGACAATGGCGAGATAGGTCCGGCCGAGCCAGTTGTGCGGCTTGACCAACGTCGTTGCGCTGACTTCCTGCCGGTCGCCGCCAAGATCCGTCAATTCGACAAGCAACCTGAAATCGAGATGGTGGTCGTCCAAGCCGAGCACCATCCGCTGCCCCGATTGGCTTAGGACCGGAAACATCCCTTTCCGCTCCAGCTCCGGCGCAAGGTCTTCGACGCGAGTCTTCAGCCCGAACGGCCTGACCAGCACGTTGCGCAGCGCCATCAGCACCCCGATCCAGCTCGGCCGATGGCGGAACACCCGCTCGGCGGCAGTCCCGACATCAAGACGCTGGCCATGCACCACCACGGCAAATCTGTCGGCGAAACTCGCACCGGGCAAGATTTGCGCGGCATCTGGAAAGACAGGAACCACGGGCATGTTCTTGGCCTCTGCTCATTGCAACCTGCCCGAGCCTATTCCTGTTTCATCACCTTTGAAGCGTGGCGAAACGCCGCCACCGGAACGTTCGTTTCGAAATTTTCACGTGGAAGTGAAACCGAAAGGCGCTTCGCGCGTTGATTGCGATGTTCACGCAACGATTGCGGAGCGCAGCTGAGGGAGATCTCAATGGTGAACAATCCAGATCCAGGACGCCCATCCGGCCAGTCGAGCATGGGCAGCACGTGGCTGATAGCCATCATCGTCGTGCTGCTCGCTGCGGTGGCCTACTACATTTTCGGTCCAAAGACCGCCGAAGCCCCGGCACCGGCCGAACCGCCGGCCGCAACGGCCCCGGCGCCAGCTCCGGCCGAACCTGCTGCCCCGGCACCGTCTGGAACGATGGCGCCTGCGCCTGCTGAACCAGCTCCTGCGCCGGCACCTGCCGAGCCTGCGCCCGCACCCGCCGCCCCGGCTCCGGCCGAGCCAGCGCCTTCGGGCGGCGGCACCACTGCGCCTGCACCGGCACCTTCCGGAGGCTAAGGGCACCGGCACCAGTTGAAATGCAAACGGCCCGCTCATCGAGCGGGCCGTTTCACATTTGTTCAAAACAAACTGCGGATCTTACATGTGGATCGGCTTGAAGAAGGTGGCCAGCGCCGCCTCCTTCACCGCTTCCGACATCGTCGGGTGCGCATGGCAGGTGCGGCCGAGATCTTCCGACGAGCCGCCGAACTCCATCAGCACCGCCGCTTCGTGGATCATCTCGCCGGCGCCGAAGCCGACGATGTGCACGCCCAGCACCTTGTCGCTGTCCTTGTCGGCCAGCACCTTCACGAAGCCGTCGGTGTGCAGCATGGCGCGGGCACGACCGTTCGCCGTGAACGGGAACTTTCCGGCCTTGTAGGCGATGCCGGCTTTCTTGAGCTCTTCTTCGGTCTTGCCGACCGATGCGACCTCGGGGCTGGTGTAGACCACGCCGGGAATGACGTCGTAATTCACATGACCGGCTTGGCCGGCGATGATCTCGGCAACCGCCACGCCTTCGTCCTCGGCTTTGTGCGCCAGCATCGGGCCGACGACCACGTCGCCGATGGCATAGATGCCGGCAACGTTGGTGCGCAGATGGCCGTCGGTCTTGACCCGACCACGCTCGTCCATCTCGACGCCGGCTTGCTTGAGCCCCAGTCCGTCGGTGTAGGGCCGGCGGCCGGTGGCAACCAGCACGACATCGGCCTCGATGGTCTCAGCGTCGCCGCCCTTTACCGGCTCGAAGGTCACCGTCGCGCCCTTCTTGGCCTTGGCGACGCCCGTCACCTTGGAGCCGAGCTTGAACTCGAAGCCCTGCTTGGCCAGCATGCGCTGGAACTGCTTGGCGACGTCGCCGTCCATGCCGCCCAGGATGGTGTCGAGATACTCGACAACAGTCACCTTGGCGCCGAGGCGCGCCCAGACCGAGCCGAGTTCGAGGCCGATCACGCCACCGCCGACAACCACCAGATGACCAGGCACCTTCTCCAGCGACAGGCCGCCGGTCGACGAGATGATCACCTTTTCATCGAACTCGACATTGACGCCCGGGATGCCGGCGACATCGGAGCCCGTGGCGATGACGATGTTCTTGGTTTCGAGTTCCTGGGTCTTGCCGTCGGCGCTCGTCACGCCGACCTTGCCGGCGCCGAGCACCTTGCCGGTGCCCTGGAAGCTCTCGATCTTGTTCTTCTTGAACAGGAACGACACGCCATTGACGTTGGCGGCGACGGTCGCATCCTTGTGCGCCATCATCTTCTTCAGGTTCATCTTCGGCGTGCCGACCTCGACGCCGAGCGCGTCGAAGGAATGCTGCGCCTCGGCCAGCATTTCCGACGCATGCAGCAGCGCCTTGGAGGGAATGCAGCCGATGTTCAGGCAGGTGCCGCCGAAGGTCGCGTTCTTCTCGACCACGGCGACCTTCAATCCGAGCTGTGCCGCCTTGATGGCGCACACATAGCCGCCTGGGCCCGAGCCGATTACGACGACGTCATATGCCATTGTTCTTTCCTTCTTGCCTGGGGCGGTCAGCGGCCGCCGCTCACGTTCAAAATCGAGCCCGTCGTATATGATGCCTCATCCGACAAAAGCCAGATGACGGCGTGGGCAACTTCCTCAGCCTTGCCTTCGCGTTTCATCGGCACGAGGCCGCGAATGGCGGAGATCCGGTCCGGCTGACCGCCGGAGGCATGGATTTCGGTGTCGATGATGCCGGGACGCACCGCGTTCACTCGCACGCCCTCGGTCGCGACTTCCTTGGCAAGCCCAATGGTCAAGGTGTCGATCGCCCCCTTGGAGGCGGCGTAGTCGACATATTCGCCGGGCGAGCCGAGCGAGGCTGCCGCCGACGAGATGTTGACGATGGCGCCACCCGCACCACCATGCAGGCTTGACATGCGCTTGACCGCCTCGCGTGCGCAGAGAATGGAGCCGACGACGTTGATGCGCATCATGCGCTCGAGCCTGGCAGCACTCATCTCGTCGACGCGCGCCTTCATATCGACGACGCCGGCATTGTTGACGAAGGCATCAAGCCGGCCATAGGCGCGATCGACCTCGGCGAACATGGCGAGCACATCGGCCTCGCTGCCGACATCGCCCTTGATGGCGATGGCTTCACCGCCGACTGACTTCAGCTCCACCACCAGCGCACTGGCCGCAACATCGTTCGACACGTAGCTGAACGCCACGCGATAGCCGGCCTTGGCCGCCAGCCTGCAGATGGCGGCACCGATGCCGCGGCTGCCGCCTGTTACCAGCAGGACTTTTCCCTGAGCGCTCATTCCTGGCACCCCTTCAGCTCGAAAACGTCCCACGGCACTTTGGAAAAGCCGTCAGGACCATAGGCTGCGGACGACCTCAGCCCATGGCCGAGATCGGAGAAGATAAGTTTCTTCGGCGCAGCCGCCGCGATCCGCTCGCGCGGCAGAAGCCCGACATTGCCTTGCTCGTCGACGCTGTAGATCACGCCCTGCCACACGGTGCAGGCTTCGATCTCCTCGCCGGTCACGTCACCTTCCGGGCATTGGTGCATCAGCATGCCGTTCGGCCGCGCCACGTCCTGCGACCACATCACCACGCCGTCGAGCACGATGGAATTGTCCATCACCATCTTGAAGCTGTTGGTCACGGTTGCCGATTCCAGCGTCGGCCGGAAGTCGATCTCGGCGGCACCGTCGCGGTCGCCATAGACGGCAAGCTCGATCGGGCATGCCGCTTGCGCCACCGTCGCCGACAGCACCGCAACAGCCGTGATCAGTGCCTGAAGCCGCATCAGCCAGCCTGCACGGTCGCGAGCTTCACGCCAAGCCCGATGAAGATCATGCCGGTCACCTTGTTGAACCAGCGGCCCCAGGCGACGAAGCGCTCGCGTACCGAGGCCATGGTGAAGAACATCGACACGCCGACAAACCATGTAATCAGCACCACGGCCATCAGCAGCCCGTAGACGCCCTTCACCGCGGCGGGCGTCTCGTGGCTGACCATCGCCGTGAACAGCGGCAGGAAGAACAGCACGGCCTTGGGGTTGAGCGCGTTGGTGACGAAGCCCGTCAGGAAGCAGCGCACAGCAGAAATCTCCCGGGGCTCACCTGCGCCCTCCTGCACCTCGACCGACGCCATCTCCATCGGCCCGGCGCGAAGCGCCTTGATGCCGAGGTAGAGCAGATAGGCCGCACCGGCCCACTTGATCAGCGAAAACAGCAGCAACGACTTCGACACGATCAGCCCGATGCCCAGGATGGTGTAGCTGACATGAAACAGCAGCGACACGCCGATGCCGAAGCTGGTGATGATGGCGGCACGGCGGCCATGCACGATGCTCTGGCGTACCACCATGACGAAATCGGCACCCGGCACCACCATCAGCACCAAGAATACGGCCAGCAGGCCGGCAAATTCGAACGCATATTGCGTCATGCCTTGTCACTCCCCGACTGCGCGCCCAGTGACCCATTGCCCAAGGGCGCATTGAACGCCCAGACATGGCCGAACGGATCCTGGATCTTGGCGTAGCGTGCGCCCCAGAACATGTCGTCTGGCTCCATCACAGTCTTCGCACCGGCCGCCACTGCCCGCTCGACCGCCTGGTCGACCTGGCCGGGCAGCTTCAAATTGATGTTGACGGTCATGCTGGCGCCGCCACGGGAGAGCGGCGACAACACATCGCCGCCGAATTCGGGAAACTCGTCATGCAGCATCACCTCGCTGCCGAACATGGCGAGGTTGGCATGCAGCACGCGCACGCCGTCATCGGCCATCTGCTCGAAGGTTTCGACGGCGTCGAACGCCTTTTCGTAGAAGGCGATCGCCTCCTTGCCCTGCTTGACGCAGAGATGGACCTGAACAGGGGGAATGTCGGGTTCGAAAGCCATGCGACCGTCTCTTTCGGTTTCTTCAGGCAGCGATGTTACGTCATCAGGCGCACGACCATCAGGACCAGCCCGGCGATCGAAACGAACCAGACGAGCGTACGCAGCACCGGAATACCGGCCACGTACAGCAAGGCATATACAAGGCGGGCGACGATCCACATCACGGCGCCGACGGCACCCAGCTCGCCTGTCTTGCCTGTCACCGCCAGCGCCAGCGCAAGTGCTATGAAGGCGGGATAGGTCTCCAGCATGTTGTTGAGCGACCGGATCAGACGCCCCGAAACGATGCTTTTCGGCGCGCGGCCGTCGTCGCGCGAACTGAGCAGGTACCTGATGCTGAAATCGCCCGACAGGTCGAGCGAAAGCGCCTGCACCAGTATGTGCGCGATCAGCAGCACGACACTCCAGCCCAGAACCCAGATTTCAGTCGATGCTGCTGCGGCTTCCATCACCACTATCGCCCTCGAAGCGCAAGATAGCTGATCAGTACGGCGTCTCCGGCCGCTGGCAAGTCCGGCATAGCTCAGGAAAGCAAAGGGGCCCGGTCAGCCGGGCCCCTTGAAGCCTTTTTCGATCAGAGATCGAGGACCAGGCGCTCCGGGTCTTCCAGGCTGTCCTTGACGCGGACCAGGAAGGTCACGGCTTCCTTGCCGTCGACGATGCGGTGATCGTAGGACAGAGCGAGATACATCATCGGGCGGATGACGATCTGGCCGCCGACAACGACCGGACGGTCCTGGATCTTGTGCATGCCGAGGATGCCCGACTGCGGCGCGTTCAGGATCGGCGTCGACATCAGCGAACCGTAGACGCCGCCGTTGGAGATGGTGAAGGTGCCGCCCTGCATGTCGGCAACCGAAAGCTTGCCATCGCGCGCAGCGAGGCCGAGGCGGCCGATTTCCTTCTCGATCTCGGCGATCGACATCTGGTCTGCATCGCGCACGACCGGAACCACCAGGCCCTTTTCGGTGCCGACGGCAACGCCGACATGGGCGAAGTTCTTGTAGATGATGTCGGTGCCGTCGATCTCGGCGTTGACGGCAGGGATTTCCTTCAGCGCATGCGTCACCGCCTTGGTGAAGAAGCCCATGAAGCCGAGCTTCACGCCATGCTTCTTCTCGAAGATGTCCTTGTACTTGGTGCGCAGCGCCATCACCGCGCTCATGTCGACCTCGTTGAAGGTGGTCAGCATGGCAGCCGTCGACTGCGCCTCCTTGAGGCGGCGCGCGATCGTCTGGCGCAGCTTGGTCATGCGCACGCGCTCTTCACGCGGGGCGTCTTCGGTTGAAGAGGGAACGCGTGCCACCACCGGTGCGGCAGCAGCCGGAGCAGCGGCGGGCGCCGAAGCGCCCTTGGCGATGGCTTCGAGCACGTCGCCCTTCAGCACCTGGCCGCGCTTGCCCGAACCGGCGACCTGGTCGACCGACAGGTTGGTCTCAGCCAAAAGCTTGGCGGCAGCCGGTGCCGGCGGCATCTTGCGCTCTTCGATGGGCGGCGAGCCGGCAACCGATGCGGTCTGCGCGACGGCTTCCTTGACGGTCGACGCCGCGTTCGGCGCCGACGCCTGGGCGACAGCTGCGGGCTTCGGAGAAGCCACGGCACCATCGCCGGCACCGATGGTGCCGAGCAGCGCACCGACGCCGACGGTTTCGCCTTCCTTGACGGTCAGCTCGACCAGCACGCCGGCAGCAGGCGCCGGCACTTCGATGGTGACCTTGTCGGTCTCGAGCTCGACCAGGGGCTCGTCGACGGCGATCACGTCGCCGGCCTTCTTGAACCACTTGCCGATGGTTGCCTCGGAAACGGATTCGCCGAGGGTAGGGACACGGATTTCGGTAGCCATTTTTGCCTGTCCGTTCTTTGTTTATTCGCCGAGGGCGTCGTCGAGGAATGCCTGGAGCTGCGCTAGGTGCTTGGACATCAGGCCCGTCGCCGGGGAGGCGGCGGCCGGACGGCCGGTGTAGCGCACGCGCTGATGCTTGGCGTCGATATGGGCGAGCACCCATTCCAGATACGGGTCGATGAACGACCACGCGCCCATGTTCTTGGGCTCTTCCTGGCACCACACCATCTCCGCGTTGCGGAAACGGCTGAGCTCGGTGATCAGCGCCTTGGCCGGGAACGGATAGAGCTGCTCGACGCGCAACAAATAGATGTCGTCGATGCCACGCTTCTCGCGTTCCTCGTACAGGTCGTAATAGACCTTGCCGGTGCACAGCACGACGCGGCGGATCTTCGAATCCTTGACCAGCTTGATCGGTTCGTTGCCGAGATACTGGGCGTCGTCCCACAAGAGACGGTGGAACGAGCTCTCGCCCGATATTTCCGACAGTGAAGACACGGCGCGCTTGTGGCGCAGCAGCGACTTCGGCGTCATCAGGATCAGCGGCTTGCGGAAGTCGCGCTTCAGCTGCCGGCGCAGGATGTGGAAGTAGTTGGCCGGCGTCGTGACATTGGCCACCTGCATGTTGTCTTCGGCGCAGAGCTGCAGGAAGCGCTCGAGGCGTGCCGACGAATGCTCGGGACCCTGGCCTTCATAGCCGTGCGGCAGCAGGCAGACGAGACCCGACATGCGCAGCCACTTGCGTTCGCCCGACGAGATGAACTGGTCGAACACCACCTGCGCGCCGTTGGCGAAGTCGCCGAACTGCGCTTCCCACAGCGTCAGTGCCTTGGGCTCGGCGAGCGAGTAGCCATATTCGAAGCCGAGCACGGCCTCTTCCGAGAGCATCGAGTTGATGACCTCGTAGCCGGCCTGCGCCGCCGACAGGTTGTTGAGCGGGATGTAGCGGTTTTCGTCGCGCTGATCGTAAAGCACGGTGTGGCGCTGCGAGAACGTGCCGCGCTCGGAATCCTGGCCCGACAGGCGGATCGGATTGCCGTCGAGCAGGATCGAGCCGAACGCCAGCGATTCCGCCGTTGCCCAGTCGATGCCTTCGCCCGATTCGATCGCCTGGCGGCGGTTTTCGAGGAAGCGTCCGATGGTGCGGTGGACTTCGAAATCCTTCGGCACCTCGGTCAGCTTCTTGCCGATTTCCTTCAGCGTCTTGACCGGCACCGCAGTCTTGCCGCGGCGCTGTTCGTCCTGGTTGTCGGCCGTGCGCATGCCCGACCACGCGCCATCAAGCCAGTCGGCCTTGTTCGGCTTGTAGGCCTGGCCCGCCTCGAACTCGGCTTCGAGGAAGCCGCGCCAGTCGGCGCGCATCTTGTCGACCTCGGCCTGGTTCATCAGGCCTTCGGCCATCAGCTTGTCGGCATAGGTCTGCACCGTGGTCTTATGGGTGCGGATGTTGCGGTACATGATCGGCTGCGTGAACGCAGGCTCGTCGCCTTCGTTGTGGCCGAAGCGGCGGTAGCAGAACATGTCCACGACAACAGGCTTGTGGAACTTCATGCGGAACTCGGTCGCCACCTTGGCCGCGAACACGACAGCCTCCGGGTCGTCGCCGTTGACGTGGAAGATCGGCGCCTCGATCATCTTGGCAACGTCGGACGGATAGGGCGACGAGCGCGAGAAGCGCGGGTTCGTCGTGAAGCCGATCTGGTTGTTGATGATGAAGTGCAGCGTGCCGGCGACGCGGTGGCCGCGCAGGCCCGACAGGCCGAGGATTTCGGCGATCACGCCCTGGCCGGCGAATGCCGCATCGCCGTGCAGCAGCAGCGGCATCACCTTGGCGCGCTCTTCCTGCGGCACGATCTCGCCGCGGGCGCGACCGAACAGCTGGTCCTGCTTGGCGCGTGCCTTGCCCATCACCACGGGATCGACGATCTCGAGATGCGAGGGGTTGGCGGTCAAGGACAGATGGACCTTGTTGCCGTCGAACTCGCGGTCGGACGAGGCACCAAGGTGGTACTTCACGTCGCCGGAACCCTCGACGTCGTCAGGCGCGTAGGAGCCACCCTTGAATTCGTGGAACACGGCGCGATGCGGCTTGGCCATGACGTTGGTCAAGACATTGAGGCGGCCGCGGTGGGCCATGCCGAGCACGACCTCCTTGAGGCCGAGCGAGCCGCCGCGCTTGACGATCTGCTCGAGCGCCGGGATCAGCGACTCGCCGCCGTCGAGGCCGAAACGCTTGGTGCCCTTGTACTTGACGTCGATGAACTGCTCGAAGCCCTCGGCCTCGATCAGCTTCGACAGGATCGCCTTCTTGCCCTCGGGCGTGAATTCGATCGCCTTGTCCGGACCCTCGATGCGGGCCTGGATCCAGGCCTTTTCCTCGGGATCGGAGATATGCATGAACTCGACGCCGAGCGTCGAGCAATAGGTGCGCTTCAGGATCTCGAGCATCTCGCGGATGGTCGCGTATTCGAGGCCCAGCACATGGTCGATGAAGATCGGCCGGTCGTAGTCGGCGGCGGTGAAGCCGTAGGCCTCCGGCGACAGCTCGTTATAGTCCTCCAGCGGCTTGGCGATGCCGAGCGGGTCGAGATTGGCGTGCAGGTGGCCGCGCATGCGGTAGGCGCGGATCATCATGATGGCGCGCACCGAGTCGCGCGTCGCCTGCAGCACGTCGGCCTTGGACGGTTCGGTGCCGGTCACGGCGACCGCCTTGTCCTTGACCTTCTTCTCGATCAGCTTCTCGACCATGCCCCAGTTGCCGTCGAGCGCGGAAACCAGTTCGCCATTGGCCTGCAACGGCCAACTCGGCGTCGACCACGAGGCGCCCTTGGCGTTCTTGCGGATATCGCCGGCGTCGTCCTTCAGGGCGCCGAAGAAGTCGCGCCACTCCTGGTCGACCGCTTCAGGGTCGTCGAGATAGGCGGCGTGCAGCGCCTCGATGTAGTCGGCATTGCCGCCATAGAGGAACGAGGTGAGGGAAAATTGGTCGTTGGCCTGATCGGATCGTGCCATCTTTGTCCTGCGGAGCCTCTGGCTCCTCTCCTGTTTTGAAGGGAGTAGCGCAGTAAGGCAGTAGGGCAATGATCTGGAATTCCTACTGCCTGTACTGCCCTACTCCCCTATTCACTTGGCCTTAGCCCTTGATCGCCTCGACCAGCGTGGTGCCGAGACGTGCCGGCGACGGCGACACGCGGATGCCCGCTGCCTCCATGGCCGCGATCTTGTCTTCCGCGCCGCCCTTGCCGCCGGAGATCACTGCACCAGCATGGCCCATGGTACGGCCTTCCGGTGCGGTGCGTCCGGCGATGAAGCCGGCCATCGGCTTCTTGCGGCCGCGCTTGGCTTCGTCGATGAGGAACTGCGCTGCATCCTCTTCGGCCGAGCCGCCGATTTCGCCGATCATGATGATCGACTTGGTTTCGTCGTCGGCCAGGAACATCTCGAGCATGTCGATGAATTCCGTGCCCTTGACCGGGTCGCCACCGATGCCGACTGCCGTCGACTGGCCGAGACCGGCATTGGTGGTCTGGAACACCGCCTCATAGGTAAGCGTTCCCGAGCGCGAAACAACGCCGACCGAACCCTTGCGGAAGATGTTGCCCGGCATGATGCCGATCTTGCATTCGTCGGGCGTGACGATGCCAGGGCAGTTCGGGCCGATCAGGCGCGACTTGGAGCGGTCGAGGCGCGCCTTGACCTTGATCATGTCGGTGACCGGGATGCCTTCGGTGATGCAGACGATCAGCGGGATCTCGGCGTCGATCGCCTCGATGATCGCTGCGGCAGCACCTGCCGGCGGCACGTAGACGACGGACGCATTCGCGCCGGTCTTTTCCTTGCCTTCGGCAACTGTCGAGAAGATCGGCAGCGGCACGGAACCGTCCCACTTCTCGCCGCCCTTCTTGGGGTGGATGCCGCCGACCATCTTGGTGCCGTGATAGGCCAGCGCCTGTTCAGTGTGGAACGAACCGGTGTTGCCGGTCAGGCCCTGCACCAGGATCTTGGTGTTCTTGTCGATGAGAATGGACATTGGCTCAGTTTCCCTTCACCGCAGCGACGATCTTCTTCGCCGCGTCGTCGAGATCGTCGGCCGAGATGACGTTCAGCCCGCTCTCGTTGATGATCTTCTTGCCCAGCTCGACATTGGTACCTTCGAGGCGCACCACCAGCGGAACCTTGAGGCCGACTTCCTTGACCGCGGCGATAACGCCCTCGGCAATGACGTCGCACTTCATGATGCCGCCGAAGATGTTGACCAGGATGCCTTCGACAGCCGGGTCGGCGGTGATGATCTTGAACGCCGCCGTCACTTTCTCCTTGGAAGCGCCGCCGCCGACGTCGAGGAAGTTGGCAGGCTCGGCACCGTAGAGCTTGATGATGTCCATCGTCGCCATGGCCAGGCCGGCGCCGTTGACCATGCAGCCGATATTGCCGTCAAGCGCGACATAAGCGAGGTCGTACTTCGACGCCTCGATCTCCTTGGCGTCCTCTTCGGTGGTGTCGCGCAGCTCCAGCACGTCGGCGTGGCGGAACAGCGCATTGTTGTCGAACGACACCTTGGCGTCGAGCACGCGCAGGCGGCCGTTCTTCATGACGATCAGCGGGTTGACCTCGAGCAGGCTCATGTCCTTCTCGACAAACGCCTTGTAGAGGATCGGGAACAGGCTCTCGCCGTCCTTGGCCGCCTCGCCGGAAAGCTTCAGCGCCGAACTCAGCGCCTTGAGGTCGTCAGCGGTCACGCCCTTTTCCGGGTCGATCGCAACGGTGATGATCTTCTCCGGCGTGTCGTGGGCGACAGCCTCGATGTCCATGCCGCCCTCGGTCGAAACCACGAAGGCGATGCGGCCGACCGAACGGTCGACGAGGATTGACAGATACAGCTCGCGGTCGATGTCGGCGCCGTCCTCGATATAGAGGCGGTTGACCTGCTTGCCGGCCGGGCCGGTCTGCTTGGTCACCAGCGTGTTGCCGAGCATTTCCTTGGCAAACGCCACGACCTCGTCGACCGACTTGGCTAGGCGCACGCCACCCTTGGCGTCGGCGGGCAGTTCCTTGAACTTGCCCTTGCCGCGGCCGCCGGCATGGATCTGGCTCTTCACGACGTAGAGCGGGCCCGGCAGCGCCTTGGCGGCTGCTTCCGCTTCCTCGATCTTGAACACCGGCACGCCGTCAGCGACGGGAGCACCGAAACCCTTGAGCAATTGCTTGCCCTGATATTCGTGGATGTTCATGCCCGTTGTCCCTTACTTCTTGGCGAGGTTCGGCGCGATCGCGACGCAGGCCTCGCACAGGCCCTTCACCGCTTCGACCGACTTCTCGAACATCTTCTGCTCGGCCTTGTTGAAGTCGAGCTCGATGATGCGCTCGACACCACCGGCGCCGATCACCACAGGCACGCCGACATACATGTCCTTGACGCCATACTGGCCCGACAGGTGCGTCGCGCAGGGCAGCACGCGCTTCTTGTCCTTGAGATAGGCTTCGGCCATCTGGATCGCCGACGAGGCCGGCGCGTAGTAGGCCGAGCCGGTCTTGAGCAGGCCGACGATCTCGCCGCCGCCCTTGCGGGTGCGCTCGACGATGGCGTCGAGCTTGTCCTGGCTGGTCCAGCCCATCTTGACCAGGTCCGGCAGCGGGATGCCGGCAACCGTCGAATAGCGCACCATCGGCACCATGTCGTCGCCGTGGCCGCCCAGCGTCATCGCCGAGACGTCTTCGACCGAAACCTTGAACTCTTCCGACAGGAAGTAGCGGAAGCGCGCCGAGTCGAGCACGCCGGCCATGCCGACGACGTGGCTCTTGGGCAGGCCCGAGAACTTCTGCAGCGCCCACACCATGGCGTCGAGCGGGTTGGTGATGCAGATGACGAAGGCCTTCGGGGCATACTTCTTGATGCCCGCACCGACCTGTTCCATGACCTTCAGATTGATGCCGAGCAGGTCGTCGCGGCTCATGCCGGGCTTGCGCGGCACGCCGGCGGTGACGATGCAGACATCGGCACCCTCGATGCCGGCATAGTCGTTGACGCCCGTGTAACGCGAGTCGAAGCCGTCGACGGTCGAGGACTGGGCGATATCGAGGCCTTTACCCTGCGGGATGCCTTCGGCAATATCGAACATGACCACGTCGCCGAGGTCCTTGAGGCCGACCATATGGGCGAGCGTGCCGCCAATCATGCCGGAGCCGATGAGGGCTATCTTGTTGCGTGCCATGAAGGAATTTCCCTTTGCCTGTAACGACGCCGTGGCGGCGGGGTGGAGTAGGTTTGGGCCAGAGAGGCCGCGGAAATGCAGCCAGAAATAGCGGCTCGCAATAGCTCCATGGCCAAAAAAATTCAACCGATTATTTTGACCTCAACTTTTTCAATCGGTTAGAAACAACGGGATTTACGTAAACGTCAAATTTTTGTGACGACTTTACGAAGAAATGGTGAAGAGAACGATGCTTCCGTCGAGATCCGCCGCCTCCAGCCGGGCGACGAGCGCCTGCTCGACACTGTCGCCGCCGACGTCTTCGACGAGCCGGTCGACCCGCTCCGCCTGAAGTCCTGCCTCGCTTCCCCTGGCCACCTGCTCTTCGTCGCCCTCGATGATGGCCAGGTTGTGGCGCAGGCTGCCGGCATGATCCACCGCCACGTCGACAAGCCGTCGGAGCTCTATGTCGACGAGGTCGGCGTTTCACCCGCATGGCAGCGCCGCGGCATCGCCAACCTGCTGATGGACGCTCTCTTCGCTGCCGGGCGTGAAGCCGGCTGCGCGGAAGCCTGGCTCGGCACCGAACTGGACAACCTCCCCGCCCGCGCCCTCTATGACGGGCGCAAGGAGCCGACCGAGCCGGTGGAGACGTTTGTGATGTATCTCTACGACCTTGGGGAAGGCTCCAGATAGACTGGAGCCTCGATGCTGGCCTGATGGCGCAGTTATCTCACCATTTCCGGCTCGTTTTGCGGTCATTCCCATTTTCGGCATCGTCTCATTTCTTCGCACCCCCCTCTGGCCTGCCGGCCATCTCCCCACAAGGAGGGAGATTAGTCGCTCCGCCAGCAGCCCTCATCCTGTGGTGTCGTAAGGATCGTGCTTGCGGCTTTGGCGACTGGCTGCGGGCCAGATGACGGCCTGATCTCCCTCCTTGTGGGGGAGATGGCCGGCAGGCCAGAGGGGGGTGCGAAGGATCACGGCGCCAAAGGTTTGCTTCGCAAAGCACAAACGCCCACGCGCTCATTGTCAGCATCTCGGTCACCATCCCGCGTGGACAGCTGCCTTCCCACGCCCGAAAGCGTGCGTGGCAGTGACGAGATTTGGCACCTGCCGCCGCCGCGGACATCCCGCCTGAGCGAAGCGAGAGCCGGGGGTAACGCGCCTTCTCAAAACAAAACCGCCGGAGCTTGCGCCCGGCGGTTTGTTTCACATGAATCGCGCGTCGAACTTATGCGGCGAGGTCGCGCAGCACGTACTGCAGGATGCCGCCGTTCTTGTAGTAGTCTAGCTCGTCAAGCGTATCGATACGGCAGAGGATCGGAACATCCTTCGGCGAACCGTCGGCGAAGGTGATCTTGGCAACCATCTTCTGGCGCGGCTTGATCGCCTCGAGGCCGTCGATCGTCACCTGCTCGTCACCCTTGAGGCCAAGCGTCTTCCACGACGTGCCTTCCTCGAAGGTGAAGGGGATGACGCCCATGCCGACCAGATTGGAGCGGTGGATGCGCTCGAACGACTGGGCGATGACGGCGCGGACGCCCAGCAGGTTGGTGCCCTTGGCAGCCCAGTCGCGCGACGAGCCATTGCCGTATTCGACACCGGCGAAGATCACCAGCGGCACGCCTTCGCTGCGGTACTGCATGGCAGCATCGTAGATCGGCATCTCTTCCTTGGACGGGTAGTGGAAGGTGTAGCCACCCTCGCGGCCGTTCTCGCCGAGCATGTGGTTACGGATGCGGATGTTGGCGAAGGTGCCGCGCATCATCACTTCGTGGTTGCCGCGGCGCGTGCCGTACTGGTTGAAGTCGGCAACGCCGACGCCATTGTCGGTCAGGTACTTGCCGGCGGGCGAAGCCGCCTTGATCGAACCGGCCGGCGAGATGTGGTCGGTGGTGATCTTGTCGCCGAACAGGCCGAGCACGCGTGCGCCCTCGATCTTGCCGATCTGACCCGGCTTCGACCCCATGCCGACGAAGTAGGGCGGGTTCTGCACATAGGTCGACTTGTCGTCCCAGGCATAGGTCTGGCCCTCAGGCGCCTGCACGTTCTGCCAGTTCTCGTCGCCCTTGAAGACGTCGGCATATTTGCGGGCAAACAGCTCGCGGGTGACGTTTTCGGCGATGAACTGCTCGATCTCGACATTGGTCGGCCAGATATCCCTGAGGAAAACCGGCTTGCCGTCGCGATCCTCACCCAACGGCTCTGTGGTCAGGTCCTTGGTGACAGTTCCGGCGAGCGCATAGGCGACCACCAGCGGCGGCGAGGCCAGGTAGTTGGCCTGCACGTCGGGCGACACGCGGCCTTCGAAGTTGCGGTTGCCCGAAAGCACGGCCGCACCGATCAGGCCCTTGTCGTTGATGGTCTTGGAGATCGGCGCCGGCAGCGGGCCGGAGTTGCCGATGCAGGTCGTGCAGCCGAAGCCGACGAGGTTGAAGCCGATCTGGTCGAGTTCCTTCTGCAGGCCCGACTTCTCGAGATACTCGGCCACCACCTGCGAACCGGGCGCCAGCGAGGTCTTGACCCAAGGCTTCTGCTTCAGGCCGATGCGGTTGGCGTTGCGGGCGAGAAGGCCTGCACCCATCAGCACGCTCGGGTTGGAGGTGTTGGTGCAGGAGGTGATCGCGGCGATCACCACATCGCCATGGCCGAGGTCGAAGGTCTCGCCTTCGACGGCGTAGCGCTTCGACTGGTCGACGGTCTTCTTGTACTCGGCTTCGAGAGCGGTCGCGAAGCCGGAGGCGATGCCTTCGAGCGGGATGCGGCCTTCGGGACGCTTCGGGCCGGCCATCGAGGGAACGACGGTCGCCATGTCGAGTTCGAGCAGGTCGGTGAAAACCGGATCGGCCGACGAGGCGTCGCGCCACATGCCCTGCGCCTTGGAGAATTCCTCGACGAGCGCGATGCGGTTTTCGGCGCGGCCCGACATGTTGAGGTAGCGGATGGTCTCGGAATCGACCGGGAAGAAGCCGCAGGTCGCGCCATATTCGGGCGCCATGTTGCCGATGGTGGCACGGTCGGCCAGCGTCATGTTGCTGAGGCCAGGGCCGAAGAACTCAACGAACTTGCCGACGACGCCCTTCTTGCGCAGCATCTGGGTGACGGTCAGCACCAGATCGGTGGCGGTGACGCCCTCCTTGAGCTTGCCGGTCAGGCGGAAGCCGATGACCTCTGGCAGAAGCATCGAGACGGGCTGGCCGAGCATCGCGGCTTCAGCCTCGATACCGCCGACGCCCCAGCCCAGCACACCCAGGCCGTTGACCATGGTGGTGTGCGAGTCGGTGCCGACGCAGGTGTCGGGATAGGCGGTCGTCACGCCATCCTCGGTGTTCGTCCAGACGGTCTGGGCGAGGTATTCGAGGTTGACCTGGTGGCAGATGCCGGTGCCGGGCGGCACGACGCGGAAGTTGCGGAACGCCTGCTGGCCCCACTTCAGGAACTTGTAGCGCTCTTCGTTGCGCTCATATTCGAGTTCGACGTTGCGGGCGAAAGCCAGCGGCGTGCCGAATTCGTCGACGATGACCGAGTGGTCGATGACCAGGTCGACGGGAACCAGCGGGTTGATCTTCTCAGGGTCGCCGCCGAGGGTCTTGATGCCGTCACGCATGGCGGCGAGGTCGACGACGGCCGGAACGCCGGTGAAGTCCTGCATCAGCACGCGGGCCGGGCGGTAGGCGATCTCGACGCCGGCGGTGCCCTTGTCGGTCAGCCAGCCGGCGACGGCCTGGATGGCTTCCTTGGTGACGGTGCGGCCGTCTTCGTTGCGCAGCAGGTTTTCCAGCAGCACCTTCATCGAATAGGGCAGCTGCGAGATGCCGGTCAGGCCGTTCTTTTCAGCCTCGATGAGGCTGTAATAGACATAGTCGGTACCTGCCGCGGTAAGGGTGCGGCGGCAATTGAAACTGTCGAGTGATTTGGACACGTGCGATCCATCCTTGTCTGTTCAGCCTGAAAGGGAACGGACTCCGATGGGCATGCAATCACGCGCAAAGGTGCGGGTACGGCCATTTCCGCTGTCCGGTCCCAAGCAACCCGAGCCGTTCAAGGCGGCGCGTGCGCTGGTTCGGCGCAAATTCTGTTTCCATGCCGACCGCTGGCATGGTCGAGTGGCATATAGAGAATTTATTGGAATAGTTCTAGACGGAGATTCGCCTATTTTGCTGCGACGCAAAGCGGCAGCGAGATGGTTTCGGCGACGGGGGAAGAATGCTGCTGATCGCAGAAAGTCTCAGCGGTGAACGAGGCGGAGAGACGGTTTTCGACGGCGTCGACTTCGCGCTTGCCGAGGGCCAGGCGCTTGTCGTCACCGGCCCGAACGGCTCGGGCAAGTCGACCCTGCTGCGCGTCGTCGCCGGCCTCCTGCCGCATGCATCGGGACGAATCAGCATCGAGGGCGGCGGCGAGGCGTTTTCGACGGTCGCCTCCGCCTGCCATTATCTCGGCCACCAGAACGCGATGAAGTCGGCCCTGACCGTCCGCGAGAACCTGGAGTTCTGGCGTGACTTCTGCGGCGACGGCAAGCTCGGCATATCGGAGGCCCTCGATGATGTCGGCCTGGGCGGCATCGGCCACCTGCCCTTCGGCTACCTCTCGACCGGCCAGAAGCGCCGCGCCGCGATCGCCAAGCTGCTCATCAGCCACCGCCCGGTCTGGCTGCTCGACGAGCCGACAGCGGGTCTCGACAAGGCGTCCGATGCGCGCTTTTCTGGCTTGATGCAGGGCCATTGCGCTTCGGGTGGCATCGTCGTCGCCGCCACGCATCTGCCGCTCGGGCTGGAGGGGGTGAAGACGCTGGAGATGGGGCGGGTGCATGTCTGAAAGCACTGCGCTCCTTCGCACCCCCCTCTGTCCTGCCGGACATCTCCCCCGCAGGGGGGGAGATCACACTGTGGGCCGGTCGTTGCCAATCGCCAACTCTACAGGAGTGCCGGCGAAGCTGAAGCTGCCGATCTCCCCCCTTGCTAGGGAGATGTCCGGCAGGACAGAGGGGGGTGGGAAGGAACACCATTTCTCCGCGCACATCTATGGAGGGCATCCATGCTAGCCCTCTATCTCCGTGACCTGCGCATGGGCATCCGCGCCGGCGGTGGAGCCTTGACGGGCGTGCTGTTCTTCCTCGCCGTCATCGCCACCATCCCCTTCGGCGTCGGACCCGACCTCAACCTGCTCGCTCGCATCGGCCCGGCCATTCTCTGGATCGGCGCTCTGCTCGCCAGCCTGCTCGGCCTCGACCGGCTGTTCCAGGCCGACCGCGAGGACGGCTCGCTCGATCTTCTGGTGCTCAACGCAGACCGCCACATGCTGGCGCTGACGGTGCTGGTCAAATGCCTGGCGCATTGGACGGCAAGCGTTTTGCCGCTGGTCATCGCAGCCCCCCTGCTCGGCCTGTTCATGAACATGGAGCCCATCGGCATCGGTGCTGCGGCGCTGACCTTGCTCGTCGGTACGCCGGCCATCGTCTTCATCGGTGCGACGGGTGCCGCCGTCGCCGTCGCCCTGCCGCGCGGCGGGCTCCTGATCTCCGTGCTGGTGCTGCCGCTGGTCATCCCGGTGCTGATCTTCGGCGTCACGGCAAGCTATGGCGCTGTCAACGACCCCGACCCGTTCACCCCTCCATTCCTGATTCTCTGCGCGCTGACGATGTTTCTGGCCGTCATCGGCCCGCTGGCAGCGGCGGTAGCACTTCGCTCGGGCACCGACTGATGACGTTTCCTTCAACCACAGCGGTGCGGCGCGGCGTCAGATTGCGCAGCGGCACGCGCGCCGCTAAGTGAATGACATGCTCGGAAACAGAGACATGACCAAGCCTTGCCAGGGTGCCCGATGAGCGCCCACGCCCTCTATGTCACGGCGGCTTACGCCGTCTCGGCGATCGCCATCACAGGTCTGGTGCTGTGGATCCTGGCCGACCAGCGCGCCCGCAAGCGCGAGATGGCGGAACTTGAGGCGGCCGGCCACCGCCGTCGTTCGGACAAGGCAAAGGCATGAGCATCGACAGCCAGAAGCAGGCGGCGCGTCCGCGCAGGCTCATGGTCCTGTTGCCGCTGCTGATTTTCCTGGCACTCGCCGGCCTGTTCCTGGCGCAGCTGCTGTCCGGCCGCGACCTCACCGCAGTACCCTCGGCGCTGATCGGCCAGACCGCACCGAAGACCGAACTTCCGCCACTCGAAGGCATGCAGGTTCCCGGTCTGGACTCGGCCGACTTCACCGGCAAGGTAACGCTGGTCAATGTCTGGGCATCGTGGTGCGCGCCATGCCGCGAGGAGCACCCGGTGCTGCTCGAGTTGTCGAAAGATCAGCGTTTTTCGATCGCCGGGCTGAACTACAAGGACAAGCCCGAGAACGCCCGCCGCTTTCTTGGTGATCTCGGCAGCCCCTACAAGGCGATCGGGGTCGACCAGAACGGCCGCACGGCAATCGACTGGGGCGTCTATGGCGTGCCGGAAACCTTCCTCATCGGCAAGGACGGAAAGGTTGCCTTCAAGCATGTCGGCCCGCTGTCGCCGGACGCGGTGACCACGACGCTGATGCCCGAAATCGAGAAGGCACTCGCGGCTCAATAGCGACTGATGAAGCCGCTTCGCGCCCTGCGTGCGAATCATCGGGATTTGCACTACGTTTTCATACAACCGCTAGGGAGAGATGCGTCGTGACGGCGCAGCAAGCGGCCGTTTGGGGGAGGCGTAGATGCAAGACAGTTCCGCGCTCATCATATTTCTGCCGTTGGCGCTCGGCGTCATCATGCTCGGCCTCGGCCTATCACTGACGGTCGAGGACTTCAGAAACGTTCTGCAAAAGCCCAAGGCGGTGGTCGTCGCGCTGATCTGCCAGACCGTCATCCTGCCGCTGGCGTGTCTCGGGCTGATCTATGTCTTTGGCCTCGAGCCGGCGCTTGCGGTCGGCATGATGCTTCTGGCAGCAAGCCCGGGCGGCACCTCGGCCAATCTCTACAGCCACCTGGCCGACGGCGACGTCGCGCTCAACATCACGCTGACGGCGATCAACTCGGCGCTATCGATCCTGACCCTGCCACTGATCGTCAACTGGTCGCTCATGCAATTCATGTCGGGCGACCAGGCGATCCCTCTGCAATTCGCCAAGGTGATGCAGGTATTCGTCATCGTGCTCGGCCCGGTGCTGATCGGCATGTGGCTGCGCAGCCGCTTCCCGGCCTTCGCCGAACGCATGGCGCGGCCGGTGAAGATCTTCTCGATGCTGTTCCTGTTTGCGGTGGTTGCCGTAGCACTTGTCCAGGAGTGGGAAACGCTCAAGGCCTGGGGCCCGATCGTCGGCCTGGCAGCCCTTGCCTTCAATCTCGTCAGTCTCGGCGTCGGCTACTTCGTGCCGCGTGCCGCCGGCATCGAAAAGCGCCAGGCAACCGCGATCGGCATGGAGATCGGCATTCACAACGGCACGCTGGCGATCGCCATTGCGCTGAGCCCGCTGTTGCTGAACAACGCAACGATGGCGGTTCCGGCAGCGATCTACGGGCTGATCGCCTTCATCACGGCGGCAATCTTCGGCTACTGGCTGAAGCAGTCACACGGCCGCGCGGCGGCGACAACGCCAGTGCACTGAGCCGAAGCGGGCCGCAGTCCCGACTGCCGGAAAGAGAAAAGGCGCTTGCGGCATCCCCTTTGGGGGGCCCTGGCGCCCTTGTCGCAACGGCCGGTCGGACACCGGCCGGAAGTTTTGGCCCGGGCTTAGCCGTAGACCTGCTTGTAGGCCTGGAACAGCATCTCGCTGCGGTCGGCGCGCATGTCGGCCAGGTCGCGACCCGAGAAGCCGTCGATCTCGGCAACAAGGCGCTTGTACTGCTTGCGCTTGGCGGCGCTCTGACGCGCGCGGGTCAGAAGGTTGTCGAACAACATCTTGCGTTCCTTTCGTCTGCCGCCCAATGCGGCTTGAACAGACCTCCCTGATCGATCCGAACATGACATAGGAACCGCTGCGCCGCAAAATAAGATGCTGCAACGCAGCAATGCACAGCGCGCATAACGAGTTAACGAGTACGAACAAAGTTGGAGAACGCCGACAAAGCGTCCCGCATCGATTCGATGGTGACAGCGTCGGCGAGAATCTCGTCCATCTCCTGCGGCCTCTTGCCGAGCAGCGCGATGGTCAGGTCTTGCCCGTCAAAGAGGTCGAAGGACATCGTTTTCATGATCTCGGCAAGGGCGTTGCGGGCAAAATGCGAGCGCGGCGAGGCATGAACCTGCATCGCAGGCTTGCCGACGGCTGCGTCGCGTGAAACCAGCCAGTCCAGCGCGTTCTTCAGTCCGCCAGGCACGCCATGGGCGTATTCAGGACAAGAGACGATCACGCCGTCGGCTCGCGTAACGGCATCGATGAGCGCAGTCACCTCCTGCGGCGTGCGTTCACCCTCGTCATCGGGATTGAAAATCGGCAGGCGGCCAAGCCCATCATAAACGCGGAGATGGCAACCAGGTGGCGCAATGCGCGCCAAGGCAGCAACAAGCGCATTGTTGGTGGAGGCAGCCCGCAGGCTGCCGGAAATGGCGAGGATACTCATCAACGCAGGCCGCCAAACGTCGGACGATTCGTGTCCGTCGAAACCTACCACATGCTCTTGCGGTAGGACTCGTCCAGCGAGCGGTCGAGCGTTTCGGCATTGTCGGCAAGCGCCAGCTGGTCGCGCAGGATCTGTCCGAGCGTCGGCAAGGTGTCGCGGTCAGGCCAGCTGGCAGGTGCCCAAAGCTCGGAGCGCATGAACGCCTTGGCGCAATGCATGTAGACCGCCTTGATGGCGACGACCATGACGGTGACCGGCGGCTTGCCCTCGGCAGCGAGCCGCTCGCGCAGGCCCGGGTCGGCGGTCAGTCGTGCATCGCCATTGATGCGCAATGTCTCGTTCATGCCCGGGATCAGAAACAGCAGGCCGACAGCCGGGTTGACGAGCACGTTTTCGAGCGTGTCGAGCCGATTGTTGCCCGGGCGGTCGGGAATGGCGATGGTGGCATCGTCGAGGATGGCGACGAAACCCGGCTTGTCGCCCTTGGGCGTAACATCGGCGTTGCCCTTGTCGTCGGCCGAGCCGATCAGCACGAATGGGCTGCGCGCCAGGAAGCCCTTGGCATGATGGTCGAGGCGGCGGAGTTCCTTCCTCACCGCGCCGTCGCCGGGCGCGCGGTAATGTTGACGCAGCGCTTCGCGGTCGGCGATGAACTCCATGATGACCTCTTACTTATGTTCTTCCAGTGAATGGCGCATGATGAGCGGCATCTGGCTGAAAGTGAAGAGCAAGGTTATCGGCATGATGCCCCAGACCTTGAAAGCCACCCAGGTGTCGGTCGAAAAAGACCGCCAAACAACCTCGTTGACCACGGCAAGAAACAGGAAGAACAGGCCCCAGCGAAAGGTCAGCTTGCGCCAGCCTTCGGCATCGAGGCGGAAGGCGGAAGCAAAGACGTAGCCGAGCAACGACTTGCCGAACCACAGCCCCCCCAGCAGGATGGCACCAAACAGCGTATTGACGATTGTCGGCTTCATCTTGATGAAGACGTCGTCCTGCAGATACAGCGTCAGCGCGCCGAAGACGAAGACGACGATGCCGGAAATCAGCGGCATGATCGGCAGCGAGCGTGTCAGCAGCCACGAGGCAGCCAGCGCAATCGCCGTTGCCGCCATAAACAGGCCGGTGGCGATGAAGATCGGTCCGCCGAGCTCGGCCAGCGTCGGGAAGCGCGACGCAAGCCATTCGCCGCGCGCATTGGCAAAGAAGAACACCACCAGCGGCCCAAGTTCCAGCACCAGCTTGAGCAGCGGGCTGACTTCTTCCTTCTTGGTTTTCGGGTCGGAAGGATCGCGTTCGAGGATGGGTGCGTTCATGAATCAGGCGACTCCTGCGATCGCCTTGGCGAAATCGCTTGCCGAAAAGGGTTCGAGATCGTCGACCTGCTCGCCGACGCCGATGAAATAGACCGGCAGCTTATGTTTGGCGGCGATTGCGACCAAAATACCGCCGCGCGCCGTGCCGTCGAGCTTGGTCATGACCAGGCCGTTCACACCTGCGACATTGCGGAAGATCTCGACCTGGTTGAGCGCATTCTGGCCGGTGGTGGCGTCGACGGTCTGCAGCACCGTGTGCGGCGCTTCGGGATCGAGCTTGCCGAGCACGCGCACGATCTTTTCGAGCTCGGCCATCAGTTCGGTCTTGTTCTGCAGGCGGCCGGCCGTGTCGATGATCAACACGTCCGAGCCGGCGGCCTTGGCCTGTTCGAAGGCATCATAGGCAAGTCCCGCTGCATCCGCGCCGAGCTTGGTGGCGATGACGGGCGATTTCGTCCGCTCGCCCCAGATCTTCAGCTGCTCGATGGCTGCAGCACGGAAAGTGTCGCCGGCGGCGAGCATGACAGACAGCCCGCCCTCGGTCAGCTTGGCGGCAAGCTTGCCGATGGTCGTGGTCTTGCCGGTACCATTGACGCCGACGACAAGGATGACATGCGGCTTGTGCGACAGGTCGAGCTCCAGCGGCAGCGCCACCGGCTGCAGCACCTTCTCCACCTCGACCGCCATGATCGAGCGGACCTCGTGGTCGGAGACGTCCTTGCCATAGCGGCTCGACGCCAGCGCGTCGGTGACGCGAAGCGCGGTCTCGACGCCGAGATCGGCGCGGATGAGCACGTCTTCGAGGTCCTGAAGCGTGTCTTCGTCCAGCTTTCGCTTGGTGAAGATGCCGGCAATGTTGCCGGACAGTTCCTTGGACGAGCGCGACAGGCCCTGGCGCAGGCGCTGGAACCAGCTTTGCCGCGGCGCAGGCACCGCCACGTCCACGACCTCGGCCTTCTGCTCGACCTTCTTTTGGACGGTGACCTTGCCTGCGGACGGCTTTGGCTCCGCTGCAGGTGCTGGTTCCACGGGAGCGGGCACGAGAGCTGCAGGCTCGGAAACGATTTCGCGCAGCGCGGCAACCGGCTGCCCTGCCTCGACCGCTGTTGCGACTGGTTCAGCCACTTCGGCTGGCGCAGCTTCCTCGATGACAGGATCGACGGGACGTGCCTCAGCCACAGGCTCTGCCGGCTGCAGCGCTTCGACGACGGGTTCTTCGACAACCGGCTCCGTTTCAGGGCCGCGCATCGCCGGCTCCGGCGCCGCGGGCACCGGCTGGGCGGGGATTTCCTCGGGCAGTTCGGGCGTCAACGGCTCCGGCGGGACCGGAACTTCTGCTGGCGCGGGTTCGGGTTCGACAGGGCTTGGCGCAGGCGTCGGCCGCTCGGCAGGCTGCTCTGGCTCGGGCGCCGGAACGTCCGGTACGGGCTCGGGCTTTGGCTCTTCCTGCGGGACAGGCTGCGGTGTGGGCTCGACCGGCACCGGTCGCTCGGCCGGCTTGGGCTCGGGAACGACTGGTGGCGCGGGCGGTGTTACCGGTGCAGGTTCCGGCTTCGGCTCCTCGGCGAGGGCGGCAGGCGCATCGGCGACGTCAGGCGCTTCCGCAGCAACCGGGATTTCCTCGGCCGGCTTGAGCGCTTCCAGCGCATCAAAATTCAGCGGCGGCAGCACTTCATTCTCGGCCGGTGGCTCGACCGTCTCCTTCTTTCCGAAGGAGAAAACTTTCTTGATGAACCCGAATGCCATGCGGTCGCTTTCGTCAGGCCGCGCGCGCGGCGGCCGGTGCCGCTACAAGCCGCTCGCCGTCATGTCCGGCAATGTCGACCTCTATGATTTCGCCCGCAGCACCCTGATCGAGCGCAACGAGCGTAAAACCTTCCGTCCGGCCGAGCCCCTCGCGCTCGACAAGTACCTTCTGGCACGAGCCCTTGAGGCTTTCGAGATGGCGCGCATAATTGACGTCACCGGCGGCGCGCAGGCGGGCGGCGCGCTGCTTGACGATCTCGCGCCGGACCTGCGGCATGCGCGCGGCGGGCGTGCCCTCGCGCGGGCTGAACGGGAAAACGTGGAGATGGGTCAGACCGCACTCCTCGACGACACGGATCGAATTCTCGAACATCTCGTCGGTCTCGGTCGGGAAGCCGGCGATGATGTCGGCGCCGAAGACGATGTCGGGGCGAAGCTTGCGCACATCGGCGCAAAACTTGATCGACTGGTCGCGCAGGTGGCGGCGCTTCATGCGCTTCAGGATCATGTCGTCGCCCGACTGCAGCGACAGATGCAGATGCGGCATCAGCCGCGCCTCTGTGGCGACCGCCTCGAGCAGGTCCTCGTCGGCCTCGATCGAATCGATCGAGGACAGACGCAGGCGCTGCACATCAGGCACCTGGCGCAGGATGGTCTTGACCAGCTTGCCCAGACGCGGTGCGCCGGGCAGGTCGGCGCCATAGCTGGTCATGTCGACGCCCGACAGCACCACCTCGGCATAACCGTTGCCGGCGAGACGCTTGATCTGCTCGACCACCGCGCCCATCGGCACCGAGCGAGAATTGCCGCGGCCGTAAGGAATGATGCAGAAGGTGCAGCGATGGTCGCAACCGTTCTGGACCTGCACGAAGGCACGCGCGCGGCCCTCGATGGCATCGACCAGATGGCCAGCCGTCTCGCGCACGGAAAAGATGTCGTTGACGCGGGCCTTCTCGAAATCGTTGACGCCGAAGTCGGGCAGCGCCCGGTAGTTGTGCGCCTTGAGCTTTTCCTCGTTGCCGAGCACCAGGTCGACCTCGGCCATGCCGGCAAAGGCCGCAGGGTCGGTCTGGGCGGCGCAACCGGTAACGATGATGCGTGCGTCCGGGTTTTCGCGCCGCGCCTTGCGGATCGACTGCTTGGCCTGGCGCACAGCTTCGCTCGTCACCGCGCAGGTATTGAAGATGACCGCGCCACCCTTGAGTTCATCAAGGCCTGCGGCCTTGGCCTCGCGCTTCACCACCTCTGACTCATAGGTGTTGAGGCGGCAGCCGAAGGTAACGACGTCGACCGCCATCAGGCGACGTCCTGCTGGTCGCGGCGCCAGGCGCCGGTGGCCGGGTTGAAGCTGCCGGAGAATTCCCATTCGGCCGGGCCGGTCATGACGACGTGGTCGTCGGCGCGCCAGTCGATCTTCAGCGTCCCGCCGCTCGGCACGGTAACGGTCACGCTACGACCGGTGCGGCCGGTGCGCGCGGCGGAAACGGCGGCAGCACAGGTAGCCGAGCCGCAAGCCAACGTCAGGCCGGCGCCACGTTCCCAGGTGCGCAGGTTGAGCGTCTCGGTCGAGGTCACCTGGGCGATCGAGATGTTGGCGCGCTCGGGGAAGATCGGATGGTTTTCGAGCAGCGGACCGAAACGGTCGAGGTCGTAGGACCAGACGTCGTTGTCGACCCAGAAGATGGCGTGGGGATTACCCATCGAGGCAACCGATGGCGAATGCAGTACAGGCGCGTCGATCGGCCCGATCTGCAGCTCGATGGCGCGCGTGTCACGGAACTCCTCGGCAAGCGGAATGTCCTGCCAGCCAAAGCGCGGAATGCCCATGTCGACGGAAATCGACCCGTCCTCATGTTCTTCGGCATTTAGGATGCCGGCGATGGTCTCGAAGGTGAACACCTTCTGCCCGGTTTCGGCGGCAAGCGCCTGCACGACGCAGCGCGTGCCGTTGCCGCAGGCCTGGGCGTGGGTGCCGTCGGAATTGATGATCTCGATGTAGTTGACCGTACCCGGCGTGCGCGGGTCGTGGATCGCCATGATCTGGTCGAACTTGGTCGCCGGATCGGCCGCCAGCGCAATCGCCGCGGCAGGCATAACGCGATCCGCGCGGCCGCGCATGTCGGCAACGATAATGTCGTTGCCGAGCCCGTTCATCTTGGCGAAAGGGGCCTCAATGGCCATGGTCGGTAAGTCTCGCGGCTGTTTGGGGCCTATATGGCGGAAACATCGCCGAATTACCAGTCTCGCGCCACGCTGGCCTATTGAGACAATTTTGCAACAATTTCATACGCAAACCCTATTTTAACCATATCAGGTTGAAATTCTGCCAACTTCGCCGCTTTAGAGGCGAACTGTCGATCGCGCGGGGGCGCCCCCAGAACTGCCCCACGGAGGGAATGCAATGGCTTTTTCGAAAACCGGCCTGCTGGCCGCATCGCTGGTGGCGCTTCTGGCGGCAGCCGGCTGTAACAGCACGCGCCTTTCCTCGATGGACACCCAGCCGGCCCCGCTGCCTGCGGCACCCGCCGGCACGGTGACCAGTGGCCAGCTGCCGCCACCCTCGGCACCGGGTGCCGCTGGCGCCTCGCAGTTCCCGGCCGCCCCGGCACAGACCCAGGTCGCAGCCCTGCCCGCCGACGGTGGTGCTGCCGCCGCCAACGCACCCGACATCACCGCAACCAGCGTGGCTGGCGTGTGGAGCGCTTCGGTTTCCGGCCAGAGCTGCAAAGTGGCGACGCCGCAGACCAAGTTCGGCCAGGGCTTCCGTGCCGGCCCGCTGCGCTGCCCGGCACCGATAGACGGCGTCAAATCATGGAACGTCGCCGGCAAGCAGCTGACCCTGTTCGATGAAGCCGGCTCGCCGCTGGCCAGGCTCTATCAGTCGGGCGAAGGCCGCTTCGACGGCCAGACCTCCAACGGCCTGCCGATTTCGCTCAACCGCTAAGGCATGACGCCGAAGATCGGATTCGATTTCGCGACCGGATCATGCATAGGTTTTTGCGCGTCCGCTCGGACGCGCGGCAACAAACATCAGACGTTCGTATTCGTGCCAGAGTGAGCCATGCACCTGCGTGACGGCCTACAGACCCATGTGACCGTCAGGCAGCGTTACGACCATCTGGTCGAGCTGGGCAACATCCGCCACGACCCGGCGCAGCTTAAGATCGTTGCAGCGCTGGACAAGCTTATCGACGAGATTTCCGACAAGAGGCTGGCGCGCAAGTCGAGCGCGTTGGGCTGGCTTTTTGCCAGACGCAAGCCGCAGCACGAGCACGTCAAGGGGCTCTACGTCCATGGCGGCGTCGGCCGTGGCAAGACCATGCTGATGGACATGTTCTTCGAGCTGGTGCCGGTCAAGCACAAGCGCCGCGTCCATTTCAACGACTTCATGGCCGATGTGCACGACCGCATCCAGAAGCAGCGGGCCGCGCGCAAGAATGGCACCTCGCGCGACGACGACCCGATCCCGCCTGTGGCGGCAGCACTTGGCGAAGAGGCTTGGGTGCTGTGCTTCGACGAGTTCTCGGTTACCGACATCGCCGATGCGATGATCCTGTCCAGGCTGTTTTCAGCACTGTTCGGACGTGGCGTCGTGCTCGTCGCCACCTCCAATGTCGCGCCCCGCGATCTCTATCGCGACGGCCTCAACCGTCAACTGTTCCTGCCCTTCATCGGCATGCTCGAGCAGAATACCGCAGTGCTCAATCTCGATGCCGACACCGACTACCGGCTGGAAAAGCTGGATCGGGTGCCGGTCTATATCAGCCCGCTCGGCGAGGCTGCGGACAAGGCGATGGACAAGGCTTGGGCAAAGGTGACCCACGGCGCCACGGCCGAACCGGCCACCGTCGCGGTCAAGGGTCGCAAGGTCGCCGTGCCAGCCGCCGTCGCCGGCTGCGCGCGCTTCGCTTTTGCCGATCTGTGCGAAAAGCCACTTGCGGCGCGCGACTATCTCGCGATCACCGCGCACTACAAGACCATCTTTGTCGACCATGTGCCTGTACTGGCGGAAGCCAACCGCAACGAGGCCAAGCGTTTCATCCTTCTGGTCGACACGCTCTACGATCAGCACATCAGGCTGGTGATCAGTGCCGCCGCCACGCCCGACAAGCTTTATGTCGGCAGGCGCGGCCATGAGGCCTTCGAGTTCGACCGGACGTCGTCGCGGCTTATCGAGATGCAGGGCGCCGAATGGCTCGACGGCTGGGCCGAAAGGAACACCGAGCCGGCGGCTTCACTGGCCGGGTAAGGCACCGTCCGCCGTCTTGCGCGCGGGATTTTCGCGACGTACCTGTCCTGCGCGCGGCGTGCCGTAGCGCGTCGTCGCGGCAAGCAACACGCCGAGCATCAGCCCGTCGAGCATATGCCACATGAAATGCGTGCCGATGGGCAGTGCATCGCAGACCAGGGGGTCCATGACCCGGCAGGTGACGGCAGCCAGGAAGATCATGGCCGCGGCAATGTTATACCAGCCGGCGCGACTGCCACTGGCGATGACCACGCAGCCGAAAAAGATCAGCGCCAGGAACGGCGGCAGGTAGCCGGTGGTGCCGTTGGAGGCGACGCGCAGCCAGTCGGGCACCATGTAGGTGACGAACCCGACAGCGATGTAGAAACCGAAGAAGATCAGCAGCGCCTTGGGCCATGCCATGCCGGCAAAGCGACGCAGGTTGAACAACGAATAGACCAGCGTGAAACCGGCGATCGGAACGATGTCGCCCCATTTGGTCGCCTCGTTGGCAAAGGTGTGGAACAGCGTCGAGCCGATGCCGATCGCCACCACCCACCAGCCCAGAACCTCGGCGAACGTACCTGCATTGCGCCGCCGCGCCTCGTAGACACCCCAAAGGCCAGCAGCGAAAAAGGCGATGTTGCTTGCGGCATTGAACGGCTCGGCCCAAAGACCGATGTCAGTGCGTTCGCAATAGAGATCGAGATGTTGGCTGAACTGTTCCAGCATCACCTTGCCTCACCAGAGCCCAATTCTACCGCCGCCAAGCAATTTGCATAATGGTAATTTGTCCCGACAGGCTGACGTAGCGGAAACGCCACTTGTTGAAAATTTCACCGCAACGTGACTTCCCGTTGAATGAGGCTTCTGCCACATATTTCAGCACTACAAAAAAGCCGGTTTCGCCGGCTGAGGATCTGGATCGGTCATGGAGTTTCGCAGATATTTTCGGCTGGCAGCCGTGGCGCTGGCCCTTGCCGGGTTTACCGGCGCAACGCATGCCGACTCGACAACCAAGGCACCCGTGCGCCCGATCGGCGTCATAGAACTCTTCACCAGCCAGGGCTGCAATTCCTGTCCGCCGGCCGACGAGTTGTTTGCCAAATTCGCCGCCCAGGACGACATGGTCGCGCTCGCCTATCACGTCACCTACTGGGATTACCTCGGCTGGCAGGACAAGCTTGGCAGCAACGACAACACCGAACGCCAATATGCCTATATGCGCGCTTTTGGCGCGCGCTCGGTCTACACGCCCCAGGCCGTCATCAATGGCCGTACCCACGTCAATGGCGCCAAGAGCGCGGACGTCACCGGCGCGCTCGACAAGCTTTCCGAGACCGGCCAGGGCATGAATGTCGACCTCAAAGTCACCGATAATGGTGATACCTTCACCATCGAGGTCGGCGCTGCCGCCGGCCCAGCCAGTCCCGCCCATGTCGTGATCGTGCATTATCAGCCACCGCAGATGGTCGACCTGCAGAAGGGCGAAAACAAGGGCCGCAGCGTCACCTATTGGAATGCCGTGACCGACCTGCACACCGCCGGCATGTGGCACGGCCAGATGCAACGGTTCGAGCTGCCCAAGAGCGAAGTGGAAAAGAAGGGTGGCTGCGCCGTGCTGTTGCAGGCTGTCGGCAAGGACGGCGTGCCCGGCCCAATTCTCGGCGCGGCAGTGGTGCGCAAGCCGTCCAAGGCGCTGTAGCAGCAAAAAAGCCGACGCAGGCTTTTGGCCAGACGTCGGCTTCAGATTTTGGGATCGTCGCACCTCGTCCTGAAAAGGAACCGAGGTTGGTTCGATCCGACTCTAGCCCGTGGGCGGGGGGCTTGGGGTTTACGAGCCGGTGCCGGACCGAACCGTCTCAGGCAACGAGGGTAAATTCGTCGGACAATGGGGCGTCAGCGCGGATAAAAAACGGCAGGAATGTGGCGAGTCATCACCAATTCCGACAGTCTGTCTCGCAAACGTTACCGCTACGGCAAGCTACCTTACACTCTTCATACAGCTGTTGCTTCGCCGTTCCGGGTTGCAATTCGGGTGCGAATGCGCGATTCTTTAGCCGAGGTCATGTTCTGCAAGGGAACGATTGATGACTGATCGCGCTGCTGGGGCGGAGGATGGCGAGACATCCGCAGTTTTGATCCCGCTCCATGAGGCCCGCAGGGAGCGCCAAGACCTCCCTGTGGCATTCGAGAGACGGGAACTCGACCAGATTCTCAGGCTCTACGGACGCATGGTCGCCGCCAATGAGTGGCGCGACTACGCCATCGACCATCTCAGCGACCGCGCCGTCTTTTCGGTTTTTCGTCGCACCAGCGAAACCCCGCTGTTCCAGATCGTCAAGGATCCCAAGCTCGCCCGCAAGCAGGGCGCCTTCTCGGTCATTGCCGCCGGCGGTCTGATCCTAAAGCGCGGCCACGAACTGGCCCGTGTCCTCGGCGTCTTCGACAAGCGCCTGAAGGTGGTGGAAGCCTAGGCCGCATCGACCGGCACCAAGCGCCAGCAACAATGCTTTGCGACGTATCGGGCCATGATGCCGCGATGCTTGCGCCAGAGGCTTATTCCCCCTCCCCACCCCTTGCCCGGATGCTATCAATTCCGCGACTGAATGCGGAATGCACCTATGGACACCAAAAGGACCGAGCCAGCCGGCATCGCTATCCGGCCAGCGACCGCAGACGACTCGCCGTTGCTGATGAAGGCGATCATCGGCCTTGCCGCGCATGTCGGCGAGGCCGACGGCGTCGCCTGCACCGAAGACGACATCAGGCGCTTCGGTTTTGGCGAAAAGCCGGCCTTCGAGGCGGTCATTGCCGAAGTGGACGGCGTTTTCGCCGGCATGTGCCTGTTCTTTCCCGTCTTCTCGACCTGGTATGGTCGACCAGGGGTCTTTGTGCAGGACCTGTTCGTCGACCAGCGGTTCCGCAGCCTCGGCGTCGGCGAACGGCTTTTGCGCCATGTCGCCAGGCATTGCCTGAACGGAGGCGGCGTCTACATGCGCCTGGCGGTCGATGACGACAACGCCCGGGCGCATCCCTTCTATGTGAGGCTCGGCTTTGAATGGACGAGCGACCAGAGATCCTACATTGCCAGCGGACCGACATTCGCAGCGCTGAGCGAAACGACGGGGGAGCCGACATGAAGACCTTTTATGCCGAGGAACAGAAGCGCCACGATCCCAAGGCATTTCTGTCGATGGGAATGCAAAAGCCCAATCCGGAGCAGCCCGAACGCGTCGAGCGCCTGCTTGCGGGAGCCCGCGCGGCCGGCTCGGCGATCCACCGTCCGGCCAATTACGGCCTCGCCCCGATCGCGGCAATCCACTCGCCCGAATATATCGAGTTCCTGACCCATATCTTCGAACGCTGGCAGCGCATGGAAGGGGCTTCCGCCGAGGTCATTCCCAACATCCATCCCTTTACCCGCAATGGCAGCTACCCCGCCGGCGCTGCCGGCCAGGCCGGCTACCACATGGCCGATACCGCCTGTCCGATCTCCGCCGAAACCTTCGACAGCGCCTGTTGGAGCGCCCGGAGCGCGGTCGCCGCAGCCGAGGCGGTGCTGTCGGGCGAGCCGGCGGCCTATGCGTTGTGCCGTCCGCCTGGCCATCACGCCTTTTCCGACGTTGCCGGCGGCTTCTGCTTCTTCAACAATTCGGCCATCGCCGCCCAGCGGCTGCGGTCGACGGCGTCGCGCGTCGCCATCCTCGACGTCGATCTTCATCACGGCAACGGCACGCAAGGCATCTTCTACGCCAGATCGGACGTGTTGACCGTGTCGCTGCATGCCGACCCGAGCCGCTTCTATCCGTTCTTCTGGGGCCATGCCGACGAACGCGGCGAGGCTGCCGGTCTCGGCTACAATCTTAACCTGCCCTTGCCGCGCAAGTCAGGCGATGTCGAATTCCTCGAAGCCCTGGACCACGCTATCAGCCGCATCCAGGCTTTCGCGCCTGACGCGCTCGTCGTGGCCATCGGGCTCGATGCCTTCGAGGGCGATCCATTTGGCGGCCTGTCGGTGACCACGCCGGGCTTTGCCCGCATCGCCGAAGCGATAGCCCGGCTCGGCCTACCGACTGTCATCGTCCAGGAAGGCGGCTATCTCTGCGACGCGCTCGGCGACAACCTGACCGCCTTCCTGACGGGTTTCGCTGACGCGCGCTGATCAACGCGCCGCACGAATGCTCCAGGCGCGGTAGAACAGCAGCAGCGCGTAGGCGAGCATCAGGATCATGGCGATGCGCAACAGTGTTTCGGCGCTCGAGAGCGGCACGAACATCAATGCCAGGCCGAAGGCGGCATAGACCGCGCCGCCGACAAGCGTCGGCCACAGCCGCGTCTGCCGCTCGCTGTCGAGGAAGCTCGATGCCATCTCGATCAGGCCGACGAGCAGCGCCAGCAGGCCGACGATCCACGTCAGCGCCGACAAGGTGAAGATGCTGGTCAACAGGCCGCTGGCGATGACGATGGCGCCCGCGGCGATCGACAGCAGGTTGCGGATCAGCCCGAGCGTCTGGCCGGTCGTGCGTGGCGGCGAGCGGTCGAGCGTCACCAGACCCAGGATGCCATCGACGAGCAGCAGCCCGCCGCCGACCAGTACCAGCAATTGCACCGCCTGGGACGGATAGAAGAATGCGACCAATGCCGCCGCCGCAATCAGAACTCCCCGCAACGCGGTCAGCGTCGCGTCGAACCCCTTGGTCTTGCCCTCGGCCATGCCCCTGCTCCTAATCTGAGACAACCATTTGTCGAAGAAATGCGCGCGGTTCGCAACCACATTGCAGCGAGCAATCTTCCCACCGCGGAAAGCTCGCGGCCAGCGCACACATCACGACCGAATGCCCGCACCGCGTGAACAAAAGCCCGCTTAGATTAGGAATTTCTTTCATCTTTCGGGAGGAGACTTAGCCACGGCCCGACCAGACAGTCTTGGCCGGCATGGGGGCGTGGCAATGTTCAAGGTCATTTCCTGTCTTGCTTACGAGCATGACTATTCATTCGTCGTGGTCGCCGCGATTGTCTGTATTGCCGGCGCGGCCATGACCATTCGGCTTTTCGAACGCGCCTCTCGTCTCTCAGTCGGCGCCCGCTCCTCTTGGATCATGCTATCCGGCATCGCTTGCGGGGCTGCAATCTGGACCACCCACTTCGTTGCTATGCTCGGCTTCCAGTTGCCGTTCGACGCGGCCTTCGACCCGCTGTTGACCATCGCGTCACTGCTCATCGCTATCGCCTTCACAGCCGCTGGGCTGCATCTTTCGGCAACCCCGCCCAACGGACTGCCCGTAGAGACCGGCGGCGCGGTGATCGGCGCCGGCGTGGTTGCCATGCATTTCACCGGCATGAGCGGTTTCGAGATCGCCGGCCGTATCGAGTGGGATGCCGGTCTCGTCGAGGCTTCGATCCTGTTTGCCGTGGCATTCGGCGCGCTCGCCATGCATTTGGCGGCACGGCAGCGCATTCGCTACGCTAGGCCTCTGTCGGTCTTGGCCCTCGTGCTCGCCATCTGTGCCATGCACTTCACCGCCATGGGTGCTGCCACCATCGTGCCCGATCCTTCGGTTCCGGTGCCGACAAAGGTGTTCTCGAGCGAATTCCTTGCCGTTCTGGTGCTTGCCACCATGGCGATCATCGCCGGACTGACACTTTACGTGATGGATGCCAAGTCGCAGCGCGAACTGGTCGACAGTTTCCGCCATGCGGCACAGCATGACCCGCTGACCGGCCTGCCCAACCGCGCCTTCCTGTCCCACAACCTGCCCGACATGCTCAAGCGCAGTGCCGCTGCCGGCAAGGAAGCCGCAGTCATCGTCGTCGATCTCGACCGCTTCAAGGAGATCAACGACGTTCACGGCCACCATGCCGGCGACATGCTGCTGCAAACGGTGGCCAACCGGCTGAAGATCCTGACCGGCCCCGGCGAATTGGTGGCGCGTGTCGGTGGCGACGAGTTCATCGCCGTCAAACAGGATATTTCAAGCAAGGAAGAGGTCGACCGCTTCGTGATCAGGCTGGTGTCCGGGGTGCTCGACCCGGTTCAGAACAAGTCCAAGACGCTGTCGGTCGGCGCCAGCATCGGCATCAGCCTGTTCCCGCACCACGCCAGCGATGCCGACGAGCTGATCGGCGCGGCCGACCTTGCCATGTACCGCGCCAAGCGCGCCGTGACCGACAAGGTCTGCTATTACGACCGCTCGATGGACGAAGGCCGGCGTGAGCGCAGCGCGCTGGCCATGGAACTGCGGCACGCGCTTGAGCGCGACGAGTTCGAACTCTACTACCAGCCGCAACTCGACATGCAGACCGGCGAGGTCACCGCCTATGAGGCGCTGCTGCGCTGGCACCATCGCGAACGCGGCCTCGTCGCGCCGGAAGAATTCATTCCGATCGCCGAGGAGAACGGATTGATCATCCCGATCGGGGAATGGGTGCTGAGGACCGCCTGCGCCGAGGTTGCCGGCTGGCGCAAGCCCTACAAGATCGCCGTCAACATCGCCGCTGCACAGCTGGTTCAGGCCGACCTGACCAAGGTCGTGCACGAGACGCTGCTTTCAACCGGGCTTGCCGCCTCGCGGCTGGAGCTCGAGATCACCGAAGCCAGCATCATCGAGGACCGCGACCGCGCCCTGCACGTGGTGCGCCAGCTCAAGGCGCTCGGCGTCACCATCGCCATGGACGATTACGGCGTCGGCTACTCCTCGCTGTCGACGCTGCAGATCTTCCCCTTCGACAGGGTCAAGATCGACCGCTCCTTCGTCGAGGACGTCGCCAATGACAGCGCGGCGGCGGCGATCGTCAGGGCGACGATCCTGCTTGCCAATGACCTGCGCATCCCGGTGCTGGCCGAAGGCGTGGAAAAGCGGGAGAACTTCGAGTTCCTGCGCGCTGAAGGCTGTACCGAGATGCAGGGTTTTCTGTTTGGCCGACCGCTGCCGCTGTCGGAGATCGCAAGCCTCGTCGGTCGCAACGAGGTTCCCGGCAACATGCGCTCGGAGTTCACCCGGAGATCGAGCGCCGCCTGAGGTCAGGCAGCCCTAAAGCGCTTCCGGCCGGGGCGTGTAGCCGTCGGACTGGATGACCGGCAGATGCGTCCAGGCGTCATTGGTCATGCGCATCCACGCACCTGCCGCAAGCACGCCGCCATCGACATGGATCGTCGTGCCCGAAACCCAGCCCGAAAGCGTGTCCGACGCCAGAAACAATGCGGCACCCGCCGAATCCGAACCCTCGCCGAAGCGGCCGATCGGAAACCAGCGCTTGAGGTGTTCGAGGTTTTCCTTTGGCACACGCGGCGTCGCCACGATCTGCGCCGAATTGGTTGTTTCGGGCGCAATGGCGTTGACGCGGATGCCATGCTGGCCAAGCTCGACGGCAAGGCTCTGGGTGAAGCCGGTGACCGCTGCCTTGAACGCCGAATAGACAACCGTCATCGGGATGCCGCGGAAGGCCTCGATGGTCGAGACGTTGATGATGCTGCCGCCCTGCCCGCTTGCACGCATCAGCGGGATCGCCGCCTTGCTGACATGGAACATGTGCAGCAGGTTGACGTGGTAGAGCGCGTTCCATTCGTCCTCGGTCGACTGCTCGAACGGCGTCTTGAAGCCGAGATAGTCACCAACATTGTTGACCACCACGTCGAGCCGGCCGAAGCGGCCGCGCACCGCCGCGATCAGACCTGCAACGTCACCCGCCCTGCGCACGTCGGCCTCGAGGACGAGGTGATCAGCCCCCAGCGTCTCGCGCACCGAAGCCGCACGGGCGGGGTCGATCTCGGCGACCGCGACCTTCATGCCGGCACGCGCATAGAGCTCGGCCGTGGCGCGGCCGATACCGCCGCCGCCGCCGGTTACCAGCGCCACTTTGCCAGCAAGGCCAAGGATGGAGATTTCGTCGGGCATCTTGTCCTCCGCCGTCGATGGTTGCGGCGCTTGCGGCTCAGCTCGCCGCGTCCTGCGCCTCATATGTGTGGGTGCCGACAACGACCAGCTCGCGGCGCGCAAGGCGCCATCCGTCAGGCGTGCGGGCGAAGCGATCCTGATAGCGGATGGTCATCTCGTAGCAGAGGTACCGGCCGGCCGGATCGCGGAAGTAATGGCGCGCGATGCAATAGGTCTCGCCTTCGGCACCGCCCTCGACCGGCCTGACCGCCTGGTTGAGCACGGCATGGAAGGTCTTGAGATAGCGGCTGGCGACCATCGCCGGAATGCCGCGCAGCTGCGCGAGACCTTCGAAGGTTCCGCGCGGCGCAATGACGGCACCATCGGCCGTGAACTGCGCGGCGAGAAGGTCGCCATCGCCGGTGTCGACGGCGTAGGCATAGCGCTCCGACACCCGCCGCAGCGCCACCTCCATCAGCAGATCCGCCTGACTATCCGCCATGACTTTCTCCCTGATAATGCGTTGCGCTTACTGACCCGAGACCTGGGCGAAGACTTCGCGCAGCGCCCGCTGCACATCGTTGCGGCGATAGCCCAAGAGCTTGGTCTCCTCCGCATCGGGCTCATAGGCCAGGATGTTTCCACGGCCCGGCACGATGAACATATCGGGCAACAGCGGATGCTCCTCATTGCGTTCCTCGACCCGGTGCGGGTTGCCGACGGCGTCGAACAGCGACTGGAAATACTGCTGGAAGGTCAGGTTCTCGTCGCCCACCAGATAGGCCTTGCCGCTCTCGGCGCGCTGGAACGCGCCCCAGATCGCTTCCGCCAGCGACTGCACCGACATGTAGTTGGTGCCGCCGGGCGGCGCGAAGATGGGCATCGGCGTCTCGCCGCGCGCATAGGCCATCAGCGTCTCGTAACGCTTGGTCGGCAGGCCGGGCACGTAGCCGACGATCGACGGCGGGTTGAGCGTCGAGACGTTGAAGTCGTCGGTTGCGAGCGCGCGTACGCCCTCGTCGGCCAGGCTGCGGCCACGCACATAGGCGTTGGTCTCGACGAGATCGGGCATGACCTGGTGATAGTAGCTGCCGATATGGACGACGCGGCGCACGCCGGCCTTGCGCGCCAGCTCGACAAAGGTCGGCACGCCCTCGATCTGCATCTTGGTCCAGAACTCGTTCTCGTTGACGCCCTTGGGCAGATGGCGGATGTCGTTGCCGGCGGCAAACAGGATTCCGTCGAAAGGCGCGAGGTCGGCCGCCGAGAAATCGCCCTTGGTGTAATCGCCATAGATGGTTGGATAGGCCGCCATCGGGGTCGCCTCAGGCGCCGGCTTGCGCGCCGCCAGCACCACCTCGTTGCCTTGCGCCTTGAGATAGCCGGCGGTGTGGCCGCCGATCATGCCCGTTCCGCCAATGATGAGGATTTTCATGCGCGCGCTCCCGGGCATCTGCAAAAAGATGCGCGGACGATAGGCGGCGTTACGTCTGCGGCATCGTCCGTATCGACTACCAGCCGATGGCCGGACGAATGGCGACCTCGCCGTTCAGCTCGACCGGCTGCCCTTCTGATATGTCGATGTCTATGGCGACGGTCCATGTACCCGATGCCGGCAGGTCGAGCCTGTCGATCCGCCAGGTGCCGTCGCCGGGCTTGTAGGCTTTTGCCTCGATCTCGGCGGAGCCGGGCTGGCTCAGCCGCAACACGACCTCGCGCGCATCGAGCGGACCGAAATCGCCCGTCATCACCATGATGGAGGCGCTGGCCTTGCCGGCATGGCCTGGGGTTATCGCGAAGTCCGCCATGGCCTCAGCCGTGTGGATGTGGATCGCGGCGGGCTCGGTTGCCTCGATGGCCAGCACGCGCGGCGGCGGCGTGAAGCGGAAGCCGGCGACGAGGCCGAGGATCGCCACCATCAGCAGCGTTTCCACCACGATGTTGCGTACCAGCAGGCGCTGCGGACCGGCTTGCTCAGCAAGAACAGGCTGGGTCAGGTGCCAGCGATTGACGCCGGCGAGCCCAAACAGTGCCGCCGCCAAGACGAGCTTAGTCGACAGAAGCAGACCGTAGTTGGTGTGCCAAAGCGCTGGCAGCGCCTCGACCTGGATAACCGTCAGTACGAGGCCAGCAGCAACCAGCGCCGCGACGACATAGGGAATGACGGCAGAAAACCGCCGCAGCGCCTGCTCGGCGCTTTGCCCACCCTCGCGCCAGGCAAAGGCCAGCGGCAGCAGCGCACCGGCCCATAAGGTTACGCCCGTGCCGTGGACGAAGACCATCGGCCGGGTCAGCCATTGCGGCGCGGCTGCACTGGCATGGCCGCTCGCAGCCAAGGCGACGCCGACGGCGGCAAGGCCGGCAAGGGACAACACGCGCGACAGGCTGGCATCGCTGGCCAGCGCCAGCAGCGCCAGCGACAAGGCGATGAAGGCGATCGCCGCCGTGAAGGCATAGCTGGTCGCGGCCGCGGCGTGCCACACCATCTCCTCGCCGAACAAGGAGAGTGGCGCGCCGAGCGCATCGAGACCTTGCAGGCCGAACGAGATAGGGGTGGCGATCAGACCCGCCGTGAGCAGCGCACCAATGGCGCCAACGCCGAAATGCTTGCCGGGCGTAAGCCAGGTGAGTGCGAAAGCGCCGCCGACTCCAAGAAACAGGCCGAGATAGAACACCAGCTTGGCGCCCCAGATGGCGAGGCGAAGCGACTTGTCGTCAGACTGGGGTGCAGCGGGAGGCGTGGCGCTCGGACTACCGAGCGAGAATGCCAGAACACCCGCGACCGGATGCCCATCGGAAGAGACGACGCGCCAAGACAAAAGGTAGGTGCCGACGGTTTCGTTACTCGGCAAGGCGATTGCCAGATCGGCACCGGCTGACTTGGCGCTCAAGCGAGCCGCAGTTCCGTCAGGTGCCCGAAGCTCGATGACCAGCGGCGTCACCGTCTCGCTGAAGCCGAGCACGACCTCGGCGGGGGCCGACTGCAGCACTGCGCCTTCGACCGGCGCCGACCGCAGCAGCGAGGCGTGGGCGTGTGCCTGCGTCGCGCCCAGCAGGACGCTGACCGCAACGACGAGGCCGTACAGAAAAATGAGCAGGCGCGCGCCGTCGCCGGCCATGCCGCTCCCGGTCAGGGAAGGAAAGCGCGCACCCATGGTGTCAGTGGCCCGAATGATCCTGGCTCTGGCCACCCATATTGTCGGCCTGGAACTCGACAGTGACGGTGCCGGCCTTTTCGAAGGTCAGCGTCCCGGAGAACTTGTCGCCTTCCTTGACCGGCGCCTTCAGGCCGATGAACATGATGTGGTAAGCGCCCGGCTTGAGGGCAACCTCGCCGCCGGCCGGGATTTCGATGCCGCCGGTGATCTGGCGCATCGTCATCACGCCCTTGGCGTCGACGGCCATCTCGTGGATCTCGGCCTTTTCGGAAACGTCAGACTGGATCGAGACCAGACGGTCAGCCTGGCTGCCATTGTTCTTGACGGTAAGGTAGCCGGCAGCAACCTTGGCGCCGGCCGGCGTGGCGCGCGACCAGGGATGGCCGATCTCGAGATCGCCAGCCTCGAAGCCGTGGGCCAGGAGCTGATGGGTCGAGGCGAACAGCAGCAGCAGCGCGAATACGGCGGCGCCGATACGCTCCTCGAAGCTGCGGAAAAGTGGGCGCGAAAAGGCGCGAGCAGAACGGATCATGGAAACTCCTGATGTAAAGGGCGCCAGCACATGCGGCGCAGGGTCTGTTGAAACGGGCTATTTCGTCCGGCTGCCGTGATGTGGCAAGCCGGGTCAGACCAGTGGCGGCGCGCGCGGATTTCCGGGGTCGTGCTCCGGCGCGATCGGCGCGTCGGGCCTGGGCGCCATGAAGATGATGCTGGTTTCGAGCTGGCGCCCGAGCGACAGGCCAGCGCCATCGGGCGGCGACATCGCGACCGCCGAGACCATGTTGCAGCCAAGCGTGCAGCACTCGGTCAAGGCCGGATGCTCAGTCTTGGCGGGTGCGGTATGGCCACTTGCCGAGGTGATGCAGAGCGGGTTGCCGAAGATGTCGAGCGGCGGCGTGCCCTGGCCCAGCGCCACGGCACCGGCCACCGTCTGCAGGACGAGCATCAGCGCTGCGACAAGCGCGACCCCAAACCCTGTTCCCTTGCGGCGAAATCCGACCAAGCGTTACGACCTTTCTTAGAGCGGCCACTGATAGCATCGATGGCCCGAAAGCGAAAATAGACCACGCTGCGACAAATTCTTTGACCGGCGCCCGCCTCGCCCGCCCGCCATCGTCGCATCGGACGATGGCTCTCATTGCCATCGCCGCTACGACTTTGAAGTCGAGCATGGGGGAGGAAAAGCATGACGGCTGGCATTTCGGGTCTGCGCGACGTCTGGCGCGGCGGCGTCGCCACCTGGGAATGCGACGAGATGGGCCACATGAACACGCGCTTCTATGTGGCGCGCTGCATGGAGGCGATCGCCATGCTGTTCGGCAAGGCTGGCCTGCGGCTTCTGTTTGCCCCCGGCTCCGCAACGACGTTGGCCGTCAGGACGATGCACATCCGCTTCCTGCGCGAAGCGCGGGCCGGCACGTCGATGCACATCTCCGCCGGCTTCACCGCCATCGGCGACGGGACGGCCGAAATCGTCGCCATGATGTTCGACAGCGCCTCGAACGACTGCGCCGCAACCTTTCGCTTGGGGCTCGGCCACGTCGCCGCCGCGGACGGCCGCGAGCTGACATGGCCTGAGGCTTTTGCCAGCCGCATCGCCACCGAAATCGTCGAGGCACCGAGGCTGGCGCTGCCGCGCGGCGTCGGCGATCTTCCGGCGACAACGTCCGCGTCGCGCGCAAGGGCTGAACAACTCGGCCTGAATCTGCTCGGCCAGGGGGCGGTGCCGCATCAGGCCTGCGATTCCTGGGGCAAGCTGCTACCACACGCCTTTGTCGGCGCCATGGCCGACAGCGTCCGCAACATCATCACGCCGCTGCGCGAGCTCTGCGCCCGCCACAGCGACCGAAGCGGACCACATTTCGGCGCCGCCGCGCTCGAATTCCTGATCAGGTTGGAAATCCTGCCCGAAAGCGGCGACTGTTGGGAGGTACGCTCCGGACTCGCGCGCGTCGACGGGCGCACCATGAACATCGTCAACTGGATGCTCGATCCGTTCTCCGGTCACGCCTTCGGTTCGATGGAGGTCGTGGCGATCTGCTTTGACCTGGAGACCCGCAAACTGATCCCGATCGCGCCTGCGGCACAAGCGGAGTTGGCGGGCTGGACCGTTCAGAATCTTGAGCTTTGAGCTACGCACAAAAACGCCGCCCGCGTTTGCGGACGGCGCTTGAAGTCATGTGCTGCGGCGTGGTTGATGCCGCCGCCGATGATGTCACAATCTTAGTCGATGTCGAAGCTGACACCCTGGGCGAGCGGCAGCGCCTTGGAGTAGTTCACCGTGTTGGTGGCGCGGCGCATGTAGGCGCGCCAGGCGTCCGAACCGCTCTCGCGGCCGCCGCCGGTCTCCTTCTCGCCGCCGAACGCGCCGCCGATCTCGGCGCCCGAGGTGCCGATGTTGACATTGGCGATGCCGCAGTCCGAACCCTCGACCGAGAGGAAGCGCTCGGCTTCCTGCAGGTCAAGCGTGAAGATCGACGACGACAGGCCGGCGCCGACAGCATTGTGCAGTTCGAGCACCTGGTCGAAGTCGGAGTACTTCATGACATAGAGGATCGGCGCGAATGTCTCTTCCAGCACCGGGCCTGTCTGGCCGGGCATCTCGACAAGTGCCGGCTTGACGTAATAGGCGCCGTCATGACCCTGGTCGACGCGCATGCCGCCGGTGATGGCGCCGCCGCTTTCGGCGGCGTGCTTGAGCGCCTTCTGCATGCCGTCGAAGGCCGCCTTGTCGATCAGCGGACCGACGAGGGCCGAGCTTTCCAGCGGGCTGCCGACCGAGACGCTGTCATAGGCCTTCTTCAGCCGCGGCACGAGCTGGTCGTAGACGCTGTCATGGACGAACAGGCGGCGCATGGTGGTGCAGCGCTGGCCGGCGGTGCCCATGGCGCCGAAGGCGATGGCGCGCAGCGCCATGTCGAGATTGGCCGAGGGGCAGACGATGCCGGCATTGTTGCCGCCGAGCTCGAGAATGGCGCGGGCAAAGCGCTTGGCAAGGCGCGGACCGACGTCGCGGCCCATGCGGGTCGAGCCGGTGGCCGAGACCAGCGGCACCTTGGGGTGGTCGACAAGCAACTCGCCGATGGCGCGGTCGCCGATCAGCAGCTGCGACAGGCCTTCGGGCGCATCAGCGCCGAAGCGCTTGGCGGCGCGTTCGAAGATCGCCTGGCAGGCAAGGGCCGTCAGCGGCGTCTTTTCCGACGGCTTCCAGACCACCGAATTGCCGCAGACAAAGGCAAGGGCCGCATTCCACGACCACACCGCGACGGGGAAGTTGAAGGCCGAGATGACGCCGACGACGCCGAGCGGATGCCAGGTTTCCATCATGCGATGGCCCGGACGCTCGGTGGCGATGGTCAGACCATAGAGCTGGCGCGACAGGCCGACGGCGAAGTCGCAGATGTCGATCATTTCCTGGACTTCGCCGAGGCCTTCCGACGGGATCTTGCCGACCTCGATCGAGACCAGGCGGCCGAGATCGGCCTTGGCCGCACGCAGCTCTTCGCCGAGCAGGCGTACCAGTTCGCCGCGCTTCGGCGCCGGCACGTTGCGCCAGGTCTTGAAGGCGGCATCGGCGCGGCCGATGACAGCACCGGCTTCTTCAGTCGAGATCGACTTCAGCGCGCCGATCTGATCACCCGTCACCGGGCTGCGCACGATCAGGTCGCCGCCGCCGAAAGCAGCAGCCGCAACACCCAGCCGTTCCAGAAGAGCGGCGGTTTCGCTGGTCACATTCATGCTGAATTCCTTTCCTCGTTCCTCGCCCGCTCCAGGCCGTTTGCGCGCTTGTCGCATCGCCGGCCGGGGCACAGTTGTTTCCCTTCTCGACGGCTTTGGCCGGGAGACGCTTGGCAATGGCTATAGCCTGATCAGCCACCTCAGCGCCACAGCAGTGATCGCGGCAGGCATGCTGGGCGGCGAATTGGCCCGACATGGTCCACAGAGGGGCGATTCGGCGCGCGGTTGGTGCGGCGAGGCTGACATTGATGTGTGGGGAGGGGCAGGAAAAACAACACCCGCCGGGGGAGGAGGTCCGGCGGGTGTCGTATTTGTGGCCAGCGTCTGGGAGGAGGTAGGCGCTGACCTATTCGTCGGAAACCTGGGAGGAGGTAGGCCCGACAAATTCGATGACTGATATCTAGCACCGCTGCGGGCCGATCTAAAGTGTTGATATTGCATAGGAGCTTTGCGTTTTGTGCAATGCAGCAAGAGAGGTCGCGCTGCAGCACAGACGGACGCTGCGGCAGGTGCCACGACAGGGAACCTTGCACCCTCAACGGGGTTAATGCGCAACGGCAGGCAGGCCATGATCGACTACCGGGCAGCGCGCCTCAGGATGGTAGACTACCAGATCGCCCGGCGCGGTATGACCGAGCCGGCGGTGCTGGAAGCCATGAAAGCGGTGCCGCGCGAGCAATTCGTGCCGGAGGCCCTGCGTGACCGCGCCTATGACGACACGGCACTTCCCATCGACAATGACCAGACGATCTCACAGCCCTACATCGTGGCGCTGATGGCGTGGGCAGCGGAGCTCAACGACAGTCACAAAATCCTGGAGATAGGCACCGGCTCAGGTTACGCGGCCGCCGTCATGGCCGAGCTTGGCGGTTGGGTCACGACCATCGAACGCATCGCTTCGCTGGCAGACCGCGCCAGGACAAGGCTGCAGCGGCTCGGCTATGCGAACATCGAAGTCAAGTCAGGCGACGGTTCGGTAGGCTGCGAGGCCGAAGCGCCGTTCGACGCGATCCTGTCGGCGGCGGGCTCACGCATCGTACCGACAGCCTGGAAACAGCAACTGGCGATCGGCGGCCGGCTGGTCATGCCGCTCGGCCCACTCGGCGATCAGCAACTGGTCAAGATCGTGCGAACCGGCAACGCCGACTTCACACAGAAGGCGTTGGTTGCGGTGCGCTTCGTGCCGCTTGTCGGCGGAACCAGCTGACCACTCAGCCCCTGCCGCCTCTGGCCACGAAACGGCGCTCGGGCATCGAGCCCGGATCCGGCGGCAGCGTCGCGCCGCCATTCAGCGCCAGCTGCATGAACACTGTGTCGAGCCAGCGCCCATGCTTGTAGCCCGAGCCTTCCATGCGACCGGTGTGGTGGAAGCCGAGCTTTTCATGCAGCTTTACCGAGGCGCTATCGGCATGGCCGTCGCCGATGACGGCGACGATCTGGCGGAAACCCAGCACCGTCGACTCGTCGATCAGCGCCTGCATCAGTGCCTTGCCGATGCCGGATCCCTTGGCGTCGGGCGCGACATAGATCGAGTCCTCGACGATGAAGCGGTAGGCCGGGCGCGCCCGAAACGGACCGGCATAGGCGTAGCCGAGGACAACGCCGTCGCGCTCGGCGACGAGGTAGGGATAGCCGGCATCCGTCAAACTGACGTAGCGCTCACCCATCTCGTCACGTGATGGCGGCTCGAGTTCGTAGCTCGCCGTGCCGTTGAGTACCGCGTCATGATAGATCTCGGTGATCCGATCGAGGTCGTCAGGCAGCGCGTGCCGTATCGTCATGCTCATTTTTTAGGCAGTCCATATTTCTGCCCTTCATTAGAGCAAAGCTCCGCACAAATGAAAAGGGCGGCCATTGGCCGCCCTTCGAAAGTCTGATGGTCCAGCTGATTACTCGCGGTTGCCCAGGAACGACAGCATGAACGAGAACAGGTTGATGAAGTCGAGATAGAGCGTGAGCGCGCCCATGATCGCCTTGCGGCCGGAGACGAGCACGTCGTCGCCGTCGAAATACATCTCCTTGATCTTCTGCGTGTCGTAGGCGGTCAGGCCAGCGAACACCAGCACGCCGATCGCCGAGATGGCGAACTGCAGGGCCGGCGACTGCAGGAAGATGTTGACCACCATCGCGATCAGCAGGCCGATCACACCCATGGTCAGGAACGTGCCCATGGCGGTCAGATCACGCTTGGTCGTGTAGCCTACCAGCGAGAGCGCGCCGAAGGCGGTCGCCGTGATGAAGAAGGTCTGGACGATGCTGGCGCTGGTATAGACCAGGAAGATCGACGACAACGACAGACCCATCAGGCCGGCGAACACCCAGAACGCAGTCTGCGCGCCGGAGACGCTCATCGATTGGATGCGGGCGCTCAGGAAGAACACCATGCCGAGCGGTGCCAGCATGACGACCCACTTCAGCGGCGAGCCATAGAGCGCGACGCCGAGGCTGGTCAGCATCTTGCCGTTGCCCATCGTGGCGACGGCGTTGGCAGGGTCGTTGGTGGTCGCCAGCATCATGGTGCCCAGCGCTGCAAGACCGGTGATGACCAGGCCGAGCGCCATAAGGTTGTACACCTTGAGCATGTAGGCGCGCAGGCCTTCGTCGATCGACGCGTCGGTTCGGCTGCCTGCCGTCGCCATGCGCGTCTGGTAGTTTCTAAAGTCGGACATGGTTTCCTCTGTTGCTTCTGCCCCGTCGGGTGTCAGGCCGAGACCCAGGCGCCGCTGGCGGGACTCCAGCATGCCTCCGCCGAAATATGATGTTTCTTTCAGGCCTAAACAAGGCCTGTAACGCCTTGAAACCGGCTGTGAGCGCACATTCTCATACAAATGTCGTTGAAGTCCAGCCCGCGCAACGGCATTTCGTCATTCGCTGCGCAGGACCGGCGCCGCCTTGTGGCCAAGAACGCGCCAAGTACCGACGAGACCGAAGCCGACAGTCAGCACCAGGGCAAAGACGATCGTCGCAACTGCGACCTCCGGCAGGAAGGATGACGGCAGCGTCATGATTCGCGCGACGACGAACCAGGCCGCGACCCCGCCGGCGGCGAGCGCGAAGACCGCGGTGGCGAGGCCGATCAACATGTACTCGAGCGAAAACGCCGATATCAGCGTCCGCCGCGTCGCGCCCAGCGTCTTCAGGATGACCGCGTCGTGGACCCGGGCCCGGTTGCCGGCCGCAAGAGCGCCGGCCAGCACCAGCACCGAGGCGATCAGGGCGACGCCGGCAGCAGCCCGGATCGCCGTGCCGAGCTGGGCGACCAGCCGATTGACCACATCGAGCGCGTCCTTGACACGCACGGTGGTGATTGCCGGGTAGCTGCGCGTCACCGCGTTCAGGATCTTGGCCTCGTCGGCGGGCGCTGCCTTGTCTTCGGTCAAAGTCGCCAACCAGCTATGCGGCGCCCCGGCGAAGGTATTAGGCGAAAACACCATGACGAAGTTGATGCCCATCGATTCCCACTGCACTTCGCGGAAATTGGCGATCCTGGCCGTCACGTTGCGACCCAGCACGTTGACCGTCACCATGTCGCCGAGCTTGAGGCCGAGCTCGCCTGCTTCCTGCGCCGAGAAGGACACCAGCGGCTCGCCGGCATAGTCGGCCGGCCACCACGTGCCCTGCGACAGCGTCGAATTCTCCGGCAGGTTCTTGGCATAGGTCAGGCCGCGGTCGCCGCGCAGCACCCAGGCGCCTTCCGGCGGCACATTGAGCTTCTGCACGTCGGTGCCGTTGAGTGCCATGACACGGCCGCGCAGCATCGGCACCCGCACCAGCTTGCCGCCAGGCGCCTCCGCCTCGACCAGCTTGGCAAAGCTGTCGACCTGGTCAGGCTGGATGTCGACGAAGAAGAAGTTCGGCGCCCGCTCCGGCAGGCTGCCGGCGATCTGGCGGCGCAGATTGCCGTCGATCAGCGCCAGCGTCACCAGCAGCGTCAACCCGAGCCCGAGCGACAGCACCACCGACGGCGTCAGCGCGCCGGGCCGATGGATGTTGCCGATGGCAAGCCTGAGCGCCGTCGAGCGCACGCGCGGACTTCTGCGCGCCAGCCACTGCACGGCGACGGCCACGGCGCGCAGCACCAGGAACGAAAACATGGTCGCGCCGACGAAGATGGTGGCGATGCGGCGGTCGCCGGCAAACCAGATGGCAAGCGCTGCAAGCACGGCAGCAATGCCGAGCGCCGTCGCAATGTATACCAGCCGCGGCAGTCCACGGCCCTCGAAGCCCATCTCGCGGAACAGGGCAGTGGCCGGCACGTCACGGGCGCGGCCGAGCGGCAGGATGGCGAAGGCCAACGTCACCAGAACGCCGAACAGTGCCGCCATGGCAAGCGCTGCCGGATAGACGCCGGCTTCGGCCGGCACCGGGATGACCGACTGCAGTGCGGCACTTGCCGCAAACGGCATCATCGCGCCCAGTAACAGGCCGATCATAATGCCGAGCCCGGCGATGAGCAGGATCTGGATCAGATAGACCGTCAGCACGAAGCCGCCCGAGGCGCCCAGGCTCTTGAACGTTGCGATCACACCCCGCTTGCCATCGAGATAGGCGCGCACGGCATTTGCCACGCCGACACCGCCGACCACCAGCGAGGTCAGGCCGACAAGCGTCAGAAACTGGGTGAAGCGCTCGATATTGGCCGACAGCGCGGGTGCCGCATTGGTCCTTGTCCGCACGCTCCAGCCGGCCTCGGGGAACTCGGCATTCGCGCGCTCGCGCACATCAGCCACTTCCGCTTCGCTGGCGCCGACAGGCATGCGCACCTTGTAGGCATGCTCGACGAGACTGCCCGGCTGGATCAAGCCGGAGGCGCTCAGCCCCTCCATCGACACCAGCAGCCGGGGTGCAAAGCCGAAACCGTCGGAGACCGCGTCGGGCTCGGTGACGAGCTTTGCCCGGAGATCGAAGGTCGCGCTGCCGAGCTTGATGCGATCGCCGAGCTTGAGATTGAGCCGTTCGAACAACAGGTCCGGTGCAGCGGCGCCGAAGACACCCGAACGCTCGGCAAAGATTTCGTCCCGCGGCAGCGCCGGTTCAGTTACCAGCTGACCGTAGAGCGGATAGGCATCGTCGACGGCCTTGGCCTCGACCAGAGACTGGTCGCTGCCGTCCTCCAGCCGCGCCATCGAGCGCATGCCGGCATTGTGGGAGACGGAGCCGAGGCTGTCGAGGAAGGTCTTTTCCTTGTCGGTTGCCTCACGCTGGATCAGCTGGAAGCGGATGTCTCCGCCGAGCAGCGCCTGGCCTTCGCTGGCAACGCCGGCGGTGATGGCGCGTGCCACCGAATTGACGCCGCCGATCGCGGCCACGCCAAGCGCGATGCAGGTCAGGAAAATCAGGAAGCCGCGCAGGCCGCCGCGCATCTCACGCGAGGCAAAGCGGAAGGCAAGAGGCAGGTCTTTCAGCATCTGCGTTTATGCCCTGACCTTCTCGGCCAGTGGCGCGACAGCGGCAGTCTCGATCCGCCCCGAGCGCATCGCCACCTGCCTGTCGCAACGCGCGGCAAGTGCGGGGTCATGCGTTACCAGCACAAGCGTCATGGCCCGTTCGGCAGCCTTGGCGAACAGAAGGTCGGCGATCTGCCGGCCCGTCGCCTGGTCGAGATTGCCGGTCGGCTCGTCGGCGATGAGGATTCGCGGCTCCGGCGCCAGCGCCCGCGCAATCGCCACGCGCTGCTGCTCGCCGCCTGACAACTCGCCCGGATAATGCGTCACCCTGTCGGCGAGGCCGACAGCCGCCAGCTCGCGCTCGGCGATGGCGAAAGCGTCACGCTTGCCAGCCAGTTCGAGCGGCACGGCGACGTTTTCCAGCGCCGTCATGTTGGGGATCAGGTGGAACGACTGGAAGACGATGCCGATGTTGCGGCCGCGAAACGCGGCGATCTGGTCCTCGCTGCGACCGTTGAGCAGTTCGCCGGCGATCTTGACCGTACCGTCATCGACACGTTCCAGTCCGGCCAGGACCATCAGCAGCGTCGACTTTCCGGACCCGGAGGGGCCGACGATGCCGGTCGCCTCGCCGGCGGCGACATCGAGGCTCACGCCCTTCAGCACATGCACGGACGAAGCCCCCGTACCAAGCGTCAACGACACGTCTCTCAGTTCGATGACTGCTTCTGTCACGGCAAATCTGTCCTATATGAAAGTGAAAGAGACGCGAATTTTTCCGTCATATGGGTTTTGAGACATGGCATTGAAACATCTGACGTTCGCATTCCTTGCAGCGTCTCTTGCCGTTTTCACGACCATTGCCCCGGTTTGGGCCGAACCATTCAAGATCGTCGGCTTTGGCGACAGCCTGATGGCCGGATATGGCCTCAATCCCGGCGAGAGCTTTCCCGAAAAGCTTGAAAAGGCGCTACGCAACAATGGTCACGATGTCGTGATTACCAATGCCGGCGTCTCCGGCGACACCACAAGCGGCGGCCTGTCGCGGCTCGACTGGTCCGTCCCCGACGGAACGCAACTGGTCATATTGGAACTCGGCGCCAACGACATGCTGCGCGGTATCGACCCGGCGCTCGTCGAACAGAACCTCGACAAGATGCTTGCCCGGCTCCAGGAGCGAACGATCGAGGTGCTGCTGGCCGGCATGGTTGCCGCGCCAAATCTCGGTCACGCTTATGGCGAACAATTCGGCACGATCTATCCGAGGCTGGCCGAGAAGTACCGCGTGACGCTTTATCCGTTCTTTCTCGACGGCGTCGCCGGTGATCCGAAACTGCTTTTGGAGGACGGCATGCACCCGACAGCAGAAGGTATCGACCGCATGGTCGCAAAGGCGCTGCCGACTGTCGAAAAGGCAATTGCCGGCAAATGAACGTCGTCATGCATCGTTGCAACACATCCGATTTCGTTGCGTGGTCGAAACAGCAGGCGCTGAACAAAGCCCTTGCCCGGCGCAGCGATCGATGATTCGCTGAGCCCTACGAACTGCGATTCGAGGAAGGGAGCCTGGCCATGCCGCGACTTTTCACCGCCCTCGAAATTCCGCGTGATGCCGCCTTATCGCTGTCGCTGCTCAGGGGCGGCCTGCCAGGCGCCCGCTGGATCGATGTCGAAAACTATCACCTCACCTTGCGTTTCTTCGGCGACATCGAAGGCCACGTCGCCGACGAGATCGTCGAAGCACTCGACCGTGTCGACCGTCCGAGCTTCCAGCTCACGCTTTCAGGAGTCGGCGCCTTCGGTCAGAAAAAGCCGCACGCGGTCTGGGCCGGCGTCACACCCTCGCCGGAGATGAATGCGCTACAGGCCGAGATCGAGCGCATCAGCAAGCGCCTCGGTCTGCCGTCCGATCCGCGCAAATTCACGCCGCATGTCACCCTGGCTCGGCTCAGGAACACCAGCCCGCTCGACGTCGCGCACTATCTGTCGGCACGCGGCAATTTCGCCACCGTGCCTTTCCGCGTCGGCCGTTTCGTTTTGATGTCGTCGCGCGACTCGGTCGGCGGCGGCCCCTACATCGTCGAGGAAGCCTGGCCACTGAACGGCGCGGATGCCCGCGCCGCCAGCCGGTCGGCAAGCGCCTCGGAAGCATCACGGATCATGCGGTAGACCGCAGCGAACCCGTCTTCACCGCCATAATAGGGATCGGGCACGTCCTGCGGTCCACCCACGGCCGGGCCGATGAAAAGCTCGACACGCTCGCCGGAGCCCGCCGGCGCAAGCGCCCTGAGATCGTCGACATTGGAGCGGTCCATGCCGAGGATCAGGTCGAAGCGCTCGAAATCGCGCGCCACCACCTTGCGGGCCTGCTGGGCGGTGATGTCGATGCCATGCTCGGCCGCAACCGCAATCGAACGCGGATCCGGCGCCGAACCCGCGTGCCAGCCGCCGGTGCCCGCAGAGTCGATTGTGTATTCGCCATCCAGCCCGCGTTCGCTGAGCACGGCCCGAAACACGCCTTCGGCCAGCGGCGAACGGCAAATGTTGCCGAGGCAAACGAAGAGAATTGATTTTACCGGCTTCTCGCTCATGGATCCCGCGCTATGCTGGTGAACACTTCGCATATCACGGGAGCATGAAATGGCCAGAGAGAAACTTGGACAAGAGGAGCTGAAGTCAGCGCTCGATGCGCTCGGCGGCTGGACACTTGCCGCCGACGGGCTGTCGATGCAGCGCAGCTTCGTGTTCAAGAACTTCAGCGAGGCCTTCGCCTTCATGACCCGCGTCGCCATGGCGGCGGAGCAGCTCGACCACCATCCCGACTGGTCGAACGTCTACAAGACTGTCGATGTGACACTGAATACCCACGATGCCGGCGGGCTGACCGAGCTGGATTTCAAGCTCGCCAAGCGCATAAACAGCTATTTCGGTTCTTGACTCCAGCATCTTGCAGCGGAGGCCGAACCATCCCACATCTTTGATCGCGCATTGACCCGGAGACCGAAACAGGTTTCCGGCAAGCGCCAGAAGATAGAGTTCGGGCAAAGGAGATTGTCTGGATGGTGAAGTTCCCCGGCTTTGACAGCTTTCGCGGCAGCAGCAACGATGCTCCGGCAAGCGAAGCCGAGGTGCGCGAGAAATTCTGGCGCACCGCCAAGCGCGCTGCCCGCCACGTGCCCTTCATGGAAGAGGTGGTGGCGGCCTATTATTGCGCGCTGGACAAGGATACGCCGCTGCGCGCCAAGGGTATCCTGCTGGCCGCGCTCGGCTATTTCGTCCTGCCGGTCGACACCATCCCCGACGTCATACTGGGTCTCGGCTTCACCGACGACATCGCCGTGCTGACCGCGGCGATCGCGGCGGTCAGGGCGCATATGACACCAGCTCACCGCCTTGCCGCGAGGGAAGCGCTGTCGCAGGACCAATGACGGCGGCGCCCCGCTTGTTTCATCCTGAAACGAAAAGTCAAACTCTTGCCGTTTTCGTGGTCTTCAAACCACTGAAGGGACAAGGCGCCTGTCCACGACAGGCAGTTTGGCGGGGTTCCATACGATGAATGTCCTTTCTGCAAAGCATTCACCCTTTGGTAACCCAGATTAAATCAAAATGAAGCGAATGGGCGGGCGCGCAGTCGGCCTGCCCCGCTCCATTTGAACTACAGGAAAAACGATGCGCGGTTTGATAGCTACAATTTCGGGTCTGGTGCTTGCAGTGTCGGCAATGCCGGCGCTCGCCCAGTCGGCGACAAAGATCGGCCAGCACAACGCCTGGGGCACCTACAGCTACCAGGCCCAGAACGGCAAGGTCTGCTACGTGCTGACGGTGCCGACCGACAAGCAGCCGCCGACGCTCGACCATGGCGACATGTTCTTCTTCGTCAGCCAGCGCCCCGGCCAGAAGGTTTCCTTCGAACCGCAGTTCATTGCCGGCTACAATTTCCAGGAAAACTCCAAGGTCTCCGTCACCATCGGCGACAAGTCGTTTTCGATGTTCACCAAGGGCAAATCGGCGTGGGTCGAGAATGCCGCCGAAGAGCCGGCGCTGATCGCCGCCATGAAGGGTGGCACCGACATGAAGGTTTCGGCCAAATCAGGCCGCGGGAACCCGACCAACTACGTCTTTTCGCTCAAGGGCATATCGGCGGCACTGACGTCGATCACCACCTGCAAGTAAGCGCAGGCGCAACACAGGTTTCAGAAGGCCGGGCGGTCCGATCGCCCGGCTTTTTCGCAATGGGAGCCAGGATCTGAAGACGCACAGGATCATCGACGGCACCAAAACCCATCTTGACCGGGCCGCGATCGTCTGGGCGCGCGCTACTGCGGCCCGCGACAACGATCCCGACGTTGCGACGCTTGATGAAGCCCGGCCGGTCATCTCGAGCGTGCTCGACAGCTCCGAGCGGGCGCTGCTCGCAATTGCCGAGGCCGGTGACGGGACCACAGTTGCCTTCGGCGCCATTGCACCGATGCCCGACGGCAAGGTGGCCGAACTCCACTATGTCGGCGTCGACCCGGACCATTGGGGCAAGGGCGCAGCCGCCGAATTGCTGGCCGGCATCACTGTATTGTTGCGCGAACGCGGTTACGATGCAGCCGAGCTCGCGGTGTATTCAGACAACGATCGCGCCGTCCAGCTTTACCAACGTCTCCGCTGGCGCCGCCTGGGCAAACCGGTGCCGCATGAACGCACCGGCCGGCCGGAACAACGCTACCGGTTGATTCTGAACCCACGGGCTGAAGGATATTCCGCCTAGGATAAGGCCGGACGGCTCAGCGCATCGAACAGCCCCGAAGCCCATTGCGGCGCGATCAGCCAGATCGCGAGCACGGCAATGGCGACCACATGCACGACGACAATCGTGTAGAGTCGCGATCGGAACGGCTCCTTGCGGGTCTTGTGCCGGAACAGGTGCTGGGCCGACAAGGCACCCAGGCTGCCACCGGCGAAGGCAAGCCAGAGCAGGGTTTTCTCTGGGATGCGCCGGGCGCCGGCGCGGGCCAGGTACTTGTCGCGCCACAAGGCAGCGAACGCCGCAAGATTGACGGCGAGCACCACCAGGACAACGTTGAGGATGTTGCTCATCGGGCCAGCATCCCAGCCATTGCCTAACAGACTGCAAAGCTGCGGCACAAATGCATGGCCGCCAAAACGTGACGCAGCGCCAGACCTGTGATATGTCGCGCCAAAATCCTACATTCGCCGATATCTACAGCTAGCTGAGCCCGAATGACCCTTTCGCTCGACCTTACCACCGATGCTACCCGTGACGCGTTGCGCGCCCGTGCAGCCGCGCCCGTCAAGGGCGAGCTGATCGGCCTCACCCGCGCAGAGCTTGCCGAAGCGCTCGTCAGCTCCGGCGTCGTCCCCGAACGCCAGGCCAAGATGCGCGTCCAGCAGCTCTGGCACTGGCTGTATGTCCGCGGCGTCTCCGACTTCGCCGACATGTTCAACATCTCCAAGGACCTGCGTGCCGAACTGGCCAAGCATTTCACCATTGCGCGACCCGAGATCGTCGAGGAGCAGATTTCATCCGACGGCACGCGCAAGTGGCTGTTCCGCTTTCCGCCACGCGGAGCCGGCCGTCCGGTCGAGATCGAGACCGTCTACATTCCCGAGGAAGGCCGCGGCACGCTGTGCATCTCGTCCCAGGTCGGCTGCACATTGACCTGCTCGTTCTGCCACACCGGCACGCAGAAGCTGGTGCGCAACCTGACGGCGGAAGAAATCCTGACGCAGCTGATGACGGCGCGCGACCGGCTCGGCGATTTCCCCGACCGCAACACCCCCGCCGGCGCCATCGTGCCGGCCGAGGGACGGAAAATCTCCAACATCGTCATGATGGGCATGGGCGAGCCGCTCTACAATTTCGAGGCGGTGAAGAAGGCCCTGCTGATTGCGTCTGATGGGGACGGCCTGGCGCTGTCCAAGCGCCGCATCACGCTGTCGACGTCTGGTGTCGTGCCCGAAATCTTCCGCACCGGCGAAGAAATCGGCGTCATGCTGGCGATCTCGCTGCACGCCACCAACGACGATCTGCGCGACCTGCTCGTGCCGATCAACAAGAAGTATCCGCTCAAAGAGCTGATCGACGCCTGCCGCAACTATCCCGGCCTGTCGAATGCCCGCCGCATCACCTTCGAATATGTGATGTTGAAGGACGTCAACGACAGCCTTGAGGACGCCAAGGCACTGGTCAAACTGCTCAAGGGTGTGCCGGCTAAGATCAACCTGATCCCGTTCAACCCCTGGCCCGGTACCAACTACCAGTGCTCGGACTGGGAAACGATCGAGAAGTTCGCCGACTACATCAACAATGCCGGCTATGCCTCGCCAATCCGCACCCCGCGCGGCCGCGACATCCTCGCCGCCTGCGGCCAGCTCAAATCGGAATCTGAGCGCATGAAAAAGAGCGAGCGCCTGGCGCTCGAGGCGATGATGATTGCGGGACACGGCGAGGCGTGAGCCGCGTCCTCGTCTATCTCGGCAAGTTCGCCCACATGGTGCTGGGCTATGCTGCGGCATCGCTGGCCGCCAGCGCCTTCCTCAACGTGGTCTTCCTGGGTGTCGCTGGCCTCATATCCGCCGACATACCGCCCGAGGTGGCAAGCGGTTCGATGGTCTTCACCATCCCCTTCATCGCGCTTTTCGTCGCCTATTTCGGCTTCGTGCCGGCAATAGTCGTCATGCTGCTGGCCGAGTTGCTCGGCAAGCGCGACTGGCTGTTCTACGCCCTTGCCGGTGGCTTCGTTGCCCTGGTCTTCATCGGCATTGCCTACCAGAGCGGCGATGGCGGCTTCGCCTATCGCGATCCGCTCTGGCCGGTCTCGATCATCGGCAGCGGCCTGATCGGCGGCATTGCTTACTGGTTCGTCACCGGCCGCTTCGCCGGTGCGCTCAGGGACAGTTCTACTTCGCCTGCGCCGTGAGGATCTTCAGCGCAAAGGCCGAGAATACGCCGGCGAACAGATAGTCGACGATGCGCGTCACGCGCGGGCTCTTCCTGAGCAGGCCGGCAAACTTGTCGGCGGCAATCACCATCGGGGCAGTGACCGGCAATGACAGAATGATGAACATTGCCCCCAGGAAGAACAGCTTGCCCGGCGCATTGCTGTCGTGGGCCGAGACGAACTGCGGCAGGAAGGTCATGAAGAACAGGATGATCTTCGGGTTGAGCAGGTTGATGCCCAGCCCGGTCGCCCAGTTCTGGAACACCGAGCGCGGCGCGCGCTTGGTGGTGTCGGGCGAAAACGCCGAGCCCTTGGTAAGCGCCTGGAAGGCGAGCCAGACCAGATAACCGGCGCCGACGATCTTGAGCGCCATGAAGGCTTGCGGCGAAGCGACGATCAGCGCCGACAGGCCCAGCGCCACCAGCGTGGTGTGGAAGACGATGCCGGTCATCGCGCCTGCCATGCAGGCAAAACCCGCCTTGCGGCCTTCCGACAGCGCACGGCCCACGAACAGGGTCATATCCGGTCCGGGCGTGATCGCAATTATGAAGGTTGCGATCGCGAACTGGATGATGGTCGACCAATCGGGGATGAAGGACATTGTCGGGCCGCCGGATCTGCCTGAAGGGCAAGGGTTGCAGGGGGATTTCAGGCAACAGCCCTATCCGCACCCAATCATCGCTTCAACCGGAAAATAGCAGGCCAGAGTATCGTGCATCCATGGATGCATGAAGGACGCAGCCAGCAATGGACATATGCCGCCGGACCGAGACGGTCCGGCGGCATATACGATTGGATCAGCTCGCGAAGTAGTTCTGCGTGCCGTGAGCTTCGATCGCCTCGCCAAGGCGCGCGAGCGCATGGACGTAGGCTGCGGTGCGCACAGAAACGCCCTTGGCCTTGGCGACGTCCCAGATGGCGCGGCCCTCGCGTTCCATGATGGTGCGCAGCCGGTCGTGGATCTCCTCGACCGGCCAGTAATAGCCCTGGCGGTTCTGCACCCATTCGAAATAGGAAACGGTGACACCGCCGGCATTGGCCAGGATGTCGGGCAGGACGACGATGCCCTTCTGTTCCAGGACGGCGTCGGCTTCCGAGGTGACCGGACCATTGGCGAGTTCGAGCACGATCCGCGCCTTGACGCTGTCGGCATTGTCGATGCGGATCATGTTTTCCAGCGCCGACGGCACCAGTATGTCGCACGCAACGCCGACGAGCGCGTTGCCTTCGAGCAGCTGATGGCCGCCATGGCCGGCGGTGGTGACGACCGACCGGCCGCTCTCCTTGGCAACGAACAGGCGGTCGAGGTCGAGCCCATCCGCGGCCTGCACCGCACCTTCGGAATCGGAGACCGCAACGATCTTGTGACCATCGGAGGCAAGCAGGCGCGCAATGTGCTGGCCGGCGTTGCCAAAGCCCTGAACGGCAATGCGCAGGCTGCCCTTCAGCCCAAGCTCGTCGGCAAGGTGGCGGACGAGATAGAAACCGCCGCGCGCGGTGGCGTCACCACGGCCGAGCGAGCCGCCGAGCGCCAGCGGCTTGCCGGTGATGACGGCGGGCGAGGCCTGACCGACGATCTGGGCGTACTCGTCAGCCATCCAGCCCATGATCATCGAATTGGTGTAGACGTCAGGGGCCGGGATATCGCGGTCAGGGCCGATGATGCGGGCGAATGCCTGCATGTAGGCGCGGGAAAGGCGTTCCAGCTCGGCTTTGGACAGCTTGCGGGGATCAACCTGCACCGCACCCTTGCCGCCGCCATAGGGCAGGTTCATGACAGCGCATTTGAAGGTCATCCAGAAGGCCAGCATCTCGACCTCGTCGGCGGTCGAGTCCGGATGGAAGCGGATGCCGCCCTTGGTCGGCCCGCGCGTGTCATCATAGCGGCAGCGCCAGGCGATGAAGGATTTGCGCGAGCCGTCGTCCATGCGGATCATCAGGCGGGCCTTGGTGGTCTCGCGGGCGAATTTCAGTTTCTCGATCACATCGGCATCGACGTTCAGATGTTTCGCCGCCTCGTCGAGGCGCACGAGGGCATGATCAAGAAGACTGACTTCCGACATAAGTAATTTCCTGTGCAGTTTCAGTTGCCATCAAGCCTTCGGCGGCGCCGGAGGCATTCACCCGCCTGCATAAATCTTCACCACAGTTCAATACCGAAGAAGGTCGCAGCTCTTCCCCAAGGTCAGCTCACGGAGCGCCACTTGCCGGACATCACCGTCGATTGCGGCTGTTTGTGCCGCCAAATGCGGCCGTCGAAGCCGAATGGTCCAGGCCAAGATTCCTTTTGGTCCTGCCTGGCCGCGCGAAGCGGATTTGCGGCATCGGCATGAAGCACGCCGCAGCGGACAGGTTGACTTGCCCTGTCGCGCATCATCCAACTGCCGCCGCAGACAGGAGTAGGTGATGCAGGCAGTTTTCGACGGCCACAACGACGTGCTTTACAGGTTGTGGAACAACGCCGCCAAGGGCGCAGACCCGGTTGCGGAGTTCATCGAAGGCACCAGGCAGGGCCACATCGACATGCCGCGTGCCCAGAAGGGCGGCCTCATCGGCGGACTCTGCGCCATCTACATCACCTCGGCCAACATGCCCGACGAGCAGCGCGACGAGAACGGCCACTATGCCATTCCGCTGTGCAAGCCGCTCGAACGCGCCCCGTCGCTCGACATTGCGCTCGACATGGCCTCGATCGCCTTCAGGATCGAGCGCGCCGGCGGCTGGAAGATCTGCCGCACAGGCACCGACATCGACGCTGCGCGTACCGAAGGCAAGTTTGCAGCCGTGCTGCACATGGAAGGCTGCGAGGCGATCGACGCCGATCTCGCCGCACTCGACGTGTTTTATGCCGCCGGCCTGCGCTCGCTCGGCCCTGTCTGGAGCCGCAACACCGTCTTCGGCCATGGCGTGCCCTTCGCCTTCCCGTCGAGCCCCGACACCGGCCCCGGCCTGACCGAAGCCGGCAAGAGGCTGGTCAAGGAATGCAATCGCATCGGCATCGCCATCGACCTCGCCCACATCACAGAGAAGGGCTTCTGGGACGTGGCCAAGCTCAGCGACCAGCCGCTGATCGTCAGCCACTCCAACGTTCATGCGATCACGCCGATCAGCCGCAACCTGACCGACAAGCAGCTTGCAGCGGTGCGTGAGAGCAACGGCCTTGTCGGCCTGAACTTCGCCGTCACCATGCTGCGCGAGGACGGGCTGAAGAGCGTCGACACGCCGCTCTCGGACATGATTCGCCATATCGACTATCTCGTCGAGCATGTCGGCATCGATGGCGTGGCGCTGGGTTCGGACTTCGACGGCGCCACCGTGCCTGCCGAGATCGGCGATGCCGCCGGCCTGCAGAACCTCGTTGCCGCCCTCAGCGGCGCGGGCTACGGTGAAGACGATCTGGCGAAAATCTGCCGCGACAACTGGCTGAGGGTCTTGCGCTCGGCCTGGCACGAAACGGCAGCCTAACAACAAATAATCGTCAACTTGGGGAACTGAAAAATGATGCTTGGTAAAATGAACGGACACTTCCGTCTGATGCTTGCCGGCGCCGCTCTGTCGGCGATGGTCTTCGCGGCGCCGGCACTTGCAGCGACGCCGGCCGACACGCTGGTCCAGGCATGGGCCATCGACGACACCATCACGCTTGACCCGGCAGAGTCCTTCGAGCTCAGCCCGGCCGAATTCCTCGGCAACGCCTATGACATGCTGGTCCGTCTCGACATCAACGACACCACCAAGGTGCGTCCGGGCGTCGCCGAAAGCTGGACCGTCTCCGACGACGGCCTGACCTACACCTTCAAGCTCAAGCCGGGCCTGAAGTTCGCATCGGGCAATCCGATCACCGCCAAGGACGTCGCCTGGTCGTTCGAGCGCGTGGTCAAGCTCGACAAGAGCCCGGCCTTCATCCTCACCCAGTTCGGCTTGACCAAGGACAACGTGACCGAGAAGGCCAAGGCCGCCGATGACAGCACCTTCGTCTTCACCGTCGACAAGTCCTATGCGCCGTCCTTCGTGCTCAACTGCCTGACCGCCACCGTCGGTGCCGTGATGGACAGCAAGCTGGTGCTCGAGCATGTCGCTCCTGTTACACCGACCGACGAGTACAAGTTCGACAACGATTTCGGCAATGGCTGGCTCAAGACGGGCTACGCTGGCTCGGGTCCGTTCAAGATCCGCGACTGGCGCGCCAACGAGATCCTCGTGCTGGAGCGCAACGACAACTATTATGGCGACAAGCCGGCGCTTGCCCGCGTCATCTACCGCCACGTCAAGGAAAGCGCGACCCAGCGCCTGATGCTCGAAGCCGGCGACATCGATGTTGCCCGCAACCTCGAACCGGGCGACCTGGAAGCCATTTCGAAGAACGCCGAGCTGACCACGACGAGCGCGCCGAAAGGCACCGTCTACTACATCAGCCTCAACCAGAAGAACCCGAACCTGGCCAAGCCTGAAGTGCGCCAGGCGCTCAAATATCTGGTCGACTACGATGCCATCGGCTCGACGCTGATCAAGGGCATCGGAGAAATCCGCCAGACCTACCAGGCCAAGGGCGTGCTCGGCGCACTCGATTCCAACCCCTTCACCTTCGACGTCGCCAAGGCCAAGGAACTGCTGGAAAAGGCGGGCCTTAAGGACGGCTTCTCGGTGACCATGGACGTGCGCAACACCCAGCCGGTGACGGGCATTGCCGAGTCCTTCCAGCAGACAGTCGGCCAGGCCGGCGTGAAGGTCGAGATCATCCCCGGCGACGGCAAGCAGACCCTGACCAAGTACCGCGCTCGCAACCACGACATGTATATCGGCCAGTGGGGCATGGATTACTGGGATCCGAACTCCAACGCCGAAACCTTCACCTCCAACCCGAACAATGCCGACGACGGTACGGTGAAGACGCTGGCCTGGCGCAATGCATGGGATGTGCCGGAGCTGACCGAAAAGACCAAGGCAGCCTTGCTGGAACGCGACAACGACAAGCGTGCGACGATGTACAAGGAACTGCAGCAGGCAGCCCTCGACACCAGCCCGTTCGTGCTGATCTTCCAGCAGACCGAGGTCGCCGGCCTGCGCGGCAACGTCAAGAACTACAAGCTCGGGCCAAACTTCGACTCGAACTTCGTCGCCCCCGTGACCAAGGAATGATCCTTTACGGCGCCGCGCGTTCTCCGGAACGCGCAATGCGACGCTGTAGCCATACGAGTCTGCGCATGACCTCCGCCAGGGAGTCATGCGCAAAAGGATCGGACCATTGAGCACTGCTGACACACAGACGCCCGCGAGGCGCGCCAACAGGCGCGCCTCCGCCATTCTCAAGGCGATCGCCAGTTTTGTGGTGATCGTGGGAACGACTTATCTCGGCCTTCTGGCCGTCACCTTCTTCATCGGCCGTGTCGTGCCGATCGACCCCGTACTCGCCATCGTCGGCGACCGGGCGCCGGCTCACGTGGTCGAGCGGACGCGCGAGCAGATGGGCTTCAACCTGCCCTATTACCAGCAGTTCTATCTCTACGTGAAAGGCGTGCTGTCAGGTGACTTCGGCACCTCGGTGCTGACCACCAACCCTGTCATGGCCGACATTCGCCGCGTCTTCCCCGCGACCATGGAATTGGCCACAGTCGGTACCGTCATCGGTGCCGCGCTAGGCATCCCACTCGGCGTACTCGCTGCCGTCAAGCGTGGCAGCCTCGCCGACCAGATCGTTCGCATCATCGGCCTGATCGGCTATTCGGTGCCGATCTTCTGGCTCGGGCTCCTGGCCCTTCTGGTGTTCTACGCCCGCCTGGGCTGGACTGCCGGCCCCGGCCGCATCGACGTCGTGTTCGAATACACCTTCACGCCGATCACCGGCTTCTACCTGCTCGACGCAGTGCTCAACCGCGACTGGGCAGCCTTCAAGGACATCTTCGCCCACATCGTCCTGCCGGCGTCGTTGCTCGGCTATTTCTCGCTCGCCTATATCAGCCGCATGACGCGCTCCTTCATGCTGAACGAGCTGAGCCAGGAATACATCGTCGCCGCCCGCGCCAAGGGCCTGTCGGAAACCCGCATCATCTGGGGCCACGCACTGCGCAACGCCGCCGTGCCGCTGGTCACGGTCATTGCCCTTTCTTATGCCGGTCTGCTCGAAGGCTCGGTGCTGACCGAAACCGTCTTCGCCTGGCCGGGCCTCGGCCTCTACATCACCAACTCGCTGCAGAACGCCGACATGAACGCGGTGCTGGGCGGTACGATCGTCATCGGTTCGGTGTTCATCGCGCTCAACCTGCTCTCGGACCTGCTCTATCGCCTGCTCGACCCAAGGACGCGCATCCGATGAGCGAGACCGCCATGACCCGCCGCGAATGGCTCCTCACCGATCGGCCGCAATCACGCTTGCAGGCGCGGCTCGGCCGCACCTACCTGACCTGGCGCCGCTTCACCGCAAACAGACTGGCCGTCATCGGCCTCGGCATTATCCTTTTGCTGCTGTTTATCGCCGCCTTCGCCCCGCTCCTGGCGCCGCATTCGCCCTATATCGGCGACCTCAAGAACGCCCGCCTGCTGCCGGCGAGCTCCACCTATTGGCTCGGCACAGACGACCAGGGCCGCGACATCCTCTCGCGCCTGATCTACGGCTCGCGCCTGACCTTGCAGGTCATCGTGCTGGTGGCGATCATCGCCGCTCCGATCGGCCTTCTGGTCGGCACGGCCGCAGGCTATGCTGGCGGATGGGTCGATGTGGTGCTGATGCGCATCACCGACATCTTCCTCGCCTTCCCCAAGCTGGTCCTGGCACTGGCCTTCGTCGCCGCTCTCGGGCCCGGCATCGAAAACGCCATCATCGCCATCGCGCTGACCTCGTGGCCGCCTTATGCCCGCATCGCCCGCGCCGAAACGCTGACCGTGCGCAATTCCGATTACATCGCAGCGGTGAAATTGATGGGTGCCTCGCCGATGCGCATCGTGCTCCGCCACATCATGCCGCTATGCATCTCTTCGCTGATCGTCCGCGTCACGCTCGACATGGCCGGCATCATCCTGACCGCCGCCGGTCTCGGCTTCCTCGGCCTCGGCGCCCAGCCGCCGCTGCCGGAATGGGGCGCGATGATCGCCTCGGGGCGCCGCTTCATCCTCGACCAATGGTGGGTGGCGGCAGCACCGGGTGCTGCGATCCTCATCGTCAGCCTAGGCTTCAACCTGCTCGGCGACGGCCTGCGCGACGCACTCGACACACGCAGCGGTGGCCAATGAGCACGTTGCTGCATGTCGAAAATCTCAGTGTCTCCTTCCCCACCCGCACCGGCGTGGTCGAAGCTGTGCGCGGCGTGTCTTTTTCGCTTGGCCAGGAGCGGCTCGGCATCGTCGGTGAGTCCGGCTCCGGCAAGTCGCAGACCGGCCGCGCCATCATGGGGCTGACGCCACAGCAGGCAGAGATCAGGGCCGGAAGGCTTGAATTCAGCGGCATCGACCTGCTCAAGGCCTCCATCGCCGAGCGCCGGGCGCTGCGTGGCAACCGCATCGCCATGATCCTGCAGGATCCGAAATATTCGCTCGATCCGGTCATGACCATCGGCCGCCAGATCGTGGAGACGCTGCGGACGCATGAAAAGGTCAGCAAGTCGGCAGCCCGCGAGCGCGCTCTCGACATGCTGGCCGCCGTGCAGATCCGCGACCCCAAGCGCGTCTACGACCTCTACCCGCACGAAGTCTCGGGCGGCATGGGCCAGCGCGCCATGATCGCCATGATGCTGATTGCCGGTCCGGAACTTTTGATCGCCGACGAACCGACTTCGGCGCTCGACGTCACCGTCCAGCTCGACATATTGCGCATTCTCGACCGCCTCGTCATCGACCGCGGCATGGGGTTGATCTTCATCTCGCACGATCTGCGCCTGGTATCGACCTTCTGCGACCGGGTGATCGTCATGTATGCCGGCAAGATCGTCGAGGAGCTCAAGGCCTCGGAGCTGTCGCAGGCGAAGCACCCCTACACGCAAGGCCTGCTCAACTGCATGCCGAAGATCGGTTCCGACCGGCACCCGCTGCCCGTGCTCGACCGCCAGCCGGAGTGGTTGCTGTGACCCCTGCACTCTCGATCGACAAGCTGCGCGTCGTCTATGACGATTTCGTCGCGCTGAAGGACGTCAGCCTGACCGTGGCGCAAGGCGAATCCTTCGGCCTCGTCGGTGAATCCGGCTCGGGAAAATCGACGCTGTTGCGCGCCGTCGCCGGCCTGGCGCCGGTGACTTCCGGTACCATCGACGTTGACGGCAAGCGCTTGGGCAAGGCCCGCGACAAGGCGTTCTACCGCCAGGTGCAGATGGTGTTTCAGGACCCGTACGGTTCGCTGCACCCGCGCCAGACCGTCGACAGGCTGCTGCTCGAACCGCTCGACATTCACGGTTTTGGCGACACCGAGAAACGCATCCAGCGCGCGCTCGACGAGGTCGGCCTCGGCTCCGGCTTCCGCTTCCGCTACTCGCATCAGCTCTCGGGTGGCCAGCGCCAGCGCGTGGCGATCGCCCGCGCACTGATCCTCGAACCGTCGGTGCTTCTGCTTGACGAGCCGACTTCCGCGCTTGACGCATCGGTCCAGGCCGAGGTGCTCAACCTGCTCGAACAGGTGCGCCGCGACCGCAAGCTGACCTTCGTCATGGTCAGCCACGACCTCGGCGTCATCACCCACATGTGCGAGCGGCTGATGGTGATGCAGGGCGGACAGGAGGTCGAACGGCTGGACGCAGGCGACCTTGCCACGCGCAATGTAGCGCAGGACTACACGCGCAACCTTCTGGTTGCGAGCGAAGGTTTCGTCCGCGACGCCTAGGGGTGTTACGGAAATGCGGAAATGTCAGATGGACAGCTTGCGCGCGCAAGCACTTGCCTGCAATTCTGGATTGGAAACTATGGCGTTCAGGGGCGGCCGTCCCTCATCCGCAACCCGCATCTCAGGTGACAAAAATGCTCCTTGGCATCGATCCGCTGCTCGGCCCCGACGTGCTCTACGTGCTCCGCGCCATGGGCCATGGCGACGACCTGATCATCGCCGATGCTAATTTCCCGGCCGATGCTATGGCGAGGCAGACCGTCTTCGGCCGGCCGCTGCGCATCGACGGCGACATCGTCAGCGTCATGAAGGCGGTGCTGTCGGTGATGCCTGTCGACACCTTCGTCGACGACGCCTTCGGCCGCATGGAAGTGGTCGGCAAACCGGACGAGGTCCCCGAGGTGCAGCGTGAGGTCGGCAAGCTGATCGAGGGCACGGCCACCAAGATGGTCGGCATCGAGCGCTTCGCCTTCTACGAGCGCGCCAAGAAGGCCTATGCCGTCATCCAGACCCAGGAGCGCCGCTTCTATGCCGACTTCGCCGTGCGCAAGGGCGTGGTACCGCCTGGGGCTTGAGCCTTCCGACCCGCCGACCTTACCCCATCCCTAAGCCGTCTCCACGAGGGGGAGGGAAAGCCGGCCGGCGCCATAGCGTGCTCACATCCACGCATCGCGAGCAATCGGTGTCGCAAACCTATCCTGCAGGTGCTTCATTACTGCCCAAATCCACTCCACTTTGTGAGGAGATATAGGGTGTCCTGGGGCGCGAACCTCCGCTGCCTCTACGACAGCGACAGCTTGGCCGCGACGTCCTTGAGCAATGCCAGCGTCTGGTCGATGTCGGCCTGCCTGTCGTCGATCCGCAGGATGTAGGGGCAGGTCAGCACGGCGATCGCGTAGCCGTCAGGCGAGAGGATCGGCACCGAGATATCGTCGATGGCGCGCATTTGCTGGCTCGGGCCGACGCGGTGGCCGAGATCACGATAGCCGGTCAGGATAGACTCCAGCTTTTCACGTGCACTTGCCTGCCTGGTGCCTTCCCAGCGCGCAGCTGCCTCGGATTGCGAATGCGGGTCCTGGAAGGCGAGCAGGATGTGACCCGAGCTGGTGGTCAGGAGATCGATATGGGCGCCGATGCGGATGCCGAATTCCCAGTTGCCGGGCGGGCTGGCATGCGCCACCACGATCGCCGCGTCGCGGTCGGGCGCTACCAGATGACATGACTGGCCGGCAGCCACTGAAAATGCATCCATCAAAGGCTGAGCCCGCGCCACCAACCGCCTTATCGGCGGATGCCGATGGGCGAGGATGAAAAGCTTCATGGTCAGCGCGTAGCGGTCGCCCTCTGGTGAGCGGCTGACAAAGTCGCGCGCCACCAGACGTTCGAGCATGCGGTAGACCTCGCTTGGCCCACGTCCCATCGCCTCACCGATCTCGGCCCGGGTCAGGCCACCCGGTTGCTCCGAAAGCAGCTCGAGAATGTCCAGGCCCTTGTCCAGTGCCGGTGCGCGGTAGCGCTCGTCCTTGTCGACGCTGTTGGCCGTCTTTGCCGACCCTTTTGGCATGATGCGAAATCCTCCCTCGACCGGCCTCACGACCCCTCCTCACAATTCCCCATTGCAAGGTTGGTTCATTTATGAATAGTATGTTCGTATATAGACAGAAGCGCAAGCAGTTTGCTGGGAGGAGCGACGGTTATGCGACTAAGCGGGAAACGCATTTTCATTTCCGCCGCGGCCCAGGGTATCGGCCGCGCCAGCGCGCTGGCCTGTGCCGGTGAGGGCGCTCATATCATCGCCACCGATATCAATGGCGACGCGCTGAACGCACTTTCTGCCGAACACAAGAACATCGAGGCACATCGCCTCGACGTGCGCGACGCCAAGGCTGTAGCAAGCTTCGCCGCCAGCCAGGCGCCGCTCGACGGTCTCTTCAACTGCGCCGGCTTCGTCCACAACGGCACGATCATGGACTGCAGCGACGACGACTGGGACTTCAGCTTCGACCTGAACGTCAAGAGCATGTACCGCACGACCAAGGCGTTCCTGCCAGGCATGCTCGAACGCGCCGAAAAGACCGGCGCCGTGTCGATCCTCAACATGGCTTCCATGGCTTCGTCGATCAAAGGCTTCCCCAACCGGCTGCTCTACGGCGCCACCAAGGCGGCCGTCATCGGCTTCACCAAGGGCATGGCCGCCGACTATGTGCGCCGCGGCGTGCGCTGCAACGCGCTCTGCCCGGGCACTGTCGACACGCCGTCGCTGCGCGGCCGCATCGCTGCTGCCGCCGACCCGGTGCAGGCGGAGAAGGACTTCATCGCCCGCCAGCCCATCGGCCGACTTGCGACCGTCGACGACATCGCGCCGCTCGTCGTCTACCTGTTGTCCGACGAGTCGCGCTTCGTCACCGGCCAGGCAGTCCTGGTCGATGGCGGCGTCACCATCTAGACGAGGCGGCGGCCATGATCGAAAGGATCGACGGCCACTGCCACTACTGGGCGCTCCAGCGCGGCGACTACGGTTGGCTGACGCCTGACGCCACCCATCTCGCCCCGATCTACCATGACTTCGGCGCAGCCGAGATGCGCCCGCTGGCGGAAGTCGCCGGTATCAACAGGCGCATGCTCGTCCAGGCAGCAGCCACGGAGGACGAGACGCAATTCCTGCTCGACCAGGGACGTAACGACAAGGCTGTTGCCGGTGTCGTCGGTTGGGTCGACCTGTCGTCGGCCGACTGCGTGGCCACACTCGAACGCTTCGCTGCCGATCCCCTGTTCAAGGGCGTGCGGCCGATGCTGCAGGATCTGGAAGACGTCGACTGGATCGCCACCCGCCCGCACACGGAAGCCGTCGCAGCACTCAAGCGGCTCGGCCTGCGTTTCGACGCGCTCGTGATGCCGCAGCATCTTCAGCCGCTCCGCCGTTTCGTGGAAACGAATCCGGATCTGCCCATCGTCATCGATCACGCCGCCAAGCCCGCCTTCGCCGCCCCTGCCGACGATCCGCGCCATGGCTTGTGGCGGTTCAGCATGGCCGAGCTGTCGGGCCACCCGCAGGTCTATTGCAAACTCTCGGGCCTGCTCACCGAATTGCCGGCGGAGCGCCGCGCAACGTCCAAGGCTGCGGCTGAAGCGCTGCGCCCCACAATCTGCAGCCTGCTCGACTGGTTCGGGCCGGATCGCCTGATCTGGGGTTCGGACTGGCCGGTGCTGACGCTGGCCAGCCCCTTCGCCTTCTGGGACGAAGTCACGGCCCGCTTGCTCGACGGCCTTGGCCAGCGCGAGCGCGCGGCCATCCTGGGCGGCACCGCGACCCGCTTCTACGGCATCGAGGGAGGCCGCGCATGACCGCCCTCGTCGTCATGAAGGACATCGGCAAGTCGTTTCCGGGTGTGCGCGCCCTTCACAATGCCCAGCTCGAGCTGCGTGCGGGCGAGGTGCATGCGCTGATGGGCGAGAACGGCGCCGGCAAGTCGACGCTGATGAAGATCCTCGCCGGCATCTACCGTCGCGACGCGGGCGAAATCCTGCTCGATGGCAAGCCGGTCGAGATCAACTCACCGCGCCAGGCGCAGGACCTGGGCATTGGCATCATCCATCAGGAACTCAATCTGATGCCGCATCTGACCGCGGCACAGAACATCTTCATCGGCTGCGAGCCGCGCAAGGCCGGCGGCCTGCTTCTTGACGAGGCAAAGCTCAACGCCGATGCCGCCGAGATCTTTGCTTCGATGCATCTCAAACTCGACCCCCGCACCCCGGTAGGCGGGCTGACGATCGCCCGGCAGCAGATGGTCGAAATCGCCAAGGCGCTGTCCTACCGCTCGCGCGTGCTGATCATGGACGAGCCGACGGCCGCGCTTAACGATGCCGAGATCGCAGAACTCTTCGCCATCATCGCAAGGCTCAAGGCCGAGGGTGTCGGCATCGTCTACATCTCGCACAAGATGGACGAACTGAAGCGTATCGCCGACCGCGTCACGGTCATGCGCGACAGCGAATACATCGGCACTGTTCCGGCTGCCGAGACGCCGGTCGACAGGATCATCTCGATGATGGTCGGCCGCGCGCTGACCGACGAACGCCCCGACATACCTGATCACTCAGGCTCCGAAATCGTGCTGGAGGTCCGGAACCTCAATCGCGGCGCGGTCATCCGCGATGTCAGTCTTTCCGTCCGCAAGGGCGAAATACTCGGTTTCGCCGGGCTGATGGGCGCCGGCCGCACCGAGGTGGCGCGGGCCATCTTCGGTGCTGACCCCCGCGACAGCGGCGACATCTTCATGCATGGCAGGAAGGTCGACATCCGCATGCCGAGGGACGCAGTACGCGCCGGCATCGGCTATCTCTCCGAAGATCGCAAGCATTTCGGCCTCGCCACCGGCATGGACGTGCGCAACAACGTCGTTTTGGCGAGCCTTTCCCGCTTCACCGGTGCCGTAGGCCTGCTGAAGGAAGGCGCCATGCACGATGTCGCCGCCCGCTACATCGACCAGCTCGCGATCAAGACCCCGTCCGACCGACAGGAAGTGCGCCTGCTCTCGGGCGGCAACCAGCAGAAGATCGTCATCGCCAAGTGGCTGTTGCGCGACTGTGAGGTGCTGATCTTCGACGAGCCGACGCGCGGCATCGACGTCGGCGCCAAGAACGAGATCTACAAGCTCTTGAACGCGCTCGCCCAGCAGGGCCGCGCCATCATCGTCATCTCTTCCGAACTGCCGGAGGTACTGCGGCTCAGCCATCGCATCGCGGTGATGTGCGAGGGGCGGCTGACCGGCATCTTGCCCGGCGGCGCCAGCCAGGAGGAGATCATGCATCTGGCGACGCTTCGCGGCGATGCCGCCAACCAGAACAAGCAAAAGACGGCAAAGGGAGAGGCCAAATGAGTGCGACCGCATCCACCCAGAGCGCCTCGACCGTTTCGCGGTTTTCGGGCGCGCAGCATCGGCTGCTCGCCTTCGCCAGTCTGATCATCCTGGTCGCGGTGTTCAGCTTCGCCTCGCCCAACTTCATGCAGACATCCAACATCATCGCCATCCTGCAGGCGACGTCGGTCAACGGCGTGCTGGCGATCGCCGCAACGCTGGTCATCATAACAGGCGGCATCGACCTCTCCGTCGGCACTCTGATGACCTTCTGCGCCGTCATCGCAGGCGTGGTGCTGACCTTCTGGGGCATGCCGCTCGGCCTCGGCGTTTTGGCCGCGATCCTCGCAGGTGCCGCCAGCGGCGCGCTGTCGGGCACCTTGGTCGCCAAACTCAAGATCCCGCCCTTCATTGCCACGCTCGGCATGATGCTGATCCTCAAGGGCCTGTCGCTGGTTATTTCCGGCACGCGCCCGATCTATTTCAACAACACGCCCGGCTTCACCCAGATCTCGCAAGGCTCGCTGATCGGCTCGGTCCTACCGAGCCTGCCCATCCCCAACGGCGTGCTGATCCTGTTCCTGGTGGCGATCGCGACGAGCTTCATCCTCGAGCGCACCATCCTCGGTCGCTTCACCTTCGCGCTCGGCTCCAATGAGGAGGCGGTCAGGCTGTCAGGCGTCAACACCGACCGCTGGAAGATCGCAGTCTACGCGCTCGCCGGTTCGATCTGCGGCATCGCCGGCCTGCTGATCGCCTCGCGGCTCAACTCGGCCCAACCGGCACTCGGCCAGGGCTACGAGCTCGATGCGATCGCAGCGGTGGTCATCGGCGGCACCTCGCTGTCGGGTGGCCGCGGCACCATCATCGGCACGCTCATCGGCGCGCTCATCATCTCCGTGCTCGCCAACGGCCTGCGCATCCTCTCGGTCGCCCAGGAATGGCAGACCGTGGTCACCGGCTCGATCATCATTCTCGCCGTCTACACCGACATTCTGCGGCGCCGCAGGCTTTGAGCAAGCTTGCTTCGCGCAGCGCCGCGGTGCTGCGCCAACATCAAGAAGAGAGCGAAAGCGCTCCACCGGCAGAGTTCAACAACGAAGGTTCAATCGGAGGAAACATGTTCACCAGACGCACTGTGCTTGGCGCTCTCAGCGCCATGACGATCCTCGGCTATGGCTCGACCATGGCAATGGCCCAGGACAAGATGTACATCCCGCTGATCTCCAAGGGCTTCCAGCACCAGTTCTGGCAGGCAGTGAAGGCCGGCGCCGACAAGGCGGCCGCGGATCTCGGTGTCGAAGTCACCTTTGAAGGCCCTGACTCTGAGACCCAGGTCGATCGTCAGATCGACATGCTGGCCGCCGCCCTTGCCAAGAAGCCGGCGGCGATCGGCTTCGCCGCCCTCGACAGCCAGGCGGCGATCCCGCTGCTGCAGCAGGCCAAGGACGCCAAGATCCCGGTCGTCGCCTTCGACTCAGGCGTCGACAGCGACATCCCCGTGGCCACCGCCTCGACCAACAACATCGCTGCAGCAGCCCTTGCCGCCGACAAGATGGCCGCCCTGATCGGCGACGAAGGCAAGGTCGCCCTCGTCGTCCATGACCAGACCAGCCGCACCGGCGTCGATCGCCGCGACGGCTTCGTCAACCGCATGAAGGAAGCCCATCCGAAGGTCGAGATCGTCGCCATCGAATATGGCGAGGGCGATCATCTCAAGTCGACCGAAATCACCAAGGCGATCCTGCAGGCCAACCCGGATCTCAAAGGCATGTTCGGCGCCAATGAAGGCTCGGCCATCGGTGTCGTCAACGGCGCCAAGGAGCTCGGCCGCCAGTTGGTGATCATCGGCTACGACTCGGGCGCCCAGCAGAAGCAGGCGATCCGCGACGGCCAGATGGCCGGCGCCATCACCCAGAACCCCGTCGGCATCGGCTACAAGACCGTCGAGGCGGCGGTGAAGGCAGCCAAGGGCGAAGCGGTCGAAAAGAACATCGACACCGGCTTCTACTACTACGACAAGTCGAACATCGATCAGCCCGAAATCGCAGCGGTGCTGTACGACTGATCCGGTGCAACTCTCCCCGGAGGCGGCCCGCCGCCTCCGGTGTCTTTCCAATCAAGGTGACATCAGATGAAACTGCTCCGCTACGGCCCCAAGGGCAACGAGAAGCCCGGCATCCTCGACACGTCAGGCCGCGTCCGTGATCTCACCGGCCTCGTCGACGACATTGCCGGCGACGTGCTGACACCCGAAGGTCTTGCCCGCCTGCGCGCCGTCGACATCGAGACGTTGCCGTTGGTTGCCGGCACGCCGCAACAGAATCTGCGCCTCGGCGCCTGCGTCGGCCGCATCGGCAAGTTCATCTGCATCGGCCTCAACTATGCCGACCATGCCGCCGAAACCGGTGCCGCCATTCCCGCCGAACCCATCGTCTTCAACAAGTGGACCTCGGCAATCGTCGGTCCCGACGACGACGTCGAAATCCCGCGCGGCTCGGTCAAGACCGACTGGGAGGTCGAGCTTGGCGTCGTCATCGGCAAGCCCGGCCGCTACATCGACGAGGCCGACGCCATGAGCCACGTCGCCGGCTATTGCGTCATCAACGACGTTTCCGAACGCGAATTCCAGACCGAGCGCGGTGGCACCTGGGACAAGGGCAAGGGTTGCGACACCTTCGGCCCGACCGGCCCCTGGATGGTGACCGCAGACGAGATCGCCGACCCGCAGAACCTCAAGATGTGGCTCGACGTCGATGACAGGCGTTTCCAGAACGGCTCGACCAGGACCATGATCTTCTCGGTGCAGCAGGTCGTGTCCTATCTCAGCCGCTTCATGAGCCTGCAGTCCGGCGACGTCATCTCGACCGGCACGCCGCCCGGCGTCGGCCTCGGCCAGAAGCCGCCCGTCTATCTCAAAGCAGGCCAGACGATGACCCTTGGCATCGAAGGCCTGGGCAGCCAGAGGCAGCGCGTCGTCGCTGCCTGACCCCTTCGGGCGGGAGGCGCATTCTTGAGCCGCCATCCCGCCCTTGTTTCAGCCGCATGATCTCAGCCGAAAGATTCCCAGCTTTCGGGATCGTGCCGAGAGGACCCACGACCATGACCAGAATCATCGACATGCGGGTGCTCGACCTGCGCTTCCCGACATCGCAGCATCTCGACGGTTCCGACGCGATGAACCCGGATCCCGACTATTCGGCGGCCTATGTCATCCTGAAGACCGACATGCCAGGCATCGAGGGGCATGGCCTGACCTTCACCATCGGTCGCGGCAATGAGATCTGCTGCGCCGCGATCGAGGCGATGCGCCATCTGGTCGTCGGCCTCGAGATGGACAAGGTGACGGCAGACATGGGCGCCTTCTGGCGCCATGTCACATCGGACAGCCAGTTGCGCTGGATCGGGCCCGACAAGGGCGCGATCCACCTGGCCACCGGCGCGGTGGTCAACGCCGTCTGGGACATCTGGGCCAAAATGGTGGGCAAGCCGGTGTGGCGGCTGGTCGCCGACATGTCGCCCGAAGAGCTCGTGCGCTGCATCGACTTCCGCTACATCACCGATTGCATCACGCCTGACGAAGCACTCGCCATGCTGCGCGACAAGGCTTCAGGCAAGGCCGCGCGCATCGAAACCCTCGAGCGCGAGGGTTATCCCTGCTACACCACCTCGGCAGGCTGGCTCGGCTATGGCGACGACAAGCTGCGCCGGCTCTGCCAGGAAGCGGTCGATGCCGGCTTCAATCATGTCAAGCTCAAGGTCGGCCGCGACAAGGCCGACGACATCAGGCGCCTTCGCATCGCCCGCGAAGTGCTCGGCCCCGACCGCCAGCTGATGATCGACGCCAACCAGGTCTGGGAAGTCGGCCAGGCCATAGACTGGGTGCGCGACCTCGCCTTTGCCAAGCCCTGGTTCATCGAGGAGCCGACCAATCCCGACGACGTCGAAGGCCACCGCAAGATCCGCGAAGGCGTCGCCCCGGTTCAGGTCGCCACCGGCGAGATGTGCCAGAACCGCATCATGTTCAAGCAGTTCATCATGCGCGGCGCCATCGACGTGGTACAGATCGATTCCTGCCGCCTCGGCGGCGTCAACGAGATCCTCGCCGTGCTCTTGATGGCGGCAAAGTACAATCTGCTCGTCTGCCCGCATGCCGGCGGCGTCGGCCTCTGTGAATATGTCCAGCATCTGTCGATGATCGACTATGTCTGCATCGCCGGCACCCGCGAAGGCCGTGTCGTCGAATATGTCGATCACCTGCACGAGCACTTCAAGGAACCTTGCATAGTCCGCAATGCCGCCTATCTGCCGCCTACGGCGCCCGGCTTCTCGATCGAGATGAAGCCGGCGACGCTCGAAGATTTCCAGTTCCGCGGCTGAGGGAAACGACAATGGACCTGGGTCTGAAGGACAAGGTTTTCATCGTCACCGGCGGCGGCGCCGGCATCGGTGGCGCGGTCACGCTGGGCCTTGCCGCCGAGGGTGCGATCCCGATCGTCTTCGGCCGCAGTCCGCTCGCTGAGGATTTCGCGGCGAAACTCAAGGCAGCGTCGCCGCGTTCGATGTTCGTCCAGGTCGAGCTGATGCACGATCCCGAAATCGCGGCAGCCATAGAACAGGTGACAAAGGCCTTCGGACGCATCGATGGACTGGTCAACAATGCCGGCATCAATGACGGCATCGACCTCGAAGCCGGTCCGGAGGCCTTCCGCGAATCGCTGGAACGCAACCTGATCCACTACTACACGACCGCGCATCACTGCCTGCCGTGGCTGAGGAAATCGCGCGGCGCAATCGTCAACGTCTCGTCCAAGACCGCGCTCACCGGTCAGGGCAGCACCAGCGGCTATACCGCCGCCAAGGGCGCGCAGTTGTCACTGACGCGCGAATGGGCGGCAGCCCTGCGTGGCGACGGTGTCCGGGTCAACGCGGTGATTCCGGCCGAGGTGATGACGCCGCTCTACGAGAAGTGGCTCAAGACCTTCGACGATCCCGAGGCGCGGCTAAAAGAGATCACCCGCCGCATTCCGCTCGGGCAGCGTATGACGACGTCGGAAGAGATCGCCGACACCATCCTCTTCCTGCTCTCCGACAAGGCGAGCCACACGACCGGCCAGTGGGTGTTCGTCGACGGTGGCTACACCCATCTCGACCGCGCGCTGGATTGAAGGCCAGGTGGACGCCTAAAGCACCGGCCCGAGCATGGCGATGGCGTTGTTCCAGACCTGGCGCGGCCGGCTCCACTTGGCAACCATGCGGTCGCTGATGGGAACCGAAGACTCGATGTAGCTCTGCTGCCGTGCCCGCACCTCGCCGGTCACCTCAGCGTCGTGCAGCAGGATGTTGTTTTCGAAGTTCAGCTCGAAGCTGCGGCGGTCGAGATTGGCCGAGCCGATCAGCGTCACCTCACCATCGACTGTCAGCGTCTTGGCGTGCAGCAACCCGCCTTCATATTCGTGGATCCTGACGCCGGCATCGAGCAGTTCGCGATAATAGCTGCGGCTCGCCGCCGCGACGATCCAGGAATCGTTGCGCCGGGGAAGGACGATGGTCGTTGCGACGCCGCGGTGGCCACAGGCGCACAGCGCCGCCTGCAGCGGCTCGTCCGGCACGTAATAGGGGGTAGAAATGACGAGCTCGCGCCGTGCGGCATTCATCAGCGCGATGAACATTTCGGGCATCGCCGAATAGCGCACGGCGGCACCCGTGCCGATGACCTGCGCCGTAAAGCCGGGTCGCGCCGACGGCAGCGGCTGGCGCATCAGCGGGCTCAGGTCCTCCTGGACCTGTGCCATCCAGTCACTGGCAAACAGATGCTGGTTCTGAAGCACGACCGGACCTTCGAAACGCAGCATCACGTCGACCCAGGGCGCGTACCTCGCCTTGATGGCAAAGGCAGGATCGGCGCAGTTCTGGCTGCCGCAATAGGTCACCTTGTTGTCGATGACGACGATCTTGCGATGGTTGCGCATGTCGACCCGCCCCTTCAGCGGGCGCAGCAGAGCAATCCCCACCGGCAGGGCGCGCGCCAGCTTGACCTTGACTGAGGCCATGTCGCGCCAGTGCGGCGAACGGATCAACCGACGCGAGCCGATGTCGTCGACCATCACCCGGCACGTCACGCCGCGCATGGCCGCGCGCTTGACCGCCTCGACCATCTTCACACCGTTGGTATCGGGCAACCAGATGTAGAACAGCAGGTGCACGTGATCGGCGGCGGTATCGATGTCGGCGATGATCGCATCGATCGCAGCATCGGAACCGGGCATGAGTTGAGCCCGGTTCGCACCGACCGGAGCATAGTTGCTGATCGATTCGCCGACGCGAAACAGCGGCGCGTAGGGCTCCGGGACGCTTGGTTGCTCCCGCCCGTCGAGATCGGTCGTGTTGATCGTGGCAAGCGAGGGCAAGCGCTGGAGCGCGTCGCGCAGCCGGGCGATACGGCGGCTGCCGACATTGGTATCACCAAACAGGATGTAGGCGACAACGCCGACCACCGGCGCAACGACGATGACCACGATCCAGGCCAGCCGCGAGGCCGGCTCGCGATGCGGACGCAGCAACGCACGCACGAGATAGACGATCTGCAGGCAGATGGTCAGGTTGACCAGGGCCCAACCGAAATAGGCGGATGCGCTCATGCTTGGGGTGGCCCTCCAGACAATAGGTTCAACCGATAACAGATAATTCGATGCGGGAGCCATAACCCTTGCCTCTCGGGGAGACCCACGGAAGCTCGGACATTGCCGGCAGGCGATTTGTTGCCAAGGCAAGCATGCCGTGCAATGTGCAATGCCAAGAGCGCCTGCCCCGCTCAGCCAATTGCCGGGGAGTTGTCAGTGCACAAGAAACTGGACGGGCTGTCGGTCGGGACGTCGGCGTCGAACTTGACGCTGCGCGGGCTTTCGCTCAACGAACTCGCGCCCGAGCCGGTGGCCTACCCGCTCGTCTCCTTCATTATCCGCAACTGGAACTACGCCCGCTTCGTGGGATCGGCGATCCGCTCGGTCCGCCATCAGACCTATCCCAATTTCGAAGCCATCGTCGTCGACAATGGCTCGACCGATGACAGTCGTCGCGAGATAGAAGCGGCAATCGGCGACGACCCGCGGTTTCGCGCGATCTGGCTCGACGAAAACCTCGGCGCGCTCGCAGGGGCATTGAAAGGCCTGGATGTCGCACGCGGCGATTTCGTCACCTTCGTCGATTCCGACGACTATCTGCTTGCCGACTTTACCGCCATGCATGTCCAGGCGCATCTGGCGCTGCCACGGAGCGTCGCCTTCACATCGAGCGCGGTGATTGAGATCGATGCGACTGGCGCGGCGTTGGGAACCGGTCTGAGGGGATCGCAAGCCGACACGGGTAAGGGCAGTCTGCGGAGTTCCTTCCTGGTCGTCCGCTTGTCTGAGGTTTCCGATGTACAGTTCGACCAGCTCGACGGCAGCATCGTTGCCCATCCACCCACCGAAAATGGCTGGCTGTGGTCACCGGGCACATCAAACATGTTCCGCCGTTTCCTGCTCGAAACCATCCGGCCGCGCGCCAAAACAGACGTCATGTTCGGGCTTTCGGTCGACGGCCATTTCTGCCGGCTCGCCCATGTATTTGCCGGATCGGCCACGATCGCCATGCCGCTGTCAGCCTATCGGCTGCACGGCGGCAACTTCTTTGCCGGTAACCCGACCCTGGACGGAGCCGTGGATGCCTCCGGCCCTGCCAGGAGATTTTTCCCCGCGCGCCGCCGCGAGGCGATGCGTGTTCTCGTCGAAGACGCGGCGTCGCTTTCGGCGAGCATGGGGGCATGGCGCTTCTGGTCCGCGATTGCCCAGGTTCTCGACAGCGACGGCGTCACTTCGCTGCAGGTCTTCGAAGCTCCCGAAGCCCAGGCCATCATCGTTGAGAACCTGCCTGCGCTCTTCGCGGCCTTCGGCAAGTGGGGTACCTTGCGCAAGCTGCGGCAATTGATGTCACGAAGCGCATTGAAGGCCATTCTCCGCGCCGCCGACCTGGGCCCTGCCGCTTACGCGCCGCGCATGATCAGCATCGAAATTTCGATGCTCGAAGCCAGGCTAAGGCGCAAGCGTCGCACCAAAGCTGCAAGGCGGAAACCAAGGCCGTAAGGACGCCGTCCCGCAAGTGCGGGGCAGCCCAATCTCAGGCAGGCACCGGAGACAAGGTCCCGGAACCTGTCGGCATCAGCCCAAGCACGCGTTCGATGGCGCAAGGGATCGGCGCGATGATCGGCGTGCTGGGCGCCTTAGCTCCTCAGGATGGCGATGGCGACCGGAATGGTCCGGCCGATGAAGGGGCGCGGAACAGTTCCTTCCAGGCATGCTTGCCGGGCGCAGCCTCTTCGGCATGGTCGCTCGTCAAATGTCGCGCACCATCAGATTGCGCGACCTGAGCGTCCCAGATCCAGGGATCGACAACACCTTTTTGGCTTCGGCGATCCTGTTCTGCGAGGCCAGGAAGCTCGGCGTCTCGGGCACGTAGCGGCGGTAGAACACGTCCAGGGGTGCCGGCAGCGCCAGCGAGGCGAACAGCCAAAGCCCGGCGTTGTCGCCAGGGAACAGGGTGGCAGTGGTGTTCGGGCTGGGTCACCGCACCGCGCGCATGGAAATGGTGCTTTCGGCTATCGAGAAAAGCGGGGCGAAGCTGCTTTGCATCTCCTACGAGGGCGTTTCCCACCGCCAGAGCGCGGCCTGGCGCTTCGCTGCCAGACGCTCGCCCCTGGCCTGCTGTTCAATCATGTCTCGGCGATGGCGATCTGCCACGTGCTCGCCACCCGCGCCATCGAGCGATCGGGTGCCGCAGGCCGCCACCCGCCTCAGGGGCATCGAAACCATCGGCGACGCACTCGAGGAACTGTAGCCTTCAGCCTGCCGGCATGCGTTCGCGCACATGCTGGAGAAACAGCGACAGCAACTCGGCCTGGGTCGAGATGGCAAGCCTCTCATAAGCGTGCTTGCGATGGGTCTTGACCGTGGCGCGCGAGATGTCGAGGTGGGCCGCTATTGAATCAGACGAATGCCCGCGCAGCACCAGCACCACGACCTCGCGCTCGCGGTTGGTCAACAGGTCGCTGCCGAAACTTTCGTAGGCCGCCTCAGCCCAGCCGGCATCCGCCGGATGTCGCTCGGCCGCATGCCGCGCCTTGATGTGTTGCCAGTGCTGGCGAAAGCTCGCTTCGATCAGTGGCAGCATGCCCTTGAGCCTCTCTATTGCCGCGTCGTCGAAACTCCCGGGCTCGGCGCTGTAGATGCCGATCTCGGTCGTCTCGCCGTCATCGAGGGTCACTGCGATGTCGATCTCCTCAAGCCCGCGCGGCCAGCCCCGGGTGACGTAGCCTATCTCCTCCGTCTCCGAGATGATGATCTCGTAGGAGCGGTAGACCTCGCTCCGCAGATAGTCATCGGGCGCGAGATCGCGGATGCGATAGACGCCTGAGACGATGCCCTTGAGATGGCTCTGGTAGAACGGATTGAGGATGTAGGTCTGCGCCAGATATTGCTTCAGCCCTTTGCGCGCTTGCTCGCCCTTGAAGTCGTCATGGATATGCAGGGGTGGGCGGCTGCCGCGATAGACCACGATGGCGATCATGTCGAAGGCGACGCGGCTGCGGATCCAGGCCGTCAGGACCGACGGGAACGTGGGCGCGCCGATGGCGCCGACCAGTTCCGCCAGATCGCGATAGTCCTCCTGCGGCATGCGCTTGCTGCGTCCCCTTGTGTGCCGGCAACATCCTCCCCTGGGAGGATGGCTTGCAGTGGCAATACTGACTAACGCTGTTCGCCGACACAGTGGCATGCCGCGGCACGGGAGAGCGCGAAGATGAACTACGCCAGGATGGTAATCGAAAAGGAAGCCCCGGAGGAATATGGCTACGACCGTATTCGCTACAATCTCTCCGAAAGCTCGATTGCCGACCAGAAGCTATCCGAGATCGGCCTGTCTTTACCCGACCTGACGCTTTTCTACGGCGAACATCGTGGCGACAAGGCTCTGCGCGAGCTCATTGCCGGCCAGGACACCGGCCTTTCGCCCGACTATGTCCTGGTCACCGCCGGTGCCGCCGGTGCCCTGTTCATCATCGCGACCAGCCTGCTGTCTGACAAGGATCACCTCGTTGTGGTGCGGCCCAACTACGCCACCAACATCGAGACGCCGCGCGCCATTGGCTGCGCCATCAGCTACATCGATCTCGATTTCGACAACGGCTTCGCCGTCGATCTCGCCGAAGTCGCTGCCGCCTTGCGGCCGAACACGCGCTACATCAGCGTCACCTGCCCGCACAACCCGACCGGCACCATGATGAGCCGCGCCGATCTCGACGGGCTGATCGCGCTCGCCGAGCGCCACGGCTGTTACCTGCTGGTCGACGAGACCTATCGCGACCTGAGCTACGGCCAGAGCCTGCCCGCAGCCGCCTCGCTCAGCCCGCGCGCCATCAGCGTCTCGTCGCTGTCCAAGGCCTACGGCATCCCCGGCATCCGCATCGGCTGGCTGGTCACCCAGGACGCCGAACTCTACGAACGATTTCTCGCCGCCAAGGAGCAGATCGGCATCTGCGGCAGCGTCATCGACGAGGCGATCGCGCGTGCCATGCTGGAGCGCCGCGACGAATTCCTCGGAGCGCTGATGCCCGAGATGAAGCTGCGGCGCGACATCGTCCAGCAATGGATCGACCGCGAGCCGCTCGTCGACTGGGTCCCGCCTGAAGGCGGTGTCGTCGGCTTTCCCCGGATCAATGTCGGCCCAGCTTTCGATCTCGACCGCTTCTACAACGGCCTGCTCGAAAAGCACGGCGCCTATGTCGGCCCCGGCCACTGGTTCGAAATGCCGAGAACCTATTTCCGCGTCGGTTTCGGCTGGCCGACCGAAGCGCAGCTCCGAGGCGGCCTCGACGCCATTTCCGCCGCCCTGCGCGAGCAGAACTGAGTCATTCCACGCGGTGTTGTTCGTGCACAGCCACAATGCCATCGAACTCACTGCTGCCGGGCGTATCGCCCATCCCAATGCGGCGCTTGCGCAGGTCAGGTCGGGAAAGCGCGTCGTCTCAGGGCAAGCCGCCAAGCTCCGCATCCGCGCACCGCTGGGCCTTAGCAACGCTGGCTGATTCCAAGGGTCGCCCACTTTCCGCCGCGGCCATCCCGGTGTCGACCTGAGTTTCCAAAACATCAGCGGGGCGGCAGGCAAGCGAACAGACGTCGAGATCAACTACATCAGGGCTGCGCAACAAACTGACGACGGCAACCGCGAGATCTTCTTCGTCGATCGCACCGGCGTGCCGCCCCGGACTGCTCGCAGACGGCGAAAACACGATGACGCCCCAAGGCGTCCTTTCCGTGCCGGCGATTAAGGACAACGCTGACAGCCGGTCGCGGTGGCAATGGCGCAAGGTGGCGGGCATCACTTTAGAACCCAATCATGGTCTTCGACACGGACGCGGGCCTCGATCGACGCCTGCCTTAGCGGCCTTGACGTCACGCAGGCCAACACCGCCTTTGTTTCGGCAGCGCTTGCGGCCAGGCACGATCAGCCATCTGTGCCCGTCAGTGGACGCCACGCTCGCGGCATATTATGCCGTGGTGCATGTGCGCTCGATGCCTTCGTTTCCTGGCTCAAGTGCGAGGGTGAAAGCGCAGAGGCTGGACACCGCCGCGAGCGCGAGAATTGAAAACAGCTCCGGGCCACCGCCCGGCGAGGAGACATCGAGATGCATTGCCGGATCATTGGCGCACCCATTCAGGAAGGTACCGACCGCAGGGGCTGCGACATGGGACCAAGCTCGCTCAGGACCGCTGGCCTTGTCGAGGCGCTGGTCGAGCTCGGCCATTCCGTCGCCGACATGGGACAGGTGGTGCCGACACCGGGGCCAATACCGGCACACCCGAACAAGGCGCTGAAAGCCCTGCCCGCGATCGCAGCCTGGACCGCCGCCCTGGCCGAGGCAGCCTACCAGATGAGTGCCGACGCTCTGCCGATCTTCCTCGGTGGCGACCACAGCATGTCGGCGGGCACGGTCAGCGGCATTGCGCGGCGCGCCGACGAACTCGGCAAGCCGCTGTTCGTGCTTTGGCTCGACGCGCACCCTGATTTCCACACGCTCGACACCACGACCAGCGGCAACCTGCATGGCGTGCCGCTTGCCTATGCCAGCGGCCTGTCCGGCTTCCAGGGCTATTTCCCCAAGCTCCAGGCCAATGTCAGCCCCGAGCGCATCTGCGCGCTCGGCATCCGCAGCGTCGATCCGGCCGAGCGGGTCGCGCTCGCCGAGGCGGGCGTCACCGTCCACGACATGCGCGCCATCGACGAACATGGCATCGCACCCCTCCTGCGCGCCTTCCTGGAACGGGTCGCGGCGGCAGGCGGCATGCTGCATGTCAGCTTCGATGTCGATTTCCTCGATCCCGCGATCGCGCCGGCCGTCGGCACCACCGTGCCCGGCGGCGCGACCTTCCGCGAGGCGCATCTGGTGATGGAAATGCTGCATGACAGCGGCCTCGTCACCAGCCTCGACCTTGTCGAGCTGAACCCCTTCCTCGACGAACGCGGCCGCACCGCAACGCTGATGGTCGACCTGACGGCAAGCCTGATGGGCCGCCGCATCATGGACCGTCCAACCCGGAGTTACTGACCATGGCCGAAAAACTGAACGTGGTTCCGTTCGTCAGCGTCGACCACATGATGAAACTGGTGCTGGCGGTCGGCGTGGAACGCTTCCTGACCGAGCTGTCGGCCTATGTCGAAGAGGATTTCCTGCGCTGGGAGCAGTTCGACAAGACCCCGCGCATCGCCTCGCACAGCCATGACGGCGTCATCGAGTTGATGCCGACAAGTGACGGCCATCTCTACGGATTCAAATACGTCAACGGCCATCCCAAGAACACGCGCGACGGCCGCCAGACGGTCACCGCCTTCGGCGTACTCGCCGATGTCGGCAACGGTTATCCGATGCTGCTGACCGAAATGACTATCCTGACTGCGCTGCGTACCGCCGCCACCTCGGCGGTGGCGGCCAAATATCTCGCCCCCCAGGGGGCCGACACCATGGCCATCATCGGCAACGGCGCGCAGTCGGAATTCCAGGCGCTGGCCTTCAAGGCGCTGCTCGGCATCAACAAGCTGCGCCTCTACGACATCGATGCGTCGGCCTCGCAGAAGTGCAAGGTGAACCTTGCCGGCATGGGCTTCGACATCGTCATTGCCGACAATGCGCAGGACGCGGTGGAAGGTGCCCAGATCATCACCACCGTCACCGCCGACAAGCAGCTTGCGACCATCCTCACCGACAACATGGTCGGCACCGGCGTGCACATCAACGCCGTCGGCGGCGACTGCCCGGGCAAGACCGAGCTGCACAAGGACATCCTGCTGCGCTCGGACATCTTCGTCGAGTTCCCACCGCAGACGCGCATCGAGGGCGAGATCCAGCAATTGGCTGCCGATCACCCCGTCATCGAGCTGTGGCAGGTCATGGCAGGCAAGGCGCAGGGCCGCAGCTCGAGCGCGCAGGTCACGCTGTTCGACAGTGTCGGCTTTGCCATCGAGGATTTCTCCGCTTTGCGTTACGTCAGGGACAAGCTGATCGACACCGGCCTGTTCGAGGAGCTCGACCTGCTGGCCGATCCCGACGAGCCACGCGACCTGTTCGGCATGCTGCTACGCGCCGCCAAGGCATCGGCCGTCTAGCTGGGACCTCGCCAAGCAGACTGCAAGGCGTTCGGCGCCACTGGCCCTGGCGTCTGTCGAGGGCTCATGCCAGCACGCTATCTTGTACGTTCGGCCCTGTAGAGGGTGTGCTGGGTTCTGGGTCGGCCGCGCGGCAACCGCGCTAATGATTCTGTCGCGTTTCGAGCGCCTGACGCGAATCTAGCGGCCGAGGTGACGATACGGACATTTGCCGTGGACCAAGCCATTCGACCTTGCTTCGAGGACAAGCTGCATTGAAGCGTCGCGGGCTCACCGCCTCCCAGAAACGACGAAGGCCGCGGTAAACCGCGGCCTTTTTCGTGGGATATTTGGAGCGGGTGAAGCGATTCGAACGCTCGACCCCAACCTTGGCAAGGTTGTGCTCTACCCCTGAGCTACACCCGCTCGCCGCAGCTCGTCGCCGCAACGGCTGCTATATGGCCGAAGCTCGCGGCGAATGCAACAGGGAAAAACCGCTCTTTTTTGAACTTTTTCCCGCAGTGCCCGAGAATCCCATATTTCCCCTCGGGAAGCACCATGCCAGCTCAAGCCGGACTTGTGCAGAAAGCCGGCTTTGCCCATAAACCTCGCGCAACGGCAAATCTCGGAAGCTGCGATGACCGCCTCGACGAAACCCAAGACCCGCACCGAATTGCTCGCCTACCTGGCCGAGCTCGGCATTTCCGTGACCACCCACGATCATCCGCCGCTCTACACCGTCGCCGATTCGCAGGCGCTGCGCGGCGCCATATCAGGCGGCCACACCAAGAACCTGTTCCTCAAGGACAAGAAGGACAACTTCTTTCTGGTGACTGTGGACGAGGAGGCAAGCGTCGACCTCAAGCAGATCCACCAGTTGATCGGTGCCTCAAGCCGGGTCTCGTTCGGCAAGCCGGAGGCACTCATGGAACTGCTCGGTGTCGCGCCTGGGGCTGTCACCGTCTTCGGGCTGATCAACGACACCTCCGCCAGGGTGAAACTGGTGCTCGACAGCGCGCTTATGGAAAACGCCGTCATCAACGCCCACCCGCTGACCAACGAAGCCACGACCTCGATTGCCCATGCCGACCTGCTGCGATTCGTCGAGGCAACCGGCCATGATGCTGTTATCTTGAAAGTCTCCGACTGATCGCCACATGGTGGACGGACAGCCGCTGGGCCTGATGACCGGCAGAAGATAGCGAATACCGGAAGAGTGAAGATGAGCAACGAAAGCAATCCCTTCGGCGGCATGAGCGGCCAGTACGCCACCAACGTGCAATTTGGCGCGGAACCCGCCAATGCGGCTGCGCCCGCGGCCGATCTCATCAAGGACACGACGACCGCCGCCTTCAGCGCCGACGTGATCCAGGAATCGCGCAAGCAGCCGGTGCTGGTCGACTTCTGGGCGCCGTGGTGCGGCCCGTGCAAACAGCTGACCCCTGTTATCGAGCGTGTCGTTCAGGCCGCCGGCGGCCGGGTGAAGCTGGTCAAGATGAACATCGACGACCATCCGGCGATTGCCGGTCAGCTCGGCATCCAGTCGATTCCCGCCGTCATCGCCTTCAAGAACGGCCAGCCGGTCGACGGCTTTATGGGGGCGGTGCCCGAGAGCCAGATCCGCGACTTCATCGACAAGATCGCCGGCAAGGATGGCGGCCAGCCGCAGATCGCCGAGGCGCTTGCAGCCGCGGCCGAGGCACGCGACGCCGGCGACCTGCAGACGGCGGTGCAGATCTACGATGCCGTGCTTGAACAGGTACCCGACAACATCGACGCCATCGCAGCGCTTGCCGACATTCTGTTCGAAGCAGGCGACGTCGAAGGCGCAAACGAGGTTCTGGCACGCGCGCCGGACGACAAGAAGGCAGCCGCAGCGCTTGTTTCGGTCCGCGCCAAGATCGCACTCGCCGAAGAAGCGGCAGCGCTCGGCGATTCCGCCGAGCTCGATCGCCGGCTGGCGCAGAACCCAGGCGATCACCAGGCGCGTTTCGATCTCGCCATGATCCAGAACGCCAAGGGCCAGCGCACCGAGGCGGCCGACAACCTGCTTGCCATCGTCAAGGCGGACCGAACTTGGAACGATGACGGCGCCAGGGCGCAATTGCTCAAACTGTTCGAGGCCTGGGGCTTCACCGACGAAGTGACGCTGGCCACAAGGCGCAAGCTGTCGTCGCTGTTGTTTTCGTGACCGTACAATCGTTGCGGTCTTGCGTTTGACCGCCGCTACCCCAGATGAGTAGCAGCTGAGGACAAGATGCAGGCAGGAAACGCCCATTACCGGCTCGACAGCGATCTGCCGACAACGCTGGCGGTGTTCCCGCTGACGGCTGCCTTGTTGTTGCCGGGCGGGCGGATGCCGCTCAACATCTTCGAGCCGCGCTACCTCCAGATGATCGACGATGCGATGGCCGGTTCGCGGCTGATCGGCATGATCCAGCCCTCGCTCGACGGCAATCTGCGTCCGGACGGCGAACCGGCGCTCTGCCCGGTCGGCTGCATCGGCCGTATCACTTCGCTCGCCGAGACGGGAGACGGGCGCTACCTCATTTCGCTGCAAGGCGTCTGCCGTTTCCGCGTCGCCCAGGAGCTGGCCGTCAAGACGCCTTTCCGGCAGTGCAGGATCACCTCGTTTGCTGCGGATCTCGGCGAGGACAAGGCCGGCGCGGAAGTCGACCGGCCCGCACTGCTCAAGGCCTTTCGCACCTACCTCCAGGCCAACGAACTCGAGGCCGATTGGGAGAGCGTCAGCCGTGCCGACAACGCCATACTGGTCAACGCGCTGTCGATGATGGCGCCCTATGGCGCCGCCGAAAAACAGGCACTGCTCGAAGCCCCCGATCTCAAGACCCGCGCCGAGACGCTGATTGCGATCACCGAAATGGCACTTGCCCGCGAAAACGAAGATTTCGGATCGAGCCTGCAATAGGCAACGCTGCCCGGAGAGCTGGAATGGTCGAGACCAACAAACGCGACATCGACGTCAAGCTGCTCGAACTTTTGGCCTGCCCGCTGACCAAGGGACCGCTGAGGTGGGATGCCGAACGCGGCGAGCTTGTCTCCAGGCTCGCCCGCCTCGCCTACCCGGTCCGTGACGGCATTCCAGTCATGCTGCCATCCGAGGCACGGCAGATTGCCGACACCGAGGTCGCGCCCAAGAACGCCTCAGCGACAGACTAGCCCACGACACCGACCCGGAATCGATTTCGGTGCTCACGCGCTTGTTCAGGACTTTGCGGGCATCCCCTTGCGCCCAAGCTCGCGTTCAACAAACTTCCTTCATTGAAAATTGCGCCCCTTGGGCATGACGCTGCTGGCCTTGCGGGCGAGCCTTTCATAGCTCTGGGTAACACGCGGATCTTTTGCTGCTTTCTCCGCAGCGCTTTGCCGCGCTCCATTAGCCAGGGCGGGCACGACCTGAGCATCGGTTGACGCCTGCAGCTCTTCCGACATCGCTGCCAGCCAATGCGTCAGGTCCTCCATCTTGTCGGCGACGATGTGGATCACGCCTGATTCCGCCTGGAGCTTGCCGGTGACGCGGATGAACTTCGACCCCATGATGACAGGTCGGAAACGCTCGAAGACCCGCGCCCAGACGATGACATTGGCGATCGAATGCTCGTCCTCCAGTGTGAGGAAGATGGCATTGCCTTTGCCCGGTCGCTGGCGGACCAGAACCAGCCCTGCAACGGACACACGCCGCCCGTCGGGCACGCTGCCGAGCCGGGCATTGGGTGTGATGCCGGCGCGGTCGAGGTGATGCCTGAGGAAGGCCACCGGATGCGCCTTCAACGACAGGCCGAGCGAACGGTAGTCATGGATAACGTGTTCGCCGAGCGGCATCGACGGCAAATGCGTCTCAGGTTCGTTGTTGACCAGCTGGACATCGGGACGGTCGAACAGCGGCAGCATCTCGGCGGCACTTTTGCCATCGAGCGCACGCACCGCCCAGAGGGCGGCACGCCTGTCGATATCGATCGAACGGAAGGCATCAGCCTGGGCGAGCAATTCGATCTCGCCGACATCGAGCCCCGAGCGCAGCCAGACATCGCGCACCGAGACATAGCCCTTGCCGCGCCGTTCGACAAATGCCTGCATCTTCTTGTCGGAAAGCCCCTTGATCTGACGGAAGCCGAGTCGGACGGCGTGGCTGGTCCTGATGACATCCCGCATTTCGGCATGGCGTTGCTGAATGCGCTTTGGATCGAAGCCCGAACGCTCGAGCGTGCAGTCCCAGACGGAGTGATTGACATCGACCTGGCGGATTTCGACGCCGTGATCCTGCGCATCGCGCACCAACTGCGCCGGCCGATAGAATCCCATCGGCTGCGCGTTCAGGATCGCCGCACAGAACACGTCGGGATAGTAGGCCTTGAACCAGCAGGAGGCGTAGACGAGCAGCGCGAAGGCCGCAGCATGGCTCTCGGGGAAACCGTACTCGCCAAAACCCTCGATCTGCTTGAAGCAACGCTCGGCGAAGTCGCGCTCGTAACCTTTCTTGACCATGCCGCTGATCATCTTATCGCGGTAATTGCCGATCGTGCCGGTGCGCTTGAAAGTCGCCATGGCGCGCCTGAGTTGGTCGGCCTCGCCGGGCGTGAAGCCGCCGGCTACGATGGCGATTTTCATTGCCTGCTCCTGGAACAAAGGCACGCCCAGTGTCTTGCCCAGGATGTCTTCGAGTTCTTCCTTCGGAAAGGCTACCTTCTCCTTTCCTTGCCTCCGCCTGAGATAGGGGTGCACCATGTCGCCCTGGATCGGACCGGGGCGGACGATCGCCACCTCGATGACAAGATCGTAGAACTTGCGTGGCCGGAGCCGCGGCAGCATCGACATCTGCGCCCGGCTCTCGATCTGGAAGACGCCGAGCGTGTCGGCCCGGCAGATCATGTCGTAGACCCTTTGATCCCCCGGTGGCAGCGTCGCCAGCGTGTAGGGCCGGCCATGGCGGTCACGCTCGTCATAATGTGCCTCGAGCAGGTTGAAGGCCTTGCGCAGGCAGGTCAGCATGCCGAGCGCCAGCACATCGACTTTCAATATGCCGACAGCATCAAGATCGTCCTTGTCCCATTCGACCATCTTGCGCTCGTCCATCGCCGTCTTGACGATCGGCACGATCTCGTCGAGCCGGTCGCGGGTGATGACGAAGCCGCCGACATGCTGGGACAGATGGCGTGGAAAACCCATGATCCCGTTGGCATGCTCGATCACATGCCGGGTCACAGGATCTGCCTTGTCGAGGCCGCCCGCGGTCGTTTCCGTCTCGCCAAGCACGGAGGAATACCAACCCCAGATCGAGCCCGACAAGGCGCCCCTGATATCGTCCGACAGACCCATCGCCTTGGCGACCTCGCGCAGGGCCGAGCGACCGCGATAGGTGACGACGGAAGCCGCCAGCGCCGTGCGCTTGGCGCTGTATTTTTGGTAGATAAACTCGATGACCTCGTTGCGTCGCTCGTGCTCGAAGTCGACGTCGATATCCGGCGGCTCGCCACGCTCCTCCGAGATGAAGCGCTCGAAAAGCACATCGACGATGTCGGGTCCGACATCGGTGATGCCGATACAGAAGCAGATGACCGAATTGGCGGCAGACCCGCGCCCCTGGCAGAGGATGCCCCTCGAACGCGCGAACTGGACTATGTCGTGGACGGTGAGGAAGTAGCGGGCGTAATTGAGCTTTTCGACGATGCCGAGCTCATGCCTGATGATCCCCTGAACCTTCTCCGGAACCCCGTCGGGGTAGCGCTCTTTTGCCCCTTCGCAGGTCAGCCTTTCCAATTCCGCCTGCGGTTCGAGACCCGATTCCGTCGGTTCGTCGGGATAATTGTATTGGAGCTCCTTCAGCGAGAAATGCAGGCTTTCGGCAAAGCGCAGCGTCTCGGCCAGGGCCTCCGGGTGGTTGCGAAAAAGCCTCGCCATATCGACCGGCGCCTTGAGGTGGCGTTCGGCGTTCGCCTTGAGCTCGAAGCCAGCCTCGGCAACAGGCACACTGAGGCGGATCGCAGTCAGCACGTCCTGAAGCGCGCGCTGGCTCGGGGCATGGTAGAGCGCATCATTGGTCGCCATCAGCGGCACGCCTGCCATCGCGGCCATGGTCACGGCCTGCTCGATCCTGAAGCGGTCGTTGCCGTCAAAATTCGGCGCGACCGCCAGCCACAAGGAGGTGCCGAACCGCTCCTTGAGACTGCGCAGAAGCGTGACGTCATCTTCCGTGGCAGCCGTCACGTCGGGCAGGATGGCGAGCGACAGCAGGTCGCCCCACTCCAAAAGATCCTTCCGGTAGAGAAGCGGTGCGCCCTTTTCGCTCTCATCCCGTATATTGGCCTGGGTAAGCATGCGGCACAGATGCCCCCAACCCTTGCGATCCCTGGGGTAGGCAAGCATGTCGGGCGTGCCGTCGGCGAAAACCAGCCGACATCCCGGGTGGTAGGCCATCTCCTCCGTCTGAGCCATCTTCCATGCGCGGACGACACCCGCCACCGTGTTGCAGTCGGCAAGGCCGATGGCCGAAAGCCCCAGAAACTTCGCCGCGATCACCAGCTCTTCCGGCGCGGAAGCCCCCCGCAGGAACGAGAAATTCGACTGGATGCCGAATTCGGCATAGTTGGCAGCAACGACCATGTTCATGCGAAGACCCCGTGCAGGAACCAGCGCGGCACCGCTTGCGCATTGTAGAGGCCCTGCCTGTAGAGCCAGTAGCGGCGGCCTTCGGCGTCCTCGATACGGTAGTAGTCGCGCGTCGGCGCGTCCGACTCCTCGCGCCACCATTCGGGTGCGATGCGTTCGGGCCCTTCCGCGCGGGCCACGCGATGCAACGCCCGGCGCCAGCGGAAATTGAGCGGCGGACCATCGGGAACCTCGGTCGCCGGAACGTCAATGGGTTCGGGCTGTCGGAACAGGCGGATGGGGCGGTCGACCTGTCGAGGGCGCCGGCCGGCTTGCTGCACCGGCTTGGCCGGACACGCTACCAGGCTTTTGCGGGCCTCCTCCTGGGCATAGGGCCGGGCAGGCGAAGCACGTTCGGGCAAATGGCTCTCGACGGGGACGGCTTCGAGTACCGCGGCGTCGCCAAGGCGGGCACCGATGCGATCGGCAAAGATCGCCAGTTCCTCGCCGCCATCTTCGACCTCGCCGGCAAGGTCGGCCTGGCGCGCGTCGAAGCGGGCCGTCGACAGGGCGGAGAGACGCACCAGGTCGAAGCCATAGCCGGCATCGAGGCTCTCGCCGAGCATCGCCAACCGCTCATGAAACAGCCTGCGCACCAGTGTCGGCTCACGGATGGGGCGCGAGGCACCGACAGTTATGCGGCTGACCATGCCATCGACCCGAAACAGCAGGAGTTCGAGCGCCCGCGCACCCTCCTCCCTGCGTTCGAGATCGACCTTGAGGGTGGCGGCGAGCAGGCCGATCAGCCGCTCGATGTCGTCGATCAGCGACAGCGGGTCGGCGAGATGCCGTTCGACCGAAAGCGGGGCGACCGGCAGGCGCGGCGAGATCGCCTCCTCGAGCCGGCCCAGCGCCTGGTCCAGCCGCTCGATGAGCTCAGTGCCGAAGCGGCGGACGAGCGGAGCGCGCGGCCCGTCCATGATCGCACCGACGCTGCGCAGTCCGACGCTTTCGAGGCTCGCCTTGGTCCTGGCATCGATCCTGAGCGCCGACAGCGGCAAGCGGGCGAGAAAATTGCGCTCGTTGCCCGGAGCCAGGATCTGGCCGGCGGCAAAACGGGCCGCAGCCCATGCAGCACCGGGCGTCGAGGCAAGACCGGCGCGCACGTCGAAACCCTGATGGAAAAACCGCGCCATGAGGTCGGCGAGCAGCGCCTTTTCGCCACCGAAGAGATGGGCGCACCCGGTGATGTCGAGGAACAGCCCGTTTTCGCCGTCGATCGCGACAAGCGGCGTGTAGCGGTCACACCAATCGGCCAACCCTTCGAGCAGCCTGCGGTCGGCCTCGGGGTCGGCCTCGACGACGTCGATGTTTGGATGCATGGCGCGCGCCTCGGCGATGCCCATGCCCGGCTTCAGCCGGAGCGCCTCAGCCCGTGCGTCGAGGCCGGCGATGCGCTGGGTGTTGCTCTCCCGATGGCTGGTTACCAGCGGCTTCAGCGGCTGCGGGCTTGAACGCCAGGACCGCCCCAACCTGCGTCGGAGGATGCGTTCGGCCGCGAGATGGGGAAACCACAGCGACACGATTCTCTGGGTTTCGTTCTGCGAGGGTGCGTGCATCGGGGTTCCATTCCAGAATGAAGCTGCCGGGAAGAGCGGTACGGCTCTTCCCGATCTCGACAGCAAAAGCCGGTGCTGCGATCGAACCGACCAGCGGCCCGAGAAGCGTCTGCCGCAGGGTGGCCGGCGCGGGCGAGACGACCAGCCGCACGGGTGCTGCCGTTGGCTCCGGCGCGGCCGACTGGCGCAACAGGAAGACCGGCCGGCCGCTGTCCTGCGCCCGCCGGTGCAGGCGGCGCGTCGCCGTGAGGTCGACGCTGCGCGGATTGCCGCGCAGTTCGACGACGACGGCTGCGATCTCCTCGATGCGGGCAGCCTCTTCGGCAATCCACAGCACATCGGCGGCTTTCGGCGCCTCGGCAAGCAGCAGGCTTTCGGCTGATAGGCCGAAGAAGCTGGCGAGACCCGGCGCATAAGGAAGCCCCGCCTCCCGGAACATCTCTGTGCTACCCACCCACAACACCAGGTCCCTGGGCCGCGACCGCTCCTTCAGCATGACGCTGACGAGGCAGAGCGCGAGCCCAGCGGCCGCACCGGCATTTCGGGTTTCGGTGCCATGGATCTCGGTCAGCGCCGCCTTCGGCAGGCCGCCGCCGAGCACCTCGTCGAGGCGTTCGACACCTGTCGGCAGGAAGAAGTCGCGCGCCGAGGCATGGCCGTTGCGGCGGACCAGGAGCCCGGCGACCGGTTGGCCGTCGGCAGGCGCGACCAGCCTTTGGGCCAGCGTTCCCTCGATCTTCGCTATCTTCTGGCGCAAGGCAAAAACGACATCCCGCGCCACGGCGCTGGTCGCCATGTCGATCTGCTTCCCCGGTTGTTCCTGTTATGTTCTTATAGATTCCAGAGGCGCTAGGGAGAGTCAAGTCGATTCAAGGAGAATTTATTCCTCTCCTGCCCTGCTCCTGTTGCCGCTAATTTGGCGCCCGAGCGGCAAAGGCCTCGTAAGCGTGGCGGCAAAGGGTTATATGCCCCCAAAAGGACAAAGAATGGCCCGCATTTACAAGACCCGCGCCTGGCACGACCAGCTTTCGCCCTCGATCGAGGAAATGGAGCTCCTGGCGCTCGAAGCCTATGCGCATCTGCCGGAGGAGTTTCGCCAGCTGACCGGCGAGGTCGTCATCCTGCTGGCCGAATTCCCGACCGACGAGATCATGGACGACCTGTCGCTTGAAACGCCGTTCGACCTGCTCGGCCTGTTCGAGGGACGCGGCATCGCCGAGCGCTGGAACCCGCAGACCGGCGAAGGTCCCAACCGGGTCACGCTCTACCGCCGCGCCATTCTCGACTACTGGGCCGAGAACGAGGAGACGCTGGGCGACATCGTCACCCATGTGCTGATCCATGAGATCGGCCACCATTTCGGCCTGTCCGACGAGGACATGGAAAGGCTGGAGGAAGCCGCCGAATAGCGGCAGCTCCCCGACATCAGTAGTCGCTGAGCTTGGTGACGCCGGCCTCGTAGTCGTGGCCCTCGACATCCTTCACCACCGCCTGGCCGCAGCGCATAGTCCTGGTTTCGGCGTCGAACGAATAGGTCGGCGAGCCGAACAGGTGCCAACCCTTGTTCACTGCAGCCGTAACCTTGTGGCAGAAGGTTGCGTCGTCGGGGCCGGTCAGGAAGCGGTAGAGTTTCATGGCGGTGTCCCTTTCAGTGCTTGAGGCTTTCGAGCTGCGCTGCCCGCGCCAGAAGCCGCTCGGCCTCTGCAAGGTGCAGCCGCTCGACCATCTTGCCGCCGAGCGAGATTACACCTGAGGACGTGTTCTCAGGAAGCGCGAAGGCGTCGACGACGGCCCGCGCCTCGGCAAGTGCCTCGACTGAGGGCGAGAACGCCGCATTGGCCGGGCCGATCTGGGCCGGATGGATGACTGTCTTGCCCGAAAAGCCCATGGCGGCCGCCTCGCCACACTCGACGGCAAAGGCCTCGAGATCGCGGAAATCGTTGGAGACGCTGTCGAGCATGTCGACACCGCCGGCGCGGGCGGCGAGCACCATCTGCATCAGCCAGGACTGGAGATAGCGGCGGTCGGGCGTGAGCTTGACGCCGGTGTCCTTGGCAAGGTCGTTGAGCCCGGCGATCAGGCACGACAGCCGTGCCGAGGGATCGCGGCCGAGCTCGGCGATGGCCGCCAGATTGACCAGCGCCCGCGGCGTCTCGATCATCGCCCAGAGCTTGAGCGTGTCGGGCGCGTCGGCCTCGTCGAGCACGTCATTGGCTTCGAGCAGGTCGCGCGGCGTCTCGACTTTGGGCAGCACCACGCCATCGGCGGCCCAGCCGCCGGCGGCAGCGAGATCGTCCGGCCCCCACTGCGTTTTCAGCCCGTTGATGCGCACGACATATTCACGTGCCCCGGACGGCCGTTCGGCGAAGAATTTTGCCAGCCTGTCCCGTGCCGCCAGTTTGTGCTCGGGCAGCACGGCGTCTTCCAGATCGAAGATGACGGTGTCGCAGGCGAGCTGCGCAAGCTTGGCGATCGCCTTTTCGTTGGTGGCGGGAACGAACAGCACCGAACGGCGCGGGCGGGGCAGAGAATGTGACATCTGGTCTTCTTGCCCGGCAATGCTGGCCCTTGCAAGGGCTTGTCGGGCGGTGGCGTAACTGCTGTTGTCCTCCAGCACAGACAGACGGGAACACTCCATGGCACGCTACGACGTGGTCATCACAGGCGGCGCGATCGTCGGCAGCTCGATCGCCTATTATCTCCGCGAGGAGGGCTTCACCGGCTCGATCGCGCTTGTCGAGCGCGACCCGCAATTCGCCCATGCCGCGACCACTTTGTCCTGCGCCTCGATCCGCCAGCAATTCTCGATCCCAGAAAACATCCGCCTGTCGCAGTTCACGCTTGCCCTGTTCCGGCGCCTCAAGGAGGAGTTCGGCCCCGACGCCGACATCGGCTTCCGCGAGGGCGGCTACCTCATCCTCGCCGGCGACAACGGCCTGCCGATCCTCAAGGCCAACCACGAGGCCCAGATGGCCGAGGGTGCCGACATCGTGCTCGAGGACGCCGAGCAACTGCAGAAACGCTTCTCCTGGATCTCGACCGAGGGCATTTCCGCCGGCGCCTATGGGCTGTCAGGCGAAGGCTGGTTCGACGCCCATGCCATGCTCGGCCTGTTCCGCAAGGCGCTGAAAACCAAGGACATCGAGCTGATCACATCTGAGGTGACAAGCATCGAGCGTGTCGGCAACCGGGTCACGGCAGTCACGCTTGCCAATGGCGAGCGGCTGGAGGCGGGCACGCTGTTCAACGCCGCCGGGCCGAATGCCGGCAAGGTCGCTGCCATGGCTGGGCTGGTGCTGCCGGTCGAGCCGCGCAAGCGCAACGTCTTCGTCTTCGAGGCGCGCGAAAAATTCGCCGACATGCCACTGATGGTCGACCCCTCCGGCGTCTATGTTCGCCCCGAAGGTTCGGTCTACATCACAGGCGGGGCCGAAAGCGAGGATGGCGAACTGGCCGCCGACCCCAAGGATTTCAACCCCGACTGGGGCCTGTTCGAGGAGGTGATCTGGCCGGTGCTGGCAACCCGCGTGCCGGCCTTCGAAGCGATCAAGGCGACGCAGGCCTGGGTCGGGCATTACGACTACAACGCACTCGACCAGAACGCGGTGATCGGCCCGCATCCCGAGGTACAGAACTTCATCTTTGCCAACGGCTTTTCCGGCCATGGCCTGCAGCAGGCGCCGGCGGTCGGCAAGGCGCTGGCCGAACTGCTGGTCCATGGCGCCTACCGCACCATCGACTGCTCGGCCTTCGGCTACCAGCGCATCGCGGAGGGGCGGCCGTTCCGCGAGCTGAACGTGATTTAGGTATTTTGCTGCTGCCAACCTCCTGGCGTAGAGCTTCATCTGCGCCAACTTATGGGGAGGTTGGTTCCTCCGCCCATGCGTAAGGAGCCATGGCCATGAAAAGCGCCCTCGGTGTCCCGGTAGTGGTTTTCGCTGGTCTGCGAAGTGCCCAAGAACTCACCCTATGGGTAACAGAGCCTCTTTGAGCTGTGTGCGCCTGGCAATGCCAAACATCAGTCAGGCAAATCCGATTTGCTGAGCTCTATGTATCAGCGCTGAACAGATAAGAATTCATTAAGTCTCTCTGACAAACGGAACCGGCTTTTCCTTGCCAAAGAAGCTTCTATCGATTTCAACGTAACAAATCTTAGGCAGTGCATACAGGGAATTGGAATGATGCAGTCTTGCGCGGACGGGGGCGCACCGGGTACCAAATCAACCAGAAATTACAAGCTTCTTTCGGGCGTCTGCATGACCGCCCTTGCCATAGCCTTCCCAACGCCAGCGGCACGGGCGGCGAGTTTCGAGGCGTCCAGCCAGACGGAACTCTACCAGGCGATCGCCGACGCCGAGGCGCACGGCGATGCAGCCTCGACCATCACGCTGACCGGCAGCTTCTCCCTCGATAGCTCGCTACCGGCCATTTCAGGCAAGAACATCACCATCGCCACAGGCACCAACACGCTCTCTTACAACCCCGCCGTGTCGTTCAACGTCACGACCGGCGCGAGTCTGACGCTCACGGGCAATATCTTGGGCAGTGGCGTCCTGAATCCTGGCGTGCTCAGCAAGGTTGGCGGTGGACAACTTACCATCGGCGGGGCGACCGGCGCCGGCATCACCAGAATCGGCCTTGGCGCGGGGCACACCCTCATCAACGGCGGCAGCCGGGTCACATTCGGCTCCTCCGCCGGCGGAACCGTGTCGCAATTGGATATTGCCGGCGAGGTCGGACAAGTGGCGAGCCTGACGGTATCGGGTCAGGGCACCCGGCTGGTCGCGACGGGAACCGACCCGAATGACTTGAGCGGCGGTGCCGGAAGCCAATCGACCCTGACCATTGAGGATGGAGCCGTCTACACCACGACGCGGGCCATAAGAGTTCACACGACAAGTTCGCAGGGTACCGCCACCGTCAACGTGCAAGGTGAAGGTTCGACGCTGGAAGCCGCGTCCTTCATCTCAACCAACGGCACAAGCTACATCAATGTCCTCGATGGCGGCTTGGTCGACATCAGCGGCGCCACCTCCTTCGGCGGCGCCGGAAATGCCAGCTGGTACACAGCACAAGTCATGGCGCAGGTGTCCGGCGAGGGCTCCAGATGGAACTCTGGCGCCATAGCCATGTACCGTGGCTCGCTTTCGATCCTCGACGGCGGCGTCATGACCGGGACGACCGTGAACATCGCGACCGTTCCGGGCAACGTGGTGCCCAACTTCAACGTTCTCGTTTCCGGCGAAGGGTCTGAACTCAGTGGAACCGCGATCAATCTGGGAACCACGGGTACCGGTGTCCTGACCATCGCCAACGGGAGCAGAGTGGTAGTGAATGGAGGTGGCTCGGCGCTCGTGATGGGCGGCCTCGATCCGGACAGCAACGCCACGCTGAACATCGGCGGAGCGGTTGGCCAGGTTGCGACGGGGGCGGGCACACTCGAAGCCTCTGCCATCACCCTCGCGGCCACCGCCGACATCAACTTCAACCACACCGAAGCCGGCTACATCTTCGACCTGCCGATCAACGGCAGCGGCGCGATCAACCAGCTCGCCGGCCGCACCATCTTCAACACCAACCAGACCGGCTTCACCGGCCTTGCCAGCGTTTATGGCGGCACGCTCGAGGTGAACGGCATGCTCGGCGGCATCATTGACGTCCGAGGAGGCACTCTTGCCGGTATTGGCTCTGTCGGCGACACCCGGAATTTCGCCGGCGGAGCGATCGCTCCCGGGATCAACGGCATCGGCACGCTGACCATCGACGGCAACTACACGGGCAATGGCGGCACCCTTCAGATCGACACCTCCCTCGGCAGCGACTCCTCGCCCACCGATCTTCTCGCCATCACCGGAGAATCGATCCTTGGGGCCGGCGCGACGCGGGTCTTCGTCACCAACTTCGGCGGAGCCGGGGCGGAGACCATCGGCGACGGCATCAAGATCGTCGATGTGGCGGGGACATCCGCCACCAATGCCTTCGTGCTCGGCGCCCCGGCAATCGGCGGGGCCTACCTCTACGGCCTCTTCCAGAACGGCATCGTCGATCCCACAGACGGCGACTGGTATCTGCGTATGACCGATACCCTCGCGCCGACCGTGCCTATCTATGAGAACTATCCGATCGTCTTACTCGGCCTGACCGACCTGCCAACGCTGCAGCAGCGCGTCGGCGACCGCTACTGGCCTGGGGCAAGCGAAGTGGCCGGCTCCGCCATGGGTGATGCGGGCCCGCGCAATTTCTGGACGCGGATCGAAGGTGCGCACGGCCATGTCGAAGGGGGTTCGACGGCGGGCGCCTCTTATGACAGCAGCCGCTATCTGGTGCAGGCAGGCATCGACGGTCTGCTAACCGAAAACGGCTCGGGTGTGCTGATTGGCGGCATCAACGCGCAATATGGCCGGGTCAACGCCGCCATCCGCTCCAGCCTCGGCAATGGTACCAATTCGACCGACTCCTATGGCGGCGGCGCGACATTGACCTGGTATGGCAGCGACGGCGTCTATGTCGACGGCCAGGCCTCGGTTACCCGCCTCTCGAGCAAACTTGCTGCCGATGCTGTCGGCAAGCTCGTCGACGACAATCAAGGCCTTGGCTATGCCTTCAGCATCGAAGCTGGCCGCAAGGTTGCCGTAAGCGGCAACTGGTCGGTGACCCCGCAGGCACAGCTTGCCTACGCCTCCGTCGACATTGACGAGTTCGCCGATCCGTTCGGCGCCAAGGTGTCGCTGGACAGTGGCGACAGCCTGAAAGGACGGATTGGCGTTGCCCTGAACTATGACGCAGGCAGCAGCGCGAGCGGCAGCCATGTCTACGGCATCGCCAATCTCACCTACGAATTCCTGGATGGAACGGCTGTCGATGTGGCGGGTACCAAGATCGCGTTCGAACCCGATTCCTTCGGTGCGGAACTCGGTCTTGGCGGCACCTATCGCTGGGCCGGAGGCAAGTACGCCCTGTACGGCGAAGCACTGGCCTCCACCAGTTTCGAGGGCAGCTACGGCTTCAAGGGCACGGTTGGGTTCAGCACCGCGTTCTAGATTCCAAGGAGCACGATGGCCCGCCGCTGACGGCGGCGGGCCTTTTCGTTTCAACGTCTTGAAGGCTGCCAGTCCGCTATCGGCCCAAATTGCGACATGTGAGCAGGCGATTGCCGCTATTGGCGCAAAGCCAAGCTGGCCGCCCCTACGCCCTCTCCTCCCACACCTTCGCCAGTTCCACGATCGTCTTCACCGCCCTTTCCATGTCCTGACGGCTGACCCACTCGAGCGGAGAATGGAAGGCGTGGCCGCCGGCGAAGATGTTGGGGCAGGGCAGGCCCATGAAGGACAGGCGCGAGCCGTCGGTGCCGCCGCGGATGCTGCCGCGCACTGGCTCCATGCCGGCCCGGCGGACGGCTTCAAGCGCGTTTTCGACGATCTCGGGGTGGCGGTCGAGCACCACCTTCATGTTGCGGTACTGCTCCTTGACGGTGAAGCTGTAGGAAGAGCCGGGATAGGCTTTCAGCACGTCCTTGACGATGTCTTCGAGCAGTTTTTCCTTGGCGGCGAGGCCCGCTTCGGTGAAGTCGCGCACGATCAGGCTGAGCGCGGCCTTTTCCATCGAGCCCGACAAAGCGGTGGGGTGGAGGAAGCCTTCGCGGCCCTCGGTGGTTTCGGGCGAAAGCTCCTTCGGCAGCCGGTCGACGATGGCGCCAACGATCTTGATGGCGTTTTCCATGCGGCCCTTGGCGAAACCGGGATGGATGGCGACGCCTGAAATGGCGATCTCGACGCCGTCGGCGGAGAAGGTCTCGTCCTCGATATGGCCGGCGGTCTCGCCGTCCATCGTGTAAGCGAATGTGGCGCCGAGCTTGGCGAAGTCGACCTTGTCGACACCGCGGCCGATCTCCTCGTCGGCGGTGAACAAAAGCTTGACCGCGCCGTGCTTGATATCGGGATTGGCGATGAGGAACTGTGCTGCCGTCATGATCTCGGCGATGCCGGCCTTGTCGTCGGCGCCGAGCAGCGTGGTGCCGTCTGTGGTGACGATGTCATTGCCGATCTGGTTCTTCAGCTCGGGATGCTCGGTCACGCGGATGACCTGCTGCGGGTCGCCTGTGAGCCGGATGTCGCCGCCGGCATAGTTGCGGAGAATCTGCGGCTTGACGTTGGTGCCGGTGAAATCGGGCGCGGTGTCCATATGCGAGCAGAAGCAGATGACCGGAACCTGCTTTTGGGTGTTGGCCGGCACCGTGGCGTAGACATAACCATGCTCATCGAGATGGGCGTCGCTGAGGCCGATCGCCAGAAGCTCTTCGACGAGCAGGCGACCGAGGTTCTTCTGCTTCTCGGTCGAGGGCTGGGTCGGCGAGCTCGCATCGGACTGGGTGTCGATGGCGACGTAGCGGAGGAAGCGGTCGAGCACGGTGTCGGGGGTGGCGGTCATGGGGGAGCTCCAATGCATCGGCAATGCACTGCTATAGCCGCCCGGGCGGGTGCCGTGAACGGGTTTCGCGCCTGCTGTGGCCGCTGTCCGCGTGATCGGCGTGGTCTGGCCCAAGCAGCACCCGGCGGAACCGGGCCCTTCAAGCCGATGTGCCTGCACCTCAGCGCGGCGCAGCGCTGTTCTTGACGATGGCCGGGACGACGACGCCCCAGTCGTCTTCATGAAGCTCATGACCGCCGCCTTCGACGACGACATATGTCGAGCCCTTGACCGCGTCGGCGATCGCCTTGCCGTGGACGATCTGGAAGATCGGGTCGGCAGTGCCATGGATGACGGTAAGCGGCACGTTCAGGCCGGGAAGCTTGCCCTTCACCGCTTCGCCGCCGGCGAGCATGAAGTGGTTGGTCGCCGAGAGGTAACCACCGGAGCGGTCGTGGTCACGCTCGATGAAGGCGAGAGTCTTGGGCGCGTCGTGCGGATGGGCGGTGCTTGCGATCACCCTGGCTTCGCCGGCGATGAAGCCGGTCGACTGGGCGCGGTCGGACCAGTCGACGCCCTCGCCCGTCGCTGCGTGCTCCATGTAAGCAGGGCTCGGCGGCGGCAGGTCGAGATCGAGGCCGATGGGCGTGGTCGACACCAGCGTCAGCGAAGCGACGCGGCCGGGCGCCGACAGCGCCAGGATCTGGGCGATCATGCCGCCCAGCGACATGCCGACGACATGGGCCTTTTCGATGCCATAAGCGTCGAGCACGGCGATGGCGTCTTGAGCCATGTCGTCCATCGAATAGGGTGGCTTGCCCGGCGCGAATTTGGTCGACAGGCCGGTGTCGCGGTTGTCGTAGCGGATGACATAGCGGCTGCTGGCAGCGATCAGGCGGCAGAAGTCTTCCGGCCACCACAGCATCGAGGCCATGGCGCCCATGATCAGCAGCACCGGCGGCGCCGAAGGCTCGCCGAAGGTTTCGGTGACAATCTCGACGCCATTGGCACGGACGGTCTTTGTGGTGGTTTTGCTGGCCATCGCCTTACTCCCCGGGGTTGCGCCGAAAACGGCGAGCACTGCTGCGGAGAGCAGGAAGCGGCGCCGGCTGGTCGTGTTGATGTGATCTGGCATTTCGATCTCCTCGCGCCCGCTGGGCGGCTTGGACGGACACTAGGGACGTCGAAGTCGGATCGCGAGAGCGATACTGGACAAAAACGAGGCATACGTGCCACTGATGGCACATGAAAACCCAGGCCGAACCCCTCCGCATCAGTCTGCTTGCCTTGCCGCAGACGACACCGGCGGCGGTATACGGGCTGTTCGAGGTGCTGTCGGCGGTGGGCTCGATCTGGGACCGGCTGACCGGGCAGCAGACCAGGGCACGGCGCATCTCAGCCGAGATCGTGGCACGAAGCAAGGAGGCGTTCACCTGCGCCATCGGCACGCCGATCCAGCCGCATGCGACATTCGCCGACACAGAGAATACCGACGTGGTGATCGTCACCGACCTGGCGCTGCCGCTCGAGGGTGGCGCGGCGCTCGGATGGGGCGATGAGATGGAATGGGTCCGGGCGCAGCTGTCCGCCGGCGCCACCATCTGCTCGGTGTGCACAGGCTCGATCTTCCTCGCCGAGGCTGGGCTGCTCGACGGCAAGGACGCAGCCTCGCATTGGATCGCCGCCGACATCTTCCGCGACAACTATCCCTTGGTGCGATTCCGGCCCGAGCGCATCGTCTGCGACATGGACCCTGAGGGACAGCTGATCACGACAGGTGGCGCGTCGTCCTGGGAAGACCTCGCACTGCACCTGATCGCGCGCCACAGCGGCAGGGAGGAAGCAGCGCGCATCGCAAAAGTGTTCCTGCTCGGCGACCGCAGCGACGGCCAGTTGCCTTTCGCCGCGATGGCCAAGCCCAGGCGCCACGAGGATGCGGCGATCGGCAACTGCCAGCTCTGGATCGCCGACAATTACGCCTGCGCCAATCCGGTGACGCGCATGGTCGCCGAAAGCGGTCTGCCCGAGCGCACCTTCAAGCGCCGCTTCAAGGCGGCGACCGGCTACACGCCTGTCGATTATGTGCAAAGCCTGCGTATCGAGGAGGCCAAGCAGATGCTGGAGGCCACCGCTGACGCGACGGACGAAATCGCCGAGACCGTCGGCTACGAGGACCCTGCGTTCTTCCGGCGGCTGTTCCGGCGCCATACCGGCATTACGCCGGCGCAATACCGGCAGCGGTTTCGCCTGACGCGGTCGTAGCGGCCACCCGGCCCTTCCCTTCACCCATTCCCGCCGTCATCATGCCGCGCGGACCACCCTGCGAAGGAGCGACGCATGGACTTCATGCGACTGCTGAAATCGATCGAGGAACTGCTCTACGAGGTCGTGTCGTGGCTGCTGTTTTACCCGCTGACGATGTGGCGAGCATTGCGCGACCCCGACAAGATGATGCGCTATGCCAATGTCGAGCTGTCCGACGACGTGGACGAGCAGTACCAGGACACGATGAGCCCGCCGATGTTCCTGCTGCTGACGCTGCTGATCGTGCATGGCCTGGAGCTCGGCTTCATCAGCGATCGTTCCTGGGTGGCGCCGTCGATGCTCGCCAGCGACTCCAACCTTCTGATCTTTCGGGCCGTCGTCTTCAGCGTCTTCCCGCTGCTGATGGCGGTGAAGCTGTTGCGCTTTCGCGGCGCCCGGATCGACAGGGCAACCTTGAAGCCACCGTTCTACAGCCAGTGTTATGTCGCGGCACCCTTCGCCCTCGGCGTCAGCCTGGCCGGCGTGGTGTGGCGCGTCCACAACAGCACCGCGGGCGTCGCAGCACTGCTGCTGCTGGTCGTTGCCGTCGTCTGGTACGTGGCGGTGGAAACGCGCTGGTTTGCCCGCAATCTCGACCTTGGTCTCGGCCGCGCACTGCTCAGCGTCGTTGTCACCGTGCTGCAAGGTGTGGCAGCCATGCTGATCGTCGGCACGGCCATCGCCCTGACGCAGGCGCCAGGGACGTGACGCAACGGCCATCGCCGTCGCGGCATGCCGGCCCTGCGACCGCCACCCCGCGACGTGTTGCCCGCGACGGTTGGTTATCGCATCGATTGCAGTCTGGTCATGAGACCAGTCTCGACGTCGAGGCTGGGAATGGCATCAACATCAACGGCAGGGTAGCCGATGTCCTTCATCTGCTCCGGGCTGAGTGCCGCGATGATCCGCCTGCTCTGGGCACGGCGATACCACATCTCGGCTGCCGCGATACGGCGTGCAGTTGCCTGGAGAAACCGGATCGTCAGATCCGCCGTCTGCTGTCCGTGGCTGGAATGCACTGAGTAAGCCATCTCGGCCTCCCGTCTACTGACATGACCCGGCGAGCTTGCCATGCAGGCGTGAGTGCAGCGTGTTCGACGCGTGAACGAGACGTCTAAAGCGGAAGCACTCCCGCTTGATCTCGATCAATGCGGGAAGTCGCGTTGCCACGCAGATAGATCGCTGCGGTCGGATGCAGCGCGGGGCAAGGGAGGACGAATGGCGGATATGGACACCTACGCCAGGCGCCCGGCTAGGCCGCCGGAAGTGCGCGCACTGACCGTAGCCGACATCAGGCAGAGCCTGGCGGAGGGCGCCGCCGACTTCGCCCGGAGCCCGGGCATCGGGCTCGCCATTGCGCTGGTCTTCGTGGTGATCGGCTTGGCAATTACAACGTCCCTGCTGGTGCTGCACGCCCCATGGCTGATCTATCCGTTCGCGATCGGCTTCCCGCTGGTCGGGCCCTTCGCCGCCGTCGGCTTCTATGAGGTAAGCCGCCAGATGGAGGCCGGGCACCAGCCGACGCTTGGAGAGGTCCTCAACGTGATCTGGGCCCAGCGCCGACGCGAAGTGTCGTGGATGGCCTTCGTCATGCTGTTCGTGTTCTGGGTCTGGATGTACCAGATCAGGCTGCTGATGGCGCTGATCCTCGGCCGCATGTCCTACGCCACGCTCGACCGCTTCGCCGATCTTGTGTTGACCACCAACCAGGGCTGGATCTTCCTCGGTATCGGCCATATCGAGGGCGCGGCGCTGGCGCTGGTACTGTATTCCATCACTGTCATCTCAATCCCTATACTGCTCGACCGCGAAATCGACTTCGTCACCGCCATGCTGACCTCGATCCGCGCGGTGCTGGCGAGCCCGCTTGTCATGCTCGGCTGGGGCCTGGTGGTGACGGTTGCGGTGCTGGCGGCCTGCGTGCCCTTTTTTCTCGGCCTCCTGGTGGTACTGCCGGTGCTGGGCCATGCTACCTGGCATCTTTATCGCCGCGCGGTGGTTTAGCGTACCTGCCCCTCACCCTTCGACTGGCGCAGGATGAGGGAGCGCACGACGTGGATCGTCAGTTCCAGGCGGCTCCCGCGACCTGGCGAACTGCCGCATTGAGGCGGTTCCAGACGTTGATCAGCGCGATGGTCAGAAGCAGCGCCGAGATCGCCTTCTCGTCGTAGTGGCTGACAGCCTCTTCCCAGACGTCGTCTGGCACCGGGTCGGACTTGTCGGCGACGCGGGTGACCGCCTCGGTGAGCGCCAGCGCGGCGCGCTCGGCAGGCGTGAACCAGGGCGTGTCGCGCCAGGCGGCAACGGCGAAGATGCGGTCGTCCTTCTCGCCCAGCTTCCTGAGTTCGAGCGAATGCATGTGCACGCAGACGCTGCAGCTGTTGATCTGGCTGGCGCGCAGATGAACCAGCTTGCGCGTCACCTCGGACAGGCCGTCCTTTTCAGTCGCCTTGTTGAGCGCAAACAGCGCCTGCATGGCATCGGGAAGCAGGATGGCGGGATTGGTCATACGAGCTTGCATGGGAATTCTCCTCGAATCTCAGTTGTTGTTCCGGCCTTACGCCTGACGTTATTGACGCCGCTGCCCTTGAACCGGTCTCGTGTCACATCGGCCGGGATTCGTTCGTCATGGCCTTGACGGAACAGCAGCAAGGAATGTGACCGATGAACGAAGAAATTTTTCTGGCCGACAAATTCGCGGAGAAGCGCGGCCATCTCCGGGCCGTCGCCTACCGCATGCTGGGCTCGGCCAGCGAAGCCGAAGACGCGGTGCAGGAAACGTGGCTGCGCCTGGCGCGCAGCGACGCGCATGAGATCGACAATCTTTCGGGCTGGCTGACGACGGTGGTGGCGCGCGTCTGCCTCGACATGCTGCGCCAGCGCAAGGCGCGGCGCGAAGAGCAACTCGAAACCGAAGGGCCCGATGAGGTTGCCGACGATGCGCCTGCCGTCGATCCCGAACGCGAGCTGGCGATGGCCGATGCCGTCGGGCTGGCGCTGCTAGTGGTGCTGGAGAAGCTGGCGCCAGCCGAGCGCATCGCCTTTGTCTTGCACGACATGTTCGACCTGTCCTTCGACGACATTGCGCCGATCGTCGAGCGCACGCCGGTCGCAGCAAGACAGCTGGCGAGCCGGGCCCGACGCCGGGTCCAGGGCGACGACAAGGCGCCTACCCCCGACAGGACGCGCCAGCGGCAGGTTGTCGAGGCGTTTCTCGCGGCTTCGCGCGGCGGCGATTTCGCCGGCCTGCTGGCCGTGCTCGACCCTGACGTCGTGTTCCGCGCCGACGCCGTGGCTGCGCAGCTGGGGGCGCTGGCCGAGCTGCGCGGCGCGCAGGCCGTGGCGCAAAGCTTCAAGGGCCGGGCGCAGGGCGCGCTGCCGGCACTCGTCGACGGCGCCATCGGCCTGATTGTCGCACCGATGGGCAAGCTGCGTGTCGTTCTGATGCTCAGGCTGGACGGCGACAGGATCGTCGGCATCGATGCCATCGCCGACCCGGACCGGCTGGCGCAGCTGGATTTGGCGCTGCTGGATTAGGCGTCGAACAGCCGCCCGGCCATGATGTCGACAAGGGCGCGTGTCTTGGGCGCAAGGTAGGGGCCCGCGGGCCAGAGGGCGCGCATGACGCCGCAATTGTCTAGGAATGGCTCAAGCACGGGCACAAGGGTCGTCGCGGCGAGCTGGTGCCGGACGGCATAGTCGGGCAGGCAGGCAATGCCAAAGCCCTGTTCGGCGAGATGGATGCGCGCCTCGACGCTGCTGGCGATTGCCGTCACCGGCAGGTCCAGTTCAAGCAGTGCCCCGTCGCGCAACAAGGGCCATGGCTCCAGCTTGCCGGTGACAGGATGGCGGTGGTGCAGGCAGGCGTGGGCGAGAAGCTGATCCGGCCATTCCGGCACGCCGGCGCGGGCGAGATAGGCTGGCGAAGCCACCAACAGGTGGCGGAATTCGCCGAGCTTGCGGCTCATCAGCCTGGAGTCCGCGGCCTTGCCGGTGCGAATCACCACGTCGAAGCCTTCCTCGATGACGTCGACGAGTCGGTCGGTGAAATCGAGTTCCAGCCGGACCTCAGGCCAGGCGCGCATGAAATCGGCGAGCACAGGCAGCAACAAGGTGCCGGCGACGGGCAGGCTGACGCGCAACGGACCGCTCGGCGCGGCGCGCGCTTGCGACAGTTCCTCTTCGGCCGCCTCGAACTCTCCGGCGATGCGACGGCAGCGCTCCAGAAACAGGCTGCCTTCGGAGGTGAGCGTGATGCTCCTGGTGCTGCGATGGAACAGGCGCACACCCAGCCTGTCCTCCAGCCGCGCCACGGCCTTACCAACGGCGGATGCGGAAATGCCGAGCTGGCGACCGGCAACGACAAAGCTGCGTGTTTCCGCAGCGTGGATGAACACATTAATCGCGCCAAGGCCGTTCATCATTTGCACCTGCTCATTACGGACTGAAACATCCGGAGTATTCGGAATTGTAGCCAGATTTTCTCGTCGTGGCAGGAGGCTATTTTTCAAGCCGGGCAGGTTTTGACGGCGCGATGTGGAGCACAACACAATGACCGGACGTTCGGCGGACTGGCTGTCGGCCCTGGCGTCGGGGGCGCTGCTGGCGGTGATGATCGCCTGCAATGGCCTTTTGGCCAGACATAGCGCACCAGTGTTTGCCTCGTGGGTGGCGCATGGAACAGGCGCAGCGGCCGCCATGCTGCTTGTCGCCGGAGGGTCGCGGATCTTTCGGCACCGGGAAGCCAGACCGCAACAAAAAGCTCCGGCCTGGGCCTATCTCGGCGGCGTACCCGGGGCGCTGACCGTGGTGCTCGCGGCAATCACCACCAACGGCCCATTGGCGCTGTCCGGCACCATCGCCTTCATGCTCGTCGGGCAGGTGGTCTTCGGCATGGCGATGGATTACGCAGGGCTGTTCGGCGTGGCAAAAAGGCGGTTTGCGGCAACCGATGTTGCGGTCGTTGCGCTCGTGCTCGGCGGCAGCTTGCTGCTCGTTGCAGGCGGACGATAACGATGAACGGGTACATCTTCGTCGCGGTGCTCAACGGCGTACTCATCGGTGTTAGTCGAGCCTTGAACGGGAAGCTCGGCATTGCGATCGGGCCACTGCGCGCCTCGTTCTGGAACCACCTCGTCGGGTTTGTCTTCCTCGCCGCCGTGCTGATCGTAGTCGGCGGCTGGAGCTTGGAAAACCTGTCCGCAGCACCCGCCCTTGCCTGGTTCGGCGGCATGTTCGGGGCGCTGTTTGTCGCAACCAACAGCCTCGTGTTGCCAAGGCTGGGGGCCATCAGGACGGCGGTGCTGGTGATCTGCGGCCAGATGGTCGCCGGCCTCGCGATCGACTATCTCGCCAATCACACAGCACCTGAACCACTGCAGCTTGCCGGCATCGTGGTCATCATGCTTGGCGTCCTTGCAGCCAGATTGTCGGGCGCGCGGAAAGCCAGCGGCGGCTGACAAATCCGCCACAGCGGGCTGAAGCAAATCCTCGGCTCGACCGTGCTACTTCATCAAATGCTTAGCCACCGCTTCAAAGGCCGGCAGCGAAGTCGGGTCGTTGGCGGCATTGCCGGCCGTGGGATGCGACGAGAAGCGGGCGATGACGACACGCGCCTTGGGATCGATATAGAGCGCCTGGCCATGCACGCCACGTGCCGAGTAGGCACCGTTGTCGTTGTTGGTGATCCACCACATACCGCGATAGCTCCAGCCCTTGAGCAGCGCATAGCCGGCCTTTTCGAACGCCGCCTTGTCACCGCCGGCACGGATGCGGGCAATCGCCGCCTCGGGTATCAGGCGCTGGCCGTTGGCAACACCATCGTCGAGCAGCAGTTGGCCGAGCCTCGCCATGTCGCGCAGGCCGGCATTGAAGCCCCCGCCGGCAAAGGGCGTGCCGGTCGAATCGACGGTGTAGTAGGCGTCCTGCTCGGCTCCCATCTTGCTCCAGATCCGCCCCGACATGAACTGGGCGACGGACTGACCGGTGACACGCGCGACGATCCAGCCAAGCGCGTCGGTGTTGATGGTCTTGTAGCCGAAGGCCGTGCCGTGCTCGCCTTCCTTGCGCACCGTCTGCAGATATTCGAAATAGCTGCGCGGCCCGATATAGCCTTCCGGCTTGGGCAGTGGACTGCCGGCCGCCGAATAGGTCCAGACGTCGGCGTTGGGGTCGGCATAGTCCTCGCTGTAGCGCAGGCCGGTGGTCATCTCGAGCACCTGCTTGACGGTGGCGTCGCCAAACGCACTGTTGGCGAGTTCGGGCACCACTGATGCCACCTTGGCGTTTTCGTCAAGCTTGCCCTCGGCGACCAGAATTTCGCCGAGCAGGCCGGTGATCGACTTGGTGACCGACATCGCGCCATGCTGGCCGGCATCGTCAAGGCAGCCGAAATAGCGCTCGTAGACGATCTTGCCTTCATGCAGCACGACGATGCCGTCGGTATAGTTGGCGGCGAGCGACTGCTCCCAGGTCATCTCGGCACCGCCGCCGAGCGGGGTGAATTTCACCGCGTCGATGGTCTCATCCGGTTTGCGTTCAAGCAGACCCGGAGCGCCAAGCCCGCGGCTGACATTGGCCGTCGGCATCAGCTGGCGGAAGTGGCAGACCGTCCAGCGCATCTTGGGAAATGAGAAATAGTCCGGGTCGGTGAAGCGGATGATCTTGTCGGCCGGCGGCGGCGAACCGACCATCCAACCAAGCTTGACGGGATCGGACTCGGCGGCTGACAGCACTTTTGCCTCCTGCGCATGGGAGATCGACGACGGCAGCGCCAGAGCAGCCACCGCCGCGGCCAGCACGGCGCAGATGAGGCCTTTACGTCTGGCTCCAACCTCAGAAATTGACCACCACATTGACGAAGCCTCCTGTCCAGACGGGCGCATCGAAACTGACGACGGAGTCGGCTCCGGGACCCGGAAATGAAACGCTGAACCCGGCGGTCAGATAGGTGTTGGGGTTCAGCACGCGGTTGTACTCGAGGAAGATGTCGTCCGAGAGATGCTTGGCTGAGACGCCGGCGACCGGATTGGGCACTCCGTTGATGATCTCGAGATGCGTGCCCTGGCCGAACTGGATCGGGCTTCGAAGTTCGTTGGCGCTGATATAGGCGTAGCGCAGGGTCAGCGTATCGCGCTCGGTCGGCGTGACCCGCAGGCTGAGCTGATGGGCGTTGACGTTCGAATTGATGAATACCATCGACGACTTCGACCCGGTCGACCAGGAACTCGGGCTGCCCTCGTAGTAGAGCGGGTCGAAGCGTTCCAGCCGCGACGTCGACGGATCGTCGCCTGAAAACGTCTGGTAGGAATAGGCGATCGTCGGCGCCCATGAATATTCGGCGAAGGTGTAGCCGACCTGGACGCGGCCGCCCCATGCCCGCATATCGATGTCATCGTTCCACTGATAGGCGAAGTCGCCGGCGACGAAGAGGTTCTCGAAGCTGTCGCCGAACGGAATGGCGCGGCCATAAGCATTGACGAAGTTTAGGCCTTCGCGGCCATTGGCAACAAGCGTCGGCACACCGATGCCGCCGGGGGCTGCCTTTGGATAGGGCGAGTCGGACTTGAGCACATGGCCAAAGGTCAGGCCGGCAAATGTGTTGTTTTCGCCGTCGTAGCGAAAATCGCCGCCGGCGATCCTGGTGTGGCTGTCGCTCTCGTTCTGCTCATTGGCATCGAGATAGAACGCCGTGCCGGTGAAATTGTCGAAACCGAAGCGGCCGATCGACGCCATTTCCCACGCCTTGCGAGGGCCCCCAGCTTGAGCGCGCCGCGATCAAAACCGCTGGATCCGCCATTGGCGAGCAGCATGCCGGTACCGGCCTTGAACTCGCGCGGCCCGACCGAGACATCGAAGGAAGGATCGCTCTTTTCGCCGGAGCGCAGGCCGAGATATCCCTCTTCCAGCGTGACACGGCCGGTGTTGCCGGTAGCGTAGGCGTCGATGCCGAGCGTGCCCGAGGCGACGGCCGAGACCTTGCCATAGGCCACCACTCCGCCGAGCTCCTGGGTGAAGCTGAGTCCTGGCAGGATATAGCCTTCGAGCCAGGTCTTGTTTGAATCAAAGCCGGCCGACGGCGCGAACGAATCGGCATAGTTCCAAAACACGTTGTGCTCGGTGACCACGTTCAGGCCGGCCTGCAGATGCATGCGAATGGTCAGCCCGTCATGGTCGAGGAGCAGCATGCGGTCGTCGGCCGCGAGCGCCTGATGGCAGGTGAGAAGGCTTGCAAGCAGCGGTGTTGCCGCCCCTGCCCAGCCAACAAGCCTAGGTATCCACAGCCTGGAATTCAGCTTTTGTGTACCAGCACCAACTTGCAGCGCCCTCTTGTCGATGTCGCTGCCCCTGCACCCCATCGTTTGATTGGTCTCCGATTTCGCCGGGTTCGAAGCACTCAGATAGCTGAGCTGTTTGACACTATGGCGACTGGGTTTCGTTACGGCAAGGCGCGAAGCCGACCGGCACGGTTAGCGCGGCGACGCGGCGTGCCCATCACTTTTCCGCAACAGGCCCGCCCTTGTTCTTGTCCATCGAAAGGCTAAAGCGCACAATCGACGGCTTGCGGTGCAAGAGGAGGCCTTTTCTCTGTTCGGAGGAAAGCCCCATGAACGACCTCAACCTAACGACCCTGGACGGTGGGCTGGCGACGGTGAGCGCGCCTGTCCTCGATGCCTTCGCGGCAAGCCTGCGTGGTCATATGCTCAATGCCGGCGATGCCGGTTACGACGAGGCCCGTATCGTCTGGAACGCCGTCCCGGCCTTGTCGTGCGTTGCGTCGGCGCCAGCGACGTCATCGCGGCGGTCAAGTTCGCGCGCGACTACAAGCTGCTCGTCTCCGTGCGCGGCGGCGGCCACAACATCGCCGGTAGTGCTGTCTGCGACGGCGGCCTGATGATCGATCTTTCCCAGATGAAATCTGTGCGGGTAGACCGAGTGGCACGCCGAGCCTGGGTCGAGCCGGGCGCGATCCTCGCCGATGTCGACAAGGAAACCCAAGCGTTTGGCCTGGCAGTGCCGACCGGCATCAACTCGACGACCGGCATATCGGGGCTGACATTGGGTGGCGGCTTCGGCTGGACGACGCGCAAGCTTGGCCTGACCATCGACAATCTGCTGTCGGCCGACGTGGTGACGGCGGATGGCGAACTGGTGCGGGCAAGCACCGCCGAGCATCCCGACCTGTTCTGGGCGATACGCGGCGGCGGCGGCAATTTCGGCGTCGTCACCGCCTTCGAATTCAAGCTGCACAAGCTGGGCCCGCAGGTGCTTTCGGGGCTCGTCGTGCATCCTTTCGAGGAGGCCAAGTCGGTGCTTCGACAATATCGCGATGCGCTCGAGGACGCACCCGACGAGTTGACCTGCTGGGCCGTGATGCGTCAGGCGCCGCCGCTGCCGTTCCTGCCGGCGCAATGGCACGGCAAGGAGGTGCTGGTGCTGGCCATGTGCTGGTGCGGCGAGCTCGAAATCGGCGAGAAGGCGACCGCCGTCCTGCGCGGCATCGGCAACCCGATCGTCGACGTCGTCGGGCCGAACCCGTTCGCCGGATGGCAGATGGCGTTCGATCCGCTGCTTGCGCCCGGCGCGCGCAACTACTGGAAAAGCCACGACTTCATCGAGCTTTCGGATACGACTATCGACATGCTCGACACCGCGATCGGCGCCCTGCCGGGGCCGGAATGCGAGATTTTCGTCGGCCATGTCGGCGGCGCAGCCGGACGGGTTGCAACCGATGCCACGGCTTTCCCGCAGCGCAACTCGCATTTCGTCATGAACGTGCATGCACGCTGGCGCGAGCCGTCGATGGACAAGACCTGCATCGGCTGGGCCCGCAACATCTACGAGGCGACACGGCCGCAGGCAGTTGGCACCGCCTACATCAATTTCATGCCGGCGGACGAAGCTGACCGGGTCGAGGCGGCTTATGGTGCCAACTACAGCAGGCTGCTCGAGGTGAAGCGTAAATACGATCCCGACAACATGTTCCGCATGAACCAGAACGTTCACGCCAAGAAGGCCCGCAAGGCGGCGTGACGGGCTTCTCTCTGTCGGAGAGGGCACCGGGCGGGCAACGCCGGGCGAGTTCGAGGTGATGACGCGCAGCACCCCACCCTCCCTCCCCACAACGGGGAGGGAGGCATCGGCGTTGCGCCTGCCCACTCCAGCCTTGACGGGTCCTCGCGTTCTATATAACCTTTCAGTTATAGAATGCGAGTGTACCAACATGACGCCGTCCGAACGCCTCGACGCAACTTTCACCGCACTGGCCGATCCGACACGCCGGGCGATCCTGGCGCGGCTGATGACCGGCGATGTCTCCGTGATGGAGCTGGCCGAGCCTTTCGCCATGAGCCAGCCGGCGATCTCCAAGCATCTCAAGGTGCTGGAGCGCGCCGGGCTGATCTCGCGCGGCCGCGACGCCCAGCGCAGGCCGTGCCGCATCGAAGGCGAAGCGCTGGCAGAAGTGACCGGCTGGCTCGACGAGTACCGCAAGGTCTGGGAAGGCAACTACAAGCGGCTGGATGCGCTGCTCGCCGACCTGCAGGCGAACCAAGGCAAGGCCTGAGGGGCGGACGAGGGGGGAACGACGATGAGCCACAGACTGGAAGTGACGACGCCGAGCGACCGCGAAATCGCCATGACGCGTGTGTTCGACGCGCCGCGCGACCTGGTTTTCGACTGCTGGACCATCCCGGCGCTGTTGAAACGCTGGATGACGGGACCGGACGGCTGGTCGTTTGCCGTCTGCGAGATCGACTTGCACATCGGCGGCACGTACCGCTTCGTCTGGCGCCATGACGACGGCCGCGACATGGGCATGACCGGGACCTATCGCGAGATCGCTCGGCCGGAAAGGATCGTCAGCGTCGAGCTGTTCGACATGGACTGGACCGACGGCGAGGCGCGCTCGACCCTGGTGCTGACCGAAAAGGACGGCCGCACCATTTCCGTCAACACCGTGCTCTACAGCTCGCGCGAGGCCAGGGATGGCGCCATCGCCATCGGCATGGCCAAGGGTGTCGAGGCCGGATACGACAGGCTCGACGGCGTGCTGGCCGAGCAGTTGGCAGCCGGCTAATCCATGCCTGGCCGGCGCCTTCGATCGGCAAGTTCACGCGGCGGCAGCTTCAGGACAACTCAAGCTTACAGCGAGGGAACACTTAGCGGCAGACACGGCGATAGATGTTGCCGAACAGCTCGATCTGGCAGTTCGACTTCATCACCGGCACGTCGGGCCGCTGGACCTGCGGTATGACGATCTGGCGGTCCTGCTCGCGCTGGCGTTGTTGTTCGGCCTGGAAATCGATGCGGCCCTGCCGGCTTTGCAGGATCTGCAGCTCGTTGATCCGGCCTTCGCGCGCAAGCTGGTTCCGGTCGGGCTGACCGGGCAGGTCGATGGCATGCGCCTGCATCGCGCCGGCAAGCACAATGCCCGCCAAGATCAGAGCCCGTTTCGATCTCGCCATCTTCGCCATCGCAACACTTCCAGCGCGATAATCGCGCCTCACGAAGGTAGTGCGCCTATTCGCCGAAACAATGGCGCTATCCGGCGCGCGTTTTTTCGGCGAGGAAATTGATGAAGGCGCGGATGCGCGCGGCAAGGTGACCATGGCCGGCGAAGACGGCGTGTATCATCTCGATGTCCTCGGGATTGTAGGCTTCGAGCACCGGCACAAGCGTGCCGGCAGCGATGTCTGCCTGGACCTGGAAGCGGCCGCTGCGGATCAGGCCGACGCCGTCGAGGCAGAGCCGGCGCAAGCTCGGGCCGTTGTTGGCAAGCAGGTTGCCGCCGATCCGCTGGGCGAAGGTCTCACCGGTTGCCGGATCGCGAAAAATCCATTCATCGCGGTTGCGCAGGAAATTGAAGCGCAGGCAGTTGTGGCCGCCGAGATCGGCCGGCTTTTCCGGCACGCCGTACCGCTCCAGGTAGGCGGGCGAAGCGACGACGACGCGGCGGATCTCCAGAATCTTGCGCGCCTTCAGCGATGAATCGCGCAGCTTGCCGGAACGGATGGCGACGTCGGCGCGCTCTTCGTAGAGGTCGATGACGCTGTCGGTCAGCGACAGGTCGAGTTCGACCTCGGGATAAAGCGCCAGGAACTCGGCCATGTGCGGCACGACATGGCTGGCGCCGAAGGCCACCGAGGCGCTGACCCTGAGCAAGCCGCGCGGCACCGCATTGGCGCCGCCGGCGACGATACGCTCGGCCTCCTCGATCTCGCCGAGGATGCGGGTGGCCCGCTCGAGATAGACCTCGCCCTCCGGGGTGAGTTGCAGGCTGCGCGTCGAGCGCACGACGAGGCGGGTGCCCAGCCTGTCCTCGATGCGTGTGATCAGCTTGCTGACCGCCGATGGCGACAGGCCGAGCTGCCGGCCGGCAGCGGAGAAGCTCTTCAGCAAGGCGGCCCGGACGAAGACCTCCATCTCACCGGCGCGATTGTCCATGAATGGCCTCTTGTGAATCAAATTCACAAGCATTCATCCATAATCATGCATTATTGCGCAAGCGCCCTTGCCCCATATGCAGCCACGGATCAACCGCGGCGCAGGCCGCCTAGTCAACGGTGCACGACATGCCCCTAGCCATCTTCGCGCTCACCATCGCGGCCTATGCGATCGGCACGACCGAATTCGTCATCGTCGGGCTGTTGCCGACGGTGGCCCAGGATCTTGACATCACCCTGCCGCTGGCCGGCCTGATCGTCAGCGTCTACGCGCTGGGCGTCACCTTCGGCGCACCGGTGCTGACGGCGCTTGCCGGCCGGATCGATCGCAAGCCTCTGCTGCTCGGGTTGATGGCGCTGTTCGTCGTCGGCAACACGGCAGCCGCGCTGAGCCCCAGCTACGAGCTGCTGCTCGTTGCACGTGTACTGTCAGCCTTCGCCCATGGCGTGTTCTTCTCGGTCGGCGCCACCATTGCCGCCGATCTGGTGCCGGAAAACCGCCGCGCTTCGGCAATTGCCATGATGTTCATGGGCCTGACGGTAGCGATCGTCACCGGTGTGCCGCTCGGCACCTTCATCGGCCAGACCTTTGGCTGGCGCGCCACCTTCTGGGGTGTTTCCCTGCTCGGCGTCATTGCCTTTACCGGTATCGCCGCGTTGCTGCCTTCGAACCTGAACAAGGCGGCACCTTCGAGCCTGCTCGACCAAATCCGGGTGCTGGGTTCCGGCCGGCTGCTCCTGGTGTTCGCGATGACGGCGCTCGGTTATGGCGGCACTTTCGTCACCTTCACCTATCTCGCCTCGATCCTCGAACAGGTCACCGGCTTCCAGGCCTCCAGCGTCAGCCTGATCCTGGTTCTGTACGGCCTGGCCATCGCGGTCGGCAACATCGCCGGCGGCCGTATCGCCGACCGCAACCCGGTCAAGGCGCTGACCGTGCTGTTTGCGATGCAGGCTGTGGTGCTGGTGCTGTTTTCCTTCACCGCAGTTTCGCCGGCCTGGACACTTGCCACGTTGGCCGCGCTCGGCTTCCTGTCCTTTGCCAATGTGCCAGGCCTGCAGCTCTATGTCGTGCAACTGGCCAAGGCGCACCGGCCGGGCGCCGTCGACGTCGCCTCGGCACTGAACATCGCCTCGTTCAACCTCGGCATCGCACTGGGCGCCTGGATCGGCGGCATGGTCGTCGCTTCGCCGCTAGGCCTTGTCGCGACACCTTGGGTCGGTGCCGTGCTGGTGGCTGGAGCGTTTGTGCTGACAGCGTGGAGCGGCGCGCTGGACCGGCGCCAGGAACCTCTGTGCCAGCCGGCTTAGGTGCCGGCTTAGAATGATTGACCAGCTTCACTGCCGACCTACCTAAAGGATGGAGCCATCCACCCAATTTCCTCCCCGCCCCCAATTTCCTCTCCCCTAATGTCCTCTCCCCCTCATGTCCTCTCAAGGAGAACATCATGAAATTCGTTACCGCCAATGGCGCGACAATTCCTGCCCTTGGCTTCGGCACCTTCCGCATGCCCGGTGCAGAAGTCCTCGAAGTGGTGCCCGAAGCAATCCGCCAAGGCTTCCGCCACATCGACACCGCCCAGATCTACGGCAACGAGGCCGAGGTCGGCGAGGCGATCGCCACCTCCGGCGTGGCCCGTTCGGACATCTTCCTGACCACCAAGGTCTGGGTCGACAAGTACCAGCGCGATGCCTTCGTGAAGTCGGTCGACGACAGCCTGAAGAAGCTTCGCACCGACCATGTCGACCTGCTGCTGCTGCATTGGCCGAACGACGCGGTGCCGCTGGCCGAGCAGATCGGCGCCCTGAACGAGATGCAAAAGGCCGGCAAGGCGCGCCATATCGGCGTCAGCAACTTCAACACCACACTGATGGCCGAGGCAGTGAAGCTGAGTGACGTCAGGCTGGCGACGAACCAGGTCGAATACCACCCCTATCTCGACCAGACCGCGGTGCTCCAGGCCGCACGCAAGGCCGGCATGTCGGTCACAGCCTACTACGCCATGGCCGACGGCAAGGTGATCTCCGATCCCGTGCTGAAAGCGATCGGCGCCAGCCACGGCAAGACGGCAGCTCAGGTGGTGCTACGCTGGCTGGTGCAGCAGGACGGCGTCGTGACACTGACCAAGACGTCGACGCTGTCGCGCCTGCCTGAGAATTTCGCCATCTTCGATTTCGAACTGTCGGCGGACGAGATGGCGGCGATCCATGCCCTGGCCACAGCTGGCGGGCGCATCGTCAGTCCCGGCGGGCTGGCCCCGGTGTGGGACAAATCCGCCTGACCTGGGGTCGCCTGACCTGGGCCGCCTGACCCGGCCTCCGGCGCGCCCTCATTGACGGCGCGCCTCGTTCTTCCTATCTGAGGGCGGTCAAGGGCGGGAAGCCCCTGCCGCCCGCAGCCGCAAGGCACGGTGAAGCTTCCTTCAGAACATTCGTTTCCCTGTCGATGCGACGGCCGAGGCGGCAATGCGGGCTCCCGACTTTCACCACGCCGTTCGCGCATCGCGAAGGAGCGAAACCATGACCACAGGTCAAGACTACAAAACCAATGCCCGCAGGCTGCGCGACGCGCTCGCTGCCGATGGCATCGCCATCAGCCACGCCAAGGCGCTTGAACTCGTCGCCCGCCAGGAAGGCGTGCGCGACTGGAACACGCTGGCCGCGCGTCCCAACGACACCAGGGCCGAAGAGACCACCGGTGGCGCACCCTTCGCCGTCGGCGAGACGGTGTCGGGCACCTTCAACGGCAACCCTGCCAAGGGACGCGTCATCGGCCTCGAGGAGACGATCAAGCCGGATCTCTGGCGTGTCACCGTCGCCTTCAATCCGCCGGTGGACGTGTCGACTTCGAAGCTGTTTTCGTCGGAGCGACGCCGCATCCAGATGGTCGTCGGCGCTGACGGTCGTTCGCGTCGGTTGACCGGCACCGAAACAGGCGTGATGGCGCTCAGCCGCGCCTGACGCCAAATACCTCTCCGCATCCAAGCGGCCGTGGATCGTCGAAGCGATCCGCGGCCGTTTTCGTTTGCGTCGGGGCGTCGATGGCCGACCAGGATCAACGCTGAGTCACCTCGGGCACTCCGAGAACAACTATCTGGACAAATTTAAATGCAAATGCAAATATCTTGCTGAGGAGGATGGAGGAGGCACAAAGGTAGGATCGAGATTTCGCGCTCGCCATCGGCAACGATGTAGTGCACGGAACACTTGCCCCGAACCCTCATACGCAAACGAAGCAAGCACGGATCGCCAGATTCAGAGGCAGCCAACATGGCGAGCCACGGAAAGTCCGGCTGTGCCGGTGGCGGATGGGATCCGTCGCTCGCCATATGCCCATGCATACTTACAGGCTTGAAGCAGCGACGTGTGACTGGCGGCTGGATCGCTTGTCACCGTCGATCGATCAAAGGGAGGAAGAAAATTGGCATTCTCTAAACTAGCGGCCGGCATGGCCATGGCATTTGCCCTCGCGCTCTCGGCACCGGCCAGCGCCCAGGAAAAGCTCGTCGTCGGCGCCTACCCGGCCAATCCGCCATGGGAGTTCAAGACGGAAAGCGGCAGCTTCGAGGGTTTCGAGATCGACGTCGCGACAGAGGTCGCCAAGCGCCTCGGCCGCCCGGTCGAGTTCCAGGACATGGGCTTCCAGGCGCTCTTCGCCGCGTCCAGTTCGGGCCGCATCGACTTCGCCGTCTCGTCGATCTCGGTCAACAACGAGCGCCTGCAGAACCAGTCGTTCACCCAGCCCTATTATGATGGCGACGGCACGGTCATCGGTCGCGAAGCGTCCGACATCACCGGCCTCGACGGCCTGAAGGGCAAGGTCATCGGCGTCGTTGCCGGCACCACGGGCGAAGCCTGGGCCAAGGAAAACACCGACAAGCTCGGCCTCGCCGAAGTGCGCAGCTACAACGCCCAGCAGGACCTGCTGCTGGACATCCAGGCCCAGCGCGTCGATGGCGGCGCCGGTGAACTCGCCGGCTTCCAGTATGCCATGACCAAGTCGCCGGGCTTCAAGGTGCTGGTGCGTATTCCGACCGGCGAACGCTTCGCCATGATGGCGCGCAAGGACCATCCTGCCATCGTCGCCGCCAACGACGCCGTGTCGGCGATGAAGGCAGACGGCACGATGGCCGCGATCCACAAGAAGTGGTTCGGCGTAGAGCCGGACGCGGGTACCAGCACGACGACTGCAATGCCGCTGCCCAAGGCCGAGTGAGCCAACGGCTCCACCTGCAAAACCTTGAAACGACGCTGCGGCCTGGCAAGGCCGCAGCGTCCTGCGACCGGACCTCGCCATGGACCTGATCACCACCTTCTTCAACTGGGACATACTGGTCCGCAGTTTTCCGATGCTGATGCGCGGCATCGGCAACACCATCTTGCTGGGCGTCGCCAGCATCATCTTCGGCGGCGCGGCCGGGTTGCTCGTCTGCCTGATGCGGCTTTATGGGCCCAAGCCGGTGCGCTACTTCGCCATAGCCTATGTCGATTTCCTCAGGGCAATGCCGATCCTGGTACTGCTGATCCTGATCTATTACGCGCTGCCTTTCGTCGGCATCCGCTTCTCGTCATTCACCGCAGCGACGCTGGCGCTGTCGCTGGTGCTTTCGGCCTTCACCGCCGAGGTCTGCCGCGCCGGCATCGAAAACGTGCCGAAGGGCCAGTTCGAGGCAGCCTCGGCGCTGGGCATCGGCTTCTGGACGACGATGCGCACCGTGATCCTGCCGCAGGCGTTGCGTGTCATCATCCCGCCGCTGACCAGCAATTGCGTCTCGATCTTCAAGGACACCGCCCTCGCCTCGGTCGTCGCCATGCCCGATTTGTTGAAGCAGGCGACGGACGCACAGGCGCTCATGGCCAACCCGACACCGCTGATCGGTGCTGCTGCGCTCTATCTCGTCTTCCTGTTGCCGTTGGTCAGGCTGGTGAGCTTTCTCGAGGAACGCGGCAAGCGCCAGATGACGGCGCGCTGAGCCCACGACAGCAATACGGAATTCCGCACGATGACAACACCAGACGGCTCCGCCTACTTCCTCTACCACTCGATCGGCATGTATCCCGGCAAGGCCGAGGCCATGGCGGCGGAACTTTCCGAATTTGCGGCCAGTTGGGGTGCCTTCGACGACGGACAGTGGATGCGGGCGCTGGGCAAGCGCCAGCGTTTCATCGATCTCTGGAGCAACCTGATCGGGGCATCGAAGGGCACGCTGACGTCGGCCGAGAACGTCACCACCGCGCTTTACAGCCTGATCGGCGCTCTGCCACCCCACCACCTTGCCGGTCGCCGCGTGCTGGTGACGGCAGACTGCTTCCCGAGCCTGCACTTCCTGCTCGCCGGTCTTGCGCCGCGCTTCGGTTTCACCCTCGACACTGTGGCCATGCGCGACGGCGAAAGCTGGGTGCATGACGACGATTTAATCGCGTCATGGGGCAAGGATGTCGGCCTGACGCTTTTGACCCAGGTGACGTCGACCAGTTCACACCGCTGCGACCTCGACCGGCTGGTGGCCCATGGCCGCGCGATGGGCAGCCTCGTCGGCGTCGACATCACCCAGGGTGTCGGCCTGATCCCGTTCAAGGTTGACGCGCCGGCCGTCGATTTCACCATATCGACAAGCCTGAAATGGCTGTCCGGCACGCCGGGCGCCGGCATCATCCATGTCGCCGAACCGCTGCTCAAGGAGTGCCGGCCTGAACTGCGCGGCTGGTTCAGCCAGGACAACATCTTCTCCTGGGACCTCGACGCCTTCGCCTATGCGCCGGATGCCCGCCGCTTCGACCACGGTACGCCGTCGGCGCTGGCCTGCATCGGCTCGGTGCCGGCGCTGGAATGGCATGCAGCGCAGGACAAGACGGCACTGCTCGCGCATAATCGTAAGCTGAGCGCTGCGATCATAGCGCGGGCCGACGAGATGGGCCTGGCACTCGCCAGCCCGCGCGACGACCGGCGACGCGGCGGCAGCATCATGTTGCGCCTGCCCGCTGAGACGGAAACTGCGACGATCGTCAACGGCCTGCGCCAGAGTGGTGTTTTCACGGATTGCCGTGGCCGCATCCTGCGCCTTTCACCGGGCACGATCACGACGGCCGAGGGCATCGACCGGCTGTTCGCCGGGCTCGGCGCGCTGCTGTAGCCGGCTGCCCCACTGGACGGGAGCCGACCGGCTTGCTTTGATGCCCGTCTGGGCGGAGGCATGCCATGGACCGGCACCCCAAGAAGCACCATGCAAGATGGCATCTGACCTCGCTTGCACGTGGCATGCGCGATGCGTTCGCCGATCCGCAGGTCCGAACCTTGCTGGTCGTTACCTCGACGCTCGTCGCAGTGGCGTCCGTCTTCTACGTCTGGATTGAAGGCTGGAGCTATCTGGACGCGATCTACTTCTCGGTCATGACCCTCGCCACCGTCGGTTATGGCGATCTTGCGCCGCATACGGCGCTCGGCAAGCTCTTCACCATCTTCTTCGCTTTGGTCGGCATCGGGCTGTTCGTCGTGCTGTGCTCGTCCGTCGCCAAGCAGATCATCTTTCGCGTCACCGACGACGAAAACGATTAGAGCGCTACAGTGAGCTACCGGCTTCGGTGCCAGCTTGTCGCCGGATCGACAATGAACAGCATGATCAGCACCCCCGGGATTGGTCGGCCGAGACCTGCTGCAGTGGCAGCCACGCCGCCGCGATCGCTCCGTCACGCGCTTTTCTCGCGTCTAGAGCAGCCATTCGATGGGCAGCCAGCCAAACACCATCACCATCAGCCGCTTGACCGCCGAAGCGTTCGGTTCGTCTTCGAAGGTGACGACAGGCTTGCCGGGTTCGTCCTCCGCCCACTGCATGCCGCCATCAGGCCGCAGCGAGACCCGATAGGAGCCGGCGGCGACCTTGGTGTCGAAGCCTTGCGACATCGCCCGCGCCATCGTCGGGCTTCCTATCAGGAAGCCCATCTCGCAATTGAGCAGCGCCGAGCGCGGGTCGAAATTGAACGACCCGATGAAGACGCGATCGCCATCGGCGGCGAAGCTCTTGGCGTGCAGACTGGCGCCGGAGGAGCCGGTGAGGCTGAGTTCCTCTTCGCCCTTGGCAGCATCGGCCATCGGCTTGAGTTCGAACAGCTCGATGCCGTCATCCAGCATCTCGCGGCGATATTTCGAATATCCGGCATGGACCATCGCGACATCGGTGGTCTCGAGCGCATTGGTCAGGATGCGCACCTTGGCGCCGCCCTTCACCAGGCTGGCGAAATACTCCACGCCTGGCCTACCCGGCACGAAATAGGCGGAGACGAGGTCGAGACCGTGCCGCACCGGCCCGACCAATTCGGCGAGCCGGCTTATCATCAGCTGGTTCTTGCTTGCCTTGCCTTCGCCCTTGACCGGGTCGTCGACCACCAGCTTGACGTCGACCCATTCGAGGCCAAGCCCGCCGCTGCGCAGCCTGTTGTAGGCCGGCGCATCCGGCCGGACGAAATCGGCTGCGGCAGGGCGCTTGGCAGCCTCGTCGGCGCCCTGCAGGAAAGCCTCCAGCGTGCCGGTGGACGGATCGATGATCTTGTCCGAGGCAAAGACAGAGGCACTGTTCCAGTAGAGGTCGAAGGCTTTCGACGTGTCCTGGACCACGGCGCCGGCGCCGAGCACATCGAGGTCGAGATAATAGGTGCCGTCGCCGACCTTGAAATACTCGTCGCCGATGTTGCGCCCGCCGACGATGGCGGCGAGGCCGTCGACGATGAAGGACTTGTTGTGCATGCGCCGGTTCATGCGGAAGAAGTCGAAGGAATAGCCGAGCAGCTTGGGCGACCGGATCATCGAGGGATTGAACAGGCGGATGTCGAAATTGGGCTGCGCGTCAAGTGCTGCCACCGTCGGGTCGAGCCCCGGAATGCCGTTGTCGTCGAGCAGCAGCCGAACGCGGACGCCACGTCTCGACGCCTCGTATAGCGCGCGAAGCAGCAGCCGGCCCGAGGTGTCGTCGTGCCAGATGTAATACTGCACGTCGATCGAACGCTGGGCGATGCCGGAGAGGAACAGCCGGCTGGCGATGGCATCATGGCCGGCGGCAATCGGCAGGACCCCGCTCTTGCCGGGGTTTTCCGCGCTGCCTTGAACGACCATCGCAGCAAGGGCGCCTTCGGTGACCGGCGGCAGGGCAGTCTCGACGGGCCTGTCCTTGATCGACGGTAGCGGAAACAGCATTCGGGCAGCAAGGATGGCGACGGCTGCAACCAGCAGCAGGGCAAGCACTGCCTTGATCAGTCTCATGCGGCCAGTCCCTCGCCTCATATCCGGATCATGCGCCCAGACACCACAGCCAGTTAAAGCGCGGGCCTGCCCCCAATGACAAGCCGCTGATGCAACCGACCAGCGCGTCCGGCCCAGGGGATTCGCAACAAAGCGGCGATTTTTACCCCGCGGAGTTTCGGCTCAGGCTTGCGGTGCCGTCCCGAAACGCGGCGACGAATTGCGGATCGGGATGCATAGCGGGCGCTGATGCACCGGATCCTCGATGACCCGGCAGCTGATGCCGAAGACGTCCTCTATCAGCGCTTCACGCATCAACTCCGTCGGCGCGCCGTCGGCAACCATGCTGCCGTCCTTCATGAACACCAGCCGGTCGGCGTATCGCGCTGCGAGATTGAGGTCGTGCAGCACCAGGACGACGGTGCGGCCATGCTCGCGGTTGAGCCTGCCGACGAGGTCGAGGCAGTCGATCTGGTGGGCCATGTCGAGATGGTTGACCGGCTCGTCGAGGCAGATGATATCGGTCTCCTGCGCCAGCACCATGGCGATCCAGACGCGCTGCAACTGGCCGCCCGACAGCGAACCCAGCCGGCGTTCGGCGAGATGCGAGACGCCGGTGCCGAACATCGCCGCCTGGACGGCATCGGCATCGGCAACACTCCACGGCTGCAGCATGGTCTGGTGCGGATAGCGGCCGAGCCGCACAAGCTCCTCGACGCTCATGTCGTCGGGCGCAGACGGGCTCTGGGCGAGAAGGCCGATATGCCGTGCCAACTCCTTTTCCTTGAGACCCGAGATCGGCAGGTCGCCGAGCCGGATCTCACCCGATTTCGGCTGGTGCAGTCGGCGGATGGCACGCAGCAAGGTCGACTTGCCGCAGCCATTGGGGCCGGCGAGCACGGTGACCTTGCCCCTGGCGATGTCGAGGTCGACGGCGCCGATTGCGATCGCCGCCCCATAGGCGATGGTAAGCGCCTGGACGCTGATGGCTTTATCCATTGGTGCTTCCCCTGCGCAGCACAAGGTAGAGGAAATAGGGCGTGCCGATCACTGCCGTCACGGTGCCGGCAGGCACCTCGGTCGGCGCGAACAGCACACGTACGATTAGATCGGCGCCGATCAGCATGATGGCGCCCAAAAGGAAGCTGGCGGCAATGCCGGCGAGCACCGGGCGGCCGACGATCAGCCGCGCCAGATGCGGCGCCATCAGGCCGATGAAGCCGACACCGCCGGCGAACGCGACGGCCAGCGCGGTCAGGGCGGAAGCCAACGCGAACACCAGGATGCGGAACACCGGCAGGTTGAGGCCGAGGCCACGCGCCGAGACCTCGTCGAGATCGGTCGGCGGCAGGCGACGTGCCACGGCGACGACGCCGACCATGGCGATGGCGAGACCGATGGCGACGACCTGGACTTCGCCCCAGTTGATCTCGTTGACAGCACCGGCAAGCCAGCGGCTGGCCTGGGTAGTGCGATAGATCGGCCCGACGATCATCAGGATCAGCGTTGCAGCCTTGCAGACAGCCCCGACGGCGATGCCGAACAGCAGAAGCCGCACCGCCGACGAGGCCTGCTGGCCCGAAAGCAGGAAGACGGCCGCGATGGCCAGGCTTGCGCCGATCATCGCCGCCACCGGCTGCCAGACGATCGAGGTGACGAGCGAATTGCTTTCGTCGGACAGCAGCGCCAGGAAGATGACGACGCCCAGGCCGGCGCCGCCAATGACGCCGAGCACGCCGGGCGAAGCGAGTTCGTTACGCGTGACTTTCTGCAGGAGGTAGCCTGATACCGCCATGGCGCCACCGGCGAGCGCGGCGATGGCAACGCGCGGCGCGCGCAGCTGCAGCACCACGACGCGCTCGCCGCGAGCGCCCTCGCCCAGCAGGATCTCGACGATCCGGCGCGGATCGATCAAGGTCGAGCCGAAGCCGACACCGCACAGCGCGAGCGCGACGGCGACGAGCGCAATGATGGCGACGGCAATCCAGGCGCGGCGGTTGATGCGGGCCAATGCCGGCGACAGGCGTGGAGCGACAATGCTCATGCGGCGCGCCTCCGGAGCAGGAGAAGAAGCAGGCAGCCGCCGACGATCGCGGTGACCGCGCCGACCGGCGCTTCGCGCGGAAAGATGACGAAACGGGCAACGATGTCGGCAAGCGTCGTATAGACCGCACCGACAAGAGCTGCTGCCACGATTTGCAGGCGATGCTCGAGGCCGACAAGCGCCCGCGCCGCATGCGGCACGACGAGGCCGACGAACAGCACTGGCCCGGCCATTGCCACCGAGGTGCCGCTGAGCAGCGCCACCGCAACAAAGCTCAACGCACGCACGAGGCCGAGCGGCACGCCGAGCCCGCGCGCCGTGGAATCGTCGGTCTGCAGGATGTCGAGCGAGCGGGCGAGATAGAAGGCGATGCCGCCGCCGATCAGCACGAAGGGCAGGCCGTTGAGCGCCAGGCTGAGCTTGCGATCGGCGAAGGAGCCGGCGAGCCAGAACAGCAGCTGGTCGAGCATCGTCTCGTTGACCGTCAGGACGACATTGACGAAGCTGTCGAACAGGCCGGCGAAGGTGACGCCGACGAGCACGATCCTTAGCGGCGAGATGCCACCGGCGGCTGCGGCGAGACCGAAGACGAGCAGGCTGGTGGCCAGGGCACCGGTGGCGGCTGCCAGCGACAGGCCGGGCAGCGAGGCCACCCCCAACAGCCCACTCACCATGACCACCGCGAAGGCGGCACCGGCATTGAGGCCAAGCGTGTCCGGCGAGGCGATGCGGTTGCGCGCGAGCGTCTGGACCAGCACGCCAGCTATGCCGAGTGCTGCGCCAACGAGCGGTGCCATCAGCGCCCGCGGCAGACGAAGATCACGGATGACCACATGCGCCTCGCTGCCGTCAAAGGCGGTCACCGCGCGCCAGATCTCGCCGGGCGAATAGAAGCGGTAACCGATCGCCAGGCTGAGATACATCAGGATCAGGAGCAGCATCCCCATCCCTGCAAACAGCGCGCTCCGACCGATGCGCTGAGGCATTCGGATGCTCGTGTTCGACGAAGCGAGGGGCACGCGGCAGCCTTAATATGAGCTTGACAGTCAGGGTTTGTTCTGACCCTTTGCCAAACCTTCTTGCCCCCGTCAAGTTTGGAGCCAGGACCATGAAGCTCTTCGCCAAGGCCGCACTCGGCCTCGCACTGGCCGCTATCGCCGCCAGTTCCGCCTTCGCCCACGAAGTGAAGCACGCCATGGGCGTGACCGACGTGCCCGAGAACCCGCAGCGCATCGTGGTGCTGACCAACGAAGGCACCGAGGCCGTACTGTCACTGGGCTTCAAGCCTGTCGGCGCCGTCCGCTCCTGGACCGGCTCGCCCTGGTACAAGCACATCGCCGACAAGATGGACGGCGTCGAGGTGGTGGGCGAGGAATCGGCCGTCAATCTCGAGCTCATCGCCGGCCTGCAGCCCGACCTCATCCTCGGTAACAAGACGCGCCAGGAGAAGATCTACGACCAGCTTTCGGCGATCGCGCCGACAGTCATGTCTGAACGCCTGCGCGGCGACTGGAAGGTGAACTTCGCCCTTTATGCCGATGCGCTCGGCAACAAGGCCGAAGGCGAGGCACAACTCAAGGCTTTCGACGACAAGGCGACCAGGCTCGGCGAGGCGCTCGGCGACAAGAAGGCCGAGAAGGTGTCGCTGATCCGCTTCATGCCGGGCCTGACCCGCATTTACTACAAGGACACCTTCCCCGGCATGATCTTCAGCCAGATCGGCATCCAGCGCCCCGCGGTGCAGGACAAGCCGGGCTTCGCCGACGACGTGACCAAGGAGCGTATCCCCGAGTTCGACGGCGACCATCTGTTCTACTTCGTCTACGAGACCGGCAATGGCAAGGCGAGCAAGCAGTCGGAAGAGTGGCTATCCGAGCCGCTATGGCAGAACCTGCCCGTGGTGAAGGCCGGCAAGGCCATAGCCGTCGACGACGCGGTGTGGAACACGGCGGGCGGTGCTATTGCAGCCAACCTGCTGCTCGACGACATCGCGCGCGTCTATGGCGTGACGCCGGTGAAGTAGCCGGCATCAGGCCTCATGCGTCGCCGCGCATCAGGCCAAGGCTCCTTCCCCAGCGTCGAAACGCTTTGATTCCCGGCCAAGCTTGTGTAAAGCGGGGCAAGCCAAAATCCCCGCAACAGCCAGACGGGCAAAAGCCATGGAAAAATTCACCAAGCTCACGGGCGTCGCCGCCCCCCTGCCGATCGTCAATGTCGACACCGACATGATCATCCCCAAGGATTATCTCAAGACGATCAAGCGCACTGGCCTTGGCACCGGGCTTTTCGCCGAGATGCGCTACAATGAGGACGGTTCGGAGAACCCCGAATTCGTGCTCAACAAGCCGGCCTACCGCAAGGCCGAAATCCTCGTCGCCGGCGACAATTTCGGCTGTGGTTCAAGCCGCGAGCATGCGCCCTGGGCGCTGCTCGACTTCGGCATCCGCTGCGTCATCTCGACGTCGTTTGCCGACATCTTCTACAACAACTGCTTCAAGAACGGCATCCTGCCGATCACCGTCAGCCAGGAAGACCTGGACAAGCTGATGGACGACGCTTCGCGCGGCGCCAACGCCACCGTTTCGGTCGATCTCGAAGCGAAGGAGATCCGCGGCCCCGATGGCGGCGTCGTCACCTTCGACCTCGACGATTTCCGCCGTCACTGCCTGCTCAACGGCCTCGACGACATCGGCCTGACCATGGAGAAGGCCGCGTCGATCGACAGCTACGAAAAGAAGGCTGCCGAGAACCGCCCCTGGGCCTGATCGCTCCGCTGACGTCTGAGAATGACAAAAGCCCCGTTCGACGGGGCTTTTTCTTTTAGGTTCCTTCCCTCACCAGAGCGTGCGCAGCGAGGATAGGGTCGTGGCGACAAGTGCTGAGGCGAAGACGAGATTGACGATGCGCGATATCAGCGGTCGCCGCAGCAGGCCCGCAAAGGCCGTGCCGGCGGCGAACCATGCAAGGTGAATGAACACGATCAACGCCAGCAGGACCGCCGTCTTGACCGAGGTCTCGACCAGTTCCGACCGCAGTCCGAGATGGGTACCGGCAAAGACCGCACCGATGGCAACGTAAGCCTTCGGATTGGCAAGCGCGAGCAGCAGGCCGCCGGCAAAGCCGGGGGCCGACGCCTGAGGAGGCGTCTCGGCAAGTGGTGGTGCGGTCGCGATCGCGAATGCCAGATAGAGGATGTACAGCGCCGACAGGCCGAGCAACAGCGGCGCCAGCCGTGGCTTGGACAGGACAACCGACGCAAGCCCGGCCGCAACGGCAAGCAACACGGCGCTCGTCCCTATGATGACTCCAGCGAGATAGGGCAGCGAACGGCGCAGTCCGAACGCGCTGCCGAGCGCCGTGACGCTGATCGTCGAGGGACCGGGGCTGCCCATGACGACAAGGGCGGTGGCGACGAGCGCGAGAACTGGCTCGATGGCCAGTACTGCTAAAAGCTGTTGTTGCACGATCAACCTCCTGGCAGTGCTGCTCGGTGAACCAGCCTGAGGCCAGGAGGCAGTCTCGTCTTGAAGGTTTGTGCGAGCAGACCAGGAGGCGATCCGGGCCGCGCCGCACCCTGGCGCAAAGCTTTCGCGGCCGCCGGCGGCTGACAGCGTCCCAACGCTATGCGATTGTCCCGCCTCGGGATTCGGGGCACGGCACGACTGCGCCTCGGGCACATCGCTCACGCCCAGACCATGGAGCGCTGCATGAAACCATCCATCCTATTCACCGCCGCGTCGATCGCGCTTTTGCCGACCTTGGCGATCGCCCAGGACAGCGAGCCGCAGACGATTCCCTTCGAAGGCGGGAACTTCACCATCGTCGAGAACACCGAGGGCGAGAAGGTGCTTGCCTTTGACGGTAAGGAACTCGCCAGGAACTACGTCGCCTTCCACGATCGCACGGTCGAGGTGAGCGATACCAAAGTGGCGATCTTTGCGGTCGGCGACGGCGGCAACGCCTGCAGTCCGGAAACCGTGCTTGCCTGGAAGACCGAGGCGGGCATCCAGTCGACGACCATCGGCGCGGGCAAATGCGACACGCCATCGCCGGCGGTGACGGCCTACAACATCTTCTTCATCCCCTATCCGCTCCCCGGCGAGACGCTGCCCGTCACGACATGGGATCCGGAAAACGGACTGACGATGCACGGCAATCTCGCCTACGCTCCGCAACCCGGCACCGACTGGTCCGACCTGGACCCGAAGAAATATGAAAACGGCATCGTCGCCGCCTTCAAGAACGAGGCGGTCTACAAGGCTGCTCGGCAACTGCTTGGCGACGACCTGCCTGGCTTCGCTACAAGCCTGCTGGTTAATGACGGCACCGAAAAGCTGCCGTCGGGCGCCTTCTATGCCAGCGGCTGCATCCCACATGCCTGCGGCGTCGGCAACGGCTTCATAGCGATCGATGCCAAGGCCAGAAAACTCTATCTGGCACAGCAGACGGAAACGGAGCCCAAGGCCTGGCCGGCACTGGCGACATGGCCGGCCGAGTTCAGGGACGCCCTGACCAAGGCGCTGGCAGACGAATGAGGGAGACATGACAATGCGCAAGCTGATTTCGACGGGATCGCCCTTCGAGAAGACCGCGGGCTATTCGCGCGCCGTGGTCCAGGGCGACTGGTGCTTCGTCTCGGGCACCACAGGCTACGACTACGCCACCATGACCATGCCCGAAAGCGTGGAAGCGCAGACGCGCAATTGCCTGGCAACCATCGCCAAGGCGCTCAAGGACGGCGGCTTCGAGATGGCCGACGTGGTGCGCGCGCATTACTACATCACCGACCAGTCCTACGTGGATGCAGTGTTCCCGATCCTCGGCGAGACCTTCGGCGACATCCGTCCGGCAGCGACGATGATCGTCTGCCAGCTCAACAAGCCCGAGATGAAGATCGAGATCGAAGTGACGGCGCTGAAACGCACGTGACCGGGGGGGCCGCTTGCGCATCCTATCGCTGAACGGTTGGGGCGGCAGGCTCGGCGAGGAGATGGTCGGCTACGTCGGTGACGCCGACCCCGACGTGCTGTGCCTGCAGGAAGTGACCAACACGCCGGAGGCGACATCTGCCTGGCTGGTTTATCGCGACGGCGGCGGCGAGCTGCCGCAGCGGGCGAACCTGTTTGCCGAGGTGGCTGAGGCCCTGCCCGGGCACCAGGCCTTCTTCTGCCCCGCCGCCCGCGGCCCGCTTTACGACGGCGACCTGATGCTGCAGTCGGAATGGGGATTGGCGACCTTCGTCAGGCGTTCGCTGCCTGTCGTTGGCCAGCTTCAGGACTTCATCCACGGCGCCTTTTCGGCCGATGGCTTTGGCACACACCCGCGCTCGCGCAACGGCCATGCGGTCAGGCTACATGACTATGCGACGGACAAGACGACTGTCGTTGTCCATCTCCACGGCTTGCGCGAGCTCGACGGCAAGGGCGATACACCGGCCCGCGGCGCGCAGGCGGCAAAGCTCATCGAACTGATCGGCAGAATCCGCCATCGGGACGACGGGCTCGTCGTCTGCGGCGACTTCAACGTGCTGCCGGAGAGCCGGATGCTCGCCGAATTGCGCGGCATCGGGCTGGCGGAGCTGGTCACACAGCGCGGCTTCACCGACACCCGCACCTCCTTCTACCGCAAGACACCGCGCTTCGCCGACTACATGCTGGTCAGCGACAACGTCGATGTGCGTAGCTTCGAACTCGTGGCCCAGCCCGAAGTCTCCGACCACCGCGCCTTGCTGCTGGAGATCGGATAGGCCGCCCCGGGCCTGTCAGCGCAAAAATCCCGTCAAACAGGCGCTGGCGAAGCCATTTGCGCAGTCTGGAACGCCCTTTCCCGCTTGCACCGGCGCCCAGCCAAGGCTAGCAAGACCGCGGTTCACGCATCTTTCGGAAAGGCTTTCCATGGCGACGCGCAATCTTCTTCTCCTGCCCGGCGACGGCATCGGCCCCGAGGCCATGGCCGAGGTCCGCAAGCTGATCACCGCAATGAACGAGAAGCTCGGCAGCGGCTTCGCCACCGAGGAAGGTCTCGTCGGCGGTTCGGCCTATGACGCGCACGGCCAGGCGATCTCGGATGCCGACATGGCCAAGGCAATGGCTGCGGATGCCGTGCTGTTCGGCGCCGTCGGAGGCCCGAAGTGGGACGCCGTGCCCTACGAGGTGCGCCCCGAAGCCGGCCTTTTGCGCCTGCGCAAGGACATGGAGCTGTTTGCCAACCTGCGTCCGGCGATCTGCTATCCGGCACTCGCCTCGTCGTCCTCGCTCCGCCAGGAAGTGGTCGAGGGCCTCGACATCCTGATCGTGCGCGAGCTGACCGGCGGCGTCTATTTCGGCGAGCCGAAGCAGATAATCGACCTCGGCAACGGCCAGAAGCGCGGCATCGACACCCAGGTCTACGACACCTTCGAGATAGAGCGCATCTCGGGCGTTGCCTTCGAACTCGCACGCACGCGCCAGAACCGCGTGACGTCGATGGAAAAGCGCAACGTCATGAAGTCGGGCGTTTTGTGGAACGAGGTGGTGACCGCCACCCACAAGGCGAAGTACGCTGACGTCAAGCTCGACCACATGCTGGCCGACGCCGGCGGCATGCAGCTGGTCCGTTGGCCCAAGCAGTTCGACGTCATCGTCACCGACAATCTGTTCGGCGACATGCTGTCGGACGTCGCTGCGATGCTGACCGGTTCGCTCGGCATGCTGCCTTCGGCTTCGCTCGGCGCGCCTGACGCACTGACCGGCAAGCGCAAGGCGCTCTACGAGCCGGTGCACGGCTCGGCACCCGACATCGCCGGTAAGGGCATCGCCAACCCGATCGCCATGATCGCGTCGTTTGCCATGTGCCTGCGCTATTCGTTCAACATGGTGGCCGAGGCCGACCGGCTCGAAGCTGCAATCGCCGCCGTGCTCGACGACGGCCTGCGCACCAAGGACATCATGTCCGACGGCAAGACCGAGGTCGGCACCACCCAGATGGGCGACGCCATTATCGCGAAGTTCTTCGCCTGACAGAACGTCGATGAAACCAAAACGGCGCCCACGCGGCGCCGTTTTCTTTTGCCCTTCTGAAATTGCTCTACGAAGCAGCCGCGTAAGGCGGCGGAACTTTCACCCCAACCGGCACCGGGCCCCATTTGTTTTCGTGCTTCTGCGACGGGATCACGGCGAACACGAAGATGATCAGGCTGCCGACATAGGGCAGCACGATCAGCAGATAAAACCACCCCGACAGGCCGAGATCGTGAATGCGGCGGACGGTGACGGCGATGCTGGGCAAAAGTGTCGCCAGGACGAACAGGCCGGGCAGTGCGAGGCCGGCGATTGGCTCCTCCATGCCCGCGTCTAGATTGCCGAGCGCACCATCGATGCCAAAGCCGATGGCCGACAGCGCGACGGCCGCAATCGCCCAGAACAGGTAGTAGCCCCAATATTCCTTGCGCCGGGCGCGGGCGCCGAAGCTCGCATAGTTGGTGGTTAGGGAGCGCCAGAAATACGACCACAGCCCGGTAGAAGCCGGCGCGGTTGTCGCAGCCATGCCGGCCGACACTTCCTGGTCGGATCCGCGGCGGCCGAACTGAGGCACCGATGTCGCGGCCGCAGGCACCGCAGCCATTTGCCCAGCTCCGACCTGGGCGTGGATCGCAAACACGTCGCGTGCCTGGCTGCCGCTCGGTTGAAACTCGATCTGGGTACCCTTGCCGGGTATCGCCGTCCCCCTCAGGTCTTCTCGCGCAAAGGTGTAGCGGCTGCCGTCGACCGCGGCGATGAAGCCGAAACCCTGAGCCTGATCGTAGTGCAGCACTTCCCCGCGCATCTGTCGCCCCCGTGAAACCGCAAGCCAGACAGTGTTCCAACTTCCCCCACGCTGCAAGTTCCAGTGTCGTCGACGCCGGGCGACGGAGCCCGTTGGAGGGCGTTGCCCTCACGCAACGCTCGCGGCGCGTTGATTAGCCGGTAACCATATGTTGACTGTGAAATGCTCAACTCGTGTTACCCTTTCGATAGGCAAAGGGCATGGGGTAAGGAACTGTGATTCGGGTCGACAGACCTCGAGATCCATCGCTGAGCAGATGGCGTCGCGGCGCCGCTAGGCCGCCTCCCCTGACGCCGGTTTCCGCGATGCGAAGCTTCTGGGGCCTCATGAGGGCCTACTGGTTCTCGGATCGCTGGAAGGAAGCCTGGGGGCTGACGCTGGTGATCGCCCTCCTCACCGCACTTTCCAGCAAGGCCAGCGTCTGGATGGCCGAAGCTTCAGGCGAATTGGTCAATTCGATCGCCTTCTTCCACGACCCGGCCAACATGGCGCCCCTGGCGTCGCTGCTGACCAGCGCCGGCACATTGCTTGTCCTTGTCATCGTCAAGGATGCGGGCTTCATCGGCATCCGGCACCTCTTCTCCACCACCTTGCATCGCAAATGGCGCGGCTGGCTGAACAATCGTTTCAATGCCGCCTTGCTCGATGCCAATCACACCCATTTCCACATCCAGCACAACGCAGGCACCGTCGACGGTCCTGGCGCCGCGCCCGACAACATCGACCAGCGCGTCCAGGATTCGATCAAGGGCATGACGGGCGGCGCCATCGGGCTCGCCATGGGCGTGATGGGCGTCACCACATCTTTGTTGTTCGTCGGCCAGAAGCTGCTCGAAACCTCGACCGTCGTGCCAGGACTGGAAATCCTCGGCCCTTATGGCAGCGTCATCCTGGCCTTTGCCGCCGTTGCCGCCTATGTGCCGCTCAATACCTACATCGCCATGAAGCTCGGTGGCATGATGGAGCGCCTCAGCATCCGCATGCAGCAGGCCGAGGGCAGCTATCGCAGCGAATTGACGGTGCTGCTGCGGCGCAGCTTCCATGTCGCCGCATCGCGTGGCGAAGACGTGCAGCGCTCGATGCATGACCGTCTCTATGTCGACATCGACAAGACCTGGTCGCGCCTCAACATCGTCAACGCCGGCTACATGTCGTTCGAGTCGATCTACGGCTTCATCGCCGCGCGCATCGTTGCCTATGGGCCGGGGCTGGTGCCCTACATGCATGGCCACATCAACCTGAAAGGCTACATCACCGGCGCCGAACTGGTGAATTCGCTGATCAGCCAGTGCTCGTGGTTCATCCAGGTGATGCCGGCGATCGCCACGCTGCGAGCCAACAGCGAACGTGTCACCGACCTCGCCAAGGCGATCGAAAACGTCCAGAAGCCGCCGTCATTCTATGCTGCAACAGGCAAATCCGAATTCAGCTACGGCAGCCAGAACGCGCTGTTCGGCCTGACCGTCCGCAACCTCGAACTGATGCACCAGGGCCCCGAGACCAGCCCCTTCCTGACGGCTTCCAATCTGCGCTTCCGCCGTGGCGAATGGACCTTCGTGTCGGGCCAGTCCGGCTGCGGCAAGACCTCTTTGGTCAAGGCGATCAACGGCCTGTGGCCATATGGCCGGGGCGCCATCGTCTTTCCCGAAGGCATCAGGTCGTTCTACGCCACCCAGGACGTCAAACTGCCGCAGGTTTCGCTCAAGCAGCTCGTCTGTCTGCCCGACCATCCGGGCAACCATTCCGAGGCCAAGGTGGCCGTCGCCATGCACAAGGCCGGGCTCGGCGAACTGATCGATCATCTCGACGACGAAACCCGCCAGGGCAAAAGCTGGGACCAGCTGCTTTCGGGCGGCCAGAAGCAGAAACTGGTAGCCGCCCGTATCCTGCTTCTGCAACCTGGCCTTTTGTTCCTGGACGAAGCCACCGCAGCGCTTGATCTCGAGGCCAAGATCGCCTTCCACCAGGTGATCAAGGACAATTGCCCCGATGTCACCGTCATCAGCGTCATGCACGAGGCCGTGCCGCCGAAATCGGCGCTCGGCGTCGAATTCTACGACAGTATCCTCAGCATATCAGACGGCATCGGCACAAAGAAGGCGCTGGCCGGCCTGCCGGCGGAACTCACCACGCTGCTGGCCCAACCACAGCAGCCGGAGGAGGAATGGCCGCCGCTGAGGTTCCCGCGCGTCAAGCTGAAGGAGACGTAGGCCGAAGCTGCCTGGCGGTCACAAGAAGCCGATGAAGCGGCCGCACAGCAGCACGGCGCACCAGATCACGATAGATATCACCGCAAGCAGGCGCCGCAGCGATGATCGGTGTTGCGGCGGCTTCCCGGTTTCAACTGCAGCGAACAGGGTGAAGTTTGCTCCGGCCAAGGCGATGAGTCCCATCTTGCCAAGGAAGACCGGCATCTCGGCGTAATACGAGGCTCGCACGGAGAACAAAGCGAGGCCGCTCGCGATGGCGAAGCAGAAGGCCAGCAGCGCCAGCCGACGCAGCAGCATGACAAAGGGGCGTTCCGGCAGGCTGCCGAACGCGCCAAGGACACGCAGATCGAGAAGTGTGACCGATGTCAGCAACGCCCCAATGGACGCAATGTGTACGGCGTTGACGACCGGATAGGCGACAAACGACGTCTTCAGCTGCCTGACAAGATCCCACTGTTCGACTGCCTGCAGGGGCTCCACACGTACATTCCCGATCAGTTCGGCGGCAAGCGGTCGGCATAGACGTCATAGGTTTTGCCGTTGATGGTGATCCGGACGGCTTTCATGCGCTTTTCGGTTTCGTCGCGCGAGCGGTTTCCGATGGCGACGACCTCGTCGCCTTTCTTGGCGACCTCAGCAGTGAAACCGGAGGCGATGGTCCGCGCCGGCGGCGCCAGTTCCACCCGCCAGAGCTCGCCCTCGACATCGACGTCGAGCGTTGCATGCGGATTGCCGATGTAGATGGCGGCGACGATGCCCTTGAGCTCGAAGAAACCGTCCTGGATCCAAGACCAGCCATGATGGGCAAGCGCCGGCAGAGCGAACAGCCCTGCAAAAGCAAGTGCCGCGGCGAGAGAGATGCGTTTGGGCAGGATTTCCATCGAGGTTCCTCCGTCAATCGATCCGCAGAGAAGCCTAGGTGGCGGCCGATAAAGGTCAAGTCACATCAGCCGGAGCCCGGACCTGCGCCTCGTTCCCCAATTGACTCTCCATACAAACCGGATAAAAGCGGCGGCGAACAGGGATCCCTCCGATGCGCGGCCTCTTGATGGCGCTTTTCGCATTCGACTTCCCCGGCCACGATGCAAACCATCGTGCCGGGCGCGGAACCGCGTCCCTGCTTTCGACCAAAACCATGGCCAAAACCACCACCACCAAAACGGTGTGATCTCCCTTGGCCTGCTCACCCTCTCCCGGGTCTGGCCCGGGGGATGAAGCCCGCAACGGCCAGCGGGTATTCTCCAAAAAAGCGAGCGGAGAGGGACAGGAGATTTTCGATATGGGTTTCAAGGTTGCAGTCGTCGGCGCCACGGGCAATGTCGGCCGGGAAATGCTCAACATCCTCGAGGAACGCGGCTTTCCTGTCGACGAGATCGTCGCCCTTGCGTCGCGCCGCTCGCTCGGCACCGAAGTGTCGTTCGGCGACAAGACGCTGAAGGTCAAGGTTCTCGACACCTACGACTTCTCCGACACCGACATCTGCATCATGTCGGCCGGCGGCAACATCTCCAAGGAATGGTCGCCCAAGATCGGCAAGCAGGGCTGCGTCGTCATCGATAACTCGTCGGCCTTCCGCTATGACCAGGACGTGCCGCTGATCGTGCCTGAAGTGAACCCCGACGCGATTTCCGGCTTCACCAAGAAGAACATCATCGCCAACCCGAACTGCTCGACCGCCCAACTGGTCGTGGCGCTCAAGCCGCTGCATGACGCGGCCACCATCAAGCGCATCGTCGTTGCGACCTACCAGTCCGTTTCGGGCGCCGGCAAGGAAGGCATGGACGAGCTGTTCACCCAGACCCGCGCCGTCTTCGTCGCCGACCCGGTCGAAGCCAAGAAGTTCACCAAGCGCATCGCCTTCAACGTCATTCCCCACATCGACGTCTTCATGGATGACGGCTCGACCAAGGAAGAGTGGAAGATGGTTGCCGAGACCAAGAAGATGCTCGATCCCAAGATCAAGCTGACCGCCACCTGCGTGCGCGTGCCGGTGTTCATCGGCCACTCGGAAGCCGTCAACATCGAGTTCGACAAGCCGATCACCGCCGATGAGGCGCGCGACATCCTGCGCGAGGCGCCGGGCTGCCTGGTCATCGACAAGCGCGAGGACGGCGGCTACGCAACCCCGCTCGACTCGGCCGGCGAAGACGCGACCTACATCTCGCGCATCCGCGAGGACCAGACCATCGACAACGGCCTATCGATGTGGATCGTCTCCGACAACCTGCGCAAGGGTGCGGCTCTCAACGCCGTCCAGATCGCCGAGCTTCTGGTCGAGCGCGGCCTGATCTCGCCGAAAAAGAAGGCTGCCTGACGACATGCCCGATGTCGTGCTGCGTCCGGCCGAGGCCAAGGACGCACACGACATCGCCCGCATCCTGAGGGCTGCGCTGGCCGCCTTCGACTGGATGCCGCAGTTGCATACGCCCGATGAAGACCTGCATTTCGTCAGGAACATCCTGCTTGCCGAGCAGCACGTCACGGTCGCTACGATCGAGGACAGGATCGTCGGCTTCAGCGCCGTCAAAGACGAATGGATCGAACAGCTCTATCTCGATCCCGCCTGGACCGCTCGCGGAATTGGCGCCCGGCTTTTGAACCACGCAACGGCAGCAATGACTCACGTGAAACTTTTCTGCTTCGAGGCCAACAATGGCGCGCGCCGTTTCTACGAGCGCCACGGCTTTGTCGCCGACGCCTTCGGCGACGGCTCGTCCAACGAAGAAGGCTTGCCCGACATCCTCTACGTCCGCCACGGCATGCCGGCAGCTCGGCCCCAATCCCCTCAAGGTTGATTCCGGACATTGCTCCGGTAGACTGGGTACGTCGCAGGGAGGCAGCGGGGCTGAGGTACCGGAGGCAGGACGATAGCGCGCGATAGTCTAGCCAGCGACAGCACCCGTCAGGACGGCGTGGACCGGCCGCTGCAGATCCTGATGACAAATGCCGTGCTGACCGGCCGCAGCGGCACCGAAACGCTCGTCCGCGACACGGTCCTTGCACTGCGGCGGCGTGGCCATTCGGTAACCGCGTTTGCGCCGATCACAGGCCCTGCAGTAGCGGAAATCCGTGCCACGGGTTCGCCGGTGGCAACATCGCTGGCGGCGCTCGAAGCGCCCGACATCATTCACGGCCATCACACCGGACCAACCATCGCCGCCCTCGCGCGCTTTCCCGGGACGCCCGCAATCTTCGTCTGCCACGACTTCAGCAGCGAGATCGACGCGCCCCCCATTCATCCCAGGATCAGCCGCTATCTCCATGTGCGGGCCGCATTACGCGGCAGGCTGGTGGACGAATGCGGGATAGCTGCGTCGAAGGTAAGGTTCTGGCCGAACACCATCGACCTGCAGCGCGTCGGACCTGTTGCGCCGGCCTCCGCGAGGCTGGCGACCGCTGCAATCTTCGCCCACCCCGGGACTATTCCCTTTACCGGCATGATCGCCGAAGCCTGCCGGCGCCATGGCATTGCCTTCCGCGGCGAACTGGTCGGCAAGGCAGCGGAGGACGTGGTCAAGCGGCTGGGCGGCACGGACCTGGCATTCGCCAGCGGCCGAATGGCGCTCGAAGCCATGGCGCGGGGCTGCGCCGTGATCAATATCGACCGCTTCGGCGTCGGCGGCTTGGTGACGACGGGCAAATTCGACGGTTTTGCCGCCGTCAACTTCGCCTATGGCGCATTGTCCGACGCAGCATCGCCCGAACTGCTCGACCGCGAAATTGCCGCCTACAGGGCGGAAGATGCCATTGCGGTCACCGAACGCGTGCGGCGTGACTTCGCCAGCGAAAAGGGCGCCGAGCAGATCGAGGCGATCTACCGCGACGTGCTGGCGGAAAGGCCCTGGCCGAGGCGGGAGCCGAACGAGGACGAACGCGCCATGGCTGCGATCATCGAACGATTTCTGCAGCAGAAGCAGATCTACGACCGCAGCTTCGTCAGATTGCGCGAGGGTCTTGACCCAAGCGAGGAACTGCAGTTCCAGCTCGGCGAGCTGTCGAGCACGACAGCCGAGCTTGCGAACGAGGTCCGCCGGCTGAGGCGGGGCGGACTGCTTCGCAGGCTGGTCGACAAGCTGACCGGGCGAACCTACGACAACTGACCTGCCCAAGTTTGCGCCTCTCCATTGGGCGGCGAGGCCCGGCAGCCTCCTCGGACAAATCAACGCAATCGCCATTCATGTCGCGATTGGAGATGACACCGGCAGGCCCGGCGGCGCACTATCTTTTGGAAACAGGTATCACGCCGCATGATCGTTCGCCCGCGCACCAACCTCTTGAAGCTGTTCTTCGTCATGCGCGGCTCCGTGGTGCCGCGCATCCTGCCGCAGATCCTGGGCTTCGCGCTCTATGGCGCGGCGGTGGTTGTCGCGATCAGGCTGCTCAAGCTCGATCTCGGCAATGCCGGCGTCGCACCTTTCGCGCTGCTCGGCGTTGCCCTTTCGGTCTATCTCGGCTTCCGCAACAACGCCGCCTATGATCGCTGGTGGGAAGCCCGCAAACTGTGGGGCCAACTCGTCTTCGAGATCAGAAACCTGTCGCGTGCCGCGACCGCGATGATCTCCGACCGAAGCGAACTTAGGCCGCTTTTAATGGATTCGCTCGCCTTCTGCCATTTCCTGCGCGGTGAACTGCGCCGTGTCGACACCAGGGATGCAGCCCGCCCGTTCATCGGCGATGCCGTGGACGAAATCCACGCTTCGACCAACAAGCCCGATGCGGCGATGCGCAGGATGGGCGAGAAGATCGGCGCACTCAAGCGCGCCAACGTGCTGGAGGCGATGGACTATCGCATCCTCGACGAGCGGCTGGCAGCGATCTCTGCCTTGCAGGCAGGTTGCGAGCGCATCATGGGAACGCCCCTGCCCTTCGCCTACACGCTGTTGTTGCAGCGCACCGCCTACATCTTCTGCCTGCTGCTGCCCTTCGGGCTAGCGGGTTCGGCCGGCTGGGCGACGCCGCTGTTTACGGCGCTGATCGCCTACACCTTCTTCGGCCTTGATGCGCTGTCGGAAGAGCTCGAAGACCCTTTCGGCATGGAGGCCAACGACCTCGCCCTCGACGGCCTGTGCCGGGTCTGCGAGATCTCGGTGTTCGAGGCGCTGGGCGAAACGCCGCCGCCAATGCTGCCGGCGGAGAACTTCTACTATTCCTGAGGTCGCCCGGCCCGGGCACCGGTCGCGCTCGAATCGATGCCCTCCCAATAGTCCATCGTCGCCAATTTGCTGTAGCCTTCGCCGGTCAGGCGGACGCTGACCCTGCCGGATTCAGGATAGACGATGACATCGTTTGGATTGCGCTCGCCGATGATCAGGTACCGGCATGGCGCCTCGGTGTGGTTGAACAGCGAATGGCCGACCTTCTGGCCGGCTGGAAAGCAGACATAGTCGCCGGCCTTCATGACATAGCTGCGCGCACCCAGCTTCAGTGTCAGCGCGCCTTCAAGGATGTAGGCGTGCTCCTCCTCGAGCATGTGATAGTGCGACGGGTTCGTCTCCTTGCCCGGCGCGAGTTCCTCCAACGCAACGCCGACATGGTCGCCGCCGCCAAAGCTGGACAGGTGGCGGAAGCTCGAGCCAAAACGCTCGCCATGCGAAAAGGCTTCGAGCGGCGCCGCTTCGGCGGCAAAGGGCTCGGAAACGCCGTCAGCGTTGAGTGCGGACATCTTCTCGGGCATGGCATTTCCTCCGGCAACCTTGCTGCAGCTTAGGTGGCGCGGTCATCCGGTTCGGTCAAGCAGTCGCCCTAAGCACCTGAACCTTGTTGCCACGATAGCTCGCGATGATGTCGGCCGCGCCCGCCCCGTCGACCGGCGGACTGAACAGGAATCCCTGGATCTCGCCGCAGCGCTCCCGCCTGAGCAGTTCGAGCTGGGCGCCGGTCTCGACGCCTTCGGCCGTCGTGTCGATGCCGAGATTGGCGCCAAGGCCGATGATGGCCCGCACGATGGCCATCGATTCACGGCTCGAGCCGATATCGCGGACGAAGGAACGGTCGATCTTTAACCGGCTGAATGGAAAGCAACGGAGATAGCTCATCGATGAATATCCGGTGCCGAAATCATCCAGCGCGATGCGCACGCCGATCTGCTTGAGCTGCTGCAGGACGGCGAGATTGGCGCCTGTGTCGGCCAGAAGAACGGATTCGGTGATCTCGATTTCCAGCCGCGACGGGTCGAGCCGCGACCGCGCAATCGCCTGGCCGATGGTCTGCGCGAATTGCCCCTGCCGGAACTGCACGGCCGACGCGTTGACGGCGATGACGAGGTCGTCCGGCCAGGTGGCGGCACGCCGGCAGGCCTCGTCGAGCACCCAACGCCCGATCGCCTCGATCATGCCGGTCTCTTCGGCGAGTGGAATGAATTCCGCCGGCGAGACCATGCCGCGCTTGGGATTGCGCCAACGCACAAGCGCTTCGAAGCCACGCAGCGCACCAGTCTTCACCGAGATGATCGGCTGGTAGTGCAGCTCGAGTTCGCGATCGAGATCGGCGCAGCGAAGCTCCAGTTCGAGCTCGCGGCGGTCACGCATCTCGGCGTCCATCTCCGGTTCAAAGAAGTGGAACGCGCCCTTGCCGTCCCGCTTCGAGCGGTAGAGCGCCAGATCGGCGCATTTGAGCAGCGTACCGGCTTCTCGTGCATCGGACGGCGCGATCGCGGCGCCGAGGCTGGCGCCAATCGACAGCTTATGCCCCTCATAGGCGTGCGGCTCGCTGATCGCCTGGATGATGCGTTTGGCCAGCGTTTCGACATCGGCGCGGCTGAGCGCGCCGCGCAGCAGGATGGCGAACTCGTCGCCGCCGAGCCGGGCAACGAGATCGCTGCGGCGCAGAAGCTTGCGGATGCGGGCAGCCGTCTCGACCAGCAGGGAATCGCCGGCGGCATGGCCGAGTGTGTCGTTGACCGCCTTGAAGTCGTCGAGGTCGAGGAGAAGCAGCGCGAAGGGTTGGTGGCCTGCAACTGCCGCGCCCACCGCCTCTTCGATCTCCTTCGAGAAGGTGGTGCGATTGCCGACGCCGGTCAGCGGATCGTGGTGGGCGAGGAAGGAAATACGGTCTTCGGCACGCTTGCGCTCGGTGATGTCGACGATTGTCGACAGCGTCGCGGGTGCGGTGCCGACCTGGATGTTCCTGGCATATTCGATGACATCGAGTTCGCTGCCCGCCGCCGTGCGGTGGCGAACGAACCGTTCGCCGGGCGCCGGCAAGCCGGCAACACCAGGCTCAAGATCGGCGATGCCAAGCGCCAGGAACTCGCCGCGGCCACGGCCATAGAGATTGAGCGCGGCGGTGTTGACGTTCAGGAACGCGCCGCCATCGGCCTGCCGCACATACATCGGCACCGGGTTGTCGTCGAACAGCGAACGGAACAGCGTTTCCCGGTTCCGGATCTCGCGTATGTCGGTCAGGGTCACAGCCAGAAGGCCATCGGTCTCGGCGACCCCGACCTGCAACGAAACGGTTTCCCCGCCAAGCTGGTACTCCAGCTCGAGCGACGGCGCAGCCACGCCATGCGCGCGGGCAACGCCGCGTTCGTCGAGCAGACGTGCCAGGCCACAGGCGGCGTTTGCCTGCGACAGCAGCCTGAAACGCATGTCTTCGGCAGAAACGCCGAGAAGGCGCGCCGCCGCATTGTTGATGCTGAGGATCTGGTAGTCCCGCGCCTCGCCGCCGGCGGATTCGAGCGCGCTGAGCGCCAGGATGCCTTCGTCAGTCGAGTTGATGAGCAACCGGGCTAGGTCGATCTGGTTCTTGCGCGGCCGTGCGAAGACCAGAAAATACTCGCCAGACCAACGGCATGAAAGCGGCAGCGCCAGTACCTCAACGGTGGAGACCATGCCATCGACGATCGAGCGGCACAACGCCAGCCGCGGACGTGCCGCAGTGCGGGCAAGTTCGATCGCGCTCGATATCGCCCGCTGGAAGGCGAATGGCAGCACTGACAGCACCGCTGCGGGCTCGCTCAATGCTGCAATCGAGCTGAACCGGGGGCCGGCACGCAGGATGAAGCTGTCCGTGCCGGGCTGGAGCCGGACCACCGCCATCTCGTCGGCAAAGCGGCCGACGCTACCGAGCGCCAGCTCTTCATAGGGCGGCAAGGCGCCGTCGATGCAGGCTGCCTGCCAGCGCCGCAAGACCAGTCCGACATCGTCGAACTCGGTGTCGATGTCAGGGTCGGCAGTGCACCTCGCAGTCGGATGCTCCACCGCCTCACCCTGCATTTCCGGCGGGAGCAGTTGCGCCCTGTCCCTAGCTTGAATTGCCAAAAGCATTCGGCTCACCTGTCAGCCTGCGTCCGTCCGGACCTGGAAGCCAGGTCACGGCATGCCGCGTCGATTGTCGGAATGCCGAAACCCCGCTCGGCCGACAGCACGGCCTCATGCCTGCGCGGCGTGCCGCGCGCTGTCGGGGGCAAGCTATCCGCCGCCGCCTTACCGCCTGCTTAAGCCGAATGTCACATAAGTGTCATGTACTTAGGGAGCGGCAGCGGTGGCGCGGGCGGGGCCAGATCCATGTCGCCGAAACGGCTGAAACACGTCCCTAAAAGCAAAACGGCGGACCTTTCGGCCCGCCGTCGCTTGTTTCGCCGATGGGGCGAAAAATTACTCGGCCGACGCTTCGGCCGGGGCAGCAGCTGCAGCGGCGATAGCCGCAGCGGCGTCGTCCTGGGCCTTCTTCAGGGCAGCCAGACGCTCCTGGGCCTTCTTGCCCGGCTCACCCTTGGTCGGGTTCGAACGGGCGTCGCGCTTCACGATGCCTGCCTCGTCGAGGAAGCGGGCAACGCGGTCGGTCGCCGTGGCGCCGTTCGACAGCCAATGCTTGGCGCGGTCGGCGTCGAGCTTCACGCGGTCGCCGTCCTTGGGCAGCAGCGGGTTCCAGGCGCCGATTGCCTCAATGAAGCGGCCGTCGCGCGGGCTGCGGGCGTCGGCGATGACGATGTGGTAGTAGGGGCGCTTTTTCGAGCCGGCACGGGCCAGGCGGATCTTAAGGGACATTGTCTTACTCCTGAATAGTTCTGTCTTGGGTTGGGTATGTTCTGCTTGTTCCGCCGTCAGGCGGAGGTAGTCCTGTCTGCGCCGCCATTTCGCTCGGCGGCCAGCATTTCGTGGTGACGGATCACCTCACGGATGATGAAGTTAAGGAACTTCTCCGCGAAATCGGGGTCGAGATGCGCGTCGTCGGCCAAGCGGCGCAGGCGCGCGATCTGGGTAGCCTCGCGCGCCGGATCGGCCGGCGGCAGGCCGTGAGTGGCCTTGAGCACACCGACTGCCTTGGTGCAGCGGAAACGCTCGGCCAGCATGTGGATCAAGGCTGCGTCGATGTTGTCGATCGAAGCGCGCAGTTCCTGAAGCTGTGCCTGCGGGGTGATGTCGGTCATCGCGCTCCTCACTTCTTCTTGCCAAGGCCGGGCAGGCCGCCACCGAGACCGGGAAGCTTCATGCCACCGGGCAGGCCGGGGAAACCGCCGCCCATACCGGGCATGCCACCGGGAAGGCCCTTGAGACCGCCGCCGAGACCGGCGGCTTCAGCCTGCTTCTGCAACGCTTCGAGCTGCTTGGGGTCCATCTTGGACAGGTCGGGCATGCCGCCGCCGGGCATCATCCCGCCGAGGCCCATCTTGGAGGCCAGACCACCCATCATGCCGCGCATGAGACCGCCGCCTTTGCCCTTGCCGCCCATGGCCTTCATCATGTCGGCCATCTGGCGATGCATCTTGAGCAGCTTGTTGATCTCTGCGGCGTCGGTGCCCGAACCGGCCGCAATGCGCTTCTTGCGCGAATGCTTGAGGACGTCGGGGTTGGCGCGCTCGGCCTTGGTCATCGACGAGATGATGGCGAGCTGGCGCCCGAACATCTTGTCGTCCAGGCCGGCGGCAGCCATCTGATCCTTCATCTTGCCCATGCCCGGCATCATTCCCATGATGCCCCCCATGCCACCCATCTTCTGCATCTGGCCAAGCTGGTCGGCGAGGTCGTTCAGGTCGAACTTGCCCGACTGCATCTTCTTGGCCATCGCCGCGGCCTTTTCCGCGTCGATGTTTTCGGCGGCCTTCTCGACCAGCGAAACGATGTCGCCCATGCCGAGGATGCGGTCGGCGATACGCTTGGGATAGAACTCTTCCAGCGCATCCATCTTTTCGCCGACGCCGATCAGCTTGATCGGCTTGCCGGTGACGGCGCGCATGGAAAGTGCCGCACCGCCGCGGCCGTCGCCGTCCATGCGGGTCAGCACCAGACCGGTGATGCCGACGCGGTCGTCGAAATTCTTGGCAAGGTTGACCGCGTCCTGACCGGTCAGCGAGTCGGCGACGAGCAGGATTTCGTGCGGGTCGGACACCTTTCGGATGTCGGCCATCTCGACCATCAGCGGCTCGTCGATATGGGTACGGCCGGCGGTGTCGAGGATGACGACGTCATGGCCGCCGAGCTTGGCCGCCTGGACGGCGCGCTTGGCGATGTCGACCGGCGACTGGCCGGCGATGACGGGGAGGGTGGCGACCTTGGTCTGCTCGCCGAGCTGCCGCAGCTGCTCTTGTGCGGCCGGACGGCGCGTGTCGAGCGAGGCCATCAGGACCTTCTTGCCCTGGCGTTCGGTGAGACGCTTGGCGATCTTGGCCGAGGTGGTGGTCTTGCCTGAACCCTGCAGGCCGACCATCATGATGACGACCGGCGCGGGTGCATTGAGATCGATGGCGACGCCTTCGGAGCCGAGCATCTCGACAAGCTCGTCATGGACGATCTTGACGACCATCTGCCCGGGCTTGATCGACTTCAGGACGGCGGCACCGACAGCCTTCTCGCGCACCCGGTCGGTAAAGCCGCGGACGACTTCCAGTGCAACGTCGGCTTCGAGCAAGGCAAGGCGAACCTCGCGCAGGGCTGCCGAGACATCGGCCTCCGACAGTGCGCCACGGCCAGTAAGGCCGTTCAGGATCGATCCAAGCCGCTCTTGCAGCGATTCAAACATTCGACTTCCCTTCTCTCAGCCAACCGGTGTCGAACCGAGAGGTAATGCCTCTGCGCGCCTGAACCAAACCAAAAAGCACCCGGGGGCGCACTGCGCTGCCGGGTGTTGGCCTCCGGGATCGTATTGTAGCCGCAAGGGCGTCCCGGTCGGCCGCTCGGAGTGGAACTCGTCGCGGAATTTGTCGGCTGTAGACAGGAAAAAGTCCGGCGAGTCAAGGCAAAGGCCTGAGAACGGCGATTGCCGGGAGATTCCGGCACGAAAATCAGTGGCTGTTAATACTTCCCTGCTGTTATATGCGCCATCCGGGGGGATACATGTACTATTTCAGAGTCTTCTACCACCATGTGTGATCACCGGGTTGGTCCGCATAAAGTAATGGACGGTGGTGATTTCATGACCCCGACCGCAGATGCCTCGCCGCTCGCCGGCTTTGCCGAGAATATCGAATTCGCGCTGGTGGTCATCGATGCCAGCCGCAACATTTCCTTCGTCAACAAGTCGGCCGAGCGCATGTTCGGCTACGACAGGGCGGAGCTCGTCGGCGAAACCCTCGACCTGATCATTCCCGCAAGGCTGCGCGGCGCCCATAATGCCGGCATCGCGCGCGTCGCCTCGGGCACCCCATCCAAGCTGAGCGGCAAGACCGTCGAAGTCTCGGCATTGCGGCGCGACGGCAGCGAGTTTCCCATCGAACTGTCGCTTTCGGTCTGGCAGGGCCCCAACGGCGTTTCCATGGGCGGCATCATCCGCGACATCTCCGAACGCAGGCAGCGCGACATGCGGCTGCATCGGCTGGCGCATCAGGACACGCTGACCGGCCTGCCCAACCGCTTCCAATTCGACATGCATCTCGAGGATGCACTTTCGAAAGGCGAGGCGACAGGGCTTCTGCTTGTCGACCTCGACGGCTTCAAGAAGGTCAACGACACGCTCGGCCACGCCACCGGCGACACGCTGCTCCAGGCGCTGGCCGTGCGTCTGCCCGCAGCACTTGACGGCAATGCCATGGTGGCCAGGCTCGGCAGCGACGAATTTGCGGTGCTGCTGCGCGGCATCGACAAGCCTGCGACGGTTGCAGCTGCCGCAAACAGCCTGCTGCATTCCTTCGAACAGCCTTTCGAGATCGGCGACCATTTGCTCAAGCTCGGTGTCAGCATCGGCGGCGCAGTTGCACCCCGCGATGGTGGCGACCCAGAGGAACTGATGGCCAGCGCCGACCTGGCGCTTTACCGCGCACGCCAGCAGGGCAGCAGCTATCGTATATTCGAACCGGGCATGCGCAATGCTGTGGCGGTCCGGCGTGCGCTGCAGGACGAACTGCTACGCGCCATCGGCGCTCGGGAATTCGTCCTGCAATACCAGCCGCAGGTCTGTCTGGAGAGTGGCAAGGTGCTGGGCGCCGAGGCGCTGCTGCGGTGGAAGCATCCGTCGCGCGGGCTGCTTGCACCCGCCGACTTCCTCGCCGTGCTCGAAACGCATTCCGGCGCGCTGACGGTGGGCAACTGGATCCTCGATGAAGCGTGCCGGCAGTCGGCCGCGTGGCGGGCTTCAGGCTTTGCCCCCATCACCATGGCCGTCAATCTGTTTGCCGTGCAGGTCAATGCCGGCACCCTCGCCGAAACCGTGACGTCTACGCTGTCGCGTCATGGCCTGCCCGCCAACGCGCTGGAACTGGAAGTCACCGAAACCATCGCACTCGACTATGAGGAGCGCACGCTGGCGCCGTTTCGCAAACTCGGCAAGGCAGGCGTCGGCCTCGCCTTCGACGATTTCGGCACTGGACACGCAGCCCTCAGCACAATCAAGCGCTTTCCCCTTACAGCGCTCAAGGTCGACCGCAGTTTCATCCGCGACATGCTGCGCGACCCGCAGGACGCCGCGATCGTGCGCGCGGTGCTCGGCATGGCTCGGGACATGGGACTGTCGGTCGTCGCCGAGGGCATTGAGACGCGGGCACAGGAGGCGGCACTTTACGCCATGGGCTGCCGCGTCGGCCAAGGCTATCTCTACTCCAAGGCACTGCCGGCGGCAGAGTTCGAGCAGTTGTTGAAGCGGGCCGAACATGTTTCCGACAAGGCGCCGGCAATACGGTTCTAGCTACGGCCGCCAGGCGACTTGCCCAGCGGCCGACCTTGAGGATTTAGGGCTAACGGACCACGTAGACCACGCGCCGCGTCGACGGTTCGACCAACACCGGCTGGCCGTTCACATAGACATAGCGATACTCGTAGTCGGGGATTTCCGTCAGTTCTACGGTGTCAGGCAGCCCCGCGCCGACGACGACTTCGCCGTCGAGATACACGGGCTCGATCCGGTGATCGGTCACATAGGTGCGCACCGCGCCGGGCGGCTCGATGGCCGGCATGGCTTCGCCGGCGACGATCGCGCCCGTCGTGCCGTCGATGACGACGTCACCGGCACCACCGGCGGCCGGCGGATCAACGACCACCACGCCAGAATCGGCCGGGCGCGCCGAAAGCACGATCTCCTGGCCGCCAAAATCGCCGACGAGATAATCCGAATAGACCCAGCCATCGCCGCCGGAATCGGCGACGCTGCACCATTTGCTGCTTTCGAGGCAGCCGCGCAGAGTGGTGGCCTGTCCTGCGCCGATGACCCCGATGACCGGATATTGTGGCCCCGGACCGGCGCGGACGTTGAGATCTGTCGCCGCCTGCACGGCAACGTCGGCAAAGGACGGGCCTGACATGGCAAGAAGCGCGCCCGCGACGGCGGGCAACAACAGTTTGGTTTTCATCTTTTCGCTCCGTTTTCTTGGTCCCTCAAGGGGCGAGAACGGTGCGGGCAGCTATCAGTTCCTGATTAAATGGCCTGGAACGCTCACGAATTGTCGCAGACTGACGCTTACGAAGACTGTCGTCAGTGGACCGCCAACTGAGAAACGACATCTCGCGCTACCGCTTCGCCTGATAGCCGGGCACCGCCGCAGGTCTGGATCAGCGGGCCGGCAAGATGCTCGCCGGCAAAGAAGATGCGCTCGTGAAGCGGCTGCATCAGTATCGACCGCGCCTTGGAACGGCCGGGTCGGGCCGCGGCATAGGCACCCCTGACGTAGCGTTCGGCGCCCCAATTGGTCATCATCGCGCGGCCGACATGCTTGCGCGTGTCGTTGCCGAAGATCTCGCACAGCCTGTCGGTGGCGAAATCGACGCCTGCCGCCTCGCCAGCGGCCGACAGCTCCCAGGCGAAATCGCCGCCGACGAAGCCGACCATCAGGTCGAGATCGAAGGGAAAGCTGAGAAAATAGATGTCGTGGCGCGCGGCGCGTTCCACGAGCAGGTCGTCGAAAGGCTTGAGCCCGAGCCGGCTGCCCCTGATTTCGACCGGCAGCTTGGTCAGCATGCCCATCGGCAGGTCGAAAAGGGCCGTCACGTAGTTTTCCGGCAACGCAGGCGAAAAGGCGATCTCCTCGAAGGCCAGCACCGCCGGCGAGGCCGTCACGATCACCGCGTTGGCACGCAGCACACCGCGATCGGTGTGGCAGCTGACGCCAGCCCCATCCCAGTCGATCCGGCGCACCGGCGTGGCAAGCTCGACCGGCACGTCGGCGCCGAAACGGGCAACGAGCGTGCCAAAACCCTCCCTTGTGAAAAAGTTGGGATCGAGATCGGCGGCGTTCCTGAAGTCGGCAATCGAGATCTCGTCTTCATCAGCGCCGAAATCCATCGGCCCGCAGAAGGTGGCCGCCGCGCGCGACGAGCGTCCCTTGGCCAGCAGCGCGCCAAGCCGGTCATCGGCGTTGTTGTGGCCTTCGAGAAGAACGGTCATGGCGGCATCGGCCGCTTTGACCGCCGCCTCCTCCGCTTCACTCGCCTTGCGGTTGCGATAATAGAGGTGGTCGACGTTCATGTCGTGATGATGCATCGTCCAGCCGGAGGCCTGCGCTTCAGGGAAATAGGGGTTGCGGTCGGCAGCATGAAGCCAGGCGCAGCCGATGTCGAAGGGCACACCGAAGTGTCTATTGCTGGTCCAGGCGCGTCCGCCTATGCGATCCATGGCTTCCAGCACTTTGAAGCTAAGCCCTGCCCGGCGCAGCACTTTTGCCGCCGACAGGCCCGCGGACCCGGCACCGACGATCACAACATCGACATCTTCCATGGTTTTTCCCCGCTCTCGCCATATTCATTGCTTGATCGTATGCGAGTTTTTTGCCACCTGCCATTGTAGGCAGACGGGGACGTAAACGCCTTCTTAACGATGACAAGAGAGCGTGGGGCTGGCAACATCCCTCCCAGGGGCATTGATTCAGGCATCAGGAGAACGGCATGGCATTATTTGCCAAGGTGAAGACTTTTGCTGCAGCCTCCGCCATGCTGGCGGCTATGGCTGGCGGCGCATATGCGGCGGAGTGCGGCAACAACGCGGGTGGCTTCGAAGCATGGAAGGCAGCCTTTGCCGACCAGGCGGCGGCGAACGGCATCAAGGGTAACGCGCTCAGCGCCCTTGCCAAGACGACCTACGCCACCAAGACCATTTACGCCGATCGCAACCAGAAGAGCTTCAAGCTCTCGCTCGACCAGTTCATGGCCAAGCGCGGCGGCAAGGCGATTGCCTCCAAGGGCAAGACCATCAAGAAGCAGAACGCGGCGCTGTTCCAGAGCATCGAAGCCCGCTATGGCGTTCCGGCCGGCCCGCTGATCGCGATCTGGGGCATGGAAACCGGCTTCGGCGGCTTCCTGGGCAACCAGCACACGCTTTCGGCCGTCGCCACCCTGGCCTATGACTGCCGCCGTTCGGAATATTTCACCGACCAGCTCTACGCGGCGCTCAAGCTCGTCCAGAACGGCACACTGGCGCCCAACGCTATCGGCGCTGCCCATGGCGAAATCGGCCAGACGCAGTTCCTGCCGGTCAACGTACTGAAATACGGCGCCGACGGCGACGGCAACGGCAAGATCGACATGGTCCGCTCCAAGGCCGACGCGCTTGCCTCGACCGCCAACTTCCTGCGCGGCCACGGCTGGAGCGCCGGCGGCGGCTATCAGCCCGGCCAGGCCAATTTCGGCGCGCTGCAGGGCTGGAACGCAGCCAGCGTCTACCAGCAGGCGATCGCCATCATCGGCGCGGAAATCGACGGCAACTGAACGCGCGTTGACCTGACACAACCCTGTCAGGAGACTTTCCGGGCACACTGGCCATGCCAGCGCCTTGGACGCAGAATGACAAAAGCCCGGTGGCGACGCCGGGCTTTTTCAATGCGGACGAGGATCTTGTCATGAACAGCCAGAGCGGCCTGCCCGCCGATCTCTCCCGCTTCGGCAATGTCGAAGGCTATGCCCATTACCCTAAGTTGGTGACGCCAGGCCTGCCGGCGCCCGCTGGCGGCGGCCTGCTCAAATGGTACGACATCGCCGAGGCGGCGACGCCGGTGACACGCGAAACCAGCGCGCTGGCACAGCGCTTCCTGGCGGCAGAGACGGCGACCGGCCGGCTCAATCTCAAGGGTGAGCTCGGCTTCGTCATACTGCACCGCTGCGGCGGCGATTTCCATTTCCTGCTGGTGAGTTCGTGGCGCAACGCCAATGAGATGTGGGAGACGGTCTACGCCAAGACATCTGAGGCGGCCGATTTCTCACCGTTTGCGCTGCCCGGACCGCACCGTGCGACCTTCTGCGTCTGGGAGCTGGCTGCGGTGAACCACGAGCGGCTGGCGTTCGGGCGCTACCTGGTTTCAAGTCGCGATGAGGCTGCGAAGCGAACCTATCTCGAGGACCATTACGAAGGTGGGGCGTGAGCCTTTCCTTCTCCCTGCTTGCGGGGAGAAGGTGGCCCAAAGGGCCGGATGAGGGGGCAGCGCGTACTTCTGAGGGGCTTGCACAGCCCCTCATCTGCCTGCCGGCATCTTCTCCCCGTAGAACAGGGAGAAGAAAAAGCTCGTCATCACCGATTGCGCGCAGCCAGCGTGCGCAGACGCAGGGCATTGAGCTTGATGAAGCCGGCGGCGTCCTTCTGGTCATAGGCGCCCTGGTCGTCCTCGAAGGTAACCAGCTTGTCGGAATACAGTGACTTCGCGCTCTCACGGCCGATAACCATGACATTGCCCTTGTAGAGCTTGAGGGTGACCTCGCCCTCGACGTCCTTCTGGCTGAGGTCGATCGCCGCCTGCAGCATTTGGCGTTCGGGCGAGAACCAGAAGCCGTAATAGATCAGCTCGGCATAGCGCGGCATCAGCTCGTCCTTGAGGTGCGCAGCACCACGGTCGAGCGTAATCGACTCGATGGCGCGATGCGCCGAAAGCAGGATCGTGCCGCCGGGGGTCTCGTAGACGCCTCGGCTCTTCATGCCGACGAAGCGGTTCTCGACAAGGTCGAGGCGACCGATGCCGTTGTCGCGGCCATAGTCGTTGAGCTTGGCCAGCAAGGTCGCGGGCGACAGCCGCTCGCCATTGATCGAGACGGCATCACCCTGTTCGAAGCCGATCTTGATGACCGTCGCCTTGTCAGGCGCCGCTTCGGGCGAAATGGTGCGCATGTGGACGTATTCGGGCGCCTCGACGGCCGGGTCTTCCAGCACCTTGCCCTCGGAGGACGAATGCAGCAGGTTGGCGTCGACCGAGAAGGGGGCCTCGCCCTTCTTGTCCTTGGCGACCGGGATCTGATGCTTTTCGGCGAAGTCGAGCAGGTCGGTGCGGCTCTTGAACGACCAGTCGCGCCACGGCGCGATGATCTTGATGTCGGGGTTCAGCGCATAGGCCGACAGTTCGAAACGGACCTGGTCGTTGCCCTTGCCGGTGGCGCCGTGGGCGATGGCGTCGGCGCCGGTCTTGCGGGCGATGTCGACGAGATGCTTGGAGATCAGCGGACGGGCGATCGAGGTGCCGAGCAGGTAGACGCCTTCATAGACGGCATTGGCGCGGAACATCGGGAAGACGAAGTCGCGGACGAATTCCTCGCGCACGTCCTCGATGAAGATCTCCTTGATGCCAAGCATCTCCGCCTTCTTGCGTGCCGGCTCGAGTTCCTCGCCTTGGCCGAGATCAGCGGTAAAGGTGACGACCTCTGCATTGAGCTCGGTCTGCAGCCACTTCAGGATGATGGAGGTGTCGAGACCGCCGGAATAGGCGAGCACGACCTTCTTGACGTCTTTCCACTTGGACATTTGAGCACGGCACCTTTTGCAAGCGGCCGGCTGGGGCCGCGTTTCCCGGGCTTTCTAAGCAGGAACGGGCAAGCGGGCAAGGGCGATCATGCCGCTGCGATAGCAGCGTGATCGCCCAGGCTTGCTCACTTGCGCTTCATCGCCTCGAGCAGGGCCGCGCCGAACGCACCTTGCTGGTCCGCCTTGTTTGGCTGCGGCTTCGATGACGCGAACTTCATGTCGCGGCTCTTGGCGGGAGGGGCCGAGCGCGGTGCTGGCTCGCCGCCATCCTTGCGCATGGTAAGCCCGATGCGCTTGCGCGCAATATCGACCTCGACGACGCGGACTTTCACCACGTCGCCGGCCTTCACCACCTCGTGTGGGTCCTTCACGAACTTGTCGGCCAGCTGCGAGACATGGACGAGGCCGTCCTGGTGTACGCCGATGTCGACGAAGGCGCCGAAGGCTGCGACGTTGGTAACGGTACCCTCGAGCAGCATGCCGGGCTTGAGATCCTTGATGTCGTCGACGCCGTCGGCGAAGGTTGCCGTCTTGAAACCCGGACGCGGGTCGCGACCCGGCTTTTCCAGCTCGGCGATGATGTCGCGCACCGTCGGCAAGCCGAAACGCTCGTCGACGAAGGCGCGTGGATCAATCGCCTTCAGCGCTGCGCTATCCCCCATCAGCTGGCGCAAGTCCCGGCCGCAGGACGCCACGATCTTCTTGGCCACGCCATAGGCTTCGGGATGGACCGACGATGCGTCGAGCGGCTCCTTGCCGTCACGGATGCGCAGGAAGCCGGCGCACTGTTCGAAGGCGCGCTGGCCGAGGCGGGGTACCGACAACAGGTCGCGACGTGTGGCGAAGGCGCCCGAGGCATCACGATAGGCGACGATCGACTCAGCCAGCGACGGCCCGAGACCGGAGACGCGAGCGAGAAGGGGGGCAGAGGCCGTGTTGAGGTCCACGCCGACGGCGTTCACCGCATCCTCGACCACCGCTTCGAGCGAACGTCCGAGGCGATACTGGTCGACGTCGTGCTGGTACTGGCCGACGCCGATCGACTTGGGCTCGATCTTGACCAGCTCGGCGAGCGGATCCTGCAGGCGGCGCGCTATCGACACGGCCCCGCGCAGCGACACGTCGAGATTCGGGAACTCCGCGGCAGCCGTGGCCGACGCCGAATAGACCGACGCACCTGCCTCGCTGACGATGACCTTTGTCGGCTTGGGGGCCGGCATGTCCATCAGCATGTCGGCAACGAGCCGCTCGGTCTCGCGGCTGCCGGTGCCATTGCCGATGGCGATCAGCTCGACCTTGTGGCGGATAATCAGCCGGGCAAGTTCGGCCTGCGCGCCACGCACGTCGTTCTTGGGCGGGAAGGGATAGACCGTGGTGGTGTCGAGCACCTTGCCGGTGGCGTCGATGACCGCAACCTTGACGCCGGTGCGGATGCCCGGATCGAGGCCCATGGTGGCGCGCGAGCCGGCAGGTGCGGCGAGCAACAGGTCCTTGAGGTTGCGCGAGAAGACGCGGATCGCCTCTTCCTCTGCTGCCTCGCGCAGGTCGCGCATCAGGTCGAGCGAAAGCGAAAGCGAAAGCTTCACCCGCCAGGTCCAGCCGGCGACCTGCATCAGCCACTGGTCGCCGGGCAGGGTCGATCCAATCTGGTAGGCGGCGGCGATCATCCGCTCGACCGGCTTGACCGGCGAGGTGTCGTCGGCATCGATCTCGAGGTCGAGCGACAGCACGTCCTCGTTGCGGCCGCGCAGCATGGCGAGCGCCCGGTGACTAGGCACGGAGGCCCAGCGCTCGGAATGGTCGAAATAGTCGGAGAACTTCGCGCCTGCCTCCTGCTTGCCGTCGACGACGCGGGCACGCATGACGGCGCGTTCCTTCATGTGGGTGCGCAGGCGGCCGAGGAGATCGGCGTTTTCCGAAATGCCCTCGGCGACGATGTCGCGCGCGCCTTCGAGCGCCGCCTTCACGTCGGTGACTTCGCCGGTGACGTAAGGCACGGCCAGCTCGGCGGGCACTTTCGAACGGTCGGCGAGGATGGCTTCCGCCAGCGGTCCAAGCCCGCGCTCCCTGGCGATTTCCGCCTTGGTGCGGCGCTTTGGCTTGTAAGGCAGATAGATGTCTTCCAACTCGGCCTTGGTGGTGACCGTAGCGATGCGGATCGCCAGCTCGTCGGTCATCTTGCCCTGGCCGGTAATGGATTCGACGATAGCTGTGCGGCGCGCCTCGAGTTCACGCAGATAGGCAAGGCGCTCGGAGAGATCGCGAAGTTGGGTGTCGTCAAGGCCGCCGGTGACTTCCTTGCGGTAGCGGGCGACGAAGGGAACGGTCGCGCCCTCGTCGAGCAACCCGACGGCAGCTATGACCTGCTCGGCCTTTGCATTGATCTCGGCTGCAATGATCGCAGCGATTTTCCTGATGTCGCCAGCCATGGAATCCTGGTGCCTGTTGAACGGGTGCGCGAACATAGTGACTGCCGGGCGGAACGCCAAACGACCATTTTCCCGCGCCGTCTCAAGCTCCACAGAAAAGCGGCAGGGCTGCGGCAATCGGCGCTGCAAACGGATGGAATTTTGGCGCGCATCTTCCCGGCTTCCGCGTATCTTTCAGGGAAAGCGCCCTCAGGAGCAAATCAATGAAATTCGACCGGTTTCTGTTTGTCGCCGCGGCACTTTGCGGCGCAGCTGGCGTGGCGCTGTCGGCGGCGGCCAGCCATGGCGGCAGCACAAATGTCGCCACTGCGGCCAATTTTCTGCTGTTTCATGCGCCTGTCCTTATCGCCCTGTCGCTGGTCGCAGCCCGCATCCTGCACATCGGAGCAGCCGTCCTGCTCCTTTCAGTGTTGCTGTTCTCAGGTGACCTCCTGGCACGCGACTATCTCGGCCAGCGCCTGTTTCCATTCGCCGCCCCCTTGGGCGGCACCGGCATGATCCTGGGCTGGCTGACGCTTGCCGTTGGCGGCCTGCTGGCCCGCAAGGACAGCTGATTCCTCAGCCGATCCGATAGGGAAGGGGATGACGGACATCCTTGTCGATCACCAGCCGGCGCTTAAGCGGCGGCACCGCGCGCTGCAGGCAGTTGGTCCGCTCGCAGATGCGGCATGAGATGCCGATCGGGTCGAAGGCGGTCCTGCTACCCAGCTCCAACCCGTCGGCATAGACAAAATCCTGCGCGTAAGTGACCTCGCAGCCGAGCGCGATGGCATAACGCCGGTGCGGCGCGTTGAAGCCGCCGCCGCCCTTGGAGATCTCCGTGGCGATGCAGAGATATCGGGCGCCATCCGGCGTTTCGGCCAACTGGCGGATGATCCGGCCCGGCGTCTCGAAGGCCTGGTGCACGTTCCACAGCGGACAGGCCGCACCGAAACGAGCGAACTGCAGCTTGGCGGCACTATGGCGCTTGGTGATGTTGCCGGCGCGGTCGATGCGGGCAAAGAAGATCGGCACGCCCTTGTGCCCCGGCCGCTGCAGCGTACTGAGCCGGTGCGCCACCTGCTCGATCGAGGCGCCGAAGTGCGCCGCCATCAGCTCGAGGTCGTGGCGCAGCTCCGCCGCCGCGCGCATGAAGGCCTGGTAGGGGAGGGTCAGCGCGCCGGCGAAATAGTTGCACAACCCCATCTTGCAGATTTCCTGCGCCTCGCTGGTCCGGAATTCGGCCGAACGCGCGATCTGTGCCACTTCGGCCTCCATCTCCATCTCGGCGACCTGGAAGGCGATCTGGAAGCTGCGAGTGGCCAGCGGCGAGTAGGGGTTGAGGAACAGCACTCCCGACTTGGCGTCGAAGCGCCTCAGCGCATCGTCATCGGCATCGCCACGGGCGATGCGGACGCCGTGCCGGCTGTCCAGATGCGCGGCCAGCGCCGCATAAGTGTCGCGCTCGCCGATGCCGAGCTCCCCGGCCAGTCGCTCTGCCGCCACGTCGAGCGCGTGGATGTAGTTGTCTACGAAATGGAAGAAGTCACGCACTTCCTCATAGGGGGTCGGCTCGGAGGCCGATGTGCCACGCCCGAGCGTGTCGTCAAGGCTCGCCAGCTGCTCCGAGTTGCGCCGATAGGCCTGGTGCGCCGAGATCAGCGCCCGGGCAAACCCCGGCGCATTCTGCGTCACCAGTTTCAGTTCTTGCAGGTTGGGCGCATAGTTCTCGAAGATCGGATCGGACAGCGCCTCCGTCAGCGCCGACAGCAGCCGGTCATTGTCGCCCTGCGAGATCTCCGAGATATCGATCTGGAATTTTTCGGCGAGCGCGAGCAGCACCGAAGCGGAAACCGGGCGCTGGTTGTTCTCGATCTGGTTGAGATAGCTGGTCGAGATGCCGATGCGCTCGGCGAAGCTCGCCTGCGTCGCCTTGTTGGCCTCGCGCAGTTCGCGCACCTTGCGACCGATATAGAGTTTGCGGGTGGCCATGTTTGCAAATTCGCAATTTACATTTCTCGAATTTGTATATTACGCTTTTGCACACTTTCAACTGTTTTCCTGCGCGCGCCATAGGGCTATTCAGCCAACTTCGCTGCTTGCCGCTGACGCTGCGAGAGGCCATTGTTTTTCAACCTCGTAGCGCGGGAGAAGCCCATGACGCTCTACCAAGCCGTCGCCGACGGACGCACCAGCCGGCTCAGCACTTTGGATATCGCGGCCATCGTCGCAGGATCTCTGCTTCTGACCGCCTCCGCCAAGATCCAGATGCCGTTCTATCCCGTGCCGATGACCGTGCAGACGCTTGTCGTCATTGGTCTCGGCCTGGCGCTCGGTCCGATACGTGGCGCTGCCGCCGTTGCTCTCTATCTCACGCAAGGCGCGCTTGGCCTTCCCGTCTTCGCCGGCACGCCCGAAAAGGGCATCGGCCTCGCCTACATGATGGGCCCGACCGGCGGTTATCTCGCCGGCTACCTGCCTGCCGCGCTGCTGGCCGGCTGGCTGGCCGAGCGCGGCTGGGACCGCAACGTGGTCACCGCCATGCTTGCGGCACTGCTTGCCGGCGCTGTCATTTACCTGCCCGGGCTGCTCTGGCTCGGCAGCGTCGTCGGATGGGACAAGCCTGTGCTGGCCTTGGGACTTTATCCCTTCATCCCCAGCGACATCATGAAGGCCGTGCTTGCAGCGCTCGCCTTTCCCGCGGCCTGGAAATGGCTTTCTCACAAGGGCATGAACTGATGCGCGCCGTACTCGAACAACTGGAAGACCGCCGCGCCGAGGCCCGCCTCGGCGGTGGCCAGAAGCGCATCGATGCCCAGCATGCCAAGGGCAAGCTGACGGCGCGCGAACGCATCGATGTCCTGCTCGACGAAGGCTCCTTCGAAGAGTTCGACATGTATGTCACTCATCGCACCACCGACTTCGGCATGGCCGAGCAGAAGGTGGCGGGCGACGGCGTCGTCACCGGATGGGGCACCATCAACGGCCGCCTCGTCTATGTCTTCTCTCAGGACTTCACCGTGCTCGGCGGCTCGCTTTCCGAGACGCATGCCCAGAAGATCTGCAAGATCATGGACATGGCGATGCGCAACGGTGCGCCGGTCATTGGCCTGAACGACTCAGGCGGCGCCCGCATCCAGGAAGGCGTCGCTTCTCTCGCCGGCTACGCCGACGTGTTCAAACGCAATGTCGATGCCTCCGGCGTCGTGCCGCAGATCTCGGTCATCATGGGCCCGTGCGCCGGCGGCGCGGTCTATTCGCCTGCCATGACCGACTTCATCTTCATGGTGCGCGACAGTTCCTACATGTTCGTCACCGGGCCGGACGTGGTGAAAACGGTCACCAACGAGATCGTCACCGCCGAGGAACTCGGCGGCGCGCGCACCCACACTTCGAAGTCCTCCGTCGCCGACGGTGCCTATGAAAACGACATCGAGGCGCTGGAGCAGGTGCGACTGCTGTTCGACTTCCTGCCGCTCAACAACCGCGAAAAGCCGCCGGTTCGGCCTTTCCATGACGATCCGAGCCGGGTGGAGATGCGGCTCGACACGCTTATCCCCGACAGCGCGGCCAAGCCTTACGACATGAAGGAGCTGATCCTTGCGATCGCCGACGAGGGCGATTTCTTCGAGATTCAGGAAGCCTTCGCCAGGAACATCATCACCGGCTTCATGCGCATCGAAGGGCAGAGCGTCGGCGTCGTCGCCAACCAGCCGATGGTGCTGGCCGGCTGCCTCGACATCGACAGTTCGCGCAAGGCAGCACGTTTCGTGCGCTTCTGCGATGCGTTCTCGATCCCGATCCTGACTTTGGTCGACGTTCCGGGCTTCCTGCCTGGTACGGCGCAGGAATATGGCGGCGTCATCAAGCATGGCGCCAAGCTGCTCTTCGCCTACAGCCAGGCCACCGTGCCGATGGTGACGCTGATCACCCGAAAAGCCTATGGCGGCGCTTATGACGTCATGGCCTCCAAGCATATCGGCGCCGACATCAACTATGCCTGGCCGACGGCCGAGATCGCCGTGATGGGCGCCAAGGGTGCCACCGAGATCCTTTATCGCTCCGATCTGGGCGATGCCGGCAAGATCGCAGAGCGCACCAAGGAGTACGAGACCAACTTCGCCAATCCATTCAAGGCGGCCGAGCGCGGTTTCATCGACGAGGTCATCATGCCGCATTCCTCGCGCCGCCGCATCGCCCGCGCCTTCGCCGCCCTGCGCGGCAAGAAGCTCGATGCGCCGTGGAAGAAGCACGACACGATACCGCTGTGAGCAGGACAAAAATGTTCAAGAAAATCCTCATCGCCAATCGTGGCGAGATCGCCTGCCGGGTCATCAAGACGGCCCAGAAACTGGGTATCGCAACGGTCGCGGTCTATTCCGACGCCGATCGTGAGGCGCTGCACGTGAAGATGGCCGACGAGGCCGTCCATATCGGACCCGCACCTTCGAACCAGTCCTACATCGTCATCCAGAAGATCATCGACGCGATCCGACAGACCGGCGCCGACGCGGTACATCCCGGCTATGGCTTCCTGTCGGAAAACCCCAACTTCGCCGAGGCGCTGAAGGGCGAGGGTGTCGCCTTCATCGGCCCGCCGCCTGTCGCCATCGAGGCGATGGGCGACAAGATCACCTCCAAGAAGATTGCGGCCTCCGCCGGCGTCAACACCGTGCCCGGCCATATGGGGCTGATCGAGGACGCCGACGAGGCGGTCAAGATCGCCAACTCGATCGGTTATCCCGTCATGATCAAGGCCTCCGCCGGCGGCGGCGGCAAGGGCATGCGTATTGCCTGGAACGACACCGAGGCGCGCGAGGGCTTCCAGTCGTCCAAAAACGAGGCGAAATCGTCCTTCGGCGACGATCGCATCTTCATCGAGAAGTTCGTCACCCAGCCGCGCCACATCGAAATCCAGGTGCTGGGCGACCAGCACGGCAACCTTGTCTATCTCGGCGAACGCGAATGTTCCATCCAGCGCCGCAATCAGAAGGTCATCGAGGAGGCGCCGTCGCCCTTCCTCGACGCTGAAACCCGCAAGGCAATGGGCGAACAGGCTGTCGCCCTGGGCACGGCCGTCGGTTACTTCTCGGCCGGCACGGTCGAGTTCATCGTCGACGGCAACAGGAACTTCTACTTCCTCGAGATGAACACCCGCTTGCAGGTCGAGCACCCGGTGACGGAACTGATCACCGGCATCGATCTCGTCGAAGAGATGATCCGCGTCGCCGCAGGCGAAAAGCTGCGTTTCACGCAGGCCGAGGTGAAGCTCAATGGCTGGGCCATCGAGAGCCGCCTCTATGCGGAGGATCCTTATCGCAACTTCCTGCCGTCGATCGGCCGGCTTACCCGCTACCGGCCGCCGGTCGAGGGCAAACGCGACGACGGCACCATCGTCCGCAACGACACCGGCGTCTTCGAGGGCGGCGAGATCTCGATGTACTACGACCCGATGATCGCCAAGCTCTGCACATGGGCTCCTGATCGCCTGACGGCTGTCGAGGCGATGGGCCGGGCGCTCGACGATTTCGAGGTCGAGGGCATCGGCCACAATTTGCCGTTCCTGTCTGCGGTCATGGACCAGGCGCGGTTCCGCTCAGGCGCGCTCACCACTGCCTACATCGCCGAGGAATTCCCCGACGGCTTTGCCGGGGTGGCGCCTTCCGAGGCCGACGCCCAAAAGCTCGCCGCGGTGGCCGCGCTCATCAACCAGTTCACCCAGCGCCGCGGCACCCAGATCTCGGGCTCGCTCGCCAACCATCAACGCCCCGTCGGCGCCGACTGGGTTGTGACCCTTGGGGGTTTCACCCTGCCGCTCCATGTCAGGGACGGAGCCGACGGGACCGTGGTCGAATTCGATGATGGCGCGGCCCTTGCGGTATCGAGCGACTGGCTGCCCGGCCACCCGCACGCCAACTTCGCGGTCGATGGCACGTCCATCGGCGTCAAGGTGTCGCGCTCGGGCACCGGCTGGCGCCTGCGCTGGCGCGGCATGGATGTGGTTGCCCACGTCCGCAGCCCGCGCGTCGCCGAACTGGCCAGGTTGATGCCGGTCAAGCTGCCGCCGGATACCTCGAAGATGCTGCTCTGCCCGATGCCGGGCGTGGTGACGTCGATCCTGGTCAAGGCAGGCGACACGATCGAAGCCGGCCAGTCGCTGGCAACCGTCGAGGCGATGAAGATGGAAAACGTGCTTCGCGCCGAGCGCAAGGGCACGGTCAAGCGCGTGGCCGCGACCGCAGGCGAAAGCCTCGCCGTCGACGAGTTGATCATGGAGTTCGAGTGATGGCGCCTGGCGCTTCTTTACCCTCCCCCTTGTGGGGAGGGTCGCTCCGCGAAGCGGAGCGGGATGGGGGTCCAAGAATCCCACCGGTCGCCAGACCCGCTAGATTCGCACATCTTACCCCCACCCCGGACCTGCGGTCCGAATCTCCTCACAAAGGGAAGGATGAGCGCCCGTGCCTGAGGAGGCCCCAATGACCGACAAACCAACAATCGATTCCTGGAAGAAACTCGCCGAGCGCGAAATCAAGGCGTCGCCCGACACGCTGACCTGGAACACACCCGAAGGCATCGACGTCAAGCCGCTCTACACGGCTGACGATCTCGAGGGCGTCGGCCATCTCGGCACGTTGCCGGGCTTCCAGCCCTTCCTGCGCGGCCCCCGTGCCACCATGTACACCGGCCGACCCTGGACCATCCGGCAATATGCCGGCTTCTCGACTGCGGAGGCATCCAACAACTTTTACCGCAAGGCGCTCGCCGCCGGCCAACAGGGCGTTTCAGTCGCCTTCGACCTCGCCACCCATCGCGGCTATGACTCTGACCATCCGCGCGTCGAAGGCGACGTCGGCAAGGCCGGCGTGGCGATCGATTCCGTCGAGGACATGAAGATTCTGTTCGACGGCATCCCGCTCGAGCTGATCTCGGTGTCCATGACGATGAACGGTGCGGTCATCCCGATCCTCGCCAACTTCATCGTTGCCGGTGAAGAACAAGGCGTGTCGCGCGACAAGCTATCCGGGACCATCCAGAACGACATCCTCAAGGAGTTCATGGTCCGCAACACCTACATCTACCCGCCCGAACCCTCGATGCGCATCGTCGCCGACATCATCGAATACACGGCAAAGGAAATGCCGAAGTTCAATTCGATCTCGATCTCCGGCTACCACATGCAGGAGGCCGGCTCGACGCTTGTGCAGGAACTCGCCTTCACACTTGCCGACGGGCGCGAATATGTCCGCGCGGCACTGAAGAAGGGGCTGAATGTCGATGACTTCGCCGGCCGGCTGTCGTTCTTCTTCGCCATCGGCATGAACTTCTTCATGGAGGCCGCCAAGCTGCGCGCGGCGCGCCTGCTCTGGTCACGCATCATGACCGAATTCGAGCCGAAGAAGTCGTCGTCGCTGATGCTGCGGACCCACTGCCAGACCTCGGGCGTGTCGCTGCAGGAGCAGGATCCCTACAACAACATCGTCCGCACCGCCTTCGAGGCGATGTCGGCAGCACTGGGCGGCACGCAATCGCTGCACACCAACTCCTTCGACGAGGCGATTGCGCTTCCGACCGAGTTTTCCGCACGTATCGCTCGTAACACCCAGTTGATCCTGCAGCATGAGACCGGCGTGACCAAGGTCGTCGACCCGCTCGCCGGCTCCTATTATGTCGAAGCCTTGACCAACGACCTCGCCGAGAAGGCCTGGACGCTGATCGAGGAGGTCGAGGCGATGGGCGGCATGACCAGGGCTGTGGCGAGCGGATTGCCCAAGCGTATGATCGAGGAGGCGGCGACCCGGCGCCAGGCTGCCGTCGATAAAGGCGACGAGGTCATCGTTGGTGTCAACAAGTACCGCCTCGAGCAGGAAGATCATCTCGATATCCTTGAGATCGACAATTCCGCCGTGCGCCTGTCGCAGATCGCTCGTATCGAGCGCACCCGCCGCCAGCGCGACCCAAATCGCGTCGCCGAGACGCTCGTTGCGCTGGAACAGGTCGCCCGCTCAGGTAAAGGCAACATCCTTGCTGCGGCCGTCGACGCGTCGCGGGCGCGCGCCACGGTCGGCGAAATCTCGGATGCCCTGCGCCGGGCCTTTGGCGACCATGCGGCGGTGCCCGAAGTGGTCGAAAACGTCTACGGCAAGGCCTATGACGACGAGCCGGAATTCCAGACGTTGGTGTCGCGGCTCAAGCAGTTTGCCGGCTCACTTGGCGAGAAACCGCGTGTCATGGTGGCCAAGCTCGGCCAGGACGGCCATGATCGCGGCGCCAAGATCATCGCCTCGGCCTTTGGCGACATCGGCTTCGAAGTCATTGCCGGACCGCTGTTCCAGACCCCCGGCGAGGCCGCCGACACGGCGATCGCCTCCAGGGTTCACGTCGTCGGCATGTCGTCGTTGGCGGCGGGCCACAAGACGCTTGCCCCGCAGCTTGTTGCGGCATTGAAGGCCAAGGGCGCCGAGGACATCATCGTGGTGGTCGGCGGCGTCATCCCGCGGCAGGATTACCAGTTCCTGCTCGACCATGGCGTATCGGCGGTCTTCGGCCCCGGTACCAATGTGCTTGATGCCGCGCGCGCAGTGCTCGACCTGATGGAAGGCAAGCGCCGCAACCAGTAGGCGCCGCACCAGACGAAAAGGCCCGCTAGCGCGGGCCTTTTTGTTTCTTAAGCCGTCTTTCGCCCGATGGAGACGTATTTGATGCCGTGGCGGGCGACGACTGCCGGGTCATAGAGGTTGCGTCCGTCGAAGATGACGGCGGCCTTGAGCTGGTCGCGGATCAGCTCGAAGGACGGCGCCCGGAAGTTCTTCCACTCGGTGGCGATCAAGAGTGCATCGGCGCCGCGCAGTGCCGCCTCCTTGGTGCCGCAGAGGGTGAGGTCGTCGCGCTGGCCATAGATCTGCTGCGCCTCGTTCATCGCCTCGGGGTCGTAGGCCTGCACCTTGGCGCCCGAAGCCCACAGCGCCTCCATCAGCACGCGGCTTGGTGCCTCACGCATGTCGTCGGTGTTGGGCTTGAAGGCCAGCCCCCACAGCGCAAAGGTCTTGCCGGTGAGGTCACCGTCGAAATGTGCCTTCAGCTTGTCGAACAGCACCGCCTTCTGCGCATTGTTGCGCGCCTCGACCGAGTGCAGCAGCACCGGCTCGAAACCGACATCGCCGGCGGTGCGGATCAGTGCCCGCACATCCTTGGGGAAACACGAGCCGCCATAGCCGAGCCCCGGATAGATGAAGTGGTAACCGATGCGCGGGTCCGAGCCGATGCCCTTGCGCACCTCCTCGATGTCGGCGCCGAGCAGTTCGGCCAGGTTCGCCATCTCGTTCATGAAGCTGATCTTGGTCGCCAGCATGCAGTTGGCGGCGTATTTCGTGAACTCGGCCGAGCGCACGTCCATCACGATCATCTTCTCGTGGTTACGGTTGAACGGCGCATAGAGCTCGCGCATCACCGCCTCGGCAGCCTCGCTGTCGGTGCCGATGATGATGCGGTCGGGCTTCATGCAGTCGGCGACCGCCGAGCCCTCTTTCAGGAACTCCGGATTGGAGACGACGTCGAAGCCAAGCTCCTCGCGGCCTCTCTGCTTCAGGGCAGCCGCGATCGCCTCGCGCACCTTGTCGGCGGTCCCCACCGGCACTGTCGACTTGGTTACCACGATCTTCGCAGCCGCCATCTCGCGGCCGATGGCATCGGCCACCGACAGCACATATTTGAGGTCGGCCGAGCCATCCTCGCCCTGCGGCGTGCCGACGGCAATCATCTGGATCTCGCCATGGCGCACGGCCATCGAAGCGTCCGTCGTGAACACGATGCGACCGGCGGAATGGTTCTCACGCACCAGGGCCTCCAGCCCCGGCTCGAAGATCGGGATGAACCCTTGGTTCAGCCGTTCGACCTTGGCTGCATCGACATCCACACAGACGACGTCATGCCCGACCTCGGCCAAAACAGCAGCCTGAACAAGACCGACATAGCCAATCCCAAATACCGTCAGATTCATGAAGCCAGATCCCGTTCGCGCCGTGCGCTTCGCACGCGCTTGATACAGGAATTTGACAGCGCGTAGAAGTTCAGACGGCTACGGAATGGCGCGCGGTGCCCTGGCCGAGATAGGCGTCGAAGGCAGCCGCGATCGATCGAACGAACGGCTTGCCGCGTTCGGTGACGACAAAGCGGTTGCCGGCACGCACGAAGACCCCGTCCCGATCATTGGCGGCAAGCAGTTCGGCCTCGGCGATCAGGCTGCGGGCGCCGGCACCGAAACGGTTGAGCAGTTCGCAACGCGAGAAGGAAAAATCACACATCAGCCGCTCGATCACCCAGGCGCGCATACGGTCGGCATTCGACAATGCGAAACCGCGCACCGTGGCCAGGCCGCCAGCCAGGACGCGGCGTTCATATTCGCCCGTTGCCGGCATGTTCTGGACATAGCCATGCGGCAGAAGCCCGATCGACGAGGCACCGAGGCCGATCAGCGCGTCGGCCTGGTCGGTGGTGTAGCCCTGGAAATTGCGCCGCAGCGTGCCCACGCGGGCGGCCACGGCCAGGCTGTCCTCAGGCAAGGCGAAATGATCCATGCCGACGGCTTCATAGCCGGCTGCCAGGATCAGCCGCATAGCCAGCTCCGACTGCTCCAACCGGGCCGCGGTGTCGGGCAGCAGCGTATCGTCTATCATCGTCTGATGCTTCTTCAGCCACGGTACATGGGCGTAGCCGAACAGGGCGATGCGGTCGGGTCGCAGGGACAGCAGCTTTTCCGTTGTCGCAGCGATGCTGTCGAGCGTCTGGTGCGGCAGGCCGTAGAGCATGTCGAGATTGACCGAACGCACGCCCCGCGCCCGGACGGCGTCGACCACAGCCTTGGTCTGTTCGAAGCTCTGCTCACGGTTGATGGTCTTTTGAACCCGCTCGTCGAAATCCTGTACGCCCAGGCTTGCCCGCGTCAGGCCGATCGCGGCCAGCGCATCGAAACGTGCCTCGTCCATGTCGTTGGGATCGATCTCGACGCTAATCTCGGCATCGCCGGCGAAGGCGAACTTGGCGCGCAGCCGGCCTCCGAGCGCCATCATGTCCTTCGGCGTCAGCATCGTCGGCGAGCCGCCGCCGAGATGCAAACTTCGGATATTTAGCCGGCTTCCGCACAGAGCAGCCACCGTGTCGATCTCGCGCTCCAGCGCCTTCAGATATCGCTCGACAGGGTCGTAGCGCCGCGTCTGCCTGGTATGGCAGGCACAGAACCAGCACAGACGGTCGCAATAGGGGATGTGGATATAGAGCGATGCGTTCGCCCCCTTTGGCAGCGCGCGCAACCAGCCGCCATAGGTCGTTGACGACACCGCCGCGTTGAAATGCGGCGCGGTCGGATAGCTGGTGTATCGCGGCACCGGCGCTGCGTATTTCGCGACGAGGGTCCTGTCCATGATCGTCTCCATCAACAGCCGAAGCATGCTGCGGAGACACCGGCATCGCCTTGACCTGGATCAACCGAAGACCTGGATCAAGCGAAGACCTGGATCAGCAACGCCCGGCGATGGACACAATGACACGGTTCCTTTTGGCAGCCGCGGTGGCTAGATTGGGCAAATCGGGGTGCTGGACGAAGAAATGGCCATTCGCCAGGACATTCACAATTCTGAAATACCGGCGTTGTGCCGCTCCTGCGAGGCGCGGCATCGCGGCGTGTGCGGTGCGCTGACGCCGGAACAGCTTGTCGAGCTCAGCCGCCACACCACCAAACGTAAGGTCGAGCCGGGCACCGTACTGGTGTCGGACTCGGACACGATCGACAGCTACGCCAACGTGCTGGCCGGCGTGGTCAAGCTGGTCAAGACATTGCCGGACGGCCGCCAGCAGATCGTCGGCCTGCAGTTCGCGCCCGATTTCATCGGGCGGCCGTTCAAGCAGGAGAGCTCGATCACTGCGGAAGCCGCCACCCCCGTTCGCGTCTGCGCCTTCCCCAAGACCTCACTCGACCGCATGATCGACCAGGCGCCGGAACTCGGCCACAGGCTGCATCTTCAGGCACTCGACGAACTCGACGAGGCGCGCGACTGGATGCTGACGCTGGGGCGCAAGACCGCTGCCGAGCGTGTCGCCTCGTTCCTTCACCTCATCGCCAGGCATGGCGACCCAGAGGCCGAGAGCGCCGGCGAAATCAGCTTCGACCTGCCGCTGACCCGCGCCGACATCGCCGATTTCCTTGGCCTGACCATCGAAACCGTCAGCCGCCAGCTGACCAAGCTGCGCAAGGACGGTCTGATCACGGTCGAAAACAACCGCCATATCACGGTCTTCGACCTGGACAGGCTGGAGCGACGCGCCAATATCTGAGCAGGTCGTCAACCCGCGGGCGCCAGAAGTGCCATGACATGGTCGCGCTCGAAGGCGACGTGCCGGCGCACCGCGCCGAAATAGCCGCGCAACATGAATCCCAGGGTTTCCGGACTGTCGGCCTCGCCCTGCCGCGCGGCAAAGCGCAAGGCGTCGCGCAACTCGGCGGCGTAGCCCTCATCCTCGAGATGTTCGTTCCTAAGCCGTTCGATGGTCTTTCCCGACTCGACGCTGTGGCCCAGACGCTGGCAAAAGTACGGAAAGATCCGCTGCTCCTCGAAGCGGTGGATTTTTGCCATTGTCGGCCCAAGCGCCCGCGCCGCCAGGATGCATTTGCGCCGGTCGAGCCCGTTGGGCAGTGAATCGGCAATCTCCTCGAGCCGGTCGCACAGCGCAAGTTCGGCAATATGGGCGCGCCGCATCACCTCGACCGCCTCGCGCTCAGCGCCATCCTGCGATCCGGCTTGCCTGTCGTTGAGCGCGATCATTACCCAGAGGTTCCCCTTTTGAGGCCAAGGCTGGTCTGACACGGCCGGCTTGACCTTGATCCAGATCAAGGCACGAGCCGCCAATGTCATGGATGTGTCCGGTCTGGCGTCGGCAGAAACCGTCGGCGCGCGACCATCGTCGGGGATCGCTCATGAAACACGGAAACGAAATCGTCCTGCTGGCACTGGCGGCTTTCGCCGCCTTGCTGGGCGCCGCCTTCGCGCAGGACAGCCAGTTCGGCGCTCATATGTGGGTGCTGTTCTTCGCCCTTGCGGGCGGCGCCGCCGTCCTGCTGCGCACCGGCAACTACGCACCGGCCGCTGTCTTACCCAAGGACAGCTCGCCCTACATGGACGGGCCGATACGCTACGGCGTTATCGCCACCGTATTCTGGGGCGTCACCGGCTTTCTGGTCGGCGTCGTCGTGGCGGCCCAGCTGGCATTCCCCGATCTCAACATCGAGCCTTGGCTGAACTTCGGCCGCCTGCGCCCGCTGCACACCTCGGCAGTGGTCTTCGCCTTCGGCGGCAACGCGCTGATCGCGACCTCGTTCTACGTCGTCCAGCGCACCTCGCGGGCGCGGCTCTTCGGCGGCAACCTCGCCTGGTACGTGTTCTGGGGCTATCAGTTGTTCATCGTCATGGCGGCGACCGGCTATCTGCTCGGCATCACCCAGAGCCGCGAATATGCCGAGCCCGAATGGTATGTCGACATCTTCCTGACCATCGTTTGGGTCGCCTATCTCGCCGTCTTCCTCGGCACCATCCTGAACCGCAAGGAGCCGCATATCTATGTGGCCAACTGGTTCTACCTCGCCTTCATCATCACCATCGCCATGCTGCACGTGGTCAACAACCTGGCGGTGCCGGCATCCTTCCTCGGCTCGAAGAGCTATTCGCTGTTTTCGGGCGTACAAGATGCGCTGACGCAATGGTGGTACGGCCACAACGCCGTCGGTTTCTTCCTCACCGCCGGCTTCCTCGGCATGATGTATTACTTCGTGCCCAAGCAGGTGGGCCGCCCGGTCTATTCCTACCGGCTGTCGATCATCCACTTCTGGTCGCTGATCTTTCTCTATATCTGGGCCGGCCCGCACCACTTGCACTACACCGCTCTACCCGACTGGGCGCAGACGCTGGGCATGGTGTTCTCGATCATGCTGTGGATGCCTTCCTGGGGAGGCATGATCAACGGCCTGATGACGCTGTCAGGCGCCTGGGACAAGATTCGCACCGATCCGATCGTGCGCATGATGGTGGTTGCCATTGCCTTCTACGGCATGTCGACCTTCGAAGGTCCCATGATGTCGATCAAGGCCGTCAACTCGCTCAGCCACTATACCGAGTGGACCATCGGCCACGTTCATTCCGGCGCGCTTGGCTGGAACGGCATGATCACCTTCAGTGCCATCTACTTCCTGGTGCCGCGCCTTTGGGGCCGCGAGCGGCTTTACTCGATGCGCATGGTCACCTGGCACTTCTGGCTCGCCACGCTCGGCATCGTCGTCTACGCCGCCGTCATGTGGGTCGCCGGCATCAGTCAGGGCCTGATGTGGCGCGAGTACGACGAGCAGGGCTTCCTGGTCTACTCCTTCGCCGAAAGCGTCGCGGCCATGGTGCCCTACTACGTCGTACGCACCATAGGCGGCCTGATGTATCTCGCCGGCGCGCTGGTCATGGCCTGGAACGTCTTCATGACCATCCGCGGCCACCAGCGTCAGGAAGAGCCGATGCCCGCCGCGGCCCCCGCCCTCCAGCCTGCGCAGTAAGGAGCCCGACATGGCACTGCTCGACAAACACAAGACAATCGAGAAGAACGCGACGCTGCTGCTGGTCGGCACGCTGCTGGTCGTCAGCATCGGCGGCCTCGTCCAGATCACGCCGCTGTTCTATCTCGAGAACACGATCGAGAAGGTCGAAGGCATGCGGCCCTATTCGCCGCTGGAGCTGGCCGGCCGCAACATCTACATCCGGGAGGGCTGCTACACCTGCCACAGCCAGATGATCCGTCCGTTCCGCGACGAGGTCGAGCGCTACGGCCACTACAGCCTGGCGGCGGAGTCGATGTACGACCATCCCTTCCAGTGGGGATCGAAGCGCACGGGCCCCGACCTCGCCCGTGTCGGCAACCGCTACTCCAACGAATGGCATGTCCAGCATCTGGTCGAGCCACGCTCGGTGGTGCCGGAATCGGTGATGCCGAGCTACGCCTTCCTTAATGAAACACCGCTTGCGGTGAAGAACGTCAGCTACGACCTGATCGCCAACCGCCGCGTCGGCGTGCCCTATAGCGACGAGATGATCGCCAGCGCCGAGGCCGACATCAAGTCGCAGGCCGACCCGAACGCCGACACCTCAGGGGTACTGGCGCGCTATCCTAAGGCCAAGCTCGGCGATTTCGACGGCGATCCGGCGGCGCTGACCGAGATGGATGCGCTGGTCGCCTATCTGCAGATGCTCGGCACCCTGGTCGACTTCTCGACCTACGACCCGGCAACCGGCTACCGCTAGGAGATTTGTCATGGATTACACGATGTTGCGGCATTTCGCCGACAGCTGGGGGCTGCTGGCGATGACCGTCTTCTTCATCGGCGCGATTCTCTTCGCCCTTCGCCCCGGCGGCAAGCAGGCCGCCGAGCGCGCCGCGCAAATCCCGCTCAAGGAGGACTGATCTGTGGGCGAAAAGCATATCGACGAACTGTCCGGCGTCGAGACCACCGGACATGAATGGGACGGCATCACCGAGCTCAACAACCCGATGCCGCGCTGGTGGCTGTGGACCTTCTACGCCACTGTGGTCTGGGCGATGGCCTACACCATCGCCTACCCGGCCTGGCCGATGATCAGCTCCGCGACGACAGGCGTACTCGGCTATTCCAGCCGTGCCGACGTCACGAACGAACTCGCCGCAGCCGAACAGGCCAAGAGCGCCTATGTCGAGGCGGTGAGGGCGAAGAGCGTTGGCGAGATCCTGACCGACGACAAGCTGCGCCAGTTCGCCACCGCCGCCGGATCGGCCGCTTTCAAGGTCAACTGCATCCAGTGCCACGCCTCCGGTGCGCAAGGGTCGCCCGGCTTCCCCAACCTCAATGACGACGAGTGGCTGTGGGGCGGCAGCATCGACCAGATCTACAAGACCATTGCGCATGGTGTCCGCTTCGCCGGCGACGAAGACACCCATGTGTCCGAAATGCCGGCTTTCGCCGACATTCTCCAGCCGAACCAGGTCAACGAGGTCGCCGCCTATGTTGCGAGCCTGTCGGGTACGGCCGACACGCCCGAACTGGTAGCGGCCGGCGCCAAGGTCTTTGCCGACAATTGTGCCGCCTGCCACGGTGACGACGCCAAGGGCAACAAGGAGCTGGGCGCGCCCGACCTGTCCGACGCCATAGCGCTTTACGCCTCCGGCCAGGCTGCAATTGCCAGCCAGGTGCGCCATCCCAAGCATGGCGTGATGCCGGCCTGGGGCGCCCGGCTCGGCGACGTCAACGTCAAGGAACTTGCGATCTTCGTACACTCGCTCGGCGGCGGCGAATAACCCTCCATCGTCGCAGGGTGGTGAATGAAGGCGGGAGAGGTCCGGCAGCAATGCCGGGCCTCTTTTGTGCCCTCGGCTTGACCTGAATCAAGGCTCGCCGGCCACGCCTGCGGCAAAAGCGGGATGAGACGCTGCCGAACCGACGGCCTGGTGTCCAGCAGGAGACGAGAATGCTCGACGAGAGGCAGGTGGAGAGGCTCGAGGTCACGGCGGTCAACTCCGCCAAATCCCGCCAACCGCTGTACACCGCACGCCAGAAGGTGTTTCCCAAGCGGGCATCGGGCCGGTTCCGCCAGTTCAAGTGGCTGGTCATGCTGGTCACCCTTGGCATCTATTATTTGACGCCATGGTTACGCTGGGACCGCGGCCCCTACGCGCCTGACCAGGCCGTGCTGCTCGACATCGCCAACCGCCGCTTCTACTTCTTCGCCATCGAGATCTGGCCGCAGGAATTCTTCTATGTCGCCGGCCTGCTGGTCATGGCCGGCATCGGGCTGTTCCTCGTCACTTCCACCGTCGGCCGCGCCTGGTGCGGATACACCTGCCCCCAGACCGTCTGGGTCGACCTGTTCCTGGTCGTCGAGCGCGGCATCGAGGGCGACCGCAACGCTCGCATCAAGCTCGACAGCGCGCCATGGTCGTTTGCCAAGCTGTGGAAACGCACAGCCAAGCACGCCATCTGGCTCGTCATCGCGGTGGCGACCGGCGGCGCCTGGATTTTCTATTTCGCCGACGCCCCAACCCTGCTCGGGCAATTCGTCACCGGCCAGGCTGAACCGGTCGCCTACATCACCGTCGCCATCCTGACCGCCACGACCTATGCCTTCGGCGGGCTCATGCGCGAGCAGGTCTGCACCTATATGTGCCCATGGCCGCGCATCCAGGCGGCGATGCTCGACGAGAACTCACTGACCGTCACCTACAATGACTGGCGCGGCGAGCCGCGTTCGCGTCATGCCAAGAAGGCAGCAGCCGAGGGGCTTTCGGTCGGCGATTGCGTCGACTGCAACGCCTGTGTCGCTGTCTGCCCGATGGGCATCGACATCCGCGACGGCCAGCAGCTCGAATGCATCACCTGTGCGCTCTGCATCGATGCCTGCGACGGCGTCATGGACAAGATCGGCAAGGAACGCGGTCTGATTTCCTACGCCACGCTCGCCGACTACCAGTCCAACATGGTGATCGCCACAGACCCTGCCACGCAGGCTATTGACCCCAGGCGCGTGCGCGATGCAGACGGCAAGCTCGACAAGCGCATTTCCCATTTCCACATCCGCCGGCTCTTCCGCCCCCGCACCTTCGTCTATGCCGGCGCCTGGAGCCTTGTCGGCCTTGGGCTGCTGGCATCACTGCTCAGCCGCGACCGGCTCGACATCAACGTGCTGCAGGACCGAAACCCGCAATATGTCGTCTTGTCCGACGGCTCGATCCGCAACGGCTACACCGTCAAGCTGCTCAACATGGTGCCCGAACCGCGAAGCTTCGAACTCAGTATCGAGGGCCTCCCCGGTGCGGTCATGAGCGTCGTCGGCATCGACGGGCAGGAGACGCGCTCGATCACCATCGAGGCCGAGCCCGACAAGCTCAAGACCGTCAGGGTCTATGTCCGCCAGACGCGCGGGCAGCTCAGCCAGGGCCAAGGCTTCTCGTTCGTCGTCGCCGACAGGGCGGGCGCCGAACGGGATGTCTATGCCGCAAAGTTCAACGTTCCGGAGGCAACAAGATGAGCACGCGCGCCATTCAGCCGAAAGCATTCACCGGGCGGCACATGCTGGCCGTCATGGCCGCCTTCTTCGGCGTCATCATTACAGTCAACCTGGTCATGGCGAACTTTGCCAGGACGAGCTGGACCGGTCTCGTCGTCCAGAACACCTATGTCGCCAGCCAGCAGTTCAACGAACGCGTGGCCGAGCAGCGTGCCCAGGCTGCACTGGGTTGGAAAGGCAAGCTCACCGTCGCCAATGGCGAGATCCACTACAGCCTGAGCGATGCCGGCGGCGCTCCGGTTGCAATAGACGGCGTGACCGCCTCCTTCCGCCGCCCGGCCTATGAAGCAGAAGACTGGCAGGTGGCATTAAGGCATGCGGCCGACGGCACGTTTTCGATCGCGACGCCGCTCCGCGACGGCATCTGGATCGTCAGCACGGAAGCCTCGGTCGCGAACCGCGAACCGTATCGCGAGGCGCGCCGGATCGTCGTTTTCGATGGAGCGGAGAAATGAACTGCTGCGGACCCGAAGCCGATGTCGCCCTGGGCTTCAACCCCGTCGCCGCAAGCGGGCCGTCGCGCGAAGAGCTGATGCTCGCCAGCCGCCTCCTGCCCGGCGGTGCCAGGCAGGTCGAGCTTTCAGTCCCGGGCGTGCATTGCGGCACCTGCATCGCCAACATCGAGGCCACACTCGGCAAGCTCGACGGCGTCGAGCACGCGCGCGTCAACCTGTCGACGAAGCGCGTTTCCGTGCGCTGGCGTGACGAAACCGGGGTGCCATCCATTTCAGCGGCGTTGGCGCGGCTCGGCTACGAAAGCCACCTGTTCGAGCAAGGCGCCGACGACAAGGACGAGACGCTGGCCGAGCTGATCCGCGGGCTCGGCATCGCCGGCTTCGCCGCCGGCAACATCATGTTGCTGTCGGTGTCGGTCTGGTCCGGGGCGACGGATGCCACGCGCGATCTGTTCCACTGGCTATCAGCACTCATTGCCCTGCCCGCACTCGCTTTTTCCGGCCGCATCTTCTTCCGTTCGGCCTGGGGTGCACTGCGCAACGGCCGCACCAACATGGATGTGCCGATCTCCATCGGCATCCTGCTCGCCTTTGGCATGAGCCTTTACGACACCGCCAACAGCGGCCCGCACGCCTATTTCGACGCCTCGGCTTCGCTGCTGTTCTTCCTGTTGATCGGCCGTACGCTCGACCATGTCATGCGCGAACGCGCCCGCGTCGCCGTCAAGAGCCTCGCCCGGCTCGCCGCCCGCGGCGCGACAGTGCTTCAGGCCGACGGTGCCAACGCCTACCTGCCGGTGCAGGAGATCGAGCCCGGTATGCAAATTCTGCTCGCAGCTGGTGAACGCGTTCCAGTCGATGCCCAGGTGGTCAAGGGCCGCTCCGAACTCGACTGCGCCATCGTCTCGGGCGAAAGCGATCCCGTTGCCGTGGAGTCAGGTGCCTCCTTGCGCGCCGGCACGCTCAACCTGACTGGACCTCTGACCATCGAGGCGACTGCCAAGGCACAGGATTCCTTCCTCGCCGAGATGACGCGGCTGATGGAAGCGGCCGAAAGCGGCCGCGGCGGCTACCGCCGCATCGCCGATCGCGCCGCCGCACTCTATGCGCCCGTCCTCCACCTGACCTCCTTCCTGACCTTCGTCGGCTGGATGGTCGCCGACGGCAACTGGCACCAGGCAATCACCATCGCCATCGCAGTGCTGATCATCACCTGCCCCTGCGCGCTGGGTCTCGCCGTGCCGATCGTGCAGGTTGCCGCCGCCCGACGCCTGTTCGAGAATGGCATCATGGTCAAGGACGGCGCCGCCATGGAGCGTCTGGCCGAGATCGATACCGTCGTCTTCGACAAGACCGGCACGCTGACGCTTGGTAGGCCCAGGCTGATGAACGCCCGCGAAATGTCAGCCGACGCCTTGTCGGTCGCGGCGGCGATCGCGCTCCATTCGCGCCATCCAATCTCACGCGCCCTCGCCGAGACCCAGGCCGGAATGCCTGCCAAGGATGGGCACTTCGACAACGTCGAGGAAGTACCGGGCTTCGGCCTTGAAGCACGGCGCGGCGCGGACACCTACCGCCTGGGCCGTGCCGCCTGGGCCCTCGACGACGCCACGGCGGCAAAGGGCACCGTACTTTCGAGGAACGGGGTCGAGCTTGCCACCTTCGCCTTCGCGGACAGGTTGCGGGCCGGTGCGGTGGAAGCTGTAGCGGATTTGCGCGCCTGCGGACTTGCAGTCGAAATCCTATCTGGTGATCGTCCGGAAGCAGTGGATGCGGTGGCCGCAGCTCTTGGCATCCAGACGTTCTCGGCCGGCGTGCTGCCGAGCGGCAAGGTGGAGCGTCTCGTGGCGCTCAAGGCCGAAGGCCGCAAAGTGCTGATGGTCGGCGATGGGCTCAACGACGCGCCGGCGCTGGCAGCGGCCCATGTCTCGATCGCCCCGGCCGATGCCGCCGACATCGGCCGCAGCGTCGCCGACTTCGTCTTCCTGCGCGAGAGCCTTGCCGCCGTCCCGCTGGCGCTCGGTGCCTCGCGTGAGGCCAACAAGCTGATCCGCCAGAACCTGGTGCTAGCCATCATCTACAACGCCGTCGCCGTGCCGATCGCTCTGTTCGGCTATGTCACCCCGCTGGTAGCGGCGCTGGCGATGTCCGGCTCCTCGGTTGTCGTGATCGCCAATGGCCTGCGTCTCGGTACCGGCAAGGGTCGCGCTGCCAAGTCTGTCGCCAGCCGCGCCAATGCGGTCCCGGCCAAGGAGGCCATGGCATCATGAGCGGTCTGCTCGTCCTTTTGCCCATTGCGCTGTTTCTCGGCGGCCTTGGCCTGGCTGCGTTCCTGTGGTCGCTGCGCAGCGGCCAGTATGAAGACATGGACGGCGCTGCCGAACGCATCCTTGTCGACGACGATTAGCCTGACGACAAAAGGGCTGCGACCGTACAGAGGCCTGTGCTAACAGGACGACATGGCGCAGAAGAAAGCTCACGAAGTCGATTCCTGGCTGGCCCGGCCCGCAGCCGAGGCTGTCATCGTGCTGATCTACGGCCCCGACCGGGGCCTCGTTTCGGAGCGCGCCGCAGCTTTTGCCGCCAAGACCGGCCTGCCGCTCGACGATCCCTTCTCCGTCGTCAAGATCGAAGCTGCCGACATAGAGCGCGACAGCGGCCGGCTCGTCGACGAGGCGCGCACGGTGCCTATGTTTTCGCCGCGGCGGCTGATCTGGGTGCGCAATGCCGCTGCTCAGAAGAGCCTCGCCGACGACGTCAAGGCGCTGGCTGCAGAGCCGCCGCGCGATGCCGTCATCCTGATCGAGGCGCAGGATCTCAAAAAGGGTGCGCCGTTGCGCACGATCGTCGAGGGCGCCTTTGCCGGCATGGCCCTGCCCTGTTACGGCGACGAGGCGCGCGATATCGAAAGCGTCATCGATGACGAGCTGCGCGCCGCCGGCCTGAACATGGCGATGGACGCGCGCAACGCGCTGCGCCGCAGCCTCGGTGGCGACCGCCTGGCAACACGCGGCGAAGTCCAGAAGCTGACACTTTATGCCATGGGCAAGGGCGAAATCTCGCTCGAAGACGTCAAGGACATGACTGGCGACGTCTCGGCACTGTCGCTGGACGACGCGATCGACGCAGCGCTTGGCGGCAACATCGCCGAGTTCGACGCCGCTTTCACCAAGCAGTGCCAGACCGGCAGCCAGGCGGCACAGCTCCTCGCGTCCGCTACCCGCCACCTCCAGAACATCCATCTGATGCGCGGCGAGATGGAAAACGGCGGCCGAAACGCCTCGGCGGTCGTAGCAGCTGCGCGTCCGCCGGTGTTCTTCTCCCGCCGCCGGGCGGTCGAGCGGACCTTGTCGAGCTGGAGTGCGTCTGCGCTGAACCGTGCACTGACACGGCTGCAGTCGACGACGCTGCAGACACGCCGCCGGCCGGATTTGGCGGTCGCTCTGGCGCGCCAGGCGATGCTAGGCATTGCCGTCGAAGGCGCCCGCCTCTCCTCAGGTCGACGCTAGAGGCGGCCACGTCTCGTTTTTCACGCAGGTCCGGACGAAACCGGCCAAGCGCCATTCCCGGATTTTTTCCAAACGCAAGAACGCCGGCGCGAGGCCGGCGTTCTTCAAACAAGAGTCAATAGAATCAATCAGATATGTTCGCTCTTCAGGCGCCGGCACAGGTCATCGAGCTGTTCCAGCGAGCGGTAGCTGATGCGCAGCTCGCCGCCTTTCTCCTTGTGCGCGATCGAAATCTTCATGCCGACGACGTCGGTGAGAAGCTTTTCCAGCGCAATCGTATCGGGATCCTTCTCGAGAGGACGCGACGATTGCTTTTCGAGCAGTGCATCAGCGGGAAGCTGCGCCAGTGCCTCGGCCTGGCGCACCGACAGGCCCTCTTCGACGATACGTTTTGCCAGCCCGGCCGGATCGGCGGCGGTGATCAGCGCACGGGCATGGCCGGCAGAAAGTTCTCCGTTGACCAGCATGTCACGAACAACGTCGGGCAGCTTCAGCAGCCGCAGCGTGTTGGCGACATGGCTGCGGCTCTTGCCGATGACCTGGCCGAGATCGGCCTGGGTGTAATTGTGATCGTCGATCAGCTGCTGGTAGCCCATCGCCTCTTCAATGGCGTTGAGATCGGAGCGCTGGACGTTCTCGATGATGGCGAGCTCAAGCGCTGTGCGATCGTTGACGTCGCGAACGATGACCGGAATCTCGTTGACGCCGGCGCGCTGTGCGGCACGCCAGCGGCGCTCGCCGGCAATGATCTCATAGCGCCCGGCCTGCGCTGCGGGCCTGACGACGACAGGCTGGACCAGGCCGTGCTCGCGGATGGACTGCGCCAGGTCGGCAAGTTCAGCTTCGCCAAAATGGCGACGGGGGTTGCGTGGATTGGGGCTGACGAACTCGATCGGCACCCGGCCGTCGGCCGGCGCCGCCGGCTTTTCCGGGACTGCGGGCTTGTCCATCTCGCCGATCAGAGCGGCAAGTCCCCGGCCAAGGCGCTTTCTGGAAAGGTCTTCGTTCATGTTTAGTCCAGCTTGTTTCGAGTCCGAATCGATTTATGCGGCCCGGAGTTTACGTTCGCGCCTGATAACTTCCGAGGCGAGCTGCAAATAGGCCTGGCTGCCTGAGCACTTCAGGTCGTAAAGGATCGCCGGCTTGCCATAGGACGGCGCTTCCGAGATACGCACGTTGCGCGGGATCACCGTCTCGTAGACCTTCTCGCCCATATGGGCGCGTACGTCCTCGACGACCTGGTTGGCCAGATTGTTGCGGCCGTCGAACATCGTCAGCACGATGCCCTGGATCGTCAATTCAGGATTGATCGACCGGCGCACCTGATCCACCGTCTCAAGCAACTGGCTCAAGCCCTCGAGCGCAAAGAACTCGCACTGCAACGGCACCAGGACGGAATCTGCCGCGGCCATCGAATTCAGCGTCAGCAGGTTGAGTGAAGGCGGGCAGTCGATAAGCACGTAGCTGTAGCCAGCCGCCCGCTCCGCCGACGCCCGCAACGCATTGCGCAGCTTCAACACGCGATCGGGTGCCGAGGCGATTTCCATTTCGATTCCAAGCAGATCGAGCGTCGACGGGATGATCGAAAGGCCCGGTACTGCCGTTTCCATCGCAGCCTGCTCGATTTCCAGCTCACCGGTCAGCACATCATAGGACGACACGCTGCGGTCCTTGCGATCGATGCCGAGACCCGTGCTGGCATTGCCTTGGGGATCAAGGTCGATGATGAGCACACGCTCACCGATGGCCGCAAGTGCTGTCGCCAGATTGATCGCGGTCGTCGTCTTCCCGACCCCGCCCTTCTGATTGGCGACTGTGATGATTCTAGGTGTGATCTTCATGGCTCGACTGCTGTTTTCCGTCTCGTCACAGCGCTGCAGCTAGGCGCGGCGCAGGTTCCGAATCTCGAGGATGACTCCCTGGGCGTCGGTCAGGCTCTGGTGTTCTACCAGATCGAATCTCCACTGGTGAGCGCTATCTTCGATTTCCTGGCGGTAATCCCGACCTTTGTGGAAAAGCGCCACTGTACCCGACTCCAGCCATGGGGCGGATAGCGCCAGGAGCAGTGGTAGTGGTGCCAACGCTCGCGCACTCAATATCTCGGGGGCCTTGATGACCGTATGAACATCCTCGATTCGCTTGGAATGCACCTTGGCCGGCAGCCCAAGCTCGCCGACGACGGCCTGCAGGAACCCGGTCTTCTTGCGGTTGCTTTCCACCAGATCGATGGTCGCTCCTGGCCGTTCGGCGATCATCGAACCGATGATCAGGCCCGGGAAACCGCCGCCCGACCCTATGTCGAGCCATTTTTTGACGTCGCCGCCAAGCTTCACGACCTGGGCGCTGTCGAGGATGTGGCGCTCCCAGACTTCGTTCAACGTCGAAGGTGCCACGAGATTGATGCGCTGCGCCCATTTACGGAACAGAGTCTCGAAGGCTCTCAGCTTTTCAAATGTTTCACGTGAAACGGGACCGGCCACTTCTTGCAACCGGGCATAGGCGTCATTGTTCAAGCGGCGCCCCTGCGTGACTGAGCTTCTGAATTGCGTACATGAGCGAGAATGATGGCCAGAGCCGCCGGCGTCATGCCATCGATACGCTGCGCCTCGGCCAAAGAACGCGGTCGACGGACGCGCATCTTCTGCCGAAGTTCATTGGAAAGGCCAGGAACCGACTCAAAATCAAGCGCTTCCGGGATCACCCTCTCCTCTTCCTTCAACATCAACGCCGCATCGGCCTTCTGTCGGTCAAGGTAGACGGCGTATTTGGCTTCGGTTTCAATGGCTTCTGCGGTCTTGACGTCAACCGACTGCAGCTCTGGCAAGATCTTAACAAGTTGCGTGAACTCGATATTCGGATAGGCCAGCAGTTCGTAGAGCGACCGTTTCACACCGTCGAGGTTAACCTCTATGCCGTGCCGACGCGCTTCGTTGGGCGACAGCTTCAATGATTGCGTCAATTCGCGCGCCGCTTCGACCCGCGCTGTCATCTGACCGAAGCACTTCTCGCGCTCTTCCGAGGCAATGCCCACTTCAATGGCAAGTGGTGTCAGCCGCTCATCGGCGTTGTCGGCGCGTAGCGAAAGCCTGAATTCCGCACGCGAGGTAAACATGCGGTACGGCTCGCTGATGCCACGGCTGGTGAGGTCGTCGACCATGACGCCGATGTACGCCTGGCTGCGGCTGAGAACCACCTGTTCGCTATTGCCGGCGAGGCGCGCGGCATTGAGTCCTGCAAGCAGGCCTTGCGCACCGGCCTCCTCGTAGCCCGTCGTGCCATTGATCTGCCCAGCGAGGAACAGGCCACCGATTCGCTTGGTCTCCAGCGTCAGCTCCAATTCGCGCGGGTCGATATGGTCATACTCGATCGCGTATCCCGGCTGCAGCATGACCGCCCGCTCCAGGCCGGGGATCGACTTTAGAATGTCGAGTTGTACGTCCTCGGGCAACGAGGTCGAAATCCCGTTGGGATAGACGGTGGAATCGTCCAGCCCCTCCGGCTCCAGGAAGATCTGGTGTCCTTCCCGGTCGCCGAACTTGACAATCTTGTCCTCGATTGACGGGCAATAGCGCGGGCCAACGCCCTCGATCGACCCGGAATACATCGCCGATCGCCCGAGATTCTCGCGAATGATGGCGTGGGTGATGTCAGTCGTCCGCGTGATGCCGCATTCGATCTGCGGATTGCTGATCCTGTTGGTGAGCAGCGAGAAAGGAACCGGATCCTCGTCGGCTGCCTGGGTCTCGAGTGATGCCCAGTCGATTGTACGGCCATCCAGCCGCGGCGGTGTCCCAGTCTTCAATCGGCCAAGACGCAAGCCCGCCCGCTTCAGCGTCTCGGACAATCCCATCGAAGCCTGTTCGTTCATCCGTCCTGCAGGGAATTTGCGTTCGCCGATGTGGATCAACCCACGAAGGAACGTGCCTGTGGTCAAAACCACCGCGGCACAGGAAAGTAGTCGGCCCTCGCTAAGTGCGACACCCGTCAAACGGTCATTATCTATAATAAAATCAGAGACTTCCGCCTCAACTACAGTGAGGCCTGGCTGTTCCGCAATCGCCTGCTGCATGGCCAAGCGATAAAGCTTGCGATCAGCCTGTGTGCGCGGACCACGCACCGCAGGACCCTTTCGGCGGTTGAGCAGGCGGAACTGAATACCGGCCGCGTCGGCAACACGACCCATGAGGCCATCCAGTGCGTCGATCTCGCGAACCAGATGGCCCTTGCCTAGTCCACCGATGGCGGGATTGCACGACATGACACCGATCGTATCACGCCTAAGGGTAACGAGCGCGGTCTTGGCGCCAGCCCTTGCCGAGGCCGAGGCCGCTTCGCAACCAGCATGGCCTCCGCCCACCACGACGACGTCGTAGCTCTCACTCATCACAGTCTCCAGGAAACGTTTGCGAGACAGATGTCCCCATCTCCGGCGCATGTCAAGAGAATCGCTGTCGCGGTGGTTTCACGTGAAACAACCGGGCCGAGCGGTGGCGAGTCAATTCCAATGTTTCACGTGAATCCTTGGATTCCACAGCCTAATGTTTCACGTGAATCATTTGCCAATGCAGAACTGCGCGAAAATGACGTCGAGCAGATCCTCGACATCGACCGCACCCGACAGCTTGCCGATTCGGTCACTCGCCAGGCGCAGATTCTCCGCTTTCAATTCGAGAAAGCTCTCCGGCGCGGCAAGCGCGGCACACAGATACTCACGGGCCCCCTTCAGAAGCTCTACATGTCGCAGACGCGAAGGCAGCACGTCACCACGCTGGCCGACCGCCGCCGCTGCACGCGCGCCGATCAACTCGATCAATCCGTCGATACCTTCGCCATTCACCGCCGAAATGGCCAAGGTATAGCCCGGGCCGCCGTCGACGCCTGTGATGCGATCCCGCTTGGTCCCAATCACTATTGCCGACGCGTCAGTGGGCGGTAGCAACTCGGCTGGCACCGACATATCCTGAAGGAACAACACCAGGTCGGCGGACTTCGCTCTTTCCCTTGCGCGTTCTATGCCGATGGCTTCAACCTTGCCCGCGGGTTCGCGAAGCCCGGCCGTGTCGGTGATGCGAACCTTCAGGCCGCCAATATCGAGTGTGGCCTCAACGAGGTCGCGCGTCGTGCCGGGTTCGTCGGAGACAATTGCCGCCTCACGTCGAACCAGCGCATTGAGTAAGCTCGACTTGCCCGCATTCGGCGCGCCGAGGATCACGACGTCGTAGCCGTCGCGTATCATCTCAGCCTTGCTGTAGCCATCGACATGTCGCCCGATCTCGGTAATCAGCTGGCGGACGTCATCCCACACCTGAGCGGAAACCGAGCCTGGCACGTCCGATTCATCGGCAAAATCCATCTCGGCTTCAATCATCGCCCGTGCGTGAATGAGCCGCTTGCGCCATGCGAGATAGAGCTCGCTTTGCGCACCGCCGGAATTCATCACGGCAAACTGACGCTGTGCCTCGGTCTCGGAGTTAATGAGATCGGCAAGCGCTTCAGCTTCCAGAAGGTCCATCTTGCCGTTCAGGAATGCGCGCCGGGTGAATTCTCCCGCCTCGGCCTGCCTGAAACCCGACAGCTTTCCGAGTTCTGCGAGCAGTGCCGTGACCACAGCGCGGCCGCCATGCAGATGGAATTCACCGCAATCCTCGCCCGTGAAACTATGCGGCCCGGGAAAAAACAAGGTCAGCGCCTGGTCCAGTTTCCGCCCGTCCGCTGCCTTCAGCGGCCCAAAATGCGCGCGACGTGGTTGCGGCACCCTACCTGCTATCGTTTCGAGAGCGAACCGAACATGCGGGCCCGAAATTCTGACGATTGCGACGCCTGACGGGAGGTGACCGCTGGACAAAGCGGCGATCGAATCGGTGAATAGCATTTGCCGGTCTCTTGGAAGCGCCCTAGGTTGACGCGTCATATCACTGTTTTGGGCTTGCCACATGCTTCCGCACGAAAACCTGCTTCGAGACGAAGGCAGCCCGTATCTGCGCCAGCATGGCGACAACCCGGTGCATTGGCGCCCGTGGTCGCCGGCGGCGTTGGCCGAAGCGGTGCGGCTCGACCGGCCGATCCTGCTTTCGGTCGGTTATGCCGCCTGCCACTGGTGCCATGTCATGGCCCATGAAAGCTTCGAGAACGCCGAAGTCGCGGAGGTCATGAACCGGCTCTTCGTCAACATCAAGGTCGACCGCGAGGAACGGCCGGACATCGACCAGATCTACATGGCGGCTCTCGCCAGCATGGGCGAACAAGGTGGCTGGCCGCTGACGATGTTCCTGACCCCCGAAGCCAAGCCGTTCTGGGGCGGGACTTATTTTCCGCGCGAGGCGCGGTACGGACGGCCGGGGTTCATCCAGGTGCTCAATGCTGTCGATGCCGCCTGGCGCGGCAAACGCGCCAGCATCCTGCAGAGCGCGGGTGAGCTTGCCCGACATGTCGGCAAGCGCCTCGGCGGTAGCAGCCCGCGCTCCGAGATCTCTGCCAAAACGGCCGGGACGTTGGCGTCTGGCATCTACGACATGATAGACCACGATCTGGGCGGGCTTCGCGGCGCCCCAAAGTTCCCGAATGCGCCTTTCATGCAGACACTGTGGCTGTCCTGGCTGCGCTCAGGCAACGAGCAGCATCGCGATGCAGTGACGGAAAGCATGGCTCATATGCTCGCCGGCGGCATCTACGACCATGTCGGCGGCGGCCTGGCGCGCTATTCGACGGACGCGCAATGGCTGGTGCCGCATTTCGAAAAGATGCTCTACGACAACGCCCAGCTGATACGTCAAGCGAACTGGTCTTATTCCGCCACGGGGAATGAATTGTTTCGGATACGAATCGAAGATACGATCGACTGGCTGTTGCGCGAGTTGCAACTGCCTGACGGAACCTTCGCTTCCAGCCTCGATGCCGACAGCGAGGGTGAAGAAGGGCTGTTCTACACCTGGACGGCGCAACACATAGTCGACGTGCTCAGCGAAGATTCAACTATATTTTTCAACTACTTCACGATCACCAAGCCGGATTCCTGGGAAGGTGCCCCGATCATCCATCAGAACGCGGCCCAGAGTGCCCTGGCCGTCAAAGACCGTGCGCTTGTTTCAGGTCTGAGGAAACGCCTGCTGACTGGACGGGAACAGCGCATTCGCCCCGGCCGCGATGACAAGGCGCTCACGGACTGGAACGGCTGGGCCATCATGGCACTGGCAGAAGTCGGACGTAACCTCGGCAGAAGCGACTGGGTGGCCGCCGCGGCGCGTGCCTTCGCTGCAATCCTCGCTTCAGCAACGCCTGAGGGCCGGTTGCCGCACTCAAGTCTTGGCCAAAAACGGCTCTATCCGGCGTTGTCGAGCGATTACGCGGCGATGATCAACGCGGCCATCTCCCTGTTCGAGGCAACAAGCGATGCGCGATATCTCGAGCACGGTGCTGGTTTCGTCAAAATGCTCGAGGACTGGCACGCCGATGCCGACAAGACCGGGCACTATCTTACCGCTTCCGACAGCCTCGACGTGCCTATGCGCATTCGCGGCGACATCGACGAAGCCATACCTTCGGCAACCAGCCAGATCATCGAGGCCGTTGTGCGCCTGGCCAACATCACGGGCGACATCGAGTTGCAGCAACGCGCTGCGACAATCGCTGAACACGCCGCCGGCCGCATCCAGAGCCAGCAATACGGCCAGGCCGGGATCGTTAACGCCTGTATCCTGGCGATTGAACCCTCAAAGCTGATTGTCGTCGAAGATCCAAAGCAGCCAGTGCTTGTTTCGGTAGCGAATCGGAATCCGGATCCACGCCGCGTCGACATTTTCCTGGCTCTCGGTGAGGACGCGGCGCGGGCGAGACTGCCCGGCGACATCCTTCCCGATACGAACAAGGCCGGCGCATATCTCTGCACCGGCCTCATCTGTTTGCCTGTGATCAGCGAGCCGGCGAAGCTTGAAGAAGCGCTTCGCCGCCGCTGACCGATCGGAACGCCGTGCGGCAGACGCACAAGAGACGCTCCAGTTTGCGCATCGTGCTTTTCGAAAATCGCCTACGATTTTCGGGGCGATGCGTCAGGTGTTCATCGAATCGAAGAAATCGGCGTTGGTCTTGGTCTGCTTGAGCTTGTCGATGAGGAACTCGATCGCATCGGTGGTTCCCATCGGCGCCAGGATACGGCGCAGCACGAAGATCTTCTGCAGGTCCTGACGTGCGACGAGCAAATCTTCCTTGCGGGTGCCGGACTTGAGAATGTCCATCGCCGGGTAGATGCGCTTGTCGGCGACCTTGCGGTCCAGCACGATTTCCGAGTTGCCGGTACCCTTGAACTCTTCGAAGATGACTTCGTCCATGCGGCTGCCGGTGTCGATAAGAGCGGTGGCGATGATTGTCAGCGAACCACCTTCTTCGATGTTACGGGCGGCACCGAAGAAGCGCTTCGGCCGCTGCAGCGCGTTGGCGTCGACACCACCGGTCAGAACCTTGCCGGATGACGGCACGACGGTGTTGTAGGCGCGGCCGAGACGGGTGATCGAATCGAGCAGGATGACGACGTCGCGGCCGTGTTCGACGAGGCGCTTGGCCTTCTCGATGACCATTTCGGCGACCTGAACGTGGCGAACGGCCGGCTCGTCAAAGGTCGAGGACACGACCTCGCCCTTCACCGAGCGCTGCATGTCGGTCACTTCTTCCGGACGTTCGTCGATCAGAAGCACGATCAGGTAGCATTCGGGGTGGTTGGTGGTGATCGAGTGCGCGATGTTCTGCAGCAGCACGGTCTTGCCGGTACGCGGCTGCGCCACGATCAGCGCGCGCTGGCCCTTGCCGAGCGGCGCCACCAGGTCGATGACGCGCGGCGAGATGTCCTTGGTGGTCGGGTTCTCGACTTCCATTTTGAGCCGTGAGGTCGGGTACAGCGGCGTCAGGTTGTCGAAATGGATCTTGTGACGGATCTTTTCGGGATCGTCGAAATTGATGGTGTTGACCTTGAGCAGCGCGAAATAGCGCTCGCCTTCCTTGGGGCTGCGGATCGGGCCTTCGACCGTGTCGCCGGTCTTCAGTGAAAAGCGCCGGATCTGCGACGGCGAGATGTAAATATCGTCAGGGCCGGGAAGGTAATTGGCATTGGCCGAGCGCAGGAAGCCGAAGCCGTCCTGAAGCACCTCGACGACGCCGTCGCCGATGATCTCGATATCCTGGCCGGCCAGCTTCTTGAGGATCGCAAACATCAGTTCCTGCTTGCGCATGACGCTGGCGTTCTCGACCTCGAGCGATTCGGCGTAGGCGATCAGCTCCGGTGGCTTCTTGTTCTTGAATTCGGCGAGTTTAGTTTCCTGCATGGACGGACTCTGAGCGTGGGGAGGTTGGCTATCGGCATTTTGCGATAAGCGCCGGGCGCGGCCAGGGAATGAAAATGGGGCGGCGCATGGCGGGAAGGAAGAACAGCCTTTTAGCCCTCCCGAAACGAAAGAGCAAGGCGCAGTCCAGCAAATTTAGGAACTCAAAAAGGCTTTACAACCACCAGTATGACAATGACGATCATCAGCAACGTCGGGATCTCATTGACGATGCGCCAGTGGCGCGAAGGCTTTTCGTTACGGTCCTCGGCAAAGCGCCGGACCGACGCCGAGAGATAGCCATGCACGCCTGAAAGCAGCAGCACCGCAGCCAGTTTGGCATGCAGCCAGCCACCGGCGAAGTCGAAGCCCTTCCAGGCCAACCACAGCCCGAACACCCAGGTGACGATCATCGCCGGATTGATGATGGCGCGCAGCAGCCGGCGCTCCATCACCTTGAAGGTCTCGGATTGCACCGACCCCTTCTCCGCGTCGACATGATAGACGAACAGCCGCGGCAGATAGAGCATGCCGGCCATCCACGAGATCACCGCAATGACATGGATCGCCTTGGCCCAGGGATAGAAGCCATCAGGTGCCGCAAGGAAAAGCAAAGCCGTCAGCGCAACCAGGACGACGATGGCGAAGACGGCTCGCTTGGCCGCCGTCACACCGCTCGACGGTCCGACGTTCTGGCCGCTCATCGGCCTGTTGCCTTTCGCACCTGCCGGACCATCGCCTCGACATGCGCCACGGGTGTCTCTGGCGTAATGCCATGGCCGAGATTGAAGATCAGTGGACCGGCGACCAGAGCCTTCAGGATGGCGTCCACGCCCTCTTCCAGAGCCTTGCCGCCGACGACCAGCCTGAGTGGGTCGAGATTGCCCTGCACGGCCCCTCCGGCCTGCAGACGCTGCGCCTGGCTCAGTGGCACCGTCCAGTCGAGGCCGAGGCCCGTGACGCCGGTGCGCTGCCTGTAGCTGTCGAGCTGCGCACCGGCGCCTTTCGGGAAGCCGATGATCGGAACATCGGGATAGACCGCGCGGACCTTGCGCACGATTTCAGTGACCGGCTTGACGCAACAGGCCTCGAACGTCGCCTCGTCGAGCACGCCCGACCAGGAATCGAAGATCTGAACGACGTCGGCGCCGGCTTCGATCTGGCGGATGAGATAGGCGGCAGAATGGTCGGCGAGGATTTGCAGCAACCGCGCCATCGCTTCCGGCTCTCGATAGGCAAACAGCCGCGCCGGCGCCTGGTCAGGCGTGCCATGCCCGGCGATCATGTAGGTGGCGACAGTCCATGGCGCGCCACAGAAACCGATCAGTGTCGTTTTCTCGGGCAGTTCGCGGCGCAACCGGCGCACGGTTTCGTAGACCGGTTCGAGATTCACGTGAAACTTTTCACCGTCAAGCGCAGCAACTTCGTCCGCGGCGATCGGCGTCATCAGAGGTCCACGGCCCTCTTCGAAGCGCAGGTCGCGACCGAGCGCGTGCGGAACGACGAGAATGTCCGAGAACAGGATCGAGGCATCGAAGTCGAAGCGTCGGATCGGCTGCAGCGTCACTTCAACGGCGAAGTCGGGGTTGTAGCAGAGATCGAGGAAACTTCCGGCCTTCTTTCGGCTCTCCCGATATTCCGGGAGATAGCGGCCTGCCTGGCGCATCATCCAGAGCGGCGGAACCTCGAGGCTCTCGCCTTTCAGCACTTGGAGCAGGGCGCGTTTCACGGGCATCAGGTCTGCCTTTCCTTGAGCCTTCTATAAACAAAAATTTATTCTGAAGGATTCTTCTAATTCTTAGAGTCTGTTGGAATCGAGAATTCCGACCTGTCCATAGGCGGCCTCAGATATCCACTTGTCATAGTGACGCGCGGCCGTTTTCGCCAGCGGGGAAAACTTCGGGCAGCAAGCGGATTCGGCGATTTGAATCAGGAATCTAGCCGGACCTATCGTGCGTGCTGATTCTGTGGACAGCTGGGGACTAAAAAACTATCCCCACAATACTCCCCGCCGCTGAATCGAAACAGACAGCGACGCGAATTGTGGACAAGTCGTCATCTGATACAGTCGCGACCACCGCTTCGGGCCGAACCGCCCGTTTATCCACATTTGACCACAGACCCAGGCGCCCGCTGTGAACAAACCCCAGAGCTTCTTCCATCTGCATCTGATTTCCGACGCCACCGGCGAGACGCTTCTGGCGGCTGGGCGCGCGGCGTCGGCGCAATACAAGGATGCGCGGGCGATCGAGCACATCTACCCGCTGATCCGCACCGAAAAGCAGTTGATGAAGGTGTTCGACGACATCGAGGAAGAACCGGGTATCGTGCTTTACACCGTCGTCGACCAGCACCTTGCCGGCCTCATCGACAGCCGCTGCGCGTCGATGGGCCTGCCATGCGTTTCGGTGCTCGAGCCGGTGCTGTCGGTATTCCAGTCCTATCTCGGCGCGCCGGCGGGCCGCCGTGTCGGCGCGCAGCACGTTCTCGACGCGGAATATTTCCGCCGCATCGACGCGCTCAACTTCACCATGGAGCATGACGACGGCCAACTGCCTGCCGATATGGAACAGGCTGATGTCGTGCTGATCGGCATATCGAGGACGTCGAAGACGCCGACGAGCATCTATCTTGCCAATCGCGGCATCAAGACCGCCAACATCCCGATCGTGCTCGGCGTTCCGGTGCCCGACAGCCTGGTCAAGGCGGAGAAGCCGCTGGTCGTCGGCCTGATCGCTACCGCCGAGCGAATCTCGCATGTGCGCCAGAACCGCATCCTCGGCACGACGATGGCTTTCGACGCTCAGGAATATATCGACCGCGCCTCGATCACCGAGGAACTGGCCTATGCGCGCAAGATCTGCACCAAGCACAATTGGCCGATGATCGATGTCAGCCGCCGCTCCATCGAGGAAACGGCCGCCGCGATCGTTGCCCTGCGCAACAAGAGCCGCTAGGACCAAAAGCACCCAGCAACACCGCCTGCGCGGTTCGTTTTCAGGCAATACCAGTGACCGAAAAACTTATCCTTGCTTCCGGAAGCCCCTTCCGCAAAGCCATGCTCGAAAGCGCCGGCGTGGCCGTCGACGCAATCCCGGCCGATCTTGACGAACGGGCGCTGGAAGCGCCGCTGGCCGAAAGTGGGGCTACGCCCGAGGAGGTAGCCCTGGTGCTGGCCGAGGCCAAGGCGGTGGCGGTCAGCGAAGAGCATCCCGGCCGGCTGGTACTCGGTTGCGACCAGACGCTGTCGCTCGGCGACGAAGTGTTCCACAAACCGGACGACATGGAAGGCGCGCGCCGCCATCTGCTGAAGCTGTCCGGCAAGACCCATCAGCTCAACAGCGCCGTGGTGCTGGTGCGTGACGGCGAAACCTTGTGGCGCCATGTGGCGATTGCGTCGCTGACGATGCGCGAACTCGATCCAGCCTTCATCGGCCGCCACCTTGCCCGTGTCGGCAAGAAGGCGCTGTCGAGCGTCGGCGCCTACCAGATTGAAGGCGAAGGCATCCAGCTGTTCGAGAAGGTCGAAGGCGACCATTTCACCATCGTCGGTTTGCCGCTGCTGCCCGTGCTCAAGGAATTGCGTCAGCTCGGAGCCATCGATGGCTGAGTTGAAGGCGTTCGTCTGCGGCCATCCGATCGCGCATTCGCGCTCGCCGAAAATCCATGGCCATTGGCTGAAACGTTACGGCATCGACGGCAGTTACACCGCGATCGATGTCGCGCCAAGGGATTTTGCAGCTTTCCTCGCCGGGCTTTCCGCGGCCGGATTGCGTGGTGGCAACGTCACCATCCCGCACAAAGAAGCTGCCTTCGCCGCGGTCCAGCGCCGCGACGAAGCCGCTGAGCAGATCGGCGCGGTCAACACCGTCTGGCTGGATGACGGTGTGCTCTGGGGCGGCAACACCGACGCCTATGGATTTGCCGCCAATCTCGACCATCTCGCACCGGGCTGGGCTGCCAGCAGCGATGTTGCCGTGGTTCTGGGTGCTGGCGGCGCTTCGCGGGCGATCATCCACGCGCTTAAGCAGCGTAGCTTTAAAGACATCCGCATCGTTAACCGCACTGTCGCGCGTGCGGTGGAACTTGCCGACCAGTTCGGCGACGGCGTCAGCGCGCACCCACAAGCGGCAACCACGGAGCTGCTTGGCGATGCGTCGCTGCTGGTCAACACGACGGCGCTTGGCATGCATGGCAACGAGGGCCTGCCTGCGGATCCATCCACCCTGCCTGGCCACGCCATCGTCACCGACATTGTCTATGTGCCGCTCGAGACACCGATGCTCGCCGCAGCCAGGGCGCGTGGGCTAAAGACTGTCGACGGGCTCGGCATGCTGTTGCATCAGGCGGTGCCCGGCTTCGAACGCTGGTTCGGCCACCGGCCCGAGGTTACTGCCGATCTGCGCAACCTGATCGTCGCCGATCTGGACGCCAAGAAATGATCGTTCTCGGGCTGACGGGATCGATCGGTATGGGCAAGTCGACGACGGCGAAGATGTTCGTGGAGGCCGGCGTTCCGGTTCACGATTCCGACGAGGCGGTGCATCGCCTCTATGCCGGCCAGGCTGCCCCTCTGATCGAATCCGCCTTCCCGGGAACCGTGAGGGATGGTGTCGTCGACCGCATCGAGCTTTCCCGCCACGTGCTGGGCGATACCGCGGCGCTGAAGAAGCTTGAGAGCATCATCCATCCGCTCGTTCGTGCCGACGCCAACGCCTTTCTGGAGCGCAGCCGCGCAGCCGGTGCGCCCATCGCCGTCCTCGACATCCCGCTTCTGTTCGAGACCAATGGCAGGGGTCGTGTCGATGCGGTCGTGGTTGTCACCGCGCCCGCCGATGTCCAGCGCGAACGCGTTCTGGCGCGCCCGGGAATGACCGAGCAGAAATTCGAGGCGATCCTCGCCAAGCAGCTTCCCGACGCTGAAAAGCGCAAGCTTGCCGACTACATCGTCGACACCGGCAATGGACTGGAGCCGGCGCGGGCCGCAGTTCAAGCCATCGTTGCCCAATTGATGGTGGGTAAGCCCTAAGCAGGCTGATCGCCGCACTTGTTCGCCGGCTGCTCGGGAGGGCATGCTGTCGGCCAAGGAGAATCAGCATTTGCGCGAGATCATTTTCGACACCGAAACCACAGGCCTCGACAACCGCGAGGACCGCGTGATCGAAATCGGCGCGATCGAGATGATCAATCGCTTTCCGACCGGCAACACCTTCCACAAATACATCAACCCGCAGGGGCGACAGGTTCACCCGGACGCGCAGGATGTGCATGGCATCTCCAACGCCGACCTCGAGGGCAAGCCGACTTTTCCCGAGATCATCGACGAGTTCATCGAGTTCATCGATGGCGCCAAGCTTGTCGCCCATAACGGCACTTTCGATATTGGCTTCATCAATGCCGAATTCGCCCGGCTCGACCAGCCGGCGATCGAGCCCGACCGCCTGATCGACACGCTGGCGCTTGCTCGCCGCAAGCATCCGATGGGCCCGAACTCGCTCGACGCGTTATGCCGGCGCTATGGTATCGACAACAGCCGCCGCACCAAACACGGTGCCTTGCTCGATTCCGAGCTTCTGGCCGAGGTCTATATCGAACTGATCGGCGGCAAGCAGTCGGCGCTGGTGCTGGAGAATTTCTCGTCGGCCAATGGCGGCGGCAATACGAGGCAGATCGAGATTGTCGTCGCCGTACGCCCCGAGCCGTTGCCGCCGCGCCTGACCGAGGCTGAACTTGCCGCCCACGACAAGCTCGTCGGCGGCCTTGGTGAAAAGGCCCTTTGGGCCAAACTGCTTTCACCAGCCGAATAGAACTGACCCCAACGAAAAAGCCCGGCGCAGAGGCCGGGCTTTCGATTGATAACGCTTGAAGGCGTAGTCTTAGCTGACCTTGACCTTGGAAGCGGCCTGTTCCTCGGCGATCTTCTGCTGGAACATCTGGGCGAAATCGATCGGGTCGAGCATAAGCGGCGGGAAGCCGCCGTTGCGGGTCGCTTCGGCAATGATCTGGCGAGCGAACGGGAACAGCAGGCGCGGGCACTCGATGAAGAGCAGCGGCAGCATGTGCTCCTGCGGGAAGCCGTCGATGCGGAACACGCCGCCATACACCAGCTCGACGTTGAACAGCACATCCTTGTCGAAGGCAGCCTTCGCGCTCAACGTCAGGTTGACGTCGAACTGCTTGTCCGTCATCGGGTTGGCGTTGACGTTGACGTTGATGTTGATGCCAGGGGCCTTATCGCGGCCGCGCAGCGAATTCGGAGCGCCGGGGCTTTCGAAGGAAAGGTCCTTCACATACTGCGCCAGCACGTTGAGCGTGGGCTGCTGCGCATTACCGTTGCCGTTGGCGCCTTCCGGCGCTTCATTCGTGGCCATTAGCCCATGTCCTCTTGGCTTGGCCGCGAAGCGGCCCGGATTGGAATCCGCGGTTCGCTAGCACGCTCGGCATGCCAAGACAAGGTTTTGCCGGCGTGGGGAGCCTTCGACTACTCGTCGCGGATCGAGCGCCACGGCGAATTGGGGTCAGGCTGGCGCGTGAAGTCATCCTCGTCGAGGTCGATGGTTTTGCCACCGGCCGGACCGCCGCGGCGGGCAAAGCCGCCGAAGTCGGTGCTGAAGCGCACCCGCTTGCTGAGAAAGCGCCAGGCCAGCGCCCGCACCGGCGGCAGGAACAGCAGGATGCCGATGATGTCGCTGATGAAGCCCGGGATCAAAAGCAGGATGCCGGCCAGCACGATCATCGCGCCATTGGCCAGTTCCTTGGAAGGATCGCGGCCAGCATCCATTTCCTTGCGGATCCGGGTCATGACGCCGAAACCCTGGACGCGCAGCAGGATCGACCCGACGATGCCGCTGAGCAGGATCAGGCCGATTGTCGCAAGCACGCCGATTTCGCTGCCGACCACCACAAAGCCGGCAATCTCGAGCAAAGGCAGGGCAAGGAGCAGGAGGGGCAGCATGAAGAGCGTCGATCCGTCCGGTTTGAGTTGACGTGACAGCCAGATGCGGTCACAGGCATAGTGCATACATCTTTAGATAGGGTGCTGCGCCTTTAATTTGAATGATTGGCGCATGCGTTCTATATGCAAGGGCTACGGGCGCGGCACAGATGCGGCGCCGGCGAATGGCACATAAGCTGGCTTCGGCCGCGAACAAGGGACGGATCGGCGGAAGATATGGAATTCTTCGATTTCGGCACGATTTTCTTTCTGATCGCAGCGGTCGTGATCTTCTTTCAGCTGCGTAACGTGCTTGGACGCCGCACTGGCAACGAACGTCCCCCCTTCGATCCTTACACTGCAGCCCGCAGCAAGCCGCAGGACGCCAATGGCAAGCCTGAGAACGTCGTGTCGCTGCCGCAGCGCAAGCGCGCTCCGGGCGAGGCTGCCGACGATGCTTATGTCGCGATCGACGCTTTCGCCAAGCCGGGCACCGACCTGAACAAGGGCCTGCGCGCCATCAAGGATGCCGACGCTTCCTTCGAGCCCAAGGGCTTCGTCGATGGCGCCAAGATGGCCTACGAGATGATCGTCATGGCCTATGCCGACGGTGACCGCAAGACGCTCAAGAACCTCCTGTCGCGTGAAGTCTTCGACGGCTTCGTCGCGGCCATCGCCGATCGCGAGGGCCGTTCGGAGAAGATCCAGTCCTCCTTCGTCGGCATCGACAAGGCCGACATCGTCTCGGCCGAGATGAAGGGCGGTGAGGCACATGTGACGTTGCGTATCGTCTCGGAGCTGATTTCGGCGACCCGCGACAAGGCTGGCGAGGTTATCGACGGCGATCCGGAGACGGTGGCCGAGGTCAAGGACGTCTGGACTTTCGCCCGTGACACCCGCTCGCGCGATCCGAACTGGAAGCTCGTCGCCACCGAGGAAGAAGACTGATCGCGCGTGGCGGGCGAAGCCCGTGCTGCTCTCGCCCGCATTCACTCCGGTCGGTTTCGCCGACCTGCCGGGCTGGCATGAAGATGACCAGTTGGATGCCTTCGAGGCCTTCTGTCTCTCTGCTTTCCACGTCCTGACCAAACCCTACCGCAGCGGCGCCCTCGGCGTCGCTTTCGACGCTTTTGGCCCAGCCTATGCCGAGGCGCGCGAAAAGCCGGCTGCCAATGGCAGCGAAGCCCGCGCGTTCTTCGAGCGCCATTTCCAGCCTGCCCTCGTCGCACCCGAAGACCGCGACCATGGCCTCGTCACCGGCTTTTATGAGCCTGACGTTGAGGCCTCTCCTGTTCGCACCGACACATTTTCCGTGCCGCTGCTGGCGCGCCCAGGCGATCTCGTCGATGTCGATGACGCCAATCGACCCGCCGGCATGGACCCCTACCTCGCTTTTGCCAGGAACACACCGGACGGGCTGATCGAGTATTTCGACCGCCCCGCGATTGAACAGGGTGCGTTGTCGGGTCAAGGATTGGAGATCGCCTGGGTCGCTGATCCGGTCGACGTGTTCTTCGTCCATGTCCAGGGCGCTGCCCGGCTGAACATGATCGATGGGTCGCTGCGTCGCGTGACCTATGCCGCCAAATCCGGCCAGCGCTTCACCGGTCCGGGTGGAATTCTCGCCAAGATTGGCGAAATCCCGCTCGAACTGGTGACGATGCAATCGATCCGGGCCTGGTTCAAAGCCAATCCTCACCGTGTCGATGAGATCCTTTGGCAGAATCGGTCCTACATCTTCTTCCGGCAGGCCGAGGTGGATGATGCAATGCTGGGTCCGATCGCCGCCGCGAAAGTGCCGCTGACGCCTGGCCGTTCGGTTGCTGTCGACCGTTTGCTGCACACCTTCGGCACGCCGTTTCATATCGTCGCCCCCGGTCTCACCGCATTCGGCGGCAAACCCTTCGCCCGGCTGATGATCGCCCAGGACACGGGTTCCGCGATAACGGGCCCGGCGCGTGGCGACCTGTTTGCCGGTTCCGGCTTCGCGGCGGGCGAAGTCGCCGGCGTCGTCCGCAACGATGCTGATTTCTTCGCGCTTCTGCCGAAATCCCTGATCGTCGGGGCTCAGTCATGAGCTCGCGCCGCGACCGCAAGCTGAGCGACGAAGAACGCGTGCTGTGGAACGTCATCGCCCGCACCACCGCGCCGCTCAAGGGCAGGCGCGCGGTCGAGATCCCGGAAATTCCCGCAGCACAGCAGGAAAAACCGGCGGCAGCTCCCGCTCCGGCGGTGCAGGCACAGGTGGCGGCGGCGCCGACGCTGCCGAAGCGGCAGTATGTCGCCCATACGCTCGATGTTCCGACACGCGACAAACTCTCCAAGGGCCGCCTGCCGATTGAGGGGCGGGTCGACCTGCACGGAATGACCCAGGACGAGGCCTATTCGCTGCTGTATGCCTTCTTGAGTCGCGCACATGCCGGCGGCCTGCGCTACGTGCTGGTCATCACCGGCAAGGGCAATTCGAAGGGCGGCGACGGCGTTTTGAAGCGCATGGTTCCGGCCTGGCTGGATACAGCTCCCTTTCGCATGCTGATTTCGAGCCAGGACCATGCCGAGCGCCACCATGGCGGCTCCGGCGCGCTTTACATCAGGATCAGGCGGAGGCTCGGTGCATGACGCCGCTTGGCGAACGCATCCGCGAACTCCGGCGCGAACGCGGCGTCAGCCAGAAGGACATGGCCGCTGGCATCGGTGTCAGCGCCGCTTATCTCTCAGCCCTCGAGCATGGCCATCGTGGTGTGCCGACCTGGGCGATGATCCAGAAGATCATCGGCTACTTCAACGTCATCTGGGATGATGCCGAGGAGTTGCAGAAGTTGGCCGAGGGCTCGCATCCACGGGTGGTCGTCGACACGGCAGGATTGTCGCCGGCAGCAACCGAGCTTGCCAACCTCATGGCCGAAGCGATCGACGAACTGAACGATGTTGAACTGGCGGCACTGAATGCGCAGGTCCGCGAGGCGATCGCGCGCAAGAAGCGCAGGTAGTCCCGCCTAGAACAACGCCTCGAGCTCAGCCAAGCGGTCGTTGACCAGCCAGCCGTAATAGTTTTCTTCGGGCAGTTTTGCCGGCTCGCCGGCCGCCTGGCGCCGCTCGTTCTCGGCTTTCAGCGCATAGGCACGGGCTTCTGGGCTGCCGACATTGTAGAGCGTCGCAGTCAATCCGGGATTCTGCGAAATATCGAAGCCGGCGATGTTCCTGTAGGCGTCGATCGACGTCTTCAGTGTCGCAGCGACGTAAGGCAGCGTCAGGTCGGGATCCATGATCGTCTTGTAGACGGCATTCGGATCGCGCTCGTCGAGCTTGGGCAGACCGGAAACCTTGTGAACCTCGTCGCTCATCTGCAGCGCGGTCAGCGGGTTGAGCTGGCCGATGCCGAAAGTCTGGCCGGCATAGAAGGGCTGGAAGAAGGTGGCGCTGAAGCGGTCATTGGGAAAGCTGGTGCCGCTCACGTTCTTGCCGCGGAAATGCTGGTTCCAGACGTGCTCGCGGCATTCCCAGAGATCGTAGCTGCCCGACTTGCCGGCGCAATCGGCGAATTCGGGTCGCTTGATGAAATCGGATATATCCTCGCCTTCGTAAGCGAAGCGCAGCTTGCTGGAGAGGTAGGAAACAGCCTTGACGTAGTAGGTCTGCAGCCGGTCGTAGGCGTCGACATTATAGGTGTGCTCGCCGACGATGGCGCCGACGATATGCATCGGGTCGATGCCGTAGGCGTTAGCTACCGTCCTGATCTTGCCGCGCAACTCGGCGTCGTTCTGCAGCAGCGCATAGACCTTGCGGTACTTGGCGTCGAAGGTCGTCTTGCCGGCCTTGGTGCGCTTGGACGAGGCGCCCGGAACATCGGGCTGTTCGGCATGGACGTTACCGGCCGCGACGATGGTCGTCGCCGACGCCTGCGGAATGGCGAAAGCCGTCGCCAGAAGAAATGCCGAGAAAAATACGCGTTTCATGTGCTGCTGTTTGCCCAAGCGTTGTCAGGGCAAACTAGGAAATGCCCCAGGCTTAGTCGAGGATATTGTCTCCGCCCGGTGGCGAAAGGTGGCCGGATGGAACCATTCGGCCACATGTTCCGCTAACACTGCAAAGTCGAGCCGGCCCGTTTTCCGAGCGGCCGGAGCTGATGTCAGAGGATGAAGCGCGACAGGTCGGTGTTCCTCGAGAGGTCGCCGACATGCTTCTGCACATAGGCTGCATCGATCTTCACCGTGGTGCCGTTGCGATCCGGCGCATCGTAGGAGATCTCGTCGAGCACGCGCTCCATCACCGTCTGCAGGCGACGTGCGCCGATGTTCTCGACGCTGGCGTTGAGGTCGACGGCAATGCCGGCGAGCGCGTCGATGGCGTCGTCGGTGAACTCAAGGTTGACGCCTTCGGTCTCCATCAGGGCGATGTACTGCTTGATCAGGCTCGCCTCGGTTTCGGTCAGGATGCGGCGGAAGTCGTCCTTTTCCAGCGCCCGAAGCTCGACGCGGATCGGCAGGCGGCCCTGCAGTTCCGGGAGAAGGTCCGAGGGCTTGGAGACGTGGAAAGCACCGGAGGCGATAAACAGGATGTGGTCGGTCTTCACCGGCCCATACTTGGTCGCAACCGTCGTGCCTTCGACGAGCGGCAGCAGATCCCGCTGAACGCCTTCACGTGACGGACCGCCATGGACGTCGCCGCGCGCGATCTTGTCGATTTCGTCCAGGAAGACGATGCCTTCGTTCTCGGTCACTTCGAGCGCCCGGCGAACCACCTCGTCCTGGTCGAGCAGCTTGTCGGACTCGTCGCCGATCAGTAGCGCATAGGATTCCTTGACGGTCGTCTTACGCGACTTGGTGCGCTGGCCGCCCATCGCCTTCTGCAGCATATCGTTGATGTTGAGCACGCCGATATTGCCGCCGGGCATGCCGGGAATGTCGAAGCCGGGCATGCCGCCATTGCCGGTGTCGGCGACCTGGACCTCGATTTCCTTGTCGTCGAGCTCGCCGTCGCGCAGCTTCTTGCGGAACGAGTCGCGGGTGGCCGGGCTGGCCGTCTTGCCGACGAGGGCTTCGAGCACGCGTTCCTCGGCGTTGACGTGGGCACGTGCCTTGACGTCCTCGCGCATCTTTTCGCGCACCAGGCCGATGGCGATTTCGACCAGGTCGCGGATGATCTGCTCGACGTCGCGGCCGACATAGCCGACCTCGGTGAACTTGGTCGCCTCAACCTTGACGAAGGGCGCGCCGGCCAGCTTGGCCAGGCGGCGCGAGATCTCGGTCTTGCCGACGCCGGTGGGTCCGATCATCAGGATATTCTTGGGCATGACCTCTTCGCGCATCTGGCCTTCCAACTGCTGGCGGCGCCAGCGGTTGCGCAGGGCGATGGCCACGGCGCGCTTGGCGTCCTTCTGGCCGATGATGAAGCGGTCGAGTTCTGAAACGATCTCACGGGGGGAGAATGTGGACATGTCGATACTCTCGATACTCAGTTGGGGCTTATGTATGGGCTGGAAGCCGGCGCGCAAGGGCGCCAGGCAGCAGTGACAGAAGGGTCCGGCGCAGCGCATGCCAGCCGGCACTGAGCAGCAGCACCAGTGCGCCGAGCACCAGCATGGTCAACGGCACGACGCTGTCCGACAGCCCCGCTTTGACGACCAGGGCGCCAAAGGCAAAGCCGGCATAGGACAGGCCCGAGACAAGGATTGCGCGCCTGTCGACAACGAGCGCGACCAACGCCAGTCCGACGAACATCGCAAGGATGCTCCACGCCGGTACGACGTCGGAACCGGGCTCGCCGACGAGGCCGCTGATCAGCGGGTGCACGATCAGCGGTGCCGCCAACATATGCAGCCAGAACGCGACGTCGGTGCGCCGCGTTTGGCGTTGCGGATCGCTCAGGTCGAAGTGCATGGCGAGCGTGAAGACGGCCAGGCCGCAGGCCAGCAGCAATGGCTTGGCCGCCTCCTCGGCGAAGTCTGGCGCCAGCATGAACAACAGGCCAACGGCCGAAGCGACGAGGGCTGCCACGCCGGCTGCGATCGTCACCGGCACCCGGAAGCGCCGGTAGTGCAATGCGGTTGCCGCGGCGGTCACGGGCCCGGCGACAACGATCGGCAAGCCGCCGTGGTTGCCGAGACCCATGCCGAAGCTGAGGCTGGGATTGAAGGCTTCCGCAACCGTCGAAAAGATTGCTCCTGCATAGACCAGAAGCAATACGATGCTGGGCAGCGCCATGCGCTGCCGGCGGGTGAAATACTCGGCCAGAAGCCAGCTCGCCGTAGCGATGACGGCGGACATGCCGGCATTGCCGATCATGTTGGCGGAGAAATAGCCCAGGGCGCCGAGAAACAGGCCCAGACCGATGGTCACGAAGATGTCGCTGAAGCCGCTGATGAAGCGGAACTTCTCGTCATCATGCGGTTCGGCATCCCTCGCCGGGGTCCTGGCCTGTTCCAGGTCGCGCAGACCTTGCGCCTGTTGGGCCGTCACCAGGCCGCTTTCGACCGCGGTTTGCAGCGCGTCTGGTGATATGGCGAGCATTTCCTGCGCTGCCTGAGGCCTGTTCATGCGTCGAAATCCTCTTCGGCATCACGCGCCATCATCAGGGCCGGACCATATTCGGAGGTCCGCGTGTCGAAAGCCACGAAGCCGGCCTTTTCATAGGCCCGGATCGCCCGCTTGTTGTCGGGATGCGGGTCGATGATGACGCGCGGGACGCCCTCCTCGAACAGTTCTTCGACGAACTGCGCGAGGATCGCCGAGCCATGCCCCCTGCCGATCAGCCCCGGTACGCCGATCGTCAGGTCGACGCCGAGCGTGCCGAAGGGCTGGTCCTGGTAGGGATGGTCGTCCTCCATATGCGGATCGTAGCTCTGGAGGTAGCCTATCGGCTTGCCGTCCAGCTCGATGATCAGCGGTTCGACCGAGATGCTGTCGATGTGCTCCTTGATCAGCGCGATCTCGGTCTCGGGATCGTCCCACCACTCAGCGACATGCGGCTCGGCGAGCCACTCGGCGAGGATAGCCAAGTCGTCCAGCTCGACGGATCGGAATGTGTAGGACGTCATACAAACCCCTTACTTCAAAGCATTCGTCTGATGGAGAAGCATCCAGGCAAAAAAACTTGCTTGCACTGCCTGCAGGACTACAAGCGCGATAAGCCCGCATTTCAAACGCCGCTCGCGCCTGCGACGCTTCCTGCCATCGGCAAGATCCACGTCGTCCTGACGGAATTTTGCAGCGTCCGGCCCCATCCACGAGGCGATGTTGGCTTCGGCCGTGGCCAGGCGTGCCCGCCAATCACGCACCAGCGCGACATGCTCGACGGGCGTCAGCCGCTCTGTCCAGAGCTCGTCGAGTGGGGCGAGCACCGGGTCGCGCGGCGAAACGGGAGCGGGTACCCAGGGCTTCGAGGGCGTGTAGTGCACGATCCTGATCGCCTGGTCCTGGGCCTGCGCGCGCACGAGCGCATGGGCGCGCAGGAAGTTAAGCCCCTGTGGCAACTGCCGCCAGTTGGGAAAGAAGGCGTTGAGGATGCCCTGGTCGCCGTCCCCCACCGAAAGTTCCGGCAGCCGTTGAAAGAGCCCGCGACTGATTTCGGCGGATGGCGTGAAGGCGAAGACACCCGCATTGAAGGCGGGTGTCTTGTAGTTGATGAAGAGATCGGGCACCGCTACGAAGCCCTCACCGTCGAAGAGATCGTCTATAGGCTGAAGCACGAGGCAGTCTGCATCGATGAAGGCGACGCGCGCCGGCCGGGTCAGCGAAAAGACCCATAGCTTGCTGAGCGTCACCGCGAGATGCTGCGCATCGGCAGGGAAGGCGTGGCCGAGGCGCACCAATGGTGGCACCTCAAGGAATGCCACGTCGTCGGCCTCGACATCGGGTACGAAATCACCCTGCGTAAGGACAAGAATGGGGACGTCGCTGACCTTCCGCAGCGAGCGAACAAGCGCGGACAGGCCCATTGCGAAGTCCGGCGTAGCGAGCGTCACGAACAGCCTGTCGTAGCCGCGGTTGGCGAGCCACCCGGCGACGACCGCGTCGATCGCTTGCCCAACCCGCTCGCATGCCGAGAAGTTACGGTCGTCGACCGGCGCAAGATCGAACCGGTCAGGCAGTCGCAGTGCCCTGCGCTGCGGAGGCAGGGTCGCGCCCGCGGAACAGGTTGCGCCGCCCGTGCTCATGCAGCGTCGAGCGTCTCAACCACGAAACTGTGGTTGGTGTAGACGCAGATGTCGGCGGCGATCTGCATCGCCTTGCGGGCGATCTCCTCTGCGTCCTTGTCGGTGTCCATCAAGGCGCGTGCCGCGGCGAGCGCATAGTTGCCGCCCGAGCCGATGGCCATCACGCCGAATTCCGGCTCCAGCACGTCGCCGGTTCCGGTCAGTGCCAGCGAAACGTCCTTGTCGGCCACCAGCATCATTGCTTCGAGGCGGCGCAGGTAGCGGTCGGTGCGCCAGTCCTTGGCGAGCTCGACGCAGGCGCGCGTCAGCTGATCGGGATATTGTTCGAGCTTGGATTCGAGGCGCTCAAGCAAGGTGAAAGCGTCGGCGGTGGCGCCGGCAAAACCGGCGATCACGTTGCCCTTGCCGAGGCGACGGACCTTGCGGGCGTTGCCCTTCATGATGGTCTGGCCGAGGCTGACCTGGCCGTCACCGGCGATGACCACCTTGTTGCCCTTGCGCACGGTCACGATCGTCGTGGCGTGCATGCTCTGTTCGTTGGACATATGTTGCTCCGATGGCGCGCGGCCCCTCTTTGGCGGCTTGCGCGTTACGAGTGGAAGTTGGCGTCTTATGTATGACGCGGCGCAAGGATTGCAAATCGTCACGCCGCATCACGAAATGCCCTTTCGCGGCGATTGGCAACCGGCCGAACATGCTGTTATTAGCATCTCGTTTTTGAGGACAAGGATCCGCCAATGGCCCCCCGTTCCGCCGAAGTCAGCCGCAAGACCAAGGAAACCGAGATTTCGGTTTCGGTCCATGTCGACGGCACCGGCCGTTCGGAGATGGCCACCGGCGTTGGCTTCTTCGACCATATGCTCGACCAGCTCTCCAGGCATTCGCTGATCGACATGAAGGTCTCCGCCAAGGGCGACCTGCACATCGACGATCACCATACCGTCGAGGATTGCGGCATCGCCATCGGTCAAGCGCTGTCCAAGGCGCTCGGCGACCGCCGCGGCATCATGCGCTATGCCTCGATCGACCTTGCCATGGACGAGACGCTGACGCGCGCTGCAATTGACGTGTCGGGCCGGCCTTTCCTGGTCTGGAACGTCAATTTCTCGGCGCCCAAGATCGGTAGCTTCGATACCGAGCTGGTGCGGGAGTTCTTCCAGGCGCTGGCCCAGAACGCCGGCATCACGCTGCACGTCACCAATCATTATGGCGCCAACAACCATCACATCGCCGAAACCTGCTTCAAATCAGTAGCGCGTGCATTGCGTGTGGCTCTTGAAAGCGATCCGCGCCAGCCTGACGCAGTACCCTCGACCAAGGGCAGCCTGAAGGGATAGCCATGGCCATCCATGTCGTCATGGAGCCGCCTGCCTCGGCAGGAAAAAATGCTTCGGAAGGTGCAGTCTTCGTCCGCGACGGCTTCTACTTCTTCGGCTTCATCGCCCCGCTGCTTTGGATGCTGTGGCACCGTCTCTGGCTCCTGGCGGCAGTGACCTTTGCGGTCACCCTCGCACTCGGCGCCGTCGGCGAGTGGACCGGGCTGATCGCTGCCGTGCCGCTTCTGTCGCTGCTCATCTCGCTCTATGTCGGGCTCGAAGGCGGTGCGCTCAGGGTTGCTGCCCTTCGCCGCGCCGGTTGGCATCAGTGGGGCGTGATCGAGGCCGACACCATCGAGGACGCCGAGATACGCTACCTCTATGCGGCCGACGACGGCGCTGAAGAAATCCAGCCGCCGCCCGTTACCATCGCCCCCGCCGCATCGCCGCGCCTACAGCAATCGGGTGCGGCGCTCGGCCTCCTGCACTATCCTGGAAGACACTGACATGCGCGTCGCCATCATCGACTACGGTTCGGGCAACCTGCGCTCGGCAACCAAGGCCTTCGAACGCGCCGCCCACGAGGCCGGCATTGCGGCTGAGATCGAACTGACCGCCGATGCCGATCGCGTGCGTTCCGCTGACCGCATTGTGCTGCCCGGCGTCGGCGCCTATGCCGATTGTGCCCGCGGCCTGCGCGCCGTCGACGGCATGTGGGAAGCGGTCGAGGAGGTCGCCATCCGCAAGGCGCATCCCTTCCTCGGTATCTGCGTCGGCATGCAGCTGATGTCCGAGCGCGGGCTCGAAAAGACCGTCACCGAGGGCTTCGGCTGGATATCAGGCGACGTGAAGGAGATCACGCCGACTGACCCGAAGCTCAAGATTCCGCAGATCGGCTGGAACACGATTCACGTGAAACACGACCACCCGGTCTTCAATGGCATCGCCACCGGGGCGCAAGGGCTGCACGCCTATTTCGTGCATTCCTACCATCTCGATGCCGACAAAGAGAAGGAAGTGCTGGCGACCGCCGACTATGGCGGCAGGGTCACAGCAGCGGTTGCGCGCGACAACCTTGTCGGCACCCAGTTTCATCCCGAAAAGAGCCAGGCGCTTGGCCTCGGCCTCATTGCCAATTTCCTGAGGTGGAAGCCATGACGACGAAGAAGGGCTACTGGATGGCGATGGTCGAGATCACCGACCCCGAGGCCTATCCGGCCTACATCGCAGCCAACCTTGCGGCGATCGCCCCTTATGGCGCCAAGCTTCTGGTGCGCGGCGGCCAGTACGACCAGCCGGAAGGCCCGACCGGCAACCGCCATGTCCTGGTCGAGTTCGACTCCTACGACCAGGCGATAGCCTGCTACCACTCACCCGCATACCAGGAGGTGGTGAAGCTTCGCCACGCCGCCTCCGTCGGCAAGTTCGTCATCGTCGAAGGCGTCTGAGCATGATCCTTTTCCCCGCCATCGACCTCAAGGATGGCCAGTGCGTGCGCCTCAAGCTCGGCGACATGGACCAGGCAACCATCTACAACAACGATCCGGGCGCCCAGGCGAAAGCCTTCGAGGACCAGGGTTTCGAATGGCTGCACGTGGTCGACCTCAACGGCGCCTTCGCCGGCGAGAGCGTCAATGGCGCTGCCGTCGAGGCGATCCTCAAGACGACGAAGAACCCGGTCCAGCTCGGTGGCGGCATCCGTTCGCTCGCCGATATCGAGAGCTGGCTGGACAAGGGCCTCGCCCGCGTCATCCTCGGCACCGTCGCGGTGCGCAACCCTGACCTGGTCAAGGAAGCCTGCAGGAAATTCCCGGGCAAGGTTGCCGTCGGCATCGACGCCAAGGGCGGCAAGGTCGCCGTCGAGGGTTGGGCCGAAGCATCGAGCCTCGGTGTCGTCGAGCTGGCCAGGAAGTTCGAGGGCGCCGGTGTCGCCGCCATCATCTACACCGACATCGACCGCGACGGCGTTTTGGCCGGCATCAACTGGGATTCGACCATCGACCTCGCCGAGGCGGTGTCGATCCCTGTCATCGCCTCGGGCGGCCTCGCCTCGCTCGCCGACATCGTGCGCATGACCATGCCCGACGCGAAGAAGCTTGAAGGCGCCATCTCCGGCCGCGCGCTTTATGACGGCCGCATCGACCCGGCCCAGGCGCTGGCGATCCTGCGCGGCACGCTCAAGCCCGAGCCGGGCCTTTTCGAGGAACGGAAATGACCCTCAAAGCGCGCGTTATTCCGTGTCTGGACGTGAAGGACGGTCGCGTCGTCAAGGGCGTCAACTTTGTCGATCTGATCGACGCCGGCGATCCTGTCGAGGCCGCCAAGGCCTATGATGCTGCCGGTGCCGACGAGCTTTGCTTCCTCGACATCACCGCCTCGTCCGACAATCGCGAGACCATCTTCGACGTTATCGCCCGCACCGCCGAGCAGTGCTTCATGCCGCTGACCGTCGGCGGCGGCGTGCGCCAGGTCGCCGACATCCGCAAGCTGCTGCTCGCCGGTGCCGACAAGGTGTCGATCAACACGGCTGCGGTGAAGAACCCGTCCTTCGTCGCCGAGGCCGCCGACAAGTTCGGCAACCAGTGCATCGTCGTCGCCATCGACGCCAAGAGGGTATCCGAGGCCAACGAAGCCGACCGTTGGGAGATCTTCACCCATGGCGGCCGCGAGCGCACCGGGATCGACGCCGTGGAGTTCGCCCGCAAGGTCGTCGATCTCGGCGCCGGCGAAATCCTGCTGACGTCGATGGACCGAGACGGCACCAAGATCGGCTACGATATCGCATTGACCCGCGCCGTTGCCGACGCGGTGCGTGCGCCGGTCATCGCCTCGGGCGGCGTCGGCAACCTCGACCACATGGTCGCAGGCATTCGTGATGGCCATGCCACCGCTGTGCTTGCCGCCTCGATCTTCCATTTCGGCACCTACACCATTGCCGAGGCCAAGGCGCACATGGCAAAAGCGGGCTTGCCGATGCGGCTCGATCCCATTGGTTGATTAGCATGATCCCGAAAAGTGGAAACCGGTTTTCGGAAAAGATCATGCTACAACAAATAGATAGACTGCAGAGGCCCGGATGAGCGCATTCACCCTTTCCGATCTGGAAAAGATCGTCGCCGAACGCGCCCGCTCGGGCGACGCCAGTTCCTGGACCGCCAAGCTCTACCACTCGGGCATGGAGCGCGCGGCCAAAAAGCTCGGGGAAGAGGCGGTCGAGACAGTCATCGCCGCGGTCAAGGGCGATGACGCGGCGCTGATTTCGGAAAGTGCCGATCTCCTTTATCATTGGCTCGTCGTGCTGGCAGTCGCCGGCATTCCGATGGTTGAAGTGATGACCGAGCTGGAGCGGCGCACCTCGCAATCCGGAATTGCCGAAAAGGCCTCGCGTAAGAACGACGGCTGACCCCTAGTCAGGACCTGCAGGGAAGATTCGATGGATCAGCTTGCCCCGACGGACAAATACTCCCCCTACTGGTTCTTCAAAGCCGAGCATTGGGCCGGCTTCGGCGCCGACATGTCTATGACGCTGACCCAGGACGAGGTTGCAAGGTTGAGCTCGATGTACGAGCCGATCGACCTCGAGGAAGTCCGTCGCATCTATCTTTCGCTGTCGCGTCTGCTGTCGGCGCATGTCGAGACCAGCCAGCAACTGTTCCGCCAACGCCAGCGCTTCTTCAACTCGGAGAAGAAGGGCACCAAGACGCCGTTCATCATCGGCATGGCCGGGTCGGTCGCAGTCGGCAAGTCGACCACGGCGCGTATCCTGAAAGAGCTGCTCACCCGCTGGCCGTCGAGCCCGAAGGTCGATCTGGTCACCACCGACGGCTTCCTCTATCCCAACGAGGTGCTTCGTCGCGACAATTTGATGGAGCGCAAGGGTTTTCCCGACAGCTATGACGTCGGTGCGCTGCTGCGGTTCCTCTCGGCCATCAAGTCGGGCCAGCCTAATGTCCGCGCGCCGGTCTATTCACACCTGACCTATGACGTCATGCCCGGTGAGTTCGTCACCGTCGATCGGCCCGATATCCTGATCTTCGAGGGCATCAACGTGCTGCAGCCGCGCGAACTGCCCAAGGATGGCAAGTTCGTTCCGTTCGTCTCCGACTTCTTCGATTTTTCGATCTACATCGACGCCGACGAACAGATCATCCACGAGTGGTACATCGATCGCTTCATGCGGCTGCGCGAGACCGCTTTCCGCAATCCGCAATCCTTCTTCCATCGCTATTCGCAGCTGTCGGAAGATGCGGCGCGCGCCATCGCCGAAGGGCTGTGGGCCAACATCAATCTGAAGAACCTGCGCGAGAACATCCTGCCGACGCGCCCGCGTGCTGACCTGATCCTCAAGAAAGGCGCCGGCCATCTGGTCGAGGAAGTGGCGATCCGAAAACTCTGATGTCTCTTTTCCGGCCCGGCGATCACGCCGGCTTCGTCACCCGCCGGAGCGTCAGGTTGATCCGCCCACCCTGTTTCAGCAGGGCCGATGTCATCGGATAGATGCGGTCGACGCCGTGGAAGGCGAGCCGCCCCTCCCCGCCAAGCACCACCACGTCGCCGCTTTCCAGTCGGAACGAAACCGTCCTGTCGTCGCGCCTGGTACCGCCGACCCGAAACAGGCAAGCGTCACCCAGCGACACCGAGACCACAGGCGCATCGAACTCACGCTCGTCGCGATCCTGGTGCAGGCCCATCTTGGCCGCGTCGGTGTAGAAATTGACGAGGCAGGCTTCAGGCGGATGCGGGTAGCCTGACACCTCGCGCCATAGCGCAAGTAGCGTCTCGGGTATCGGCGGCCATGCTTCCCCCGTCACCGGGTGCTCGGGCTGGTAGCGATAGCCACGCTCCTTGTCGGTGACCCAGCCAAGCGAACCGCAATTGGTCATGCGCACGCTCATTTCCTTGCCGGTCCTCGGCATGGCGGGTGTGTAGAGCGGCGCTGCCTTCACCACCTCGCGGATGCTTTCGACCAGGCCTTCCTGCACTTCGCGTGAGAGAAAGCCGGGCATGTGGCGGACGCCTTTGGGCAATACGAGCACGTATGAGCTGCCTTGTTCGATCTTGCCGTCCATAATGCCGCCTGAAACGCAGAACGGCGACCCGAAAGCCGCCGTTCGCATGAACCGGGTGTGCCGGGATCAGGCGGTTGCGATATCGGGAATGCGCAGCACCTGGCCGGGATATATCTTGTCTGGGTGCGTCAGCATCGGCTTGTTGGCTTCGAAGATGACGGTGTATTTCGCCGCCTTGCCCTTGCCGTACTGGGCCTCGGCGATCTTCGACAGGTTGTCGCCCTTCTTGACGGTGTAGAACACCGGCGCCTTGGCCGGCGTTGCCGCCTTGACCAGTTCGGTCATGTCGACGTTGCCGTCGAGCTTGAGGCCGGAGTCAGGCGCCACGACCTTGAGCTCGTCGGCTTGCACCTTGGAAACGCCGAGCGTGTTGCCGACGGCAATGACCGCTTTTTCGAAGATCGACTGGTCCTTGACCACGCCCGTCAGCACGGCGGTGTCGCCCTTGACCACGACCTGTACGTTGTCGGTGCCGAGCTTGTGCGAATCGAGCTCTTTCTTCAGCGTGTCGGCGCTTGGCGCCTCGTCGTCCCCGAAACCAAGCTTCTTGCCGACATTCTTGACGAAATCGAACATGCCCATTCGTGGTCTCCCTTGCTGTGGCATTCGCCCGGAGATTGGCACCTGCAAAGTCAAATTGGAAGCAGGATCGGTACTTGGGGGTCAATCGCCGTCGACACGCCCGCGCAACTTCTTGACTGTCGAGCGCCCGGATTTGGTCTTCAGCCTGCGCTCGACCGAACCCTTTGTCGGTTTGGTCTTCTTGCGCGGCGGCGGCGGCGGCTCTGCCGCCCTGGCGACGAGCGCGGTCAGCCTGGCGCGCGCATCGGCCCGGTTCTGCTCCTGCGTTCGGTAGCGTCCGGCCTCGATGACGATGACGCCGTCCTTGGTCGCCTTCTGCCCGGCGAGCTTGATCGTGCGTTCGCGCACGCGCTCGGGCAACCCCGGCGCATTGGCTGCGTCGAAGCGGAGCTGCACGGCTGTTGCCACCTTGTTGACGTTCTGGCCGCCCGGCCCCGAGGATCGAATGAAGTTCTCCTCGAGGTCATCGGGATGGATGACCACGTCGTTGGCGATGAAAATCTTGTCGTCGGCGCTCATGCGTGAAGTCATGCCGTGCCGGCGCGCAAAAGAAAAGGCCCGGCGCTAAGCCGGGCCTTTCGATGATTGCTGCGGCGTTGGCCTGATTACTCGGCAGCTTCGCGCACCTGCGGGGCAGCGCCGAGCACCGAGGCATCGACATGGCTTTCGAACTTGCCGAAATTGTCGACGAACATCGACACCAGCTTCTTGGCCTGGCGGTCATAGGCAGCACCGTCGGCCCAGGTCGAACGCGGGTCGAGGATCTTGCTGTCGACACCGGGCACCGAGACCGGAACGGCGAAGCCGAAATTCCCATCGGTGCGGAACTCGACCGAATTCAGCGAGCCGTCGAGCGCTGCCGACAGCAGTGCGCGGGTCGCCTTGATAGGCATGCGCGAGCCCGTGCCATAGGCACCGCCGGTCCAGCCTGTGTTGACCAGCCAGCAGTCGACATTGTGCTCGGCGATCAACTGGCGCAGCAGGTTGCCGTACTCGCTGGGGTGGCGCGGCATGAAGGGTGCGCCGAAGCAGGTCGAGAAGGTTGCTTCGGGTTCGGTCACACCTCGCTCGGTGCCGGCGACCTTGGCCGTGTAGCCCGACAGGAAGTGGTACATCGCCTGCGCCGGGGTCAATTTGGCGATGGGCGGCATGACGCCGAAGGCATCCGCCGTCAGCATGATGATGTTCTTCGGGTGGCTCGCCTGGCCGCTGGCGCTGGCATTCGGGATGAAGTCGAGCGGATAGGCGCAGCGGGTGTTTTCGGTGCGCGAGCCGTCGTCGAAGTCGGGAACGCGGTTCTCGTCCAGCACGACGTTCTCGAGCACGGTGCCGAAACGCTGGGTGGTGGCGAAGATTTCCGGTTCTGCCTCGGCAGACAGACGGATCGTCTTGGCGTAGCAACCGCCTTCGAAGTTGAAGATGCCGTCCGGGCCCCAGCCGTGCTCGTCGTCGCCGATCAGTGTGCGCTTTGGGTCGGCCGACAGCGTGGTCTTGCCGGTACCCGACAGGCCGAAGAACACGGCGGCGTCGCCGTCAGGACCTTCATTGGCCGAGCAGTGCATCGGCATCACGCCCTTGGTCGGCAGCAGGTAGTTGAGCGCCGTGAATACCGACTTCTTCATCTCGCCGGCATAGGCGGTGCCGCCGATCAGCACGATCATGCGGGTCAGGTCGACGGCGATCACGGTCTCGGTGCGGGTACCGTGGCGGGCCGGGTCGGCGCGGAAGGACGGCAGGTCGATAATCGTCATCTCGGGCACGAAGCTGGCAAGCTCGGCTGCCGTCGGACGGATCAGCAGGTTGCGGATGAACATCGAGTGCCAGGCGAATTCGGTGACGACGCGCGTCGGCAGGCATAGCGAACGGTCGGCGCCGCCGATCAGGTCCTGGACATAGAGGTCCTTGTCGGCCGCCTGGGCCAGGAAATCGGCGTGCAGCGCGTCGAACTGGGCGCGGCTGATCGGCTTGTTGTTGTCCCACCAGACATGGGCTTCGGTGTTTTCGTCGCGCACGACGAACTTGTCCTTGGGCGAACGGCCGGTGTGCTGGCCGGTCTCGGCGACGAGCGCACCGTGGGCGGTCAGCCGGGCCTCGCCGCGGCGGATCGCTTCTTCGGTGAGAAATGCAGCGCCAAAGTTGTAACGGACGGTGCCCGACGTCTTGAGCCCTGCCGTTTCGATCCCGCAGGCGGGATTTCGCTTACCGGTTTCGGTCATTTAGTGAAGCCTCGTAGCCATGACGCTGTGTCCGGTCTGCGGGCCGGACGCCGCTGTCCCAACGGGACTGAGGCAGGCTCAAACAGAAAAGATCAGCGATATCAAATCATTAATCGATTTAAAAATTTTGAAATTTGTTCTAAATCGTTTAAATGGTGTGCAAGCGCCCACCGGTCCACACTAGATCGGCAGTTTTTTGTTCGAGCTTTGGCGCCACCGCCCCATATAAGGCAAGCACAAGGCATGGCGGTTGCGCTCCCCTCGAACGGAGGCTATGCCACATTTTGTACCTAATTTGTCCTGCACAAGCCCTGCTCTAAGCAGGAAGGGACACCCGCTCATGAGGGAGCCGCTGGAAATGGCAACGATCGCGCTTGTCGACGACGACCGCAACATTTTGACATCGGTTTCGATTGCACTCGAGTCCGAGGGCTATCGCGTCGAGACCTATACGGATGGTGCGTCGGCGCTCGAAGGGCTGGCCGCGCGTCCGCCGAACCTCGCCATCCTCGACATCAAGATGCCGCGAATGGACGGCATGGAGCTGTTGCGCCGGCTGCGCCAGAAGACCGACCTGCCGGTGATCTTCCTGACCTCCAAGGATGACGAGATCGACGAGCTCTTCGGTCTCAAGATGGGCGCCGACGATTTTATCCGCAAACCGTTCTCGCAGCGTCTGCTGGTCGAACGCGTCCGCGCCGTGTTGCGCCGGGCAAGCGCCCGCGAGGCAGCGACCAAGGCGCCGACGCAGCAGGCTCGTTCGCTTGAGCGCGGCCAGCTGGTGATGGACCAGGAGCGTCACACCTGCACCTGGAAGGGCGAGCCGGTCGTGCTCACCGTCACCGAATTCCTGATCCTGCACTCGCTGGCGCAACGCCCGGGCGTGGTCAAGAGCCGCGACGCCCTGATGGATTCGGCTTATGATGAGCAGGTCTATGTCGATGACCGCACTATCGACAGCCACATCAAGCGCCTGCGCAAGAAGTTCAAGGCTGTCGACGACGACTTCGAGATGATCGAAACTCTCTATGGTGTCGGCTACAGATTCCGCGAAGCGTGATATCGGCGAGGGCTGAGATCACATGGCGATGGACGCAGAGATCAGGAAGCCGGCGGCCGCCTCCAGGCGGCCGCGCGGGCGCTTGCTGTTTCTCGACCGCGCCCGGATCCGCCTGAGCCGCCTGCTCGGCCACTACTTCTTCTCGAGCCTGACCCGCCGCATCCTGTTTCTCAATCTCGCCGGCCTGGCGGTGCTGGTCGCGGGTATCTTCTACCTCAATGCGTTTCGCGGCGCGCTGATCGAGGCGCGTGTCGAAAGCCTGATGACGCAGGGCGGCATCATCGCCGGCGCCATTGCCTCTTCGGCGACAGTTGAAACCGACGCCATCAGGATTGATCCGGAGAAGCTGCTCGAGTTGCAGGCGGGCGAGAGCCTTGGCCCCGGCACCGACCAGCTCGACAGCCTCGACTTCCCGATCAACCCGGAGCGCGTCGCCCCGCTTCTGCGCCGGGTCATCTCTCCGACCCGCACCCGTGCCCGGATCTACGACCGCGACGCCAATCTTTTGCTCGACTCGCGCCACCAGATCCTGCGCTACGACCTGCCGCCGGTGGAGGAAGAAGAGCCGACGCTGATCGAGCGCGCGCAGAAGTTCATCTTCGACTTCTTCGTCGACAGCTCCCTGCCGGTCTACAAGGAACAGCCGGGCGGCAATGGTGCTGCCTTCCCAGAAGTCGTCCAGGCTCTGACCGGTGGCCCGGCGACCATCGTGCGCGTCAGCGAGCAGGGCGAGCAGATCGTCTCCGTCGCCGTTCCGATCCAGCGTTTCCGCGCTGTTCTCGGCGTATTGATGCTGTCGACTGAAGGCGGCGACATCGACAAGATCGTGGCGGCCGAGCAAAAGGCCATCCTGCGCGTCTTCGGCGTCGCGGCACTCGTCACCGCCATCCTATCGATGGTGCTGGCATCGACGATCGCCACGCCGCTGCGCCGCCTCTCGGCCGCCGCCAATCGCGTCCGCCGCGGTGGCAAGAACCGCGAAGAGATCCCTGATTTCTCCGACCGCCAGGATGAGATCGGCAATCTGTCGGTCGCCGTGCGCGACATGACCAACGCGCTTTATGCCCGCATCGAGGCGATCGAGAGTTTTGCCGCCGACGTCAGCCACGAACTCAAGAACCCGCTGACCTCGCTGCGCAGTGCCGTCGAGACCTTGCCGCTCGCCAAGAATGAAAGTTCGCGGGCGCGCCTGATGGAGGTCATCCAGCACGACGTGCGCCGGCTCGACCGGCTGATCACCGACATTTCCGACGCCTCGCGCCTTGACGCCGAACTGGCCCGCGAAGATGCGAGCAAAGTCGACCTCAAGAAGTTCATCGGCGATCTGGTCGCGGTGTCGCGTGAGACCGGCCGCCACAAGAAGCCGGTCGAGATCGAATTCACGCCCGCCAAGCTGCCAGCCGGCGTGAAGAACTACAACGTCGCCGGCCATGATCTGCGCATCGGCCAGGTCATCACCAACCTGATCGAAAACGCCCGCTCCTTCGTGCCCGACGAGCATGGCCACATCGCCATTTCGCTGGCGCGGGTCGGCAAGTTCAACGTCATCACCGTCGAGGACAACGGTCCCGGCATCCGCGCAGAGAACATCGACCGCATCTTCGAGCGCTTCTACACCGACAGGCCCGCCGGCGAAGCCTTCGGCCAGAATTCCGGCCTCGGCCTGTCGATCAGCCGCCAGATCGTCGAAGCCCATGGCGGCACGCTGAGGGCCGAAAACATTACCGGCACCAAGCCGGGCGAGCTCAAGGGCGCCCGTTTCATCGTTGCCTTCCCTGCCGAAAGCTGAACCGTGACGCAGACCAACATGCATGCGACAGCGGTTGTGCTTGGCGATCGCGGCGTGCTGATTGCCGGACCGTCAGGCTCCGGCAAATCGTCGCTCGCCCTGGCGCTGGTCGAGAGATTCCGTGCCGGCGGCCGTTTCGCCCGACTGATCTCCGACGACCAGGTGTTCCTTTCGGCTCATCAGGGCCGGCTCGTCTGCCATGCGCCGCCTACGATCGCCGGTCTCCTCGAAATCAGGGGGCTGGGCCCCATTCCTGCCGAATATGAGGCCGCCACGACGGTCGACCTGCTTGTCAGGCTTGTTCCGGCCAGCGATGTGGAACGGCTGCCCGAGGATGCAAGCGAGCGCCTCCTGGGTTGTAGACTGCCCAGGCTATTGCTCGCTCAGCGCGAAATCGTCGTGTCCGCACCCGTGCTGCTCGCAGCACTCGGTGCCCGGTTTCTGGCCTGAGGCTGCCCAACATTTTTGCTGCATTGCGTCAAAATGGCATGTCGTGCCGTAAATTGGGGCTTGTAAACGCCCTCGCCGTCGACAAGATAGCGCTCCCGCCCCCAAGGAGGCGGCAAAAATACTGCGCGGCTGTGAAAGGGCCATGACGGGAGCCATGACAGAATGATCGGACTCGTGCTTGTGACGCACGGTCAACTGGCTGAGGAGTTCCGCCATGCCGTGGAACACGTCGTCGGACCGCAGGAGAATTTCGAGACCGTTTCAATCGGCGCCGATGACGATATGGCGCAGCGCCGCAGCGACATCATCAATGCCGTCGCCCGCGCCGACACCGGCACCGGCGTCGTCGTCTTGACCGACATGTTCGGCGGCACGCCGTCGAATCTCGCCATCTCGGTGATGGAAGCCGGCCGTGTCGAGGTCATCGCCGGCATGAACCTGCCGATGCTGATCAAGCTGACCAGTGTGCGCAAGGCCGACAATATGCCGGGCGCGCTCGACGAAGCGCAGGCGGCAGGGCGCAAATACATCAATGTTGCAAGTCAGGTGCTGAGCGGCAAATGAGCGGCATGCCCTACTCGCCCGAGAAGGGCCACGTCATCCGGGACCTGGCCATCGTCAACCAGCGTGGCCTGCATGCACGCGCTTCGGCGAAGTTCGTCCAGATCGCCGGCGAGTTCCAAGCCTCGATCAGCGTCGAGAAGGACGGCATATCGGTCGGCGGCACCTCGATCATGGGCCTGATGATGCTTGCCGCAAGCCCCGGCTGCACGATCCGGGTGACCGCAAGTGGGCCCGAGGCCGACCAGGCGATGGAAGCGCTTGCGACACTCGTCGCCGCGCGCTTTGGCGAGGAGTGCTGATCGCCGGGTATCTGCCCAGTGACATGCACGAATAAAGATTTCTTTATGTCCCATTGTCGATGACGGCCTGATCTGGTAGTCAGGCCGATCTTTCGCGCGCCCTTTCAAGCCTCCCGCTTTGGCGCGCAGCAAACAGGAATCGGAGCAAGCCATGACGGGTAGCAAGGATTATCTGGTCGCCGACATTTCGCTCGCCGGCTGGGGTCGCAAGGAAATCGAGATCGCCGAAACCGAAATGCCGGGCCTGATGGCCTGCCGCGAGGAGTTCGGTGAAGCAAAGCCGCTCAAGGGCGCGCGCATTTCCGGCTCGCTGCACATGACCATTCAGACCGCCGTGCTGATCGAGACGCTGAAGGAACTCGGCGCCGACATCCGCTGGGCTTCGTGCAACATCTTCTCGACCCAGGATCACGCTGCCGCGGCGATCGCCGAAGCCGGCATCCCGGTCTTCGCTGTCAAGGGCGAGACCCTCGAGGAATACTGGCAGTACACCGACCAGATCTTCCAGTGGACCGATGGTGGCGCCACCAACATGATCCTCGATGATGGCGGTGACGCCACCATGTACATCCTGATCGGTGCCCGCGCCGAAGCCGGCGAGAACGTGCTGTCCAACCCGGGCAGCGAGGAAGAAGAGATCCTGTTCGCCCAGATCAAGAAGCGCATGGCCGAGACGCCAGGCTTCTTCGCCAAGCACAAGGCCGCCATCCGTGGCGTCACCGAAGAGACCACGACCGGCGTCAACCGCCTCTATCAGCTGCAGAAGAAGGGCCTGCTGCCCTTCCCGGCGATCAACGTCAACGACTCGGTCACCAAGTCGAAGTTCGACAACAAGTATGGCTGCAAGGAATCGCTGGTCGACGGCATCCGCCGCGGCACCGACGTCATGATGGCCGGCAAGGTCGCCGTCGTCTGCGGTTACGGCGACGTCGGCAAGGGCTCGGCCGCCTCGCTCCAGGGTGCCGGCGCCCGCGTCAAGGTCACGGAAGTCGATCCGATCTGTGCGCTGCAGGCGGCGATGGACGGCTTTGAAGTGGTCACCCTCGAGGATGCCGCTCCGACCGCCGACATCGTCATCACCACGACCGGCAACAAGGACGTCATCACCCTCGATCACATGCGCCTGATGAAGGACATGGTCATCGTCGGCAACATCGGCCACTTCGACAACGAGATCCAGGTCGCTGCTCTGCGCAACCTCAAGTGGACCAACGTCAAGCCGCAGGTCGACATGATCACCTTCCCGGGTGGCAAGCGCATGATCCTGCTGTCGGAAGGCCGTCTGCTCAATCTCGGCAACGCGACCGGCCATCCGAGCTTCGTCATGTCGGCCTCGTTCACCAACCAGACGCTGGCCCAGATCGAACTCTGGACCAAGCCCGGCCAGTACAAGAACGAGGTTTACGTGCTGCCCAAGCACCTCGACGAGAAGGTCGCCCGCCTGCATCTCGACAAGCTCGGCGCCAAGCTGACCACGCTGAGCGATGAGCAGGCTACCTATATCGGCGTCACGCCGAAGGGTCCGTTCAAGCCGGAACACTACCGCTATTAACCATATTGAATAAACATACCACATATTGAAGCCGGGCGATTGACTTTCGCCCGGCTTCTCTTTTTGCGCAATCGCCTCCTTCACGGCGATTCGCCTACCGGGTATTGTGACGTGATTCGTCACGCGCCCGTCCTCGGCGGGATTTTGGGGCGCTTCAGGGCGGTCTTGCATTCAGGCGGCGGAGAGGAACAAGACATGCCGGGGGAATACCCGCTTCCAGCGGGACAGGCCGTTTCCGGCGGCCACCAGGATTCGCAGATGGGCCGTTCCGACGGCAGGTGGCAGACCATGCGTCGGCTCGGTGGCCGCGCAGCTGTCGTCCTGCTTGGCGCTACAGCTCTCTGCACGCCTTTCGGCTTTGCCCATGCCCAGCAGGCATCCGTTGCCGGCCTGCCCGTGAGCACCGCCGAAGTCATCCAGCTTGCCATGTTCGTCGGCGTGATGGGGGCGGCCCTGATCTCCGCCATCGCGCTGATCCGCGAAAAGGGCCGCATCAGCGCCGAGAATGTCGAGCTGCGCGGCCGGGTCGCCGACCTCAATGCCTCGCTGCAGCGTTCCGAGGCCCTGCTCAATCTGCGCGACCAGCGGGTCATCGTCTGGGCCAACGAAAACAAGAAGCCCGAGCTTGTCGGTTCGCTGCCGATCGAGACCGGGGCACCGGATGACCGTGCCGCGTTCCTCGGCTTCGGCCGCTGGCTGATGCCGCGTTCGGCTGCCGCACTCGAAAACGCCATCGCCGCCTTGCGTGACAAGGGAACCGCTTTTGAACTGATCGCCGAGACCCACGCCAACGCCGCGCTCGAGGTCCATGGCCGCAAGAGCGGCGCGCATGTCATCGTCCGTTTCGTCTCGATTTCCGAGGCGCAGCGCGGCCAGGCGCGGCTGAAGCTCGAAAATCAGCGCCTGAGCGCCGAATACGAGACGCTGGTCGGCCTGATGGACGCCATCGACATGCCGTTCTGGATGCGCGATGGCGATGGCCGCCTGAAATGGGTCAACAAGGCCTTCGCCAAGGCCGTCGAGGCGGTGGATTCGTCGGCCGCCATCCGCGACGGCAAGGAATTCCTCGGCACCCAGTCGCGCGAGGCGATCGTCCAGCAGCACCAGACAAGGCCTCTGTTCCAGCAGACGCTCTCGACCGTCATCGACGGCGACCGCAAGATGTTTGCGGTCACCGATCTGGTCGGCAAGGAAGGCTCGGCCGGCATTGCCGCCGACATGAGCGCTGCCGACGCCATCCGCGAGGAATACAGCCAGGTCGTACGCAGCCACGCCGATACGCTCGACCAGGTTGCCACTGCCGTCGCCACCTTCGACGCCGGACAGAAGCTGCGCTTCTACAACAACGCATTCCAGAAGCTCTGGGATCTCGACGCTGGCTACATCTCGAGCGCACCCGACAATGCGCTGCTGCTCGACCGCCTGCGCAGCGAGCGCAAGCTGCCAGAGCAGCAGGAATGGCGCCGCTGGAAGGAGAACCTGCTGTCGGCCTATCGCGCCGTCGATCCGCAGGAGCATCTCTGGCACCTGCCCGACGGCCGCACCATCCGTGTGGTTGCCAACCCGCAGCCCAAGGGCGGCGTCACCTGGGTATTCGAGAACCTGACCGAGCGGATCGATCTCGAAAGCCGCTACACGACAGCCGTGCGTGTGCAGGGCGAAACCCTGGACAATCTGGCCGAAGGCGTCGTCGTCTTCGGTCCCGATGGGCGTATCCGGCTGTTCAATCCGGCCTTCGGCCAGCTCTGGGGCGTCTCGCCTGAAGCACTGCGGCAGAACACCCACATCTCCGCCATCCGCGCCGAATGCGACGGCCGCGCCGACGACAGCCCGTGGGGCGATTTCGTCTCCGCCGTTACCGGCTTCGACGAACGCAGCGACCGTCATGGCCAGACCGAGCTCAAGAACGGCTCGGTGCTGCAGCATGCCGTCATCCATCTGCCCAACGGCCAGGTGATGCTGACCTTCGTCGACGTCACCGACAGCGTCAATGTCGAGCGCGCGCTGAAGGACAAGAACGAGGCGCTGCAACGCGCCGACCAGATCAAGAACGAGTTCGTCCAACACGTCTCCTACGAGCTGCGCTCGCCGCTGACCAACATCATCGGCTTTACCGAGCTGTTGTCGCTGCCCGGCACCGGGCCGCTGTCGCCGCGCCAGCGCGAATATGTCGAGCATATCGGCTCGTCGTCGGGCGTGCTGTTGACCATCGTCAACGACATCCTCGACCTCGCCACCGTCGATGCTGGCATCATGCAGCTCGACATCTCCGAGGTGCATGTCCACCGCGCCATCGAGGCCGCCGCCGAGCTCGTCGCCGACCGGCTGGAAGAGCACGCGATCAAGCTCGCCATCGAGATCAAGGGCGCGCCCAAGAGCTTCAACGGCGACGAAACCCGCGTGCGCCAGATCCTCTACAATCTGCTCAGCAACGCGGTGAACTATGCGCCGGTTGCGAGCACCATCACGCTTGCCTGTCGCCAGCGTGCCGAGGGCATTGAATTCTCCGTCCATGATGACGGCCCGGGCATGCCGCCCGAAGTGCTCGACACCATGTTCCAGCGCTTCGAATCCCGCGTCAATGGCGGCCGCAAGCGCGGCGCCGGCCTTGGCCTGTCGATCGTCAAGAGTTTCGTCGAGCTGCATGGCGGCACGGTTCGCATCGACAGCGGCAAGGATCTTGGCACCACGGTCATCTGCCTGTTCCCAGACGTGCCCGCCGGCGTCCGGGTAGCGGCGGAGTAGCAGGTTTGACGATGGCCAGATCGCTGGAACGGCACCTGCCCGACGAGGCCGCCACGACGCAGTTGGGCGAGGACCTTGCCATGGCGGTGCGGCCGGGCGACGTATTCCTGCTCGATGGCGATCTCGGAGCCGGCAAGTCGACCTTGGCGCGCGGCCTGATCCGCGCCTTGGCCGACGATCCCGCCCATGAGGTGCCGAGCCCGACATTCACGCTGGTTCAGAGCTACGACACGCCGGTCCCCGTCCACCACTTCGACCTCTATCGCCTGTCCTCGTCCGAAGAGCTGGAAGAGCTTGGCTTCGACGAGGCGGTGAACTCGGGCGTGGCGCTTGTCGAATGGCCTGAGCGCGCCACCGATGCCATGCCGGCAAGCAGCTTGCGGATCGCGTTTCGGCATGAAGGCGATGGCCGTCGCGTGATTGTTACAGGCGATGGTCCGGCCTTCGACCGCGTCGCCCGTTCGCTCGCCATGCGCGACTTCCTGGCAGCTTCAGCTTGGGGCTCGGCTCATCGCACCCGTTTCATCGGCGACGCATCGGCGCGAGCCTATGAGACGGTGACGCTCGAAGGCCATGCGCCGCTGGTGCTGATGAACTCGCCGCGCCTGGCGCTCGGCCCGCCTGTCCGCGACGGCAAGCCCTATGCCGAGATTGCACATACCGCCCAGACCGTCGCCGCCTTCGCCGCCATCGACCGCGCTCTTGCTGCAGGTGGCGTCACCGTGCCCGCCATCGTTGCCCAGGATCTCGACCAGGGCTTTCTGCTGCTCGAACATCTCGGCTCAGGCGCCTTTCTCGATCCCAGCGGCAAGCCCGTCGCCGATCGCTATGCCGCAGCGGCAGAGCTGCTGGCTATGATTCACGGGAAACACTGGGACGACCGGCTCGAGGCAGCATCAGGCGTTGTCTACCAAGTGCCGCCCTTCGACCGTGACGCGCTGATGATCGAGGTCGACCTCCTGCTTGCCTGGTACGTGCCGGCAGTCACCGGCGCCCCGGCACCGGATGCGCTGCGCGATGGTTACCATGCCGCCTGGAACGCCGTCTTCGACCACCTCGCCGACAAGCAGCATGGCCTGGTGCTGCGCGACTACCATTCGCCCAACATCATCTGGCGCGAAGACTGTCACGGCCATGACCGTCTCGGCATCGTCGACTTCCAGGACGCGCTGATCGGGCCCGTCGCATACGACGTCGCCTCGCTCGCCATGGATGCGCGGGTCACCGTGTCGACCGACATCGAGCGCAGCACTGTCGATGCCTATGTTGCGGCTCGTCATGCCGCGGGTGGCTTCGACGAGGCCGCCTTCCGCGAGGCCTATGCCATCATGGCGGCGCAGCGCAATTCGAAGATCCTCGGCATCTTCGTCCGCCTCGACCGGCGCGACGGCAAGCCGCAATATCTCAGGCACCTGCCGCGCATCAGGGACTATCTGCAGCGCGCGCTCTCTCACCCGGCACTCGCCGAACTACGCGACTTCTACCGCGAAAACCGCCTGCTCGAGGAGTTCTGACGGTGAGTGGGCCTGTCCAAAATCCCGCCGTGGCCATGGTTCTCGCCGCCGGCCTCGGCAAGCGCATGCGGCCGATCACCGAGACGATCCCCAAACCGCTGGTGCGGATATCGGGCAAGACCCTGCTCGACTGGGGCCTCGACAGCCTCGCTGCGGCTGGCGTCGAACGGGCCGTGATCAATGTCCACTATTTGCCCGACCAGATCGTCGAGCATGTCGCTTCCCGCCAGGCGCCGCGCATCGAAATCTCCGACGAGCGCGACGGGCTGCTCGATTCAGCCGGCGGCATCGTTCGGGCGCTGCCCTGGCTTGGCACGGCACCATTCTACATCGTCAATGCCGACACGTTCTGGATCGACGAAGGTATGCCCAACCTGACCCGCCTCGCCCTTGCCTGGGATGCCGGGCGCATGGATATTCTGCTGATGCTGGCCAATCTCGAACAGGCGACCGGACACTCCGGGAGCACCGATTTCCTCGTCGCATCGGACGGCACCTTGCGCCGTGCCAAGAGCGCGCCCGGAGGCCTGATCTATGCGGGTGCTGCGATCGTCCACCCACGACTGTTTGCCAAAGCCGCAGAGACGCCGCACTCGCTCAACCTTTACTTCGACGAAGCCATTGCGGCCGGCCGGCTCCATGGCATGCGCATGTCGGGCAGCTGGATCACCGTCGGCACCCCCGATGCTATCGCGCCCGCCGAGGCCGCGGTGAAGAGGGCACTGGCGGAGGCGCAATGAGCGGCCGCGCGTCGCCACGCGTCTTTTCCATCCCGCCCGGCACTCCCTTCCTGCCGACGCTGGCGGCATCGCTGCTCGACGGCAGCCTGATCCCCGACTTCCGCTTCGACGGCGATCCGCTGGCGCTGGCCGACGTCACCATCTATGTGCCGACGCGCCGCGCTGCGCGCGCGCTGCGCGGGGTCTTCGTCGACGCCGGCGGCGGCAGCTCGGCGATCCTGCCTGTCATCAAGCCGCTCGGCGAGTTCGACGAGGACGAGGCGGCCTTCGAGGATGAGGGCGCTGGGGCGCTCGACCTCGCCCCGCCAGTTTCGGCCACCGACCGCCTGCTCCTGCTCGCACCCCTGGTGCATGCCTGGAAGCGCCGATTGCCCGCCCATGTCGCCGCCTTGTTCGAGGAGGAAATCGTCGTGCCGGCTTCAGCCGCGGATGCCATCTGGCTGGCGCGCGATCTCGCCGGACTGATGGACGAGATCGAAACCGAAGGCTCCGACTGGTCGCGGTTAGCCGGCCTGGTGACGGGCGAGTTGTCGGGCTGGTGGCAGGTGACGCTCGACTTCCTCTCCATCGTCACCAGCGCCTGGCCGGAAATGCTGAAGGAGCGTGGCCAGTCCAACCCGGCCGCCCACCGCAGCGCCCTGATCCGCGTTGAAGCAGAGCGTTTGAAAAGCAACCCGCCCGCCGGACCGGTTATCGCGGCTGGTTCCACCGGTTCGATCCCAGCCACCGCCGAGCTTCTCGCCGCCATTTCGCGCCTGCCGCGCGGCGCGGTCGTGCTTCCCGGACTGGATACCACGCTCGACCAGCGCGCCTATGAGACGATAACCGAGATCGGTGCCCGGGCCTCGGTCCTTGGCCACCCCCAATACGGCCTCGCCAAGCTGATCGGCAAGATCGGCATCCTGCGCGAAGACGTCGACGAATTGGGTGCGCCAGCTGGCGCCATGGTTCGCCGTGCAGCCATCGTCGGTGAGGCGCTGCGGCCGGCGGAAACCACCGACGCCTGGGCCGAAAAGCGCAGCACCGTCGACGATGTCGAGGTCGCCGACGCCTTCGCTGGCGTAACACTTCTCGAAGCCGCACATGAGCGCGACGAGGCGGCAGCCATCGCTATTGCGCTTCGCCAGGCGGTGGCGCAGCTCGGCCATCGCGCGGCACTGGTGACCAGCGACCGCAGCCTTGCCCGTCGCGTCGCCTCGGAGCTTAGACGCTTTGGCATCCAGGCCGACGATTCCGGCGGCTTGCCGCTGGCCAACACGCCGCCGGCTGCACTTCTGCGCACCATGCTCGCCGCCGCTTTCCGCCCGGGCGATCCGGTGGCCGTGCTGTCACTGCTCAAGCATCCGCTACTGCGTCTTGGCCGCGAGCGTTCAGCCGTCCGGCGCGCCGCCGAGACCATCGAGCTCGTCGTGTTGCGCGGCGGCGTCGGCCGGCCTGATGTCGCCGGGCTTTCCGAGGCTTTCGAAGCCCGGTTGACGCGCCTGGGTGGCGCGTCGCGCAGACCGTTCTGGTTCGACCGCATCAGCGCCCGCCGTATCGAGGAAGCCCGCGACATCGCCGACAGGCTCGTCTCTGGCCTGGCGTCCTTGCTTGCCTTGCGCGGCGACGCTCAGGTCGAGCTGGCAGCAATCGTTAGGGCGACAGTCGAGGCGCTGGAAAATCTTGCGCGCGATGAGCATGGCGGCCTCGGCACGCTCTATGACGGCGACGCCGGTGCCAAGCTCGCCGAAGCGCTGCGTTCACTGGTTGCGGCGCAGGCATCGTTCGGCTTTGCTGCCGACGAGTGGCCGGATGTCATGGACGCGCTGGTGGCGCCCGAGGCGGTCAAGCCGGCGCAAGGCGCTGACCGCGCCATTGCCATATGGGGCGCGCTCGAAGCCCGCCTGCAGACTGTCGACACGCTGGTCATCGGCGCCCTCAACGAGGGCAGCTGGCCGCGCAAGGCCGAGGCCGACCGCTTCATGTCGCGCGTCATGAAGACCGGCATCGATCTCGAACCGCCGGAACGCCGCATCGGTCTGGCAGCCCATGATTTCCAGATGGCGATGGGCGCGAAGAACGTCGTTCTGTCGCGCTCGGCCCGCTCGGGCGATGCGCCCGCAGTGCCGTCACGCTGGCTGCAGCGCCTGCTCACCTATCTCGGCCCCGACCATGCCGCGGTGTTGCGCAAGCGCGGCGAAAGCCTGCTCCACTGGGCACGTCAGCTCGATGCCGGTCAGAAGACAGAATTCGCGTCGCGTCCCGAGCCCAGGCCGCCGGTGGAGGTTAGGCCGCGCCGCTTCAGCATCACCGAGATCGAGACGCTGCGCCGCGACCCCTATGCCGTCTATGCCAGGCGTATCCTCGGCTTGTCGGCGATCGACCCGCTGGTGCGCGATCCAAGTGCAGCCGAGCGCGGCACGCTCTTCCACGACATCCTGCACCTGTTTTCGGCCTCTATCGTCGATCCGCGTGACCCCGCCGCATTCGACGCACTGATCGCCGCCGGCCGCCATTGCTTCGCCGAAGCGGCCCTGCCCGCCGACGTCGAGGCTGTGTGGTGGCCGCGTTTCGAGCGGCTGGCGGTCAACATCCTTGAATGGGAGCGCAGCCGCGCCGATGCGGTGGCCTCCCGCCACGCCGAGGAAAGCGCCTCGGCCGTCGAAGTCGGGCTCAGCGGCGCGACGCTGTCCGGTCGCGCCGACCGAGTCGACCTGCTTGCCGGCGGCATGGCAGACATCCTCGACTACAAGACCGGCTCGTCGCCATCCAAGGCGCAGGCGCACACGCTGATCTCGCCACAGCTGGCGCTCGAAGGTGCGCTTCTGCGCCGCGGCGCCTTCCGCGAACTCGGCAAGCGTGAGCCCTCGCAGCTCGCCTTCGTCAGGCTGAAGCCGAATGGCGAAGTGTTCGAGGAATCCATTCTCGAGCACAACCGCAAGCCCAAATCTGCCGTTGAGCTGTCGGAAGAAGCCTGGACCCGGCTGGAGCAGCTCCTGCTGCACTACAACGACCCGACGACAGGTTATCTTTCGCGGGCCCTGCCCTTCCGCGAAGGCGAGACCGATGGTGATTACGACCATCTCGCCCGCGTGCTCGAATGGTCGGCCGGCGGTGATGGCAGCGCGGAGGGCGAGGAATGAAGAAGGCGTTCTTCGTCCCCACCGAGACGGCAGAGCGCCAGGCGCGCGCCTCCGATCCGGGCAACTCGGTCTGGGTGTCAGCCAATGCCGGCTCAGGCAAGACGCACGTGCTGTCGCAGCGCGTGATGCGGCTTTTGCTGCGTGGCACCGATCCGTCGAAGATCCTGTGCCTGACCTATACCCGCGCCGCCGCCGCCAACATGTCGAACCGTGTCTTTGCCAATCTGTCGGAATGGACGATGCTGGCCGACGCCGAGCTGGCCGCGCGTATCACGGCACTCGACGGTGTCCGCCCTGACGCTGCCAAGCTGCGCCGCGCGCGCCGGTTGTTCGCCGAGGCGCTGGAAACGCCGGGCGGGCTGAAGATCCAGACCATCCACGCCTTCTGCGAGTCGGTGCTGCACCAGTTCCCGCTAGAGGCCAACATCGCCGCCCATTTCGAGATGCTCGACAGCCAGATGGAGGCGACGCTGTTCGCCACCGCGAGGCGCGACATGGTCACCGGCGCCGGCGAGCACAATCCCGAACTCGCAGAGGCTTTCGCCAAGGTGCTGGAGCGCGGCGGCGAGGCCGGGCTCGATGCGCTGCTCGCCGAGATCGTGCGCAAGCGCGATGGGCTACGCGCCTTCATCGCCCAGGTTCAAGACCTCAACTTCGAAGCGCTCTACGAGGAGTTCGGTTTTTCGCCCAGAGACACTGCCGAGGCCATCGCCGCTTCGATCTGGCCGCTTCCGGGCTTCGAGCCGGCCTTCTTCCACGAATTCGCTACAGCAGCCGAAGCCACCGATGCGCGCAGCGTGCTCAACAACATCCTGCCTTACGCCCGGCTCGCCTATGCCGAAGCCGATCCCATGCGCCGGCTGTCACTTCTGTGCAATGCCTTCCTCAAGGCCGACGGCGATCCGTACAATCCGTCCAGCGCCTTCAAGAAGGCTTTGCTCGACCGGCTGCCCGATTTGCCCGAGCGTTATGCGGCGACGGCAGCGGCCATCACCGAGGCCGCCGACCGGCTCGCCCATTTCCGCATGCTGGAGGCGACGCAAGCGGCACTGACGATCGCCGACTGGCTGATCGCCCGCTACGAGCGGCTGAAGACCGGCCGTGGCTTCCTCGATTTCAACGACCTGATCACCCGCACCGTCAACCTGCTGGCGCGCCCTGATGCCGGGCCTTGGGTGCAGTACAAGCTCGACAAGGGCATCGACCACATCCTGCTCGACGAAGCCCAGGACACCAGCCCCGACCAATGGGAAGTGGTGAAGCGGCTGGCAGAAGAGTTCTTCTCCGGCTTCAGCGCCCGCGACAATGTTCACCGCACCGTCTTTGCCGTCGGCGACGAGAAGCAGTCGATCTATTCCTTCCAGGGTGCCGCGCCTGAATCCTTCGACAACTCCAAGCATGAATTCGCCGGCCGCATCCGCGATGCCGATGCCCGTTTCGAGGATGTCACGCTGACCTGGTCGTTCCGCTCGACCGACGACGTGCTTTCGGCCGTCGACCGGGTCTTCGAGGACACCAGCGCCCGTCGCGGTGTCACCCGCGCGCCGGAGCCGCCGAGCCATAAGGCGATCCGAGCCGGCGCGGCAGGCTACGTCGAGGTCTGGCCCTCCGTCGGCGCCGATGCCGTCGACGAGCCCGACGACTGGCGCAAGCCCATCGACCATGCCCATGCGCCGGCCGTGGTGGTTGCCGAGCAGGTCGCCGCTACCATCCGAAAATGGCTCGACGAGCGCGAGATCATCGAAGGCACCGGCAAGCGGCTGCGCGCCGGCGACGTCATGGTGCTGGTGCGCAAGCGCGACCGCTTCGTCCATGCGCTGTCGCGGGCGCTGAAGCGACGCGACATTCCCGTCGCCGGCGCCGACCGGCTGAGCCTGCCAGGCCACATCGCGGTCAAGGACTTGATCGCGCTCGGGCGCTTCCTGATCCAGCCTGAGGATGACCTGTCGCTGGCTGCCGTACTGCGCAGCCCGATCTTCGGCCTGTCGGAAGATGCGTTGTTTACGCTTTCGGCCAATCGCTCTGGCGGACGGTCACTGATCGCCTCGCTGCGCGACCATGCGGCGGGCGATGCCGCGTTCGCCGAGGTCGCTGTGGCCCTCGAAGCCTGGGCGACCGAGGCTGCCTTCCGTCCGATCTTCGAGTTCTATTCCGGCGTGCTCTCGGGCGGTCCGAACCGCGATGGTGTGCGCCGGAAGATGATCTCGCGTCTTGGCCAGGAGGCCGGGGACATCCTCGACGAGTTCCTCAATTTCTGCTTGGCCGAGGAGCGCACCGGCCTGCCTGGTCTCGAGTCCTTTCTGTCGACGCTCGAAAGTGCCGACCCCGAGATCAAGCGCGAGATGGACCAGACGCGCGACGAGGTCCGCATCATGACCGTGCACGCCGCCAAGGGCCTGGAAGCACCGGTGGTGTTCCTGGTCGACAGCGGCTCGGCGCCGTTCAGCGACCAGCATCTGCCGCGCCTGATGCCGTTCGTTCCTCAAGCCCGACATTGGCAGGGCAAGGGATATCTCTGGCGCGCCGGGGCCGATGTCGCCAACGCCTTCTCCAAGAGCGCCAGCGCGCTTGCGCGGGATCTCGCCGACGACGAGTACCGGCGGCTGCTTTATGTCGGCATGACCCGCGCCGAGGACCGGTTGATCGTCTGCGGCTATCACGGCAAGCGCCAGCCCGGCCTCAACACCTGGCATTCGATCGTCAGTCGCGCGTTGTCGGTGGCGCCCGAGAGCGAGGAGCGCGGCCATCCCGTCATCACGGACAGGATCGTCCACCGCTTCCGTGTCACGCCATTGCCGGCGGTGCCCCTGTCGGCACCGGAATCGGCGGCTGGCGACAGGTCGCCCATCGAACCCTTGCCGGACAGTCTCTATGCCGCGCCGCCGCCCTTCGAAGATCTGCCGCGGCCGCTGTCACCGTCGGGTGCTTCCGCACTGATCGAGGAGACACAGGAGCCCGTGATCTCGGGCCGCTCGCCGGTGCTCGACGCCGAAGGCGAGCCGGGCTTTGCCATCGCCCGCGGCTCGGCCCTGCATCGCCTGCTGCAGATGCTGCCGCGCCTTGACCCGGAAGCACGCCAGTCCGCCGCCGAGCGTTATCTCGCCCGTACCGGCCGGGATTGGCCGGACGCCGAACGCGCCGGCGCGTTGGCCTCGGTCCTTGCCGTCCTCGGCGACCCGCGTTTTTCACCGCTGTTTTCGCCCTCCTCCCGCGCCGAAGTGTCGGTCATGGGCAGCCTCGACGTCAGGGGAAAGCCGCGCTCCGTGTCGGGCAAGATCGACCGCCTGGCGGTGACCGACAGCGAGGTGCTGATCGTCGACTACAAGACCAACCGGCCGCCGCCCGCTTCGTTTCAGGAGGTGCCGAACGCCTATGTCGTGCAGCTTGCACTTTACCGCGCGCTGCTCCGGCCGCTCTATCCCGGCAAGATGGTTTCGGCGGCGCTGCTGTTCACCGAGGCGCCGCGGCTGATCGCCGTGCCGGCTGAGGCGATGGATGCCGCCCTTGTTCGACTCACCCAAGCGTGACACAACGGGTGCTTGACCAAGGGTCCGCGCACTACCACATATGGCGCGACAAACAACTCCAAGAGGATCGCATCATGGCCACCGTCAAGATCGACAACAGCAATTTCAAGTCCGGCGTGCTCGAGGCCAAAGAGCCCGTCGTCGTCGATTTCTGGGCGGAATGGTGTGGCCCCTGCAAGATGATCGGCCCGTCGCTCGAAGAGATTTCCAACGAGCTCGCCGGCAAGGTCAAGATTACCAAGGTCAACATCGACGAGAACCCCGAGATCGCCGCCCAGTTCGGCGTGCGCTCGATTCCGACGCTGATGATCTTCAAGGACGGCGAAGTTGCCGACATCAAGGTCGGCGCGCTGCCCAAGACCGCGCTGTCGCACTGGATCAGCGGCAACGTTTGATCGCTCGCATCATGCAAATGAAAAAGCCCGGCTTTGCCCGGGCTTTTTTGTATCTCGAATGGACCGCTGGATAGGCCCTCAGGTCGGCGGCGTGCCGTTGGCCGCCAGCACCTCGCCCACCAGATAGAGCGAGCCGCCGATCAGGATGCGCGGCGCCGGCTCATTCTCGTCCCAGGTATCGCGCAAAAGCATCAGTGCATTGGCAACCGAGCTCACCGGCTCGGCCGACAGCCCGGCCTCGGTGGCGCGCACAGCCAGTTCTTCGTTTGGAACGCCGGCATCGCTCATCGTCACCGGCACGGTGTAGACATGGCGCGCCATGCCGTGGAACGGCTTGAAATAGCCGGTCTGGTCCTTGGTGTTGATCATGCCGGAGATCAGGAACAGCGGCCGCGAAAACTTCTCTTCCTGCTCGGTCAGCGCCTCGGCGACAACGGTCCCGGCGCCGGGATTGTGGCCGCCGTCAACCCAGACCTCGGCCCCCTTGGGCGCCAGCTCGCTGAGCGCGCCTTGCGGCAGGCGCTGCATGCGCCCGGGCCACGTCACCGACGCCATGGCCTTGTCGGCGGTGCGTTCGTTGACCGGGAAGCCTGCAGCCTTCACCGCCGCGATCGCAGCTGCCGCGTTGGCGAACTGGTGACGGCCGGGCAGGCGTGGCGGTGACAGGTCGAGCAGGCCGGTCTGGTCCTGATAGATCATGCGGCCGTTTTCCTCGAAGGCGACGAAATCCTGGCCATAGACTTCCAGCGGGCATTTGAGCCGCTCGGCGGTGTCGATCAGCACCTGCTGCGCTGCCTCGGTCTCCTGGGCGCCGACAACGACAGGGCAGCCACGCTTAATGATGCCGGCCTTCTCGGCGGCGATCAGTTCGACCTTGTCGCCGAGATAGGCCTCGTGATCCATCGAAACCGGCATTATCACCGACACCGCCGAGCGTTTGATGACATTGGTAGCGTCGAAACGTCCGCCCAAGCCCACTTCGATGATGCAGGCATCGGCCGGATGCTCGGCAAACAGCACAAAGGTAACAGCGGTGAGGATTTCGAAGACGGTGATCTTCTCGCCCCGATTGGCCTCGCCAACACGGCGCACGGCATCGGCCAGTACGTCGTCGGCGACAAGCTTGCCGCCGCCCGGTGCCGCCAGCCGGTAGCGCTCGTGCCAGTTCACCAGATGCGGCGAGGTGTGGACATGGACCAACAGTCCCTGGGCTTCGAGCAGCGCGCGCGAAAACGCCGCGCACGACCCCTTGCCGTTGGTGCCGGCGATGTGGATCACCGGTGGCATATGGTCCTGCGGATTGCCCAGCCTTTCGAGCAGCCGGGTGATGCGGTCGAGCGAAAGGTCGAAGCCCTTCGGATGGAGCGCCAACAGGCGCTCGATTTCGAGATCGGCTTCGAGCGTGGTCATGGCATTCCCCCGGGCGCTACGCTGCTGCGGTCAGATCAGGCCTGCGGGCGACGTTCCTGCACAGGCACGACGGGCGGCAGAATCTCGGCTTCGACAGCCTTGGCCGCCACCGGCGCCTTTGTCAGGATCTTGAGCAGGTTGGCGACCGTCGACTTCATTTCGAGCCGCGACACCACCATGTCGACCATGCCGTGGTCCATCAGGTACTCCGAACGCTGGAAACCTTCAGGCAGCTTTTCGCGGATCGTCTGCTCGATGACGCGCGGGCCGGCGAAGCCGATCAGTGCGCCCGGCTCGGCAATGTGGACGTCGCCCAGCATCGCATAGGAGGCGGTGACGCCGCCGGTCGTCGGATTGGTCAGCACCACGATATAGGGCAGGCCGGCTTCCTTGAGCCGATCCACCGCCACCGTCGTGCGTGGCAACTGCATCAACGACAAGATGCCCTCCTGCATGCGCGCGCCGCCCGAGGCGGCGAACAGGATCAGCGGGCGCTTCTTCTCAAGCGCAACCTCGAAGGCGCGGATGATGGCATCGCCTGCGGCCATGCCGAGCGAGCCGCCCATGAAAGCGAAGTCCTGCACGGTGACGACGACGGGCAGGCCTTCGATCTTGCCGGTGCCCGACAGGATCGCGTCGTCCATGCCGGTCTTGGTCTTGGCATCCTTCAGGCGGTCGACGTAGCGCTTCTCGTCACGGAACTTCAGCGGATCGGTGACGACCTTCGGGTTCTCGATGGTCTCATAGCGACCGTCGTCGAAGAAGAAGCGCAGCCGCTCCTTCGCCGAAATCTTCATGTGATGGCCCGAGGACGGGATGACGTACTGGTTTTCCTCGAGGTCCTTGTGGAACACCATCTCGCCGCTCTCGGGATCCTTGATCCAGAGATTGTCGGGCATTTCCCGGCGGCCAAGCATCGAGTTGATCTTGGGGCGGACGTAATTGGTAATCCAGTTCATGGCAGCGGTCCTCTTCGAGCCCAGGACATGGGGTATTTATTGGGCGGGAGCAAGGCGTGCGGCGCGAACGCCTTGGGACAAGCCGGTGACCAGCGTTGCCACGGCTTCGGCCGGGTCGGCGGTCTTTTCGCCCTTCGGCCCGATGACGTTGGCAACCGCATTGACGATCGCCGTGCCGACGACCACGCCGTCGGCAGATGCGCCGATGGTACGCGCCTGCTCGGCGGTCTTGACGCCGAAGCCGACACAGACGGGCAGGTCGGTATGGGCCTTGATGCGGTTCACCGCCTCCGCCACCTTCGACGTGTCGGCCAGCGCTGAGCCGGTGATGCCGGTCATCGAGACATAATAGACGAAACCGGAGGTGTTCTCGAGCACCTTGGGCAGGCGCTTGTCGTCGGTCGTCGGCGTCGCCAGGCGGATGAAGTTGATGCCGGCCTTGAGTGCGGGGATGCAGAGCTCGGCGTCCATCTCCGGCGGCAGGTCGACGACGATCAGGCCATCGATGCCGGAGGCGACGGCCTCTTCCAGGAAGCGGTCGACGCCATAGATGTAGATCGGGTTGTAGTAGCCCATCATGACGATCGGCGTGTCGTTGTCGTCCTTGCGGAATTCGCGCGCCATCTCAAGCGTCCTGGCCAGCGTCTGGCCGGCCTTCAGCGCGCGCAGGCCGGCCGCCTGGATCGCCGGGCCGTCGGCCATCGGGTCGGAAAACGGCATGCCGAGCTCGATGATGTCGCTGCCGGCCTTGGGCAACGCCTTCATGATCGACAGCGAGGTCTCGTAGTCGGGGTCGCCGCCCATGAAGTAGGTCACCAGTGCCGGGCGTCCCTCGGCCTTCAGCTTCGCCATGCGGCGATCGATGCGGGTGGTTGTCATGATCAGATCTCCATGCCCAGCATCTTGGCCACCGTATGCACGTCCTTGTCGCCGCGGCCCGACAGGTTGACGATCATCACCTTGTCCTTGCCCATCGTTGGCGCGACCTTGACCGCATGTGCAATGGCATGGGCGGATTCGAGTGCCGGGATGATGCCTTCGACCTTGGTGGTCAGCTGGAACGCATCGAGCGCCTCGTCGTCGAGGATCGGCACATAGTCGACCCGGCCGCTGTCGCGCAGCCACGAATGCTCGGGGCCGACGCCGGGATAGTCGAGACCGGCCGAGATCGAGTGACCGTCGAGGATCTGGCCATCGTCGTTCTGCAAGAGGTAGGTGCGGTTGCCATGCAGCACGCCGGGCCTGCCGGCGCTCATCGAGGCGCAATGCTCGATGCCGTCGAGGCCGCGTCCGCCGGCTTCGATGCCGACGATCTTGACGCTGCGGTCGTCGAGGAACGGATGGAACAGGCCGATGGCGTTCGAGCCGCCGCCGACGGCAGCGACGATCATGTCGGGCAAACGCCCTTCCTGTTCGAGGATCTGGGCGCGCGCCTCGGTGCCGATCACCGACTGGAAGTCACGCACCAACTCCGGATAGGGGTGCGGGCCAGCGGCGGTGCCGATCAGGTAATAGGTGTCATGCACGTTGGTGACCCAGTCGCGCAGCGCCTCGTTCATCGCATCCTTCAACGTGCCGTGACCGGCACTGACCGGGCGCACTTCGGCACCCAAAAGCTTCATGCGGAAGACGTTGGGCTTCTGCCGCTCGACGTCGGTGGCGCCCATGTAGACGAAGCAGGGGAAGCCGAAGCGGGCGGCAACGGTTGCCGACGCCACGCCATGCTGGCCGGCACCGGTCTCGGCGATGATGCGGGTCTTGCCCATGCGCTTGGCAAGCAGGATCTGGCCGAGGCAGTTGTTGATCTTGTGCGAGCCGGTGTGGTTGAGGTCCTCGCGCTTGAAATAGATCTTGGCGCCGCCGCCGAGGCCCTTCGCTGCGGAAACGTCACGAAGATGGCGGGTCAGGCCTTCGGCGTAATAGAGCTTGGACGGCCGGCCGGCATAATGGGTCGACAGGTCACTCAGCTCGGCCTTGAAGGCCGGATCGTTCTTGGCCTCGTCCCAGTGGCGCTGCAGCTCGAGGATCAGCGGCATCAGCGTCTCGGCGACGAACCGGCCACCGAAAATGCCGAACATCCCCTGCTCGTCGGGACCGGTACGGAAGGAATTGGGCTCTGCCGGCTGGTTCAAGGCCGATCTCCTTGCGGCTGGAGGCTTACTCAGGCGGCGCTGTCTTCGCGCGCGGCCCGGACGGCCCTGAAGAAATTGTCGATCAGCGCCGCATCCTTGACGCCGGGTGCGCTTTCCACGCCCGAGGAAATGTCGATGCCGGGCGGGTTTGCGAGCCTGAGGGCGTCGCCGATATTGGCGGCGTTCAAGCCACCGGAAAGCATGTAATCGACGGAGGCGTCAAGGCCCGCAAGCAACCGCCAGTCGAAGGAAACACCGTTGCCGCCGGGCAATTCGGACCCTGCGGGTGGTTTGGCGTCGAAAAGCAGGCGATCGGCGACACCGCCATAAGGCACGATCACGTCGAAGTCCTGAGCTTCGCGGATGGAAATGGCCTTCATCACCGGCAGGCCATAGCGGGCCTTCACCTCGGCGACGCGCTCGGGCGTCTCCTTGCCGTGCAGTTGCAGCATGTCGGGCTTCACCTCAGCCACGATCGTGTCGAGAAAGGCGTCGTCGGCGTCGACCGTGACAGCTACGGCCTCGGCGCGGCCTTTGGCGGCCTGACGCAACTGTCCGGCGAGTGCGGGCGACACATTGCGCGGGCTCTTGGCAAAGAAGATGAAACCGACATGGCTCGCGCCATTGCTTAGCGCGGCTTCGAACGTTTCAGCGGTGCTGAGGCCGCAGATCTTGATGTCGAGTGCCATGGGCCGGAATTGGCACGAAAAGGCGGCGAAGTCGAGAACAGCTTGCGAAATGCAAGCGTCAGCCAGCGACGGGCCGCGCCGGGAAATGCCGAAATGGCCTTGCGGCGCTTGTATTCGGAGATCGACCGGAAGCGGGAGTAGTCGATCGGTTCGCGCGACGAAAGACTGGATGCTGGCGGCTGGCGGTCGGGCTGCATGTCGGGTCCTCGGTGAAGGCATGCCGAGGAAATATCATTTCCCTGAAGTCGCATAATCAGCTAGTTTGCCAGTAAATTCATGAACTGGAATCACGAATATAGCGTCGTCGGATGACATGAAGGCCTTCGTGCGCGTCGTCGATCTGGGCTCCTTCGCCAGGGCGGCAGATGATTTGCGCGTCACCCCGTCGGCCCTGTCCAAGCTCGTATCGCGGCTCGAGGACCGGCTGGGCGTCCGGCTTCTGACACGCACGACGCGCCGGCTGGCGCTGACCTCGGAAGGAACGTTGTTCCTCGAGCGGGCACGGCAGGTGCTCGAATTGATCGACGTTGCCGAGGCCGAGGTTTCGTCGGCACGGGCAAAGCCCAAGGGCCTGCTGCGCGTCAATTCCAGCACCGGCTTTGCAAGGCAGACCTTGCTGCAGGCGGTGCCGGAGTTCCTCAGGTGCTATCCCGAGGTGTCGGTAGACCTGACCCTGACAGACCGGCTGATTGACCCCGTCGCCGAGCAGGTTGACATCGTCATCCGCGGCAGCCCGACATTGGGCTCCGACATGGTGGTGCGGCAACTGGCCGAGGGGCGGCGCATGATCTGTGCCGCGCCATCCTATCTGACCCGCGCCGGCACGCCGCGCTCGGCTGCAGACCTTGCGGGGCACAACTGCATCCCACTTTCGGGCCAGTCGGCACCGACGACATGGCCGCTGGCGAGCGAAAACGGTGTCCTGCGCTTCCAGCCTTTGGGCAACTTCAGTTGCGACAATGTCGGCATGTTGTTCGACCTTGCGATCGAGGGCCACGGCATCGTCCGCCTCGCCGATTTCGTTGTCGCTCACGCAGTGCGCGAGGGGCGGCTTGTCGAGATCCTTGCCGACATCAATCGCTCGGATACGATCTCGCTCTGGTGCCTAATGCCCAAGGGGCGCTTCCGCTCGCCCCGTGTGCAGGTGTTTCTGGATTTCATGGATGAATGGCTCAAAGGGAGCGACTGAATAGCTAATCGAAGTTTTGTCTTTTGGTGAATGTGCATTCTAGCAATAGAGTAGAAGTCCACCAGTATTGATAGATGCTTCGCACGCCCGGATCAATCGAATACAGGTGAATGTTTCGATCGCATATTGCTGCCAGACGCTGTCACCCACCCCTTGCGAGTCCGTTGCATCCCATAGCTGCTTGTCTTCTGGATCTAGATCATCTGGGACTTCCAGAAGTTGCGCCAATTTTTTGCATTCGTTGAGAAGTGCGTAGCTGGAACCAATATGCGTCCCTAGCACTTCCGCACCCGGCTCCAGGATTACGATGCCCGCGAATTCTATTGGCAGATACGCGCCGTCAGCGTCACCGTGGAAGATCAGATGTGAGAAAGGAACGTATGGGCGGCCAGCCATATCCATGGCCACAAGACATCGATCGTTGAACTGATTGGACAGCGCCTCGTACTCGTTGGTGAAAAGGTCGTCGGAGCGTGCCGGGCCGGGAGGCACGAGCGTTCGCGTTTTATCGTAGTGCAGGGCAATTCGGCGAAGATAGTGCAGCCCAGCGTATCCCCACATCTGCCAGCTAAGATACTCGGATTCAAAACGGCGTGGTTCACGATGAGGCTTGAACCCGGCAGGTTCTAGCTGCGCATTGATCCTGTCGATATCGCGCAAAATTGCGCTGATGATCTCAGGGTCTTCAGCCGCGTATGTGCTCAGCACACCCACATCTATGTCGAGGCCCATATCCCCTCACTCAAACTGTATCGCCTGCAGTGCCCCGCCATTGCGCTTGAGCCAGGCCTTGCAGCGCTCGGTGTCGGGGCAGAGTTCTTCGCACAGTTTCCAGAATTTCGGGCCGTGGTTCATCTCTCTGAGATGCGCGACCTCGTGGGCGACGAGGTAATTGATGACGGGCGTCGGCGCCATCATGATGCGCCAGGAGAACGACAGCACCCCATCCGACGTGCAGGAGCCCCAGCGGCTGGTCGTGTCGCGGAAGCGGATCGCCTTGGCGCGGCGCCCGGCAGCCTCGCAGTGCCTGGCCACCATCGCTTCTATGTCGCGCTTGGCCTCGCGCTTTAGGAAGTCGGCGATGCGGCGCGGCAGATGCGTTCGGTCGCCGTGGACGACGAGCGTCGGCCCGCTTTCGTCCTGCGATTGGCGCACGGTGCCGCGCGTCCCGCCTTCATGGACGATGAGATGGGGTACCCCGCGGAGCGGGATCCTGATGCCGGGGCGCACCTGCGGCCGGTCGGGAACCTTGGCGAGGCGCTGTTCCAGCCAGCCTTGATGACGGTCGAGAAAGCGATCGACTTCGCCCTGGCGCAGGCCGGGCGGGACAGTGATGCGCAGGCCACGGCCGCCGGCGTCGATGCGCAGCGTCAGCCGCCGCGCCCGGTCGTTTTCGACGATCCTGAGCGGCAGCGTGCGGCCGGCCACGACATGATCCCGTTCAAGGACTGGTGTCGGCGCCGGCTTGGTCAGCTTGCGGAAGAAGCCAAAGGACATGGTGCGAGACTAGATGATTCGAGTGACATCGGCGCAATAGAAACGGCGCCGCGTTCACGGCGCCGTTGGCATTCAGCGGTTTAGCCTGGCCCTAGTCGTCAAGCAGGCCCGACTTGCCGCCCTTCTTGGGCGTGACGGTGGGGGCTGTCGGCTTGTGGCGGTTGGCCATGAAGCGGTCGAAGTCGTCCTGGTCCTTTGCCCGGCGAAGTTCGCGGGCATAGGTGTCGAATTCGTCGCGCATCTCGTCGAGCTTGCGACGCTCTTCGTTCAGGCGCTCGAGTTCCTTCTCGCGCCAGTCGTCGAAGGCGACGTTGCCGGTATGGGCGCTGGCCCGGTACGAAGCCTTGCGGCAGCCGGCGAAGATGCCGTCGGTCGCACGGTTGACGTCGCGCTTGAAACCGTCAAGCCGGTCGCCCCAGATGATGTAGGCAAGCATGGCGAGGCCGAGCGGCCAGAACACCATGAAGCCGATCACCATCAACGCGATGGTTGCCGGCGTCCAAGCCGGACGGATCAGTGCAGTCGTGTTCATAGTAGATTGCCGTTCCTTTGTTCGAGGCAGCCAGGGAAAAAGCTGCTCCAAACGACATGGGAAAGCAAAAATGGCGATTCAAGACGGCGCCGGCCAAAACCGGACAAGGCTTTGCGAAACCTAGTTTTTTTTGAAGTTCTCGAGGACCAGCACGACAAGTCCCGCGACCAGCCCCCAGAAAGCTGAGCCGACGCCGAGCAAAGTCAGGCCCGAGGCGGTGACCACGAAGGCGATCGTCGCGGCCATGCGATGGTGGTCGTCCTTGAGCGCGATGGCGAGTGCGTTGGCCAGCGACGAGACCAGCCCCAGTCCGGCCACAAGCACGATCAGGCTCGGTGGCAACACGGCGAACACCGCCACCAGCGAGGCGCCAAAGGCGGCGAAGACCAGATAGGCGAGCGCATAGAACGGCCCGGTCTTCCAGCGCTCCTTCATGTCGGGGTGCACGTCGGGGCCGGTACAGATCGCAGCCGAGATCGCTGCAAGATTGGTGGTCGAGGCACCGAACGGCGCCGACAGCACCGAAAATAGCCCGGTCACCCCGATCAGTGGGCCAGGCTCGGGGTTGTAGCCGGCAGCGCGCAGCACGGCGAGGCCCGACAGGTTCTGCGAGGCCATGGTGACGAGATAGAGTGGCAAAGCGAGACCGATCGTTGCGGTCAGCGTGAACTCCGGCGCGATCAGCGTCAGCGTCGAAAGCTCCGGCACGGGCAGGGCGCCGACACGGCCGGTGAGGAACGCAGCCAGCCCGCCGCCAACCAGCACCACCAGCACCGACAATGCCGGATTGTAGAGCCGGACCAGGAAGAATGCGCCGATCAGCGGCAGGATCAGCCACGGGTCGGAGGGCACGGCCTTGGCCGCATTGATGGCGAAGGTTACGACGATGCCGGCCAGCATGCCCGATGCCACCGAGGCCGGGATGCGCGAGATCAGCTGCGTCAGAGGCTTGATCAGACCGGTCAGCACCAAAAGCACGCCGGCGACCAGGAAGGCGCCGACGGCCTCGTTGATGGTGAAGCCGCTGCTGGCGGCGATCAGGGCCGCGCCCGGCGTCGACCAGGCCGAGATGACCGGCATCTTAGTCCGCCACGACAGCCATGCCGTCTCGAACGCCATGGCAAGGCAGATTGCGGTGACCCAACTCGCGGTCTGGATCTGCGTCGCGCCCACTGCGTCGGACGCAGCGACGATGATGGCGAGCGTGCTGCCGAAGCCGACGATGGCGGCAACGAAGGCCGAGATCGGGATCGAGATGCGCATCGGCTCAGCCAGCCCGTGCGATTATTTCGCCGACCGCCTGCGTCAGCAGGTTGAGATCCTCCGGCCGCGACAGGCGGTGATCGCCGTTCGGCACCAGCGACAGCGTCGCGTCGTCGGCTGGCAAAAGGCTCATCAGCTTCAGCGCATGGCTGTGCGGCACGTCGGGGTCGGCCAGCCCCTGGATAATGTGGACGGGGCAATGGGTGTGGATCGGCCCGGTCATGACAAGGTTGTTGCGGCCGTCCTCGATCAGGGCGCGGGTGTAGATATAAGGCTCCGGCGAATACTCCGACGGTTCCTCGAAATAGCCCTTCTCGGCCAGGTCCCCGCGCTGGGCCTCGGTCAGTTCCGGCTCGATCAGCGCGGCGGTGAAGTCGGGCGCAGGCGCCAGCAGCACCAGTCCGGCGACGCGGTCGCCCTCGCCCGCCTTGTTGAGCTCGGCATTCATCCTGAGTGCAATCCACGCGCCCATCGACGAGCCGACAAGCACCTGCGGCCCGGTGGTGAACCTGCGGAACACGGCGAGGCTCTCGCCCAGCCATCTGGAGATCGTGCCGTCGGCGAATGCGCCGCCGCTTTCGCCGTGGCCGGAATAGTCGTGGCGCAGGAAGGCGCGGCCTTCGCCAGCAGCCCATGTGGCCAATGTCTCGCCCTTGGTGCCCAGCATGTCGGACTTGTAGCCACCGAGCCACACGACACCGGGCGTCGTCCCATCCTGATGCCGGAAGGCAATGCGGGTGTTGTCCACCTCGATGAAGTCCGGCGCGCTTGCAGTCATGTCAAATCCCCTCGGCAGCGACTTGTGGCACAGCCGGCCTGATGCGGAAAGTGCCCCAAGAATCGTTCTTTTGGAGCAGTTCGCATGCGCAGAAGCAGGTGATTTGTTGCGAGTGCTGTGTTATTGACTTCGCCCGCGCGCTACCCACATTGGCGCGTCAGACATTCAACAACGTCAATGGCTCGAGGAGACCACGACCATTCGCAGACCTTTTAAAGCAGCCGCGCCTACCAAGGACGGCCCGCGTTCCAACCGTGACATCCGGGTTCCCCGGGTCCAGCTGATCGACGTCGACGGTTCGAACCGTGGCGATGTTTCCATCAACGACGCACTCCTGGCCGCCGAAGAGGCAGGCCTCGATCTCGTAGAGATTTCCCCCAACGCCACGCCGCCCGTCGTCAAGATCCTTGACCTCGGTAAGCTGAAATACGCCAACCAGAAGAAGGCGGCCGAGGCGCGCAAAAACCAGAAGGTCATCGAGATCAAGGAGATCAAGATGCGCCCGAACATCGACAGCCACGACTACGAGACCAAGATGAAGGCGGTGCGCCGTTTCTTCGAGGAAGGCGACAAGGTCAAGCTGACGCTGCGTTTCCGTGGCCGCGAAATGGCGCATATGGAACTGGGCATGCAGCTCCTTAACAAAGTGCGCGAGGAAACCGCCACCATCGCCAAGGTCGAGGCCGAGCCCAAGCTCGAAGGCCGTCAGATGATGATGGTACTCGCGCCGCGCTGATGTCATCCTGCACGCCCGGACGGGCGCGCAATGCACCGATGCCCCGGCGCCCGCCGGGGCTATTCTTCCTGACAGAGGTGCCGAAAGGCTGACCTGCCTGCGCAGGGGCGGCTGGAGTGTTTGGCCGCATGAGCAACAACGACACATCAGGCCTGGGCCGGTACCAGAGCATGCGCCGCCTCGTGCTGGCGGTGCTGGTCGTTGCGATGTTCGCAGCCTTGCTGTTCGGCCAGTCGACCTTTCCGCCCGACACCACCGTCCACGAAGTCGTCGAGATGGTCGGCATCCTGCTGATCTTCCTCGGCATCGTTGGCCGTCTGTGGTGCACGCTCTACATCGGCGGGCGCAAATCCGGCGAGATCGTCACTGGCGGCCCCTACTCGATGACCCGCAACCCGCTCTATGTCTTCTCGACTCTGGCGGCGGCCGGCGTCGGTGCGCAGATGGGCTCGATCGTCGCCACGATCGGATTTGCCGTGTTGTGCGCGGCAGCGTTCCACGTCGTCATCCTGCGCGAGGAGCGGCATCTCGAAGCGCTTTTCGGCGGCGCCTACAGGGCCTATGTCGCGCGGGTGCCGCGCTTCTTCCCCAGGCTCTCGCTTTATCAGGAGGGCGACACCGGCAGTTTCCGACCGAAGCTTTTGCTCAATACCTTGCTTGACGGCCTGGTTTTCCTGGTCGCGCTGCCGGTTTTCGAGTTGATCGACCACGCCCAAGTCACGGGCGCGCTGCCGGTGCTGTTCCGCCTCCCCTGAAGCCGCGGAAACAATGCGGTTGCGGCCGTTTCAGGGTGTTGCGCTGCGTCAAACTTCCGCGTATATAGCCGCGTCCCAGAACCGCCCGGCAGGGCATGCCGTGGCGGTTTCATTTGCTTTTCGGGCTTTGGTCGGCCTGAAAACAACAACATGAAGGGATTTCGAAGCACTTTCGGGTGCCGCGCGATCCTGAAGAACGGAGTAGCAAAATGCCCAAGATGAAGACCAAATCGGCTGCCAAGAAGCGGTTTAAGGTTACCGCGACTGGCAAGGTCCTGGCGGCTGCCGCAGGCAAGCGCCATGGCATGATCAAGCGTTCCAACAAGTTCATTCGCGATGCTCGCGGCACGATGGTTCTGGCTGAACCGGATGCCAAGAAGGTCATCAAGAATTTTCTGCCGAACGGCCTCTGAGCCCGGCCTGGACAACGTTTAAGGAGATCATGACATGGCACGCGTCAAAAGGGGCGTAACCGCCCACGCCAAGCACAAGAAGGTTCTCGAGCAGGCCAAGGGTTTCTACGGCCGCCGCAAGAACACCATCCGCATTGCCAAGCAGGCAGTGGAAAAGTCGAAGCAGTACGCTTACCGCGACCGCAAGAACCGCAAGCGCAACTTCCGCGCCCTGTGGGTCCAGCGCATCAACGCCGCGGTCCGCGAGCACGGCCTGACATATGGCCGCTTCATCGACGGCCTGAACAAGGCCAACATCGAGATCGATCGCAAGATCCTCTCCGACATGGCTATCCATGAGCCGCAGGCATTCGCCGCACTCGTGGCCAAGGCCAAGGTTGCTCTTGAGTACCTCAAGAACACCACTCCGAATGCTTTTGAAAGCGCTGTAGCTTAATCAGCGCCTTCCCAAGCATCACAGACTTGATTTGGGGAACCCGCGCTGGCACGGCTGGCGCGGGTTTTTCTTTTGCAGCAACGAAGGGCCGTAGGGCCGCAACGGAACTGGACCATGAGCGATCTTGAAACTCTCGAACAATCGCTGCTGAGCGACATCGCTTCCGCCTCCGACGAGCAGGCGATCGAGGCGGTGCGCGTCGCCGCCCTCGGCAAGAAGGGCTCGGTCTCGGAGATGCTGAAGACCCTTGGCGCGATGAGCGCCGAAGAGCGCCAGACCAAGGGTCCGGCGATCAACGGTCTGAAGAACCGCGTCACCGATGCGCTCTCCGCTCGCAAGACCGAGCTGCGCGACGTCGCCATCACCGCCCGCCTCGTCGCCGAAAAGGTCGACGTCACCTTGCCGGTGCGCCAGTCGCCGGCCGAGCGGGGCCGCATCCATCCGATCAGCCAGGTCATCGACGAGATCGCGGCGATCTTCGGCGACCTCGGCTTCGCCATTGCCGAAGGTCCCGATATCGAGACCGACCACTACAACTTCACCGCGTTGAATTTCCCCGTCGGCCATCCGGCGCGCGAGATGCATGACACCTTTTTCTTCCCGCCCGACCAGAATGGCGAGCGCAAGCTTCTGCGCACCCACACCTCGCCGGTGCAGATCCGCACCATGGAGACGCAGAAGCCGCCGATCCGCATCGTCATTCCCGGGAAAACCTACCGCCAGGATTCGGACGCCACCCACTCGCCGATGTTCCATCAGGTCGAGGGCCTGGTCATCGACAAGACCGCCAACATCGCCAATATGAAGTGGGTGCTGGAGGAGTTCTGCAAGGCATTTTTCGAGGTCCCCAGCGTCAAGATGCGCTTCCGCCCGTCCTTCTTCCCGTTCACCGAACCGAGCCTCGAAGTCGACATCCAGTGCGACCGCTCGCGTCCCGGTGAAGTGCGCTTCGGTGAAGGCAACGACTGGATGGAGATCCTCGGCTGCGGCATGGTTCACCCCAACGTGCTGCGTCATGGCGGCCTCGATCCGGACGAGTACCAGGGCTTCGCCTGGGGCATGGGCATCGACCGCATCGCCATGCTGAAATACGGCATGCCCGACCTGCGCGCTTTCTTTGACGCGGATGTCCGCTGGCTGCAGCACTATGGCTTCCGCCCGCTCGACATGCCGACCTTGTTCGGTGGCCTGAGCGCATGATCGACGCGGCCGACCGATATGCCGGTGCGGTGACCTTCGCCTTCGGCGACAGCCCGGAGCTCGCCGACGAGCTGTTGGCGCTGGTGCTGTCGGGGCGCAAGACCGCGACCTGCGGCGCCTTGCGCGACTATGGCGGCGACGAGCCGCTGCCCGAGGTCGGCCGCAGGGATGTCGTGCTCGACGGCCAGGGCCGTCGCGCCGCGGTCATCGAAACCGTCGAGGCGATCCAGCGCCGCTTCGACGAGGTCGATGCCGCATTTGCCGCCGCGGAAGGCGAGGGCGACCTGTCCTATGAATATTGGCGTCAGGCCCACGAGGCCTATTTCGCCCGCAATGGCGGCTTTTCGCCTGACATGATTCTGGTTTGTGAGCGGTTCCGGCTGGTGGAAGTGCTCGACCGCAACGACAAGAAACGAGTGAACCCATGAAATTCACCCTCTCCTGGCTCAAGGACCATCTCGACACCGACGCCTCGCTCGACCAGATCGTCGAGCGCCTGACGTCGATCGGCCTCGAAGTCGAGTCCGTCGACGACAAGGCGGCCCTCAAGCCTTTCGTTATTGCCAAGGTGCTGACGGCAAGCAGGCATCCCGACGCTGACAAGCTTCAGGTTCTCACCGTCGACACCGGTGACGGCAAGCCAGTCCAGGTCGTCTGCGGCGCCCCCAATGCACGGGCCGGCCTGATCGGCGCCTTCGCCGCTCCGGGTGCCTATGTGCCCGGCATCGACGTGACGCTGTCGGTCGGCAAGATCCGCGGCGTCGAAAGCCACGGCATGATGTGCTCCGAGCGCGAGCTGCAGCTGTCGGATGAGCATAATGGCATCATCGACCTGCCGGCCGACGCACCCGTCGGCACGTCCTTCGCCAGCTACGCGCATCTCGACGACCCGGTCATCGAGATCAACCTGACGCCGAACCGTCCCGACGCCACCAGCGTCCACGGCATCGCCCGCGATCTCGCGGCTTCCGGCCTCGGCACGCTCAAGCGCGGCGAAGTCGAGCCGGTCGCCGGTGATGGCGAATGCCCGGTCAAGGTGTCGATCGAGGCGCCGGAGCTCTGCCCGGGTTTCGCTTTGCGCCTGGTGCGCGGCGTCAAGAACGGTCCCTCGCCCAAATGGATGCAGCAGCGCCTGCTGGCCATCGGCCTGCGCCCGATCAACGCGCTGGTCGACATCACCAACTACGTCACCTTCGACCATGGCCGCCCGCTGCACGTCTTCGACGCCAGGAAGGTCGCCGGCAATCTCGTCGTCCGCCGTGGCCGCGAAGGCGACAAAGTGCTGGCGCTCGACGGCCGCGAATACGCGCTGACATCAGAGATGTGCGTCATCGCGGATGACAATGGCGTCGAATCCATCGCCGGCGTCATGGGCGGCGAGCATTCGGGCTGCGATGAGAACACGACGGACGTGCTGATCGAGTCGGCGCTGTGGGCCCCGCTCAACGTCGCCCGTACCGGCCGCACGCTCGGCATCATCACCGATGCGCGCTACCGCTTCGAGCGTGGCGTCGACCCCGAATTCATGGTTCCGGGCGTCGAGCTGGCGACCAGGCTGGTGCTGGAACTCTGCGGCGGTCAACCGACCAGAACCGATGTGACAGGTTATGCCGGTCACACAGCCAAGGTCGTCTCCTTGCCATTGTCCGAGGTCAAGCGCCTGACCGGCATCGAGGTGCCGAAGGCCGAGAGCCTCGACATCCTCACCCGCCTCGGCTTTGGCGTGAAGGGCAATGGCGACGTCGTCGACGTCTCCGTGCCGTCCTGGCGTCCCGACGTCGACGGCAAGGCCGACCTTGTCGAGGAGGTCATGCGCATCCACGGCGTCGACAACATCGCGCCGCAGCCGCTCGGCGCGCATGACGCCGTCAACGGCAAGATCCTGACCACGCTGCAGATCCGCACCCGCTCGGCGCGGCGCGCGCTCGCCGTGCGCGGCATGATGGAGGCCGTCACCTGGTCGTTCATCCCGGCGAGGCACGCCGAGCTGTTCGGCGGCGGCCAGGATAGCCTCAAGCTGTCGAACCCGATCGCAGCGGATATGTCCGACATGCGTCCGTCGCTGCTGCCCGGCCTGATCGCCGCTGCCCAGCGCAATGCCGACCGCGGCCTCAGCGACGTCGCCCTGTTCGAGGTCTCCGGCACCTATGAGAACGACACGGCCGAAGGCCAGCGTCGCGTCGCTTCAGGTGTCCGCCGCGGCACCGCCAAGCTTGAGGGCTCGGGCCGCAACTGGTCGGGCAATGCGGGCAATGTCGGCGTATTCGACGCCAAGGCCGATGCAATTGCGGCACTCGAAGCCTGCGGCGCACCCGTCGACCGGCTGCAGATCGAGACCGGCGCGCCGGCATGGTATCACCCGGGCCGCTCGGGCGTGATCAAGCTCGGCCCCAAGGTCGTGCTCGGCACCTTCGGCGAATTCCATCCGAGGACGCTCGAAGGCCTCGACGTGTCGGGCCCGCTCTGCGGCTTCGAGGTCTATGTCGATGCCATCCCCGAACCCAAGGCCAAGCCGACCAAGACCAAGCCGAAGCTCGAACTGTCGGCCTTCCAGGCGGTCAAGCGTGACTTCGCCTTCGTCGTCGACAAGGCCGTCGAGGCTGGCACGCTGACGCGTGCCGCCCTCGCAGCCGACAAGAAGCTGATCACTGGCGTCTCGGTCTTCGATATCTTCGAGGGCGCTTCGCTCGGCGAAGGCAAGAAGTCGATCGCCATCGAGGTGTCGATCCAGCCGGTCGAAAAGACGCTGACCGACCAGGATTTCGAGGCGCTCGCGGCTCGCATCGTCGAGAACGTCAAGAAGCAGACCGGCGGCGCGCTGCGGAGCTAGAGCATTTTGCAGCCAAGTGAGGTTACTTGGCGGCGCACAAATGCGGCAAGCAAACAGGTGGAGCGGCAGCCCGGATTTTTCGGGCGTCCGCTACCATCTTCGGGGTGCGGCATGAAGCATCTTCGATACAAGGGCCTGCCGTTTGAAGATCAGCGGCAGGTCCTGCTCGACATCCTTCTTGCCGGCCCGATTGTCCGCCCGGCGCTTGCGGCTGCCGAGCAGCTCGGCCTGCCGCAGTGGATGCTGGTTTCCGGCGCGCTCTACAACAGCGTCTGGAACCATCTGACCGGCCGTCCCGCCGGCTATGGCATCAAGGATGTCGACCTGTTCTATTTCGATGGCGCGGACCTCTCCTGGGAGGCCGAGGACGTAATCATCCGCCGTGGCGCCGAGGCTTTTGCGCATCTGCCGCTGCCGGTCGAGATACGCAATCAGGCCCGCGTCCATCTCTGGTTCGAGAATCATTTCGGCTCGCCGCGCGCCCCGCTGGAATCCAGCGCCCAGTCGCTCGAACACTTTGCCTCGCGCACCCACGCCGTCGGCCTCGCACTTGCCGACGGCGCGCCGCAGGTCTGGGCGCCGTTCGGTCTCGACGACATTTTTGCCTTCCGGATCACGCCCAACCACCGCAACGACAACCGCGCAACCCATGAAGCCAAGGGCCGGCGCGCCAGGGCGATGTGGCCGGAGGTCACCGTCTTCGACTGGTAGGCCCCTGTTCCGGGACGAACTCCGCTCCAGATTCGTTGGTCCGACGGAGGTGCCGTCGATGCTGCGCAACACCGATACCCGCTACGGCTGGGCCGCGATCGTCCTGCACTGGCTGATTGCGGCTCTCTTCATCGGCCAGTTCGCGCTTGGGCTGGTCATGGTTCGCATCGCCAGCCAGCGCACAGCCTTCGAACTGATCCAGCTGCACAAATCCTTCGGCTTCCTGCTGCTCGGGCTGGTGCTGGTCCGTATCGGCTGGTGGTTGGGCAGCAAAAGCCCCGAGCTGCCCGACGAAGTCGATCCGCTGGAGCGCAAGGCAGCACCCATCGTCCATCTCCTGCTTTATGCCGCTCAGCTCGTCGTGCCGCTGTCCGGCTGGGTGCTGGTGTCGGTATCGGTGCTAGAAATCCCGTCGGTGCCGTTCAACCTTTTCGTCCTGCCGCATCTGCCGTTTCAGGTTTCCGAGCAGGCCGAGAATTTCTGGATCTTCGGCCACAGATGGCTTGCTTATGCCGGCGGCGCGCTGGTCTTGCTGCACATTCTGGCGGCTCTCCGGCATCATTTCTGGCTGCGCGATGTCGTATTGGTCCGGATGATCTCGCCCTTTTTCGCCAGCCGCGCACGAAAGCCGGAATAGCAGCTACCACCCGTTCGTTTGTCTCCGTGCATGGCCCGGATGGGCCTTGCCATCAGGGAGTATGATGAAATGTCCTTGCGTGTTCTGGCCTTGCCATCAGGGAGTATGATGAAATGTCCTTGCGTGTTCTGGGCGCAGCCACCCTCATTGCGGTCGGTCTTCTCGGCGACACTGCCTCGGCGGTGGCGCTGTCCGATGCGGCCGGGCGTTATTCGATTTCCAGCAACGGTTCGAGCATCCGATTTGCCATCGGCAAGATTGGCGGCGGCGGGCTTGCCGGCGCTTTCGGCCAGTTCAAGGGCACGATCCGCATCGACGGCGGTGACATCGCGCGCTCGAAAGTCGACATCACCATCTTTCCCGACAGCGTCGGCACCGGCCAGGGCCGCATCGATGCCTTCCTGAAGTCGGACGCGGTCTTCGACGTCGCCAATTCGCGCCAGATCACCTTCCGTTCGACCAGTGTCCAGCGCACCGGCGACAATTCAGCCATCATCACCGGCCAACTGACGGCTCGCGGCCACACCAACACTGAAAAGTTCACCGCCGAGCTGCAGGGCCTGAAAGGCGGGCAGATTCGCTTCAGGGTCAGCGGCCAGCTACTCCGCTCGCGTTACCAGATGGATGTCGGCACGCCGATCTATTCCAACATTGTTGCCTTCGACATGGAATTCAGCGGTCGGCGCGGCTGAACCAGATAGGCTCTGGCATTTGGCGGCCGCTTCCGCCAATCTCCTGAAGCGGCCGGATGGGCCAGCTTTTTCCTTTTGCGGAGGCCAGATGTTTCGGTGGGGCGTACTTTCGACAGCCAAGATCGGCCGCGACCAGCTGCTTCCGGCGATCGCCGATTCCGACAATGGCGTTTTGGCAGCAGTTGCCAGCCGCGACGTCGGCAAGGCCCGAGCGCTGGCCGACCGCTTTGGTGCCGCGCATGCCTTCGGCTCTTATGACGAGTTGCTCACCTCCGACACCGTCGACGGCGTTTACATCCCGCTGCCGACTTCGCAGCATCTAGAATGGGCTGCAAAAGCCGCCGAGGCCGGCAAGCACGTGCTGGTCGAAAAGCCATTGGCGCTGAAAGCCCAGGACATTGCGCCGCTGATCGCCATCCGCGACCGCAACAAGGTCGTCGTCTCCGAAGCTTTCATGGTCACCTATCACCCGCAATGGCTTAAGGTGCGCGACCTGATCGCAGCCGGTGCCATCGGCAAGCTCAAGCACGTCCAGGGCGCGTTTTCCTATTACAACGTCGACCCCAACAATATGCGCAATCAGCTCGATCTCGGTGGCGGCGCCCTGCCCGACATCGGCGTCTATCCGACGGTCACGACGCGGTTTTCGACCGGCAAGGAGCCAGTGCGGGTACAGGCGAGCATCGAGCGCGATCCGAAATTCGGCACCGACATCTATTCCAGTGTCCGCGCCGATTTCGGCGATTTCGAGCTGTCTTTCTATCTCTCGACCCAACTCGCCAACCGCCAGCTGATGGTCTTTCACGGCGACAAGGGCTTCATCGAGATCCATTCACCGTTCAATGCCGGGCTCTACGACCACCACCGAGTCGAGCTGCACAACGCCGGCCACAACGAGGCGACGGTGTTCCGCTTCCCCGGCGCTCAGCAGTATAGGCTGCAGGTCGAGACCTTCGTTCGCGCAGCTCAGGGCGGCAAGGATCATGTTTTCTCGCTTGAGCAGTCGGTGCTCAACCAGAAGGTCATAGACGCCATCTTCCGCGCCGGCGACCATGACGGCTGGGAGGCAGTCTAGGCTTCCAGGCCTTTGTGCCGGCATCGCCACAGGCTGCCGTTCGCGCCGTGCTGTGCTAGGGAGCGCCGCATGAAATTGGACAATGAAGGCGCGCGGCGATGATTCCCTGGCTAGTGCTCGACACGGCGAAGATCCCCGGTGGCGGACAACTGCGGCTCAAGCAGCGCGGCACCGAATTCTCGATCATGCTCGGCAGCAACGAGCTGATGAACAGCCGGCTGAGCGGCTCCGAGGAGGCGCTGGCGAAGCTCGCCTGCGACCGCATCAAGGGTCGTTCCAAACCGAAGATCCTGATTGGCGGCCTCGGCATGGGTTTTACCCTGCGCGCAACCCTTGCCCTGCTCGGCAAGGATGCCCGCATCGTCGTTGCCGAACTGGTGCCCGAAGTCATCGCCTGGGCGCGCGGGCCGATGGCCGAACTCTTCGCCGGCTGTCTCGACGATCCGCGTGTCGAGGTGGTGGAGGGCGATGTCGGTCGTCTGATCCGCGACGGCACCGGGGCCTATGACGCCATCCTGCTCGACGTCGACAATGGTCCCGAGGGACTGTCGCGCGAGGCCAATGACAGCCTCTACAACTATGCCGGCCTATATGCCGCGAAGGCCGCTCTGAAGCCGGGCGGCGTGCTGACGGTCTGGTCGCAAGGCCCCGACAAGTCGTTCTCCCGGCGCCTGCATGAAAGCGGCTTCGTCACCGACGAGGTCAAGGTCCGCGCCAGCACCAAAGGCAGCGGCGCCCGCCACGTCGTCTGGGTGGCCGCCAGCGGTGGACCGACTGCAGCGAAAGGGCGGAGGTAGGGCGCGCCATTTTCTTACGTCTTTGTGGGATCTAGCGCGCTTCATCCCGCGTGAGCGCAGATGCAAGAGACGCGGCGGGTTTGGCGGTGTCTTATGAAGCCAACCTCCAGCGCCACGATCCTTCGCACCCCCTCTGGGCTACCGGCCATCTCCCCCACAAGGATGCAGATCAGTCGCTCCGCCGGCGGTGCTCATCCTGCTACATTGCGGCTTTTGTGGCTTGGCTGCGGCGCCGAAAACAGCCTCTGCACGCCCACAGCAAAAAAGTCACCACCACACGCCGCCGCGCGTGATGCGGAGGCGGGGGCGGCCGGGGTCGGGTGGGTTGAGCGAGGCGTCGCAGGCGGGGCGGGAATCGTCGGCGAAGTCGGTGTTGGCGGCGTTGATGAGGCCGCGCACGCCTTGCTGCAGGTAGGTGCCGGGATGGGCCCGGATCTTGGGGATCATCGACGGGCGCGGGACATGCGGCAGCGGCGCACTGTCGGTTGCGAGGATCGGCTCCGCGGCTTCGGCGGTCTTCAGTGCCTTGAGCCGGGCGACGCGGTCGGCGGTGAGCGGATGGGTGCGCAGCACCGAGGGATCGGGGATGCGGCCGCCGGGCAGCAGGATGTTTTCCCACACCTTGCCCTGGGCGCGTTCGAGCTTGGTCAGGGCCGAGGCGAGGCCGTCGGGGTCGCCAGTGAGGATGGCGGCACCCAGATCGGCGTCGAACTCGCGGGTGCGCGACAGCGCCATCTGCAGCAGGCCGCCGACGGTGGGTGCGGCAAGCAGCACCAGTACCGCCAGCCACGGCACCTGGGTGCCGAAGCCGCCGGCAAAGCCGAACAGGTTGAGGAACAGCGACACCAGGCCGACCGTCGACATGAACGACGTGAAGCGCGACACCATGTCGGCGAAAGCCATGACCTTGACGTCCTCATGGGCGATGTGGCTGATCTCATGCGCCAGCACGCCGGCCAGTTCACGCGGGGTCAGGTTGCGGGCCAGCGCGTCGGTGACGGCGATGGCCGCATCGTCGCGGCGGCCGACGGCGAATGCGTTCATCATCTTTGAGGGGATGACATAGAGTTTTGGCACCGCAGGCAGCTCGGCGCGGCGGGCGAGCTCCTCGACGATGCGGAAGCCGGCGGGGAAATCGGTTGGGGTGACCTGCCGCGCCTTGTACATGGATAGCACCATTTGCGGGCTGATGCGCCGCACCGCCCACATGGAAAGTGCACCAAAGACAAGGGCATAGAGAATGCCGGTGCTGCCGGCGAAGGCCCAGGCGGTGACGCCCAGCAAGAGCAGGCTGCCGGCGCCGAGCAGCCATGTCTGCGCCATGTTCAGTGCGCGGTTGCGCCGGTGTTCGAAAAGGTTGATGGATTGTAGCTCGCTCATGCCTCAAATATGAGCGTGCCACAGGCTTTTGCCGAGTCCCCTGCACGGAAAGTTGCAGAACGCTTGCGCTGTCAGGAGCCTGTTCTTATATACGCCGCAACACCGCTTCGGCCCGGAAAACCGGTGTCCGGAGCGGCAATTCGAGTGAACAGGGGCTTTCGTCGGAACGCCTTCATGGGTCCAGAGAGCCTGCTTAGCGGAGAGAAGTAGTAAAATGGCAAAAGTTATCGGCATCGATCTGGGAACGACAAATTCCTGCGTCGCCGTCATGGACGGCAAGGACGCGAAAGTCATCGAGAACGCGGAAGGCGCGCGCACGACCCCTTCCATTGTCGCTTTCAGCGGCGACGGCGAGCGTCTGGTCGGCCAGCCGGCCAAGCGCCAGGCGGTGACCAACCCCGAAAACACCGTCTTCGCGGTCAAGCGCCTGATCGGCCGCCGCTATGATGATCCGGTCACCGAGAAGGACAAGAAGCTGGTCCCCTATCACATCGTGAAGGGTGACAACGGCGACGCCTGGGTGGAAGCCGGCGACAAGAAGCAGTCGCCCAGCCAGATCTCGGCGATGATCCTGCAGAAGATGAAGGAAACGGCGGAAGCCTATCTCGGCGAGAAGGTCGAGAAGGCCGTCATCACCGTTCCGGCCTATTTCAACGACGCCCAGCGCCAGGCCACCAAGGATGCCGGCAAGATCGCCGGCCTCGAAGTGCTGCGTATCATCAACGAGCCGACGGCCGCGGCCCTTGCCTATGGCCTCGACAAGACCGAAGGCAAGACGATCGCCGTCTATGACCTTGGCGGCGGCACCTTCGATATCTCGGTCCTCGAGATCGGCGACGGCGTGTTCGAGGTGAAGTCGACCAACGGTGACACCTTCCTCGGCGGCGAAGACTTCGACATGCGCCTGGTCGAGTATCTGGCGGCCGAGTTCAAGAAGGAACAGGGCATCGACCTGAAGAACGACAAGCTTGCCCTGCAGCGCCTCAAGGAAGCTGCCGAGAAGGCCAAGATCGAGCTGTCGTCGACGACCCAAACCGAAATCAACCTGCCCTTCATCACCGCTGACGCCACCGGCCCGAAGCACCTGACGCTGAAGCTGTCGCGCGCCAAGTTCGAGCAACTGGTCGACGACCTCGTCCAGCGCACGATCGAACCGTGCAAGGCAGCGCTCAAGGATGCCGGCCTCAAGGCTGGCGAGATCGACGAAGTGGTCCTAGTCGGCGGCATGACCCGCATGCCCAAGATCCAGGAGATCGTGAAGCAGTTCTTCGGCAAGGAGCCGCACAAGGGCGTCAACCCCGATGAGGTGGTTGCTCTCGGTGCCGCCATCCAGGCCGGCGTTCTGCAGGGCGACGTCAAGGACGTGCTGCTGCTCGACGTGACCCCGCTGTCCCTCGGCATCGAGACGCTGGGCGGCGTGTTCACCCGCCTGATCGAGCGCAACACCACTATCCCGACCAAGAAGAGCCAGGTCTTCTCTACGGCTGAGGACAGCCAGTCGGCAGTGACCATCCGCGTCTTCCAGGGCGAGCGTGAAATGGCTGCCGACAACAAGATGCTCGGCCAGTTCGACCTCGTCGGCATTCCGCCTGCACCGCGAGGCGTGCCGCAGATCGAAGTGACGTTCGACATCGACGCCAACGGCATCGTCAACGTCTCGGCCAAGGACAAGGGCACCGGCAAGGAACACCAGATCCGCATTCAGGCATCTGGCGGCCTTTCGGACGCCGACATCGACAAGATGGTCAAGGACGCCGAGGTGAATGCCGAGGCCGACAAGAAGCGCAAGGCGCTGGTCGAGGCGCGCAATCAGGCCGAAAGCCTGCTCAACTCGTCGGAGAAGTCGCTCAAGGAATATGGCGACAAGGTCACCGAGGCCGACCGCACCGCGATTTCGGATGCGATCGCCGCGCTGAAGACCGCCACCGAAGGCGATGACGCCGAAGCGATCAACGCCAAGTCGCAGGCGCTTGCCGAAGCTTCGATGAAGCTCGGCCAGGCGATGTACGAGGCTTCGCAGAAAGAAGCTGCTGAGTCCGATGCTGCCGCCGATGCGGCCAAGGACAGCGACGTCGTCGATGCCGATTTCGAAGAGATCGACGACAACGATGACAAGAAGAAGTCGGCCTGATCGGTTCGACATCCAGTCTATCGGAAAGCCCGGCCATCGCGCCGGGCTTTTCGTATTCACCGAATACCGTGGCTTGTGGAATTTAAGCTTAAGGAAAGAAAGTACAGGCAGGCTGCGGCTGGACGCGGCTGACAATTGACCGCGGCCGCACGGTGGTGGAGGGCGGCATGCACTTCAGGACACTCGAAGTCTGGCGGCTGGCCGCGGCCCTGACCGTAATGATGTGGCATTTCCTGCGCTATGCGCCGCCCGGGCATGAGGCAGCCAGCAACGCGCTCTACCGGCTGATGCCGCTGATGGAGATGTTCTTCATGATCTCCGGTTTCCTGATCATGCTGCGATATGCCGACACGCTGATGTCTGAGCCCGGCTCGTTCCGCCGCTTCATCGTGCGCCGCCTGGCTCGGCTCTATCCTCTCTATCTTGTCACGCTGCTGTTCTTCTGCGTCGTTGCGCTGGCATTGCATTTCGGCCTGGTGCAGTCGCAGCAGCCCGAGCGCTATGCCTGGACGGCGCTGCCGGCCAATCTGATGCTGGTCCAGGCCTGGGGGCTGACCGACAATCTGACCTTCAACTATGTCAGCTGGACGCTGTCGGCCGAATGGTTCTGCTATCTCGCCCTCCCCGTCATCGTGCTGGCCTATCGCCGCCATGGCATGTGGGGACTAGCGGTGGTGGCGGCCTCCGCCGTCACCGTGCTGGAATTCGCGGTGATGCTGGGCTGGATCCCGTTTCCGAGCTGGCTCGAGGCCAACACCTGGGGCGCCTATCGCGCCTTCGCCGATTTCGCCCTCGGTGCGATGGTGGCGGTGGCCGTGCGCAACTCGAGGCTCAAGCTGTCGAGCCACCTGCCCGGCTGGCTGGTTTTTGCCGTGGCGATCGCCGCGATGGCGACGCAGCAGAACGCCTATGTGATCGTGCTGCTGCTGGCAGCCGCGACTTTCCTTGCCGCTCTTGCCGAGCGAAACAATCCTGACGGCGCGCTTTATCTCAAGCCGCTGCATCCGCTCGGCCGTGTCTCGTTCGGCATCTACATGATCCATCCCGTCATCGAGACCCTGCTGCTGGCGCTGGTGTGGCGCAAGCTGGTCGAACCGCTTGATGTTCTCGGCTTCTACACCTTCTGGCTGGTGCCTGCGGTGACCGTGCTGGTGGTGGCGATGGCCTCGGACCGCTACTTTGAGGGGCCGGTGAGCCACTATATCAATTCCCGGTTGGGGATGGAAAAGCCGAAAGTCGCCCGGCGCCGCATCGCCTGAGCGGCCCCAGGGCCACAATGGCTGCAAAATTAGCCGATTTTCTGCCGAAATCTGCCGCTTCGGCCAACCGGCCTATGGCATACCGGCCCATGGTTTACTAAATCGGGGCCTATTACCACCGATGGCGCAAACGCGACCGATGGCGCCGAGGCAGTGACGGGAAGATATGAAAGCTGATTTCTACGAAACGCTGGGTGTCCAGAAGGGCGCCGATGAGAAGGAGCTGAAATCGGCCTTCCGCAAGCTTGCCATGCAGTTCCACCCCGACCGCAATCCGGGCGACGACGCGTGCGAGCACAAGTTCAAGGAAATCAACGAAGCCTACGAGACGCTGAAGGATCCGCAGAAGCGTGCCGCCTATGACCGCTTCGGCCACGCCGCCTTCGAGAATGGCGGCATGGGCAATGGCGGCGGTCAGGGCTTTGGCGCCGGCGGTTTCGCCGATATCTTCGAGGACATCTTCGGCGACATGATGGGCGGTGGCCGCCGCCGCTCTTCGGGCGGCCGCGAGCGCGGCGCCGATCTGCGCTACAACATGGAAATTTCGCTCGAGGAGGCCTTTGCCGGCAAGACCGCGCAGATCCGCGTGCCGACCTCGATCCTGTGCACCGAATGCGCCGGTTCGGGCGCCAAGCCCGGCACCCAGCCGGTGACCTGTTCGATGTGCCAGGGCCACGGCAAGGTGCGCGCCAGCCAGGGCTTCTTCTCGATCGAGCGCACCTGCCCGCAGTGCCAGGGCCGCGGCCAGACGATCAAGGACCCGTGCGGCAAGTGTGCCGGCCAAGGCCGCGTCACCGAAGAGCGCTCGCTGTCGGTCAATATTCCCTCTGGTATCGAAGACGGCACCCGCATCCGTCTCGCCAACGAAGGCGAGGCCGGCCTGCGCGGCGGCCCGTCGGGCGACCTTTACATCTTCCTGTCGGTCAAGCCGCACGAGTTCTTCCAGCGCGACGGCGCCGACCTCTATTGCAAGGTGCCGATCTCGATGACCACGGCGGCCCTTGGCGGCTCGTTCGAGGTGGCGACGCTCGATGGTACCCAGACGCGTGTGAAAGTGCCTGAAGGCACCCAGAATGGCCGCCAGTTCCGCCTCAAGGGCAAGGGCATGCCTGTGCTGCGCCAGACGCAGATCGGCGACCTCTACATCCAGACGGCGGTCGAGACGCCGCAGAACCTGACGCGGCGGCAGCGCGAGCTGCTCGAGGAGTTCGAGAAGCTGTCGTCGACCGAGAATTCGCCGCAGTCGAGCGGCTTCTTCTCGCGCATGAAGGACTTTTTCGAGTCCTTCGGAGATAAATGAGAATGTTTCTGCCGTAACGGAAATTGAGCCAGCTTTCTGCTTGCGCTGGCCCACTTTGCTGTTATTTCTCCCCCCAGCAGCGGTGAGGAGATCGAAGCGATGCCACGCGGTTCAGGATTGCGCAAAACCCTTGCGGCCAAGTTCGACGACGAACTGAAGTTCTTCAAGGGCTGGATCGACAAGCCCAAAGCCGTCGGTTCGATCGTGCCGACCAGTTCGGTCACCGCCAAGCGCATGGCCTCGGTCGTCAACACCCGCTCGGGCCTGCCGGTCCTGGAAGTCGGACCAGGCACTGGCGTCATCACCAAGGCGATCCTTGCGCACGGCGTGAAGCCCGAGGATCTCTACACGGTTGAATACTCAGCCGATTTCGTCCAGCACCTGCGCCGCCTCTACCCGCGCGTCAATGTCATCGAGGGCGACGCCTTCGACCTCGACAACACGCTCGGCGACAAGAAGGACCTGACCTTCGACTCGGTCGTCTCGGGCGTGCCGCTGCTCAATTTTCCGGTTACCAGCCGCGTCGCCTATCTCGAAGGCCTGCTCAGACGCATTCCCGCCGGGCGACCTGTGATCCAGCTTACCTACGGCCCGAAGTCGCCGATCCCGCCGGGCCTGGGCAACTACACCGTCGAGCATTTCGACTTCATCATCCGCAACATTCCGCCGACGCAGCTCTGGGTCTATCGCCGCGCCAAGCACTGAGTGCTGCGGCCTTGATTTGGCCGGCTGATCACCCCTATACCGTCGCCACGATGTCGGGCGCGCCTTGCCGGTGCCACAGGATGGATGATGCCGCTCGTTCCAAGAATTCTCGTCTTTGCCGGTTCGATCAGGATCGGCGCCTATAGCGGCCGCACGGCCGACATAGCGCAGAAGGAATTGGCGCTGCAGGGCGCCGAGGTGACGCGCATCTCGCTTGCCGACTATCCGCTGCCGATCATGGACGAGGACCTCGAAGAACGCGACGGCGTGCCCGATAATGCCGTCAAACTCGCCCGCCTGATCGACATGCATGACGCGGTGCTGATCGCGACGCCCGAATATAATGGCTCGATGCCGCCGCTGCTCAAGAACACCATCGACTGGGTCAGCCGGGTGCGCAGCGACGGCGGCAAGCGCCTGCAGCCCTATGCCGGCAAGCTGGTGGCGATCTGCTCTTCCTCCGACGGCCATTTCGCCGGCATCCGCAGCGCCGCCCATTTGCGCGCGGTGCTGTCGCACATCCAGATGGAAGTGATTTCGCCACAGGTTTCGGTGCCGCATGGCGGCGAGGCCTTCGACGACAATGGCGAATTCCGCGAGGAGCGCCTGCGCAAGGGCATGCAGCGGCTGTGCCATGCGCTGATCGAACGAGCCACCATGATGTCGCGAAGGGTAGAACCATGAGCAGCATAGATACTGTACGTGACCAGCTGATCGTCGGCCTCGACCTGCCGACCGTCAAGGAAGCCGAAAGAGCGGTGCGCGAACTCGAAGGCACTGCGAGCTTCTACAAGATCGGCTACCAGCTGGCTTTTGCCGGTGGGCTCGACTTCGCCCGCGAGCTGGCCAGCGGCGGCACCAAGGTCTTCCTCGACATGAAGCTGCTCGACATCGACAACACGGTGGCCAAGGGCGTCGAGAACATCGTCAAGATGGGCATGACCATGCTGACGCTGCATGCCTATCCCAAGTCGATGAAGGCGGCGGTCGAGGCAGCCAAAGGCAGCGACCTGTGCCTGCTCGCGGTGACGGTGCTGACCTCGATGGACGAAAAGGACATGATCGACGCGGGCTATGAATACGACCCGCACACGCTGGTGCTGCGCCGCGCCGAACAGGCGCTGCAGGCAAAGATGGGCGGCATCGTCTGCTCGGCCAGCGAAGCCTCGGCGGTGCGCCGCATCGTCGGGCCAGGGATGGCGGTTGTGACGCCGGGCATCCGCCCCGCGGGCAGCGACCATGGCGACCAGAAGCGGGTCGTTACCCCGGCCGACGCCATGCGCAACGGCTCGAGCCACCTCGTCGTTGCGCGCCCGATCGTCGGTGCGGTTGACAGGAAGGCTGCGGCGCAGGCTATCCTTGAGGAAATGGCAAAAGCCTAGGTGACGGACGCCTGCCGCGGGTTTCTCCGCTTCCGGTGCTCACGGACCTGAATGTACGCAGCGCTCCGATTCTCAAAAACAACACCAGTCGGCTCGTCACAGCGAGTTTCGAAGATGGGGCAGCCCGGGAGGAAAGAATGACCAAGGCTTACTGGATCGCACGCGTCGATGTTCGCGACCCCGAGGGCTACAAGGGCTATGTCGCTGCGGCGAAGCCGGCTTTCGAACGCTTCGGCGCGAAGTTCATTGCTCGTGGCGGCGCCCATGAGGCGGTCGAGGGGCCTGGCCGGGCCCGCAACGTGATCATCGAGTTCGCCTCGATGGACGACGCGCGCAACTGCTACTTTTCGCCCGAATACCAGCACGCCAAGTCGATCCGTCAGCAGTTTGCCGATGGCGAAATCATGCTGGTCGAAGGCATCTAACAGCTTCACACCCCCTGAATTGTCCTGATCCGTCGTGCAGTCTTGCCCGGCGGGACGATGGCGTTTGGCCGTCGGACCGATTCGGGGTCTCTTGGCGCTGCACAACGTCAAGGCAGGCAGATGCTGAGCCGGCGGCGCCATTGGAAACGGATTTTCAACAGCTTGGACTAAAGAATGACCCTGTTTCACACCAAGTGAGATATTGCATCGCAGCAGATGTTTGTTAACTTCGCTGCATTGCATGACGGGCCTCCGGCCGGCTCGCCTCCCCGAATGGCCGTATGAGGACATCATGTTTTACCAGCTTTATGAATCGACCCATGCTGCGCTGCAGCCGGCCCGCGCCTATGCGGACGCCGTCAAGCTGTTCTATTCCAACCCGCTCAACCCGTTCTCGCACATGCCGGTCGGCCGTTCGGTGGCGGCGATGGCCGAACTGTTCGAGCGCACGACGCGCCGCTACGGCAAACCTGCCTTCGGACTCAACAAGACGGTGGTCGACTTTCAGTCCGTGGCGGTCACCGAAAAGGTCGCCTGGTCCAGGCCGTTCTGCAACCTGATCCGCTTCGAGCGCGACCTGCCCGCCGGCCGCCGACCGGATCCCAAGCTTTTGATCGTGGCGCCGATGTCGGGCCACTATGCGACGCTCCTGCGCGGCACCGTCGAGGCGATGCTGCCGCATGCCGACGTCTACATCACCGATTGGGCCGATGCCCGCATGGTGCCGGTGGCCGAAGGCAAGTTCGATCTCGACGACTACATCGACTATGTCATCGACATGTTCCACGCGCTGGGACCGGACACCCATGTGATGGCGGTGTGCCAGCCGTCGGTACCGGTGCTCGCCGCAGTCGCCGTGATGGAGGCGCGCGGCGACCGCTTCGCGCCGTCGACCATGACGCTGATGGGCGGCCCGATCGACACCCGGCGCAATCCGACCGCCGTCAACGAGCTCGCCGAGAAGAAGAGCATCGACTGGTTCCGCGACAACGTCATCATGCAGGTGCCGTGGCCGGCGCCCGGCTTTGCCCGCGAGGTCTATCCTGGCTTCCTGCAGCTGTCGGGCTTCATGACCATGAACCTCGACCGCCACATCATCGCCCACAAGGACTTCTTCATGCACCTCGTGAAGAACGATGGCGACGGCGCCGAGAAGCATCGCGACTTCTATGACGAATATCTGGCCGTGATGGACCTGACCGCCGAATTCTACCTGCAGACCGTCGACACCGTATTCGTGCGTCACGCGCTGCCGAAGGGCGAGATGACCCATCGCGGCCAACCGGTTGACACTTCGGCGATCCGCAACGTGGCGCTGTTCACCGTCGAGGGCGAGAACGACGACATTTCGGGCCTTGGCCAGACGCAGGCCGCGCACGACCTGTGTCTCAACGTTCCCGACGACATGAAGGCCCATTACATGCAGCCGGCTGTCGGCCACTACGGCGTTTTCAACGGCTCACGCTTCCGCGCCGAGATCGTGCCGCGCATCGTCGACTTCATGGCAAGCTATGGCGCCTCCGCGCGCAAGGCGGCCAAGCCACGGCTGGTGCGCAAGGCCTGACGGCCGCCGCCCAGCCAGGCTCATCTTTTCCACAGGCAAGGCCCGGTGCAAACACCGGGCCTTTCTGCGTTTTGTGTGCCGTTGCGGGTGCACCGCACCCTAACTCGTTGAATTCGTGCATAGAGGACGACGAAAGCCGGCGCCTGCTATCGGCCCGCCGTGCCGTGCGTCTGTTGCACAATTATCGCTTGGCCGCCGCTGCGGTAACCATGTCTGCAATCTGCCGCGAGCTTTCATTGACTCTGCCTGCCCCTCGCTCTTAACGTTTTGTTAACGATGTAAATGGGGCGAGCGGGGCAGATGATTTCCGCAGCAGGCGTACGGTACGCGGCGGGGCGTGCCGGTGTGTTTTTCGGGCTGATGACGGGCGTGGTTTTGTCCGCCGGCGCAGCCTTTGCCGCTTCCCAGCCGATGATCACGGGCGGGCTGACGTCGCAGCCGATCGGCCATTATGATTTCTGCCGCCTCAACCCGGCCGAGTGCTCGATCAGGTCGCGGGACACCGGGCCTGAAGAGATGACGGGCGCGATGTGGCGAAAGATCGTCGCCGTGAACGTCTCGGTCAACGCCGCCATCAAGCCGATGAACGACATCGATATCTATGGCCGCGACGAGGTCTGGACCTACCCCGACAATGGTGAAGGCGACTGCGAGGACTATGTGCTGGAAAAGCGCCGGACCTTGAACCGCGAAGGCCTTAAGCTGTCCAACCTGCTGATCACGGTGGTGCGCAAGCCTGATGGCGAGGGCCATGCCGTGCTGACCGTACGCACCTCCAAGGGCGACTTCATCCTCGACAACCTGACGGACGCCGTGCGCCAGTGGGACGAGACCGGCTACAGCTATCTCAAGCGCCAGTCAGCGGAGAACACCGGCCGCTGGGTAACGATCCGCGAAGGCCAGCCGATGCTGGTCGGCTCCGTCAAGTAGCGCTTCTTCCCGATCCTGCTGCCGCTTGTCCAGGATGCGGCCCATGACGATGCGTGGTGCCCGCCGGTCCGACGCAAGCGATGGCGCCAAAGCGCTTGGCCCTCCAGAGCCACGAAGTTGAGTTCTGCCGGCGCCGCGCAAGTTGTCGGGTTCGCCTCAGCTGCCCCTGCTTCCCAGGCAAAACCCTGGCTGGACTGCGCTTGGGGTGTTCCCTCCTCCTACGCCGCCTGCGCCATCCGCTCGGCGCTGATGCGATATGAAATGGCCTCAGCAAGGTGGATGCGTCCGACGGTGTCGTTGCCGTCGAGATCTGCCAGCGTGCGTGCCACCTTGAGCACGCGGTGATAGGCGCGGGCGGAGAAGCCGAGCTTTTCGCTGGCGTCGCGCAACAGCGAAAGCCCTGCGGCGTCGGGCGCGGCGATGTCTTCGATCAGGCCTGCCGCGCATTGCGCGTTGGTGGTGGCACCTGACACTCCATGGCGTTCGAGGCGCTCGCGCTGGATGGCGCGTGCCCGCGCGACGCGCAATGCGACATCGGCGCTGGCTTCCGACCTGCCGCCGCGGATGAGGTCTGTGGCGGAGACTGCAGGCACATCGATGCGCAGGTCGATGCGGTCGAGCAATGGCCCTGAAATGCGCGCCTGGTAGTCGGACTGGCAGCGCGTGCCGCGCAGGCAGCGATAGCCGGGTTCGCCGGCCATGCCGCAGCGGCACGGGTTCATCGCCGCGACGAGCTGAATGCGCGCCGGATAGGTGATGCGGTGATTGGCGCGCGCGATCATGCATTCGCCGGCTTCGAGCGGCTGGCGCAGCGAATCGAGCACCTGCGGGGTGAATTCGGGGAACTCGTCGAGGAAAAGAACGCCGTGATGGGCGAGCGACACCTCGCCCGGCCTCGCCTTCAGGCCGCCGCCGACCATCGCCGCCATCGAGGCCGAATGATGCGGCGCGCGGAACGGCCGCCTGTCGGTGAGCTTGCCCTCGGCGAGCTCGCCGGCGATCGAGGCGATCATCGACACTTCGAGCAACTCCTTGGGCGAAAGCGGCGGCAGGATCGATGGCAGCCGCGCCGCCAGCATCGACTTGCCGGCGCCGGGTGGACCGACCATCAAGAGGTTGTGGCCGCCGGCGGCGGCTACCTCGAGCGCGCGCCTGGCGCTTTCCTGGCCCTTGATGTCGGCAAGGTCGGGCAGGTCGCGCGCCGCCGCACGAATACCGGGCTCCGGCCGGGACAGCACCTGGGTGCCGCGAAAATGGTTGGCGATGGCAATCAGGCTGCGCGGCGCCAGAATGTCGATGTCGGCGCCAGCCCAGGCGGCTTCCGGTCCGCTGGCGGCAGGGCAGATCAGCCCCTTGCCGTCGGCATTGGCGCCGATTGCCGCAGGCAATGCTCCTGCTACCGCCGAAATGGTGCCGTCGAGCGACAACTCGCCGAGCACCACATAGGCGGCGAGCGCATCGCCCGGCAGGGCGCCGAGTGCTGCCATCAGCCCGAGGGCAATCGGCAGGTCGTAGTGGCTCCCTTCCTTGGGCAGGTCGGCGGGTGCGAGATTGACAGTGACCTTCTTGGCTGGCATCGACAGGCCGGACGCGTGCAGCGCGGCCTGCACCCGCTCGCGGCTTTCGGCCACCGCCTTGTCGGGCAGGCCGACGATCTGCATCCCGACCTTGCCGGGCGCTACCATCACCTGCACGTCGACGGGAACCGCCTCGATGCCCTGGAACGCGACAGTGCGCACGCGTGAAACCATGCTGCCCTCCCTGTAGCGCCGCGCCCCTTGAGGCGGCACGGATGCGCTGTGGCAATTCATGCACGTTGCTGCAGGCAGGCGGCCCCTCGCCTGCTTAAGCCTCGGCCAAAGACAAGCATAGATTGCAAATGTGCGCAAGAACAATTCAAGAACACGTGCGTCGGCATGGGTGCGTTCGGGATATGTTAACCCTGGCGCTCAGCAATCTGCCGTGACGGTATTAGAGAGAGGGAATATTAAGCGCCCTCGCGCGAAGCTCTGCCTGAAACAGGGGCTATTCACATGCGCAGTCCGGCATCGCGGCACATACGGCGACGGGCCGTTCTCCGGCAACGCGATGCCACGATCGTCGGGCTGGAGGCCAGGCTTGACGCGCAGGCAGCGCTGATCCGCGAACAAGCGGCCTCGCTGGCGCACAGTCAGAAGATCTTCGACCGTTCCTCGGCCGCTGCTCGTATCGGCGTGTGGCAATGCAACCTCGCCGACCAGGCGCTGCATTGGACCGATATGGTCTATGATCTTTTCGACCTGCCGCGTGGATCACCTCTCGTCCGCGAAGAGATCGTCAAGTGCTACACGGCGGCTTCCGCCGTCGAGCTGCACGCCAAGCGCAGCAAGGGGATTGCCGAACGCACCGGCTTCGGGCTGGACGCCGAGATCGTGACGGCGAAGGGCAATCACCGCTGGATCCGCATCACCGCCAGCGTCGAGTGCGAGGATGGTGTTGCCGTGCGTATCTTCGGCATGAAGCAGGACATCACGGAAGAGAAGATTCTCGCCGACCAGACCCGCTACCTCGCCGAATATGATGTCCTGACGGGGTTGGCCAACCGCAGCCGCTTCCAGTCGAAACTCTCGGAAGTGACACCAGACGGCGACGACCGTCCGTCGCTCGGCGCGCTGCTGCTGGTCGACCTCGACGGTTTCAAGCAGATCAACGACACCTTCGGCCATGTCGCTGGCGACGAGTGCCTGAAGGAAGTGGCCCGGCGCCTGGAGAGCGCATGCGCCAGTGTCGACCTCGTCTCGCGCATTGGCGGTGACGAATTTGCCGTGTTGGTTGGTCCGGGACTCGATCTTGCGGCGGTAGCGGAACTGGCGCGTGAGATAATCGACAAGGTCGGCAGGGCCGTCGACCATGGCGGCCGGGCGCTGAAACTCGGGGCATCGATCGGCATCGCGCTCCATGAAGAATGCACGCCCTCGGACTTGCTGGTGCGGGCCGACACTGCGCTCTACGCCGCCAAATCGGCGGGCCGCAACACGTTCCGGATATTCAAGGCAGCGGAGACGGCAGGGGTGAGAAACCCGCGCGCTGCCTGAGGCAGCCGGGTTTTGCCCGCCGGCGAGCCTCGACCGGCCCTGCCGGGGCCGCACCCTCGACGCAGAGGGTTGTTCCGGGCCAGGCGGGCTGCTAGGGAAACCACGAGCTTATCAAGGCGCCACCGCGCTACTCCGCGAGACGAACATGGGTACAGCCAAGTCCGCAGACAGATAGGCCGCAACAACACCAAGACGTTGTTGCGGCGCCCTGCCCCACATTCCTGATCGTTGATCGGTCCAGCGCGGCTGCCGGAAATCGCTTCCGGTTTCCCAGCCGATGTAGTGGACATATGAAGTGGCAGTCCGCCGCCAGATGAATTCATTTGTGCGGATGAAAAGTCATGCCCAATCGAAACTCTCCCCCTTCGTGGAGCTATTCTTTGCCAACAGCACTCCTGCTGATGGCGCCCTTCGACATCCTGGCCTCGCTGGCCATGGACATCTACCTGCCGGTCGTGCCGGCGATGCCGGCAATCCTCGGCACGACATCAGACATCGTCCAGCTGACGCTGAGCCTCTACATGATCGTGCTCGGGCTCGGGCAGATACTCTTCGGCCCGATCTCCGATCGGATCGGCCGGCGTCCGGTTCTCATATCGGGCGCCCTGCTGTATGCGGCGGCCTCCTTCCTGCTCGCCGCCAGCAACTCGGCGCCGCTGTTCGTCGCCCTGCGCGTCGTCCAGGCGCTCGGTGCGTCCGCCGCACTTGTCGCCACCTTCGCCACGGTGCGCGACGTCTACGCCGAGCAGCCGGAAGGTGCCGTCATCTACGGCCTGTTCGGTGCTTTGTTGGCCTGTGTGCCGGCACTCGGCCCGATCGCCGGGGCGCTGATCGCGCACGGGCTGGGCTGGCGGGCGATCTTCGCAACGCTCGGCCTCCTCGCCGTGGCCGCGACGCTGAATGCGCTGATGCACTGGCACGAGACCCGGCCCGCCGCCATGCGGGCGCGTCCGGCCTTCCGGACGATCCTCAAGAGCCCGGCTTTCCTCGTCTACACGCTGGGCTTCAGTGCCGCGATGGGTGCGTTCTTCGTCTTCTTCTCGACCGCACCGCGCGTGCTCATCGATGGTGCCGGCTATTCGCAGCTCGGCTTCAGCCTGGCCTTTGCCACTGCGGCAGTTGCGATGATCGTCACCACGCGTTTCGCAAAACTGTTCGTCGCGCACTGGGGGACACCGGGAAGCCTGGCGCGCGGCATGGCGATGCTGCTCGCAGGTGCGGCTCTGCTCGCCCTCGGGCAGCAGTTTGCAACGGCTGGGTTTCTCACCTTCATCGTCCCGATGTGGGTGATCTCCATCGGCATCGTCTTTGCCGGCGCGGTGACGGCGAATGGAGCGCTCGAGGCGTTCGGCGATGCGGCGGGAACCGCGGTTGCAGTCTATTTCTGCGTCCAGAGCCTGATCGTCGGCGTTTTCGGTACGCTGGCGGTGGTCATGCTAGGCGGCGACACAGCCTGGCCGCTTGTCGCCTATTGCACTGGCATGGCATTGGTCACGCTGTGCGGACTGAGATGGCTGCAGGCGCGCTAGTCTGTGGCTCGGGCCGGCCTGGATCAGGCCCGCTTGTTTTTGCCGCGTCCCGCTATCACGGGGCGCGGCGTTTGAAAGTTGCGGTTTCAGGCCTCCCGTCGGGACCTGGGCGTGAAGACTGCATCCCGCGACGTCGTTACGGAGCCCATGTGATCGTCACGGCGTCGGCGGAACGGTTGGCGGGGCCGTGAAACACCGCTTCGATGTTGTTGCCATCAGGGTCGAACAGAAAGGCTGCGTAGTAGCCGGGGTGATAGGCGCGCTCGCCTGGCGCGCCATTGTCCTTGCCGCCCGCCGCGAGGCCGGCGGCGTGAAACCGGTCCACGACGGCCCGGTCGGCAGCCTGAAAGGCAACGTGCACGCGGCTGGACTGCTCGCCGACGTCGATCCAGAGTTCATCGGCGTAGAAATGCTCGCCACCATCGGTGACCTGAATCCCCAGGACACCAAGCACGGCGGTGTAGAATCGCTTGCTTGCCGCGAGATCGCGGGTGCGCAAATGCAGATGATCGATCAGACGACCGCGCTTCAGTTCCATTGTCTTGCCTCCATGCTGGTCAATGCCCATCGAAGTGGGTCGTGAGGTCGATGCAGGCGAAAGGGCGGGCGGGCTATTTCGCCCGCTTCTTCTCCACCGCGTCCCAGAACAGCGCGGCGATGTCGGCGCCGCCGAACTTCTTGACCTCGCGGATGCCGGTCGGTGAGGTCACGTTGATCTCCGTCATGTAGTCGCCGATGACGTCGATGCCGACGAGGATGAAGCCGCGCTCGCGCAGCGATGGGCCGATGCGGGCGCAAATCTCGCGTTCACGTTCGGTCAGCTCGGTCTTCTCGGCGCGACCGCCGGCATGCATGTTGGAGCGGGCGTCATGATCGGCCGGCACGCGGTTGATGGCGCCGGCTGGTTCGCCGTCGATCAGGATGATGCGCTTGTCGCCCTTGCGCACGTCCTTGAGGTAGCGCTGGACGATGTAGGGTTCGCGGAACAGCTGACCGAACATTTCGAGCAGGGAGGACAGGTTCCTGTCGGCCTCGTGCAGATGGAAGATGCCAGCGCCGCCATTGCCATATAGCGGCTTGACGATGATGTCGCCAAACTCCTTCCGGAAGGCCGTCACTTCCTGCGGGTCCTTGGTGATCAGCGTCTCCGGCATCAGGTCGGCGAATTCGGTGACGAAGATCTTTTCCGGGCTGTTGCGTACCCAGGCCGGGTCGTTGACGACAAGCGTCTTCGGGTGGATGCGCTCGAGCATGTGGGTGGTGGTGATATAGTTCATGTCGAAAGGCGGATCCTGGCGCAAAAGGATCACGTCCATTTCCGACAGGTCGGTGCGGACGGGCTCGCCGAGGGTGAAGTGGTCGCCCTTGATGTCGCGAAGCTCGAGCGTCTCGATGCGGGCAAAGACCTTGCCGTCGCGCATCGACAGCCGGTCGGGCGTGTAGTGGTAGAGATCGTGGCCGCGCCGCTGCGCCTCCAGCGACAGCGCAAACGACGTGTCGCCGGCGATATTGATGGTGGAGATGTGGTCCATCTGGACGGCGATCTTGAGCGGCATGGAGGTCTCCGGCGCGGCTGGCGGTGGTCTTGTCGCGCGGGCCGGGCTCCGGTCGCACGTGGCGGTGACGAGGATGTAGCAATTTGCCGGCCTTATGCAATGGCGGCGCGCGCGAACAGCTCCGCTCGATCCGTCCGCCGGCGATGTCATGCCCCAAGCCGGTGGGCTGCGTGGCTGCCGCCGTTAGCCGGCGCCTCGTTCCCGGCGCCTCGTTCATTGCATGACCAGGCCGGTTACGCAGATCGACGTCCAGCGGCGCCATGGCTGGTCGCTGAAACCGGTTTCGACGCCGTGTCAAAATCCGGACAGCAAGCTGATCGAATACAATTCCTAAACGCTTTGCTGGCACTGTGCTGGAACAGTTTCAAATATTAGCAGAACAGAGACAAAGCATGCCCATCGGCGTCAGCCATTCGGACAGGGAAACGGCGGATCTGGCCTTTACCGATGCCTTGACCGGGCTCGGCAATCAGCGCCGGTTCTTCGACAAGGTCGAACGGCTGATCGGCGATCGCGCTGAGGACCCGGCACCCTTTACCGTCGGCATCCTCGATCTGGACGGCTTCAAGCCGATCAACGACCTGTTCGGCCACCGCGCCGGCGACGACATCCTGATCCAGGTGGCGATGCGCCTGCGCGCAGCTTGCGACGGCTATTCGGCTGTGGCGCGCATCGGCGCCGACGAGTTCGCATTCCTCTATCCGCTGGTATTCTCCGAGGATGCAGCGGCGGAAAAAGCGCGCATGCTGATCGAAATCCTGTCGGCGCCCTATGATGTCGGCGAGCGCACCGCGCGCCTTTCGGCTTCGGTCGGCTGCTCGCTGTACCATTCGAGCGACGACACCACCGAGACGCTGGTGCGCAAGGCCGAGACAGCACTCTATCACGCCAAGCGCTCGGGCCGCGGCCGCGTCGTCGTCTACACACGCGAGATGGAAGAGGCGGCCAAGCGCGTCACCCGCATTGAGCAGGCGCTACGCCGTGCGGTTGCCGCCGGCGATGTCGCGCCGCATTTCCAGCCTATCGTCGATCTCAACAGCCGCCGCACAATCGGCTTCGAGGCACTCGCCCGCTGGACCGATCGCGACCTCGGCTTCGTCTCCCCTGCCGTGTTCATTCCGATTGCCGAAGAGCGCGGCATCATCGGCCCGCTGTCGCAACTGGTGCTGCGCAAGGCTGCGGAAGCGGCGCGCAGCTGGCCGAAGGAAATGTTCCTGTCGTTCAACCTGTCGCCGTCGCAGTTGGTCGACCAGAACACCGGCTTGCACATCCTGTCGATCCTCGAACGTACCGGCTTCGACCCGCGTCGCCTCGAAATCGAGATCACCGAAACCGGCCTGATGACCGATCCCGCTTCTGCCGAAAAGATCGTCGAGGATTTGCGCCGCGTTGGCATCCGCGTGTCGCTCGACGATTTTGGCACCGGTCAGTCGTCGCTCGGGCGTCTGCGCGAGTTCCGCTTCGACAAGCTCAAGATCGATCGTGCCTTCGTCGCCTCGATCCTCGAGGACCGGCCGTCCGAGCATATCATCCGCGCCATCCTGGCGATGTGCGAGGGCCTGGGCATGGACGTCGTTGCCGAGGGCATCGAGATGGAAGCGCAGGCGGAGCGGCTGACGCAGTTCGGCTGCGCCGGCGGGCAGGGCTATCTGTTTGGCCGTCCGGCCGACGCCGATGCCACGCTCGGCTATCTCCGCGAGGCCCATCGCGGCGCGACCTTCGCCCAGGCGGTTTGACGTCCATTTCCTGACATTGCTTTGGCGTCGCGCGGCGCCCGCAGCGAACGCGAGATCCGGGGGATTAACGCTCCGATTTTTCCGTGAGGGAGCACGATCTTTTCCGAAAACCGGTTCCCACTTTTCGCGATCTTGCTCTATTACGGAGGGCATGTCCGGCTTTGGGGGAAGCGGGTAAGGCGGGGGAAAGTTCATGATGCCATCGGCACGATTTCCTGATCTCGAGGGCCAGTCGGTGCTGATCACCGGTGGCGGCACCGGCATCGGTGCGTCGCTGACCGAGGCCTTTGCCCGGCAAGGGGCGAAGGTCGCCTTCATCGACATCGCCCTGAAGCCGAGCCAGGAACTGTGCGACGAGGTCGAGCAGGCGACCGGCAACCGGCCGCTCTATCTGCGTGCCGATTTGCGCGACATTGCAGAGCTGCGCCGGGCGGTCGTCCGCGCCGAGGCAGAGCACGGCCCGGTGACGGTGCTGGTCAACAACGCCGCCAACGACGTGCGCCATGAGGTCACCGACGTCACTCCCGAGAGCTGGGACGAGAACCAGGCGGTGAACATCAGGCCGCATTTCTTCACCATCCAGGCGGTGGCGTCAGGCATGATCAAGGCCGGCGGTGGCTCGATCATCAATTTCAGCTCGACCTCCTACATGCTCAACATCGGCGCCATGCCGGCCTATACCGCGGCGAAGGCGGCGATCGTCGGTCTGACCAAGGGGCTCGCCGGCCGCTACGGCCCCGACAACATCAGGGTCAACGCGGTGGCGCCGGGCTGGGTCATCACCGAGCGGCAGCGTGAATTGTGGGTCAGCGAGAAGTCGCTCAAGGCGCATATCTCGCGGCAGTGCATCAAACGCATGATGCTGCCGGAAGACATGGTCGGGCCGGTGCTGTTCTTGGCTTCCGATGCTTCGAAAATGCTGACGGCCCAGACGCTGATTGTCGATGGAGGCATCTTGTGAGCGCGACGCCAACAATAGCCGCAGTCGACTGGGGCACGACCCGGCTGCGCGTCTGGTTGCTCGACGCCACGGGGGCTGTGCTGGACGAGCGGCGCAGCGACGAGGGCCTGCTCACGGCACAGCACAAGGGTTTTGCCACTGTGCTCGACCGGCAGCTGCAGGACATGGGTGCTGCAACGGATCTGCCAGCCATCGTCTGCGGCATGGCCGGCGCCCGCCAGGGCTGGGTCGAGGCGCCTTATGTCGACGTGCCGTCGTCGTTGGGCGATATTCTGGGTGCCGCAGTGCCTGTTCCAGGCGCCGGCCGCGATGTCCGCATCGTGCCGGGACTGGCGCAGCGCGACCCGCGCGCGCCCGATGTCATGCGCGGCGAGGAGACCCAGCTTGCCGGCATGGCCGGCCTGATCGGAACGGGCAGCCATCTCGTCTGCATGCCAGGCACGCATTCGAAATGGGTGGCCGCCGAGGGCGGCGCCATAAAGGGCTTCGGCACCTGGCCGACTGGCGAATTGTTTTCGGTGCTGGCCCAGCACTCGATCCTGCGCCACTCGATCGGCGACAAGCCGGCCAAGGTGTCGCCGCACAGTGAGGCGTTCCGCGACTGGTGCCGGGAAGCGCTGTCCGACGGCGACATCGGCGCAAGGTTGTTCGGTATCCGCGCCTCGGGCCTGCTCTCGGGGCTCGGCCAGGACGATGCGGCGGCAGCACTTTCGGGCCTGCTGATCGGCGCCGAGATTGCCTCGGCTCTCAGGCGCTTCAGCCGACGCAGCGCACCTGTCTTGCTCGTCGTCTCGGGCGCGCTGGGCGCACTCTATGCCGAGGCGATGCGCCTCGACGGCATCGCGGTGACGATCGCTGATGCAGATGAAGCAGTGTTGGCCGGCCTTGTGGCCGCAGCCCGGCGCAATGGGATGCTGGCTGAAGGAGTGACCGAATGAGTGTGACTGCACCGTTCCCTGAACTTGGCCGCGGGCTGGTCGCCATTCTGCGCGGGCTGAAGCCGGAGGAAGCGATTGATGTCGGCCAGGCCGTGTTCGATGCCGGCATCGAGGCGATAGAGGTGCCGCTCAATTCACCCGACCCATTCCGCTCGATCGAGATCCTGGCCAGGGCGTTGCCCACAGCACTCGTCGGCGGCGGCACGGTGGTATGGGCCAAGGATGTCGACCGGCTCAACGATGCCGGTGGCCGGCTGCTGGTCAGTCCCAATATCGACGCCGAGGTGATGGGCCGCGCGGGCGTGCACAGGATGGTGACGATGCCTGGCGTGTTGACGCCGACCGATGCGTTCCTGGCGCTGCGGCTGGGGGCCTCGGCGCTGAAATTCTTCCCGGCAAGCGTGCTCGGACCGGGCGGCATTTCGGCGATCCGCGCCGTGCTGCCGAAGGAGACGCAGGTCGGCGTCGTCGGCGGTGTTTCGGAGCTCGATTTCGCAGCCTATGCCAAGGTCGGTGTGCAATTGTTCGGGCTGGGATCCAGCCTCTACAAGCCGGGCATGAGCGCCGCCGAGGTCGGCATGCGCGCCCGGGCGGCCGTAGCCGGCTGGGATGCCATCGGCAGGGACGCCTGACATGGCCGCCACCATCCTGTCCGACGAGGCCTGCGAGCTCGGCGAAGGCCCGACCTACGACCCCGCAACCGACACGCTCTACTGGTTCGATATCCTGGCGAGCCGCATGCTGGAGAAGAAACTTTCCCGCGGCCAGACGCGTATTCACCAACTGAGCGAGATGGCAAGCGCCATTGCCACGATCGACGGCGAGCGCCAGCTGCTGCTGACCGAAACCGGCCTGCATGTCCGCGACGCTACGACCGGCAAGCTCATGCTGCATATGTCGGTCGAAGCCGCCAATGCCGGCACGCGCTCGAACGATGCGCGCGTGCACCCATGCGGCGCACTGTGGTTCGGCACCATGGGCAAGAAGGCCGAGGCGGGTGCCGGTGCCATCTACTGGTTCTTCCGTGGCGAACTCAGGCTGCTTTATCCGGCAATCAGCATTCCCAACTCGATCTGCTTCAGCCCCGACGGCAAGACTGCCTACTACACCGATACGGCGGTCAACCTGCTTTACCGCCTCGACTGCGATGCCGACAGTGGCCTGCCGCTCGGTGAACCGAAACTCTTCGTCGATCGTCGCGGCGGCAGGGGCGACATCGACGGCTCGGTGGTCGACCGCGACGGCGTGTTGTGGAACGCCAGCTGGGGTGGCGGCCGTGTCGACGCCTATGCGCCCGACGGCAGGCTGCTGCGCAGCGTGCCGGTGCCAGCGGTGCAGACGTCGTGCCCGGCCTTCGTGGGGGCTGCGGCCGACCGGATGGTGGTGACGTCGGCCGCCGAAGGCATGAGCGCCAAGGCGCGCCGGGTCGACCCGCATGCCGGCAAGACCTTCCTGCTCGACATCGAGGTCAACGGCCGGCACGAGCCGAACGTCCTGATCTGAGGGCTCGTTTGCAAATTGGTTCTGCGGTCTTCCAGCCGGCGTGCCGCTGTCGCCGGGACGATGGCAACAGGTCGGTTTTCCGGCAAGTCCGGGGCATCCCGGATGCCATTGTCTGCATCAGGCGCGGCGCTTGGCTTCGTCTGCATGACAGCAGGAAACGTGCCCGATGGCCGGACAAAGACCGACGCTCATTCTCGTCCACGAGCCGGAGCGCGCCTGTTTAGAGCACTTGCTGGCCGACGGTTTCTCGCGCCAGGCGGGGATGGAGATTTCGTCCTATCTGGCTCAGTCGACCGACATGGATCCAGAGTTCTGCGCCCTCGCCGATGCGTGCACCGAGCGCGGCCTCGACTTCCGCGCCGTCGTGCTGGACGACGCGGCCACGGTGCTGGCATCCGCGGACCGTTCCACCAGCCTGGTGTGGACGCTGACCGACGGCATCGCCTATTTCCGCGGCGGCGCGTCGCCTGCACTTGCCCGACTCAACGGCTTGAGGACCATCGGTGCCGACGACAGTCTGTTTGCGCTGTGCCAGGACAAGTTCCGGGCAGGTGCGGTGCTTTCGGCACTAGGCCTGCCGGTGCCGGCGGCGGGCCTTTTACGCGGCGGCGAATGGCTGGTCGCGCCGCCGGCGTCTTCTTCGGGTTATTTCGTCAAGCCGAACCGGCTCGGCGCCAAAATCGGCATTTGGGAGGATTCGCGCATCGACAAGGCTGCGGAGGCGCTGGCGCTCGGGCGCCGGGTTTTCGATGCGTATCGCGACGACGTCGTCGTCCAGCCCTATGCCGCCGGCCGCAACGTGCGGGCGAGCTTCCTGGCGGTCGATCCCAAGGTCGGGCCAGAGGCGCTCGGCATCGTCTTTGTCGATTCAGGCGGCGATTTCCAGACCATGGCCGACAGCATGGCGCTGTATGGCGACACCGGCACCGCGGCCAGGGAGGCGGGCCAGTATGCCGAGCCGGAGCTGGTGCAGGTGGCGTCGCTGCAGCCGCGTGCGGCGGAGAGGATCAGGCGAATCGCGGGCAGTCTGATGGCAGGGCTTGGCCTGAGAGACGTCTTTTCGCTCGACTTCCGCGTCGAGGCCGACGACACCGTGCACCTCATCGAATTCGAGGTCTGCCCGGGCCTGCCCTGCTTCGATTTCCGTGCCTATTGCCGGGCCGAATGGCGGCTCAGCCTCGTCGAGGCGATGGCCGAGACGGCGGCGCGGCGCGTCGGCTGGAGGGCTTAGTGGCGAAAGCGTCAGGTGCGCTGCATGCAGACGGACGTATGTCCTGATCTGATGAAGCCGATCTGCTGGGCGGCGCCCTTGGACAGGTCGAGCACGCGTCCCTTGATGAACGGGCCGCGATCGTTGATGCGAACGACGACGCTCTTGCCGTTCTTCTGGTTCGTCACGCGGATCTTGGTGCCGAAGGGAAGCGAGCGGTGCGCCGCGGTCATGGCCGATGGGTTCATGCGTTCGCCCGAAGCGGTCTTCGAGGTCAATGCGTACCAGGAAGCCTTGCCACACTGGGCTGAGGCGGTGCCGGTGAAGGCTATCATCATGCCGGCGGCGATGGTGGCCGCCGCGATCGCGGGCTTGGCGCGGTTCTTCATCTTCTGGTTAACGCTCTGTTGATAAACACACGGAGCGGTTTCACCCGAAATATGGCAGCGAATGCGGCAAGCATCGGGCAGTTCCGAGGCGAGCGCACACGTTTGGAGTCTCAAAGTAACAGTTTGTCAGGCATGCTCGGGCCACGAAGAAGGAATATCTTCATATTTGCGGAGCGGCTGTCGAGATCATCGGTGAGTCGTGAGAATCGCTACCGATGCGAGACTTCTTGATGATACTTTCAGACGTATAGAAATATCAAGAAGCAGGCGGACGTGGTGAAGATAATCAACATGGAGGCTTTGTTGAGATGAAGTTATTTCAAACAATCGTTCCGGCGCTCGCGATCGTCATAGGTATCGTCTGGATCCTGCAAGGCGCCGGGCTGATCGGCGGCAGCTTCATGACCGGGCGCTCGGAATGGTTCTGGATCGGCATCGCGACCGTGTTGGCCGGTTGTGCCGCGTTTTTGTGGGGCAGGCGCCCCCGCAGGTAAAACGAGTGGTTGCATCGAAGCCAGCAAACGCTGCAAATATTAGCGTCTGGATGCAGAGCCGCCAAGGACGTCCCCGCAAGGCCGGTCCAGTCGATCGTTGGGGATGAGGGGCAATTGACCGAACTCGGCTTGACGATCGCGATCTGCACCCGCAACCGGGCGCCGCTGCTCGCACGATGCCTTGCCGCACTCGTCGCGGCCGAAAGGCCGAGCTCAAGCTTTGAAATCCTGGTCGTCGCCAATGATTGCGGCGACGACACTGTGCCGGTGGCGGAGCGTTTTGCCGACCGGCTTCCGGTGGTCGTGGTCGCGGAGCCGCAAGGCGGGCTGTCCCACGCCCGCAACCGGGCCATTGCCGAGGCACGAGGTCGGCTGATCGTCTGGCTCGACGACGACGCGCTGGTGCGGCCTGCCTTCCTGTGCGCCTATGAAGCTGCCATGGCCGCGTCGCCGCGATCCAGCATCTTCGGTGGCGTGATCGTTCCATGCCTGGACGGGGAGCCGCCCGCCTGGCTGTTGTCCGGCCTGGACTTGGTAGAGGGCGCCTATGCGGCACGGCGGCGCGCCGCCGCCGACGTCTTTGCCAACGTCGATGCGGATCTTCCCTTCGGGGCCAACTATGCCATGGTCGCCGAGGTCCAGCGCCGCTTTCGCTTCGACCCCGAGCTCGGCCGGCGGCCGAGCAATCCGTTCGCGGGCGGCGAGGAGATCGCGGTCATGCGCGCAGCACTTGCCGCGGGCCATCACGGGCGCTGGGTTCCCGAGGCGATCGTCGACCATCTGATCGGGCCGGAGCGACAGACCGAGGCGTGGCTCTGGGGCTACTTCCACGTCGATGCAAAACAGCGCATGGCCGGGCCCCCGACGCCGCTGTGGGGACGGCTCAAGGCCGGCAGAGCATTTCGCCGCTATCGGCAGGCGAGGACAACGGCCCCGCCCCGGGAATGGCTGGCGCTGTTCGTCAAGGCGGCGCAGTTGGCAGGAAAGGCCGGCGTCAGACCGGATCTTTGAGCAGCGTCCGTCCGCTAGGGGCCAGTTGCGAGGATACGCCCAGCAGATCCAGGATCGTCGGCACGACGTCAAAGGAACTGGTGACGCCGGAGCGGCCGGATTCGAGGCCAGGGCCAGCGCCGAAAACGAATCCCCAGTCGCCGGTATGGCCGCCCGTGCGGCGCCAGGGCAGTGGGCCGACGGTACCCAGCCGTTCATGCATCATGCCGAGGAGGCCCTTCCGGAAAAGGACATAGAGATCGGCCTCATGCGGCCCGATTTCCAACGCTGGCTTGCCGGCCCGGAAGGTTTCGCGCACGGCCGGTTCGCCGCTCAGCGGATCACGGCACTGTGACAGCAGCAATTCGAGCTCTTGGAGGAGTCCATCGTAGCGTTCGAGGCTGACGGTTCCAAAAGCTTCCCGACCACGCAGGTTTACGCGAATCTGGCCGTCGTAGAAGGCTGGAATGGCAAAGGCGTCCATCTTCGGCCAGAAGGCGCGATAGCGCGTCGCGGGCATCCAGCCGATGCCGCGAGGCTCCCGCTGGCGGCGAAGCGTTTCGGCGTCGCGCCGCCGTCCAAAGCCTGCCTTGACCAGTACGCGGGCAAGGGGACCGGGCCTGTCGGGCCATGGGACGAGCGTGCGCAGCGTCCGCTCCCAGCCCTCATCCTCACCGAGCAGCGGCGTGCCGTCGGCAAGGCGCGCAGCTGGCGTGAAGTCACGCATGTAGGATTTGCCGAAACTGCGGCGGTAGAGCAACTCGGGCAACAGCGCCATCGCAGGGACGTCGCCCTCGTTCATACCCATGCCATGCATGGAAAAGGCCAGCACCGTCGCGTCGGGGAAAGCCTCGGCGAGTTCGCCGACCAGTTGGTCGAGCGCCTCGTAGATACCTAACATCCCTTGTCTTGCCGGCGCTGCGGAGGCGTGTTGATGGAGCGGATGCCCGGTATCGATGCCGTGCCAGAACGGCTCGCTGCCGGAGTGTGCCTCGGAGGGAACGACAATCGCCAGATCCCAGTTGGGCAGCCGCTCGCGCAGCAGCCACAGCGCGATCTCGCGACGCCTCTCGACTGCCGCGATCAGGGCGGCGGCTGCCGCCTGTGTCTTGGTGACGGAAGGCCAGCAGAAGCCGTAGATCCATTCCGGAGCAGGGTAGGGGCCGAACTTGCCGGCGATTTCGGCGGCGAGACCAGGCGGATTGGAATGTGCTTCGACGCCGGGATCATGCGCCCCCCAGGCGGCGAGGCCGAGGACATTTTCACCGTCTTCCAACCGGCAATAGGGCAGGTCGAAAGCCACCACAGTTCGGCCGATGGCTGGCAGGTAGGAAGGCGTTGTGGCCTCTTCCTGGAGAACGTCATATGTGGCCGGATCGTAACGCACTGCCGACCAGCGGCCGCCATCGGATGGCGCAAGCCCGGTTGCGACGTGCTCCCACGCCAGGCCCGACAGCTTGTCGCGCCCATGATCGAGCTTCAGGCCGATGCCGTTCCGGCGCAGCCGGTCGAGGTTGGGCAGGCGTCCCTCGTCGATCATTTGCTCGACAAGGTCGAAGTCCATCCCGTCCAGTCCAATGGCGATGACGCGCGGCATTTCCCCTCCGATCGAAATTCCCCGCGACCAGTATTGCCCGGCAAGCCAAGGGCGACAATGCCCCGATAGGGTGCGGCGGGCTGCGACGCTGGCTGTTGATTGAATTTCTTGCTGATTTCTGAGATAATATTCCCAGTGCGAGAACGCCCGACTGAGGAGTTCGACTAGCACGCACATAGTCCTCACGGGCGCTCGAGCTTAACTCGAACGTAGCCAAAGAGGATTTTCGTCATGGCAACGCTTAATGTAATGGAGCCCCTGGGGCTCACCCGGCATCGGCGCTGGGAGGACATCGTGTCGATGATCCTCGGCGCTGCGATCATCGTGTCGCCGATGTGGTTCGGCGTCACCGACATGCCGACAATGATGGCGGTTACCGCGCTCGTAGGCGCGACGATCGTTGTGCTGTCCGGACTGGAACAGATCTTCCTGCGGCGCTGGGAGGAAATCCTGTTGCTGTTCGGTGGCGTCTGGATGGTGGTGCAGCCGTTTGTCTTAGAATATGGCGGCGCGCTGCGCAGCTGGCACATCGGCCTCGGTATCGCAGTGGCGGTGCTGGCAGCCCTTGAACTCTGGCAGGATCGCAACCGCAGCCTCGAGGCGTAGTGGCAAAACGGCATCAAAGAAAAGGGCGCGGTTCGGCGCCCTTTTTGTGTTTATCGCAGCTTGCCGGCTTACTCGACCTCGTTGGCGTTGAAGGCGACCCATTTGCCCAGGGATGGCAGGTCGAGCGATCCCGGCGCGCGATCGGCTTCGCGCAGTGTCGTGCCGGAGCGGAACTTCAGCCCGACCATGACGGTATGGAAGTTCTCGCCGTAGCGGTCCTGGTCGTTATCGAACGCATGGTAGGAAAGCTGGGTGAATTCATAACGGGCGAACAATGATACCGGCCAGGTTTCCGGGCGGATTTCGCTCTCCGCGTTGAAGTCGAAAATCCGGTTGGGAAGGCCTACATCCCACTTCTTGCCGCCAGCATAGCCGGCGTCCAGCTTCACCGACCAGTCGTCGTCGAGGAAATAGTTGATGCCAAGTCGGGCGAAAGGCGCCTCATGCGTACCTTCGGCGTACTTGTCGTAAGAATCCAGGTAGCCCGCCTGGGCGAAGACCGAGCCCCAGCCGGTCAGCATCTTGCCTTCGGCGCCGACGAACCAATAGTTCATCTCGGTGTTGGAGTCGCCGCGATCGTTGTGAATGCCAAGGCCACCCAGGGCGCCGACGAGAAAGTTGTCCGTGCGATGGTAGAGGTGGACGGCGCCGTGACCATAAGCATTGGTCCTGTCGCCGTCGCGGACGTCCGGCCGACCCAGGGCCGCAGCATGCAGGTCACCCTGAATTCCCCAGTTGGGTGCGAAGTCGTAGCCCAATGTGCCGTCAAACATCACGGTAGGCCGGGTGTCTGCGTCTCTCACGCCGGTGGACGATTCTATCCCGAGACCGCCCAGCGTGTTGTGGACACCGGCGAAGGCGAGGCCGATGCGGTAGCCGATGGCCTGCTGATCGGAATCCTGTTCACCCGCGACAACAGCCGATGACATGCAAAGGAGAACGATGGCGCTGGCCGCGCCAAGATGATTTCTAGATTTCACTGTGCCACCCCGGCGTTCGCTTAAAAATTTTATAGTTCAAATATTCTCAAACTGAGAAATTATCGGCATCCCAATAGCAATGGGCCAGAGTAGGACTTTCATAAAACTCTGGAAGCTATGTCTTCGTGTGGCATTTTTGCCGCAGTTTGTTTACGGTGCGCTCAAGCGCTGATTTCTGGGCGCATCGCATCCGCCTTGGGCTTCCTCGGGTGTGTGGCTCAGCGCCAGCCGATATAGGTGGTGAACTCGGCCATCAGCGTGTCGAAGCGCTCAAGGTTTTGCGACAGGTTTGTCGACGTAACGCCGCCGCCACAGTCGATCAGGTAGTCGAAATAGGTATTGTCCTTGTCGTTGGAGGCGCGGCCGGCGACCTTCTTGTTGTTCCATTCGAGCGCCTTGTCCTGCATCGCCTTGTCGGTCTTGAAGCTGCTCTGGAATTGCACGCGTCGGCACTTCTGCGGCTCGCCACCCTCGCAGTTGTAGAAATAGACCCAGAAGTTCATGCCCGAGGCCTTGGAATCGATGACCGGCAGGTTGTCGCTGTCGACGCCGACCTTGGCCTGGTATCCGGCCTTGGTCATGATGTCTCCGAACTCGGCGACGGTAATGCCGTCGACGACGGCCGGCGCTACCGATGGCTTGTCTTCCGCCTTTGCTGCGGTACCGGCAGCAAGGGCCAGTGCAGTGGCAAGAAGGACTTGGCGCAGCATCGGCATACTCCTCGGTAGGTTGTGCAGTAATATTAGCACAACCTGATATTACCATCGACCATGGGCCAGCGGAAAGCTGACCGTTTGAGCGATGAGCGAGGGCTGCTGCGACGATGAGGCAAACTGGCGTGTGTGCCACCGGCGCCTTGCCAGGAGGCGGTTCGGGCCGCGACGCCGGGCGACGTGGTGTGGCTCGAAACGGGCCGGAAATCCGGGCAACAAAAAAGCCCGGCGAACCGGGCTTCTTGAATGTCTTCAGACAGTTGAAGCTGTCTAAGACAGGAAACTGGTGCCCAGAAGAGGACTCGAACCTCCACGCCTCGCGGCACACGGACCTGAACCGTGCGCGTCTACCAATTCCGCCATCTGGGCTGGTGGCGGTGATGTAAGCGGGCGAAGCGACTGTGTCAACGCGCTTTTTCTGCTTTTGCCGAGGAATGCTGCGGCAGGCCGCAAATGTCGCATTCGGGTGATGAGGCTGACGCAGGGGCCGACTGGCTTTCGAAGCCGGCGAAGGGTCGGGAGCCGCGTATGCACGGCTCCCGAATACGTTCAAAAATCTACGCCGTCCTTTGCGCGTCCCGTTGGACGGCCGACGCCATCGCGACTCAGGCCAGCACGTCCTTGGAAGCGACGGTCGAATCGGCGTTGAGCTTGTAGACGATCGGCACGCCGGTTCCGAGTTCGAGCTTGACGATGTCAGGCCCCGAAATACCGTCGAGCGCCATGATCAGCGCGCGCAGCGAGTTGCCGTGGGCTGCGACCAGCACGGTGCCGCCGGAGAGCACATGCTTCTGCATGTCGTGCAAATAGTAGGGCCACACGCGCGCACCGGTGTCCTTCAGGCTCTCGCCGCCGGGCGGTGGGGTGTCGTAGGAGCGGCGCCAAATATGGACCTGCTCCTCGCCCCACTTGGCGCGGGCGTCGTCTTTGTTGAGGCCGTTGAGGTCGCCATAGTCGCGCTCGTTGAGCGCGGCATTGCGGATGGTCTGGAGATCGCTCTGGCCGAGCGCGTCGAGGATATGCTGGCAGGTGGTCTGGGCGCGCGCCAGCGCCGAGGTGAAGGCGATGTCGAACTTGAGGCCGCGCGCCTTGAGCTTCTCGCCGGCGGACTTGGCCTCGGCGTGGCCTTGCTCGGTCAGGCCGGGATCGCGCCAGCCGGTGAACAGGTTCTTGAGGTTCCATTCGCTCTGGCCATGGCGGACGAGCACGAGAGTACCGGACATTTTTGCTCCCTTGGGTGAGGACTGTAGTGGCGGATTTGGTTAGAGACCGAGCACGTCGCGCATGGAATAGAGGCCGGGCTTGCGTCCGTGCGCCCACAAAGCCGCTTTGACGGCGCCGCGGGCAAAGATGGTGCGGTCTTCGGCGAGATGCGACATGACGATGCGCTCGCCGGTGCCGGCGAGGATGACAGAGTGCTCGCCGACCACCGAGCCGCCGCGCAAGGCGGCAAATCCGATCGTGCCGGTCTCGCGCACGCCGGTGTGACCGTCGCGGACGCGCACGCTCTTCTCGGCAAGTGCGATCTTGCGGCCCTCGGCGGCGGCCTCGCCGAGCAGCAGTGCCGTGCCTGACGGTGCGTCGACCTTGTGGCGGTGGTGCATCTCGACGATCTCGATGTCGAAATCATCGGGTCCCAGCGCTTGGGCGGCCTTCTCGACCAGCACCGACAACAGATTGACCCCGAGGCTCATATTGCCCGACTTGACGATGGTGGCATGGCGCGCTGCAGCGGCGATCTTGGTGTCGTCGTCGACTGAGCAGCCGGTCGTGCCGATAACATGGGCAATGCGCGCCTGCGCGGCATAGCCGGCGAATTCGATCGTCGCCGCCGGTGCGGTAAAGTCGAGCACGCCGTCGGCCTTGGCGAAGGCGGACAGCGGATCGTCAGAAATGGGCACGTTGATGATGCCTATGCCGGCAAGTTCGCCGGCATCCTTGCCGAGATGCGGCGAGCCGGCCCGTTCGACGGCGCCGACGACACGCACGCCTGCCATGCCGTGCACGGTGCGCAACAGCACCTGCCCCATCCGTCCGGCGGCGCCGACGACGACAAGACCCATCTCGCTCATATCAGGCTCCCTGAGGCAGCACGCGCTGCCGCTCTATCATTGCAGTCTCGGCGGTATCGTCCACCAGTCCAAGCGCGGCTTCGTCATGCAGATTGTGGAAGCGCGCATAGACGCCGTTGGGGTCGGCCATCAGCGCGGCATGGGTGCCTTGCTCGATCAGCCGGCCTGCGTCGAGCACGACGATATGGTCGGCATTTATGACCGTGGAGAGGCGGTGGGCGATGACGATGGTGGTGCGCCCTTGCGTAGCGGTGGCCAGCGCCTGCTGGACACGCGCCTCGGACTCGTTGTCGAGCGCCGAGGTCGCCTCGTCGAGCAAAAGGATCGGAGCATTGCGCACCAGGGCGCGGGCAATGGAGACGCGCTGACGCTGGCCGCCCGACAATGTCGAGCCGCTCTCGCCGACCGGCGTGTCGTAGCCTTCCGGCTGGTCGAGGATGAAGTTGTCGGCGAAGGCCTGCCTGGCCGCGTCGCGGATCTCTGCATCGGTGGCGTCGGGGCGGCCGTAGCGGATGTTGTCGGCGATGGTGCCTTCGAACAGATAGGGGTGCTGCGAGACATAGGCGATGGACTGGCGCAGCGAGCGCTTGGTGACACCTGATATGTCCTGGCCGTCGATGACGATGCGGCCGCCGTCGAGATCGTAGAAGCGCTGAAGTAGCGCGATCAGCGTCGACTTGCCGGCCCCCGAGGCTCCGACGATGGCCGTGGTTTTGCCGCCGGCCGCGGTGAAGCTCAGCTCGCGCAGCACGGGCATGTCGTCGCCATAGCCGAAGGAGACGTTGTCAAAGCGGATTTCGCCCCGGCCGACAGCGATCGCCCTGGCGTCCTCGCTGTCTTCCTGGCGCGGCGGCGTGTCGAGGATCTCGTAGAGCATGCGGGCATTGACCAGCGCGGCCTCGAGCCCGACCTGGGTGCGGGCAAGGCGGCGTGCCGGATCATAGGCGAGGATGAACGAGAAGATGAACGAGATGACGTTGCCGGGCGGCTGTCCCTCGACGGCGGAGCGGTAGCCGGCATAGCCGATGATACCGGCGAAGATCGCGCCGCCGAGCATCTCGGTAATTGGCGAAAGCCGCTCCGATACCCTGGCGATCTTGTTTGATCGCGCCTCGACGTCGCCGATCAGCCCGTCCATGCGCCTGGCAAGCTGGTCCTCCATGGTGAAGGCCTTGACGATGGCCATGCCCTGGACGGTTTCCTGCATCGAGCCGAACAGGCGGGCGCCGACGAGGACGGCATCGCGGTTGAGGCGGCGCAGCCGGCGCATCAGGTAGTTGACCGCAAAGACCAGAGGCGGGCCGATCAAAAGGACCAGCAGCGACAGCATCGGGTCCTGGTAGATCATCACGCCGACGAGCACGACGAGCGAAACGGCGTCGCGGGCGATCGAGGTGACCAGGATGTTGAGCAGGTCGCGCACGCCAGCGACGTTCTGGTTGACCTGGGCAATCAGCTGCGCCGAGCGCTGCGACGAGAAGAAGTCCATGCCGAGGCTCATCAGGTGGTCGAAGATACGACGCTGATAGCGGGCGATGAGATTGTTGCCGACCTTGGCGAGCACGACCGCCTGCCCATAGGTCGACAGGCCGCGGATGACGAAGGCTGCGAAGATCGACAGGCTGATCAGCAGGATCAGGTCGGCGCGCCGTTCGTAGAACACGAGATTGACGACGTCGCGCATGACCCAGGCGAGAAAGCCCGTCGTGCCAGAGATGGTGAGCAGGAAGATCGCCGCGAAGGTGTAGTTCCAGACGTAGTCGCGGCCGTTCTCGGCGACGATACGCTTGATGACGCCGACGATCTCGCTGCGCCTGGAGTTCGGCGTCTGGTTGTGGTCGATGGTCAAACAGGCAGTCCTGTCGCTACTTTCGGAAACTGCGCCCCTCATAAAGCATGATGCCGCGAGGGGAAACCGCCATTTGCCGCAGTGCGGCAATGCTTAGCTGCGCCAGCGCCGATCGCCGGTCTCGATGCCGAAGAGATCAGGGTTGCGGGCATAGGCGGCAAGCCCGGCAAGGGCCGCCAGCGGCTGGGTGATGACATAGACTGGCATCGAGGCCATCAGCTCGCGATGCGGCGCCTTGTCCTCGAAGGCCTCGCGGAAATTGCCCCGTTTCAGCGCCGGCACGATCTTCTGGGCGATGCCGCCGGTGAGGAAGACGCCACCCTTGCTCTTGAACACCAGAGCGAGGTCGCCGGCAGTGCGGCCGAGGCAGGTGACGAACAGCTCGAGCGCCTCGACCGCGACCGGGTCGCTGCCATCCAATGCGGCGGCGGTGACCTGCGCCGGCTGGGTGAGCACAGGCGTCTTGCCGTCGGCCCTGGCGACAGCGCGGTAGGTGTTGACCAGTCCGCGGCCACACAGGATCTGCTCGCCCGAGATGCGGCCGTCCAGCTTCTCGATATGTGGGAACACCTCGAAGTCGCGCTTGGAGCGCGGACCGATGTCCATGTGGCCGCCTTCGCCGGGAATGGGAATCCAGCGCCCGAGAGCGTGGACCAGCCCGGCGACGCCGAGGCCGGTGCCTGGACCGAGAACGACGCGGCCGGCGCCCTGCTCAGGCTCGCCGCCGCCGATCTTTTCCATATGCTCGTTGCCAAGCGCCACGACGGCGAGCGCCTGAGCCTCGAAGTCGTTGAGCACCAGGATGTCGACGAGGTCGATCGTCGCAAACATCTGCCGCGGGCGCACGACCCAGGGACAATTGGTGAGGGCGATTTCCTCGCCCTCGACCGGGCCGGCCACAGCAAGGACAGCCGAACGCGGACGCACCGGCGCGCCGTCGAGCACGGCAAGGATGGCGTCGTCGATGGTGGCGTAGCTGGCGGTCTGGACGATGCGCGGCTCGCCGGCATCCTTGTCGGCGCTCTCGACGATGGCAAAACGCGCATTGGTGCCGCCGATGTCGCCGATCAGGATCGGAAAGGGGAGAGCCTGCGACTGGTCGCTCTGATGTGACATGCCCTGTTTCGTCCCCGCGCCGGCGTTCAGCCGTTCTCCTGGTTTTCCAGCATGATCTCGGCCGTCGCCCGGTTCAACGCCATGGGAATGTCGTAGACGATGGCAAGCCGCATCAATGCCTTCACATCGACGTCATGCGGCATCGGCGTCAGCGGATCAACGAAGAAAATCAAAAGGTCGATCTTGCCCTCGCTGATCAGCGCGCCGATCTGCTGGTCGCCGCCGAGCGGGCCGCTTTTCAGTGGCGTCAGGTTGAGGTTCGGGCAGGCTGCCAGGATGCGCTGGCCGGTGGTGCCGGTGGCGACGATGTGGCACGCCATGAGAAAGTCGACATGATCGCCGGCGAAGGCGACGAGGTCGTCCTTCTTCTCGTCATGGGCGATCAGTGCGAGACGCAAAGCTGGTGTCACTTGGGGTTCGTCCAGGCAAGCTAAATCGGTTGAAATTCCATAGACCGATTTCGATCGCTTTGGAAGCGCCGGGGTGCCGTGAATGCAGCCGGCGCGGCCAACGCGCCCAGCCTACTTGTTGGCTGGGCCTATTTGTTGGCAGGCCGGGGGCGCGGCAGCGGGATGTCGACCGAAGGCCGTGGCGCGAAGGCGTTTGCCGCGGCCGGCACGCCGGGCTCGGTGATGACAGGCGTCTCGGCCACTGCCGGAGCCGAGGGGGCTGGCGTGGCCGCATATTCGCTGCCGCCGGGGCCATGGTAGGTGACGGCGGCTTCCGAGGTCGGCGAGGGTGCATCGAGCACGGCGCGGCATGCCTTGGGCAGGCTTGCCATCGTCATGATGTCGCGCGCCCTGGGCTTGGCCGGGCCGGTGGCCGGACGCCATGGCTCCTCGGTGAACCACCAGGCCAGCGACTTGTCGCAGCCGTCGCCGCGCGGCGTGGCATCCTGCTCCTTGCAACCCTGCGAACCCGGCTGGCAGCCTATGCGGACATGGAAATGATAGTCGTGGCCCCAGAACGGACGAACCTTGCGCAGCCAGGAGCGATCGCCGGTGACGGTGTCGCAAAGCTTCTTCTTGATGCCCGGATTGACCAGGATACGCTCGACCTCGGGGTAGCTCGCGGCGCGCTCGAGCAGGCGCGTATGCGCCGGCGTCCAACGCTTCTCGATGACGCGATGCGTCTTTTCGTTGACCATCGACACGGCACTCATGTTCTCGCGCTCGGTCGGCGACAGCCGGTGGTCAGGCATCGGCGTCAGCCAGATGTCGGCGTCGAGGCCGATCTGGTGCGAGGCGTGGCCGGTCAGCATCGGCCCGCCACGCGGCTGCGAGATGTCGCCGACGAGCAGGCCGGGCCAGCCGTCCTGGGTGGCTTCCCGCGACAGCTCCTCGATCAGCGCGATCATTTTCGGATGGCCCCAGCGCCGGTTGCGCGACAGCCGCATCGCTTGCCAGGTGGGTCCGTCGGTGGCGATGGCGACGCCACCCGAGAAACAGCCCTTGGAATAGAAGCCGTAGGATGCGGGCGCGATCGCTGCAGGCAGCTTCTTGCCGCCGAACAGATCCTTGGCGAGCTCCGAGGCGCTGGCCGCCTGTATGTCGGTGCCGACAAGGCCAAGCGTTGCGGCCGCCATCAGGAGCCGCCCTGCCTTGCCAAGAAATCCGCTGAAAAATGCCATCATGGAACCCGATCCTCTCAGCCAGCTTGGGCTGCCACGGTTACCGAAAGGTAAATTTCAGCACCCGTACCGTGGTCATTTCGTCCAGTGTCCCGTTCCGATCGACTCGGAAACGGGCTCTTTCCGTTGGCGGAAGCGTGATCTTGTCCGAAAATCGGCGCGCTACGCGGAACTTCGGTTCGGGATCACGATCTCCCCTGGCTCAGCCCCGCCTGATCGGGCTGCGCCTGTCGCTTTCGCCTTCTCCGCGCCAACTGCCATCGGCCCACATGCTGTCCAGCGCCAGGCGGTAGTCGGGCATGCCGAACGTGAAGCCGAGCGCCTTGATCGCGGCATTGGCGACTCGTTTGTTTTCGCCATAGAAGGACCGCGCCATGGGCGAAAGTTGGGCGGTCTCGAACGGAATTTCGGGCGGCGGGGCAACACCCATCTTTTCGGCCGCATAGGCGACCACGTCCTGCGGCGGCGCCGGCTCGTCGTCGGTGACGTTGAAGACCCCGCCATAGTCGCCCCTGGCAAGGAACCACAGCGCGGCTGATATGTCCTGGACATGGATGCGGTTGAACACCTGGTCCTTCTTGACCAGCCTCTTGGCGGTTCCGTTTTCGAGGTTGACGAAGGCGTTGCGCCCAGGACCGTAGATGCCTGACAGGCGCAGGATGGCGACCGGACGTGCGATCTTTTCGCCAAGCTCGTGCCATGCCTGCTCGGCGTCGAGCCGCATGGTCGAACGGCCAGGCTTGGGCCGGCATGTGGCGGTCTCGTCGATCCAGGCGCCGCCATGGTCGCCATAGACGCCGACGGTCGAGAGATAGCCGATCCAGCGCAGCAGCGGCATGCCGTGCATGATCGTCTCGCGGGCGGCGTTGAGCACCGGATCGCCGTCGTCGCCGGGCGCGGCTGAGACGACGAGATGGGTGGTCTTGGCCAGTTGCACCCGGATTTCGGGGGTGAGATGGCCATCAAAGACGAAGGGTTTGATGCCGGCGGCCTCGAGCGCCGGGAACTTGTCCGATGAACGTGTGGTACCGGCCACGCTGACGTCTCGCGGGCGCATCTGTGCAAAAGCCTTGCCGGAATAGCCGGCGCCGAAGATGAAGAAATTCTGCTCGGTCATGCCTGCGTCCGCTAGAGTTCGACTTGGGTGAGCCCGGCCTGCCATTCCGCGATCACGTCGTCTTCGATTTCGACCTTCAGCATCTGTTCTGCAAGGGCCGAAAACGTCGCGTCCGGCAACAGCCGCGACAACGCCCACACGGCGGCGCCACGCACCAGGGGCGAGGCATCCGAGAGCAGCGTCCGGCAGGGCTCGATCAGCGTGGTGTCGGCGGAATTGCCCGCTGCGATCAGCACATTACGGACGAAGCGGTCGCGGCCGATGCGCTTGACCGGGGAGCCTGAAAAGAACGTGCGGAACGTCGCGTCGTCGAGCAAGAGCAACTCTGCGAGACGCGGTTCGCGCAGGTCGTCACGGGCGGCGAGCTTCTGCTCGGATGCGGCCTGGGCGAACTTGTTCCACGGGCAGGCAGCGAGACAGTCGTCGCAGCCATAGATGCGATTGCCGATCTTCTGTCGGAATTCGAGCGGGATTGGGCCCTTGTTCTCGATGGTCAGGTAGGAAATGCAGCGCCGCGCGTCGATGCGGTAGGGCGCCGGGAAGGCGTTTGTCGGGCAGGCGTCGAGGCAAGCGCGGCAAGAACCGCAATGGTCGATTTCGGCATCGTCGGCTGTGAGTTCTGCTGTCGTGAAGATGGTACCGAGGAACAGCCACGAGCCAAACTCGCGGCTGACCAGATTGGTGTGCTTACCCTGCCAGCCAAGCCCTGCCGCCTCGGCCAGCGGCTTTTCCATCACCGGTGCCGTGTCGACGAACACCTTCACGTCGCCGCCGGCGCGGGCGACGATCTTGCCGGCGATCTCCTTCAGACGACCCTTCATCACGTCATGATAGTCGCGGTTGCGCGCATAGACCGATATCGCCGCGCGGTCCGGCATGGCCTGGAGCGCGCGCGGATCGCTGTCTGGGCCATAGTTCATGGCAAGCACGACGATCGAGCGCACTTCGGGCCACAGGACGGAAGGTTCGCTGCGCCGTTCCAGTGTCTCCGCCATCCAGGCCATGGAGCCATGCAGGCCTTCGCCGACGAACTGTGCGAGGCGGGCAGGCGCAAGAGGGATGGCGTCGGGACGTGTGACCGCGATGGCGGCGAAGCCGGCGCGGCTGGCTTCGCGTTCGATCAGCTGGCGCAGCGCGCTATCAGAAATCGAGGTCCGCATAATGCGATGCCGGGGTCAGCCCGCGCACCCGGTCGGTGAGCAGGGGCCGGAAGGACGGACGCGACTTGACGCGCGTGTACCATTCGCGCGCCGAGGAATATTCGCGCCAGTCGATCTCGCCGAGATAGTCGAGCACCGAAAGCGAAGCGGCGGCGGCAAGGTCGGCATAGGTGATGCGCGAGCCGGCGAGCCAGTGGCGTGTGCCGGCGAGCCAGTTGGTGTATTTCATGTGCTGGCGAATATTGGCGCGGGCGGCACGGATTGCCGCCGAATCGGGCGAGCCGCCGCCGGCAGCTTCCGGCATCAGCGGCTTGAGCACGCGCTCGCGCACGAGATGCCGGGTCACTTCGCTTTCGGTCTTGGTCAGGTACCAGTCGGTCAGGCGGCGGATTTCGGCGCGTTCCATCGGGTCTTCGGCAAACAGCCGGCGCTCGCGCTTCAGCACGCCGCGGGTCTCGTCGATATATTCGGAAATGATCATCGCGCCGACGATCGGCACGTCGCCCTCGGCCAACAGCACCGGTAGCGTTCCGGCCGGGTTGAGCGACAGGAACTCCTTGCGCCGCGTCCACGGCTTCTCCTCGATCAGCGCCAGCTCCTCGCCATACTCGCCGAACGCCAGACGGACGAAACGGCATGTGGCAAACATCGGGTGGTGGAAAAGCGTCAGCATGGTCCTGCGAAATTCGTGATCGATGGCGCTCTGGCGAATCGCCTGGAGCGTCGCTAGAGCTTCTGGGCCCGGCTCGCCGGGCTCTCGGGCGACCCGACCTATAGGGTGAGTTCCGCCGCATGACAAGCAATCGCGCATGAACGCCTCGCGGGGATTGGAATGGATAGCCAGACAATCATCAATGCACTCCTGCTCGGCCTGCTCGAGGGCCTGACAGAATTCATCCCCGTGTCCTCGACCGGTCATATCCTGCTCGCCGGGCATTTCCTCGGTTTCAACTCGACCGGCAAGACTTTCGAGATCCTGATCCAGCTCGGCGCGATCCTGGCGATCCTGTCGGTCTATGCCGCCAAGCTGTGGCAGATGCTGGTGACACTGCCCTCCGATCCCAAGACGCAGCGTTTCGTCGCAGGCATCCTGATCGCCTTCCTGCCGGCGGCGATCATCGGTGCTGTGGCGCACGATTTCATCAAGACGGTGCTGTTCGAATCGCCGCGCCTGATCTGCGTCATGCTGATCCTCGGCGGCCTGGTGCTGTTGTTCCTCGACAGGCTCGACCTCAAGCCGCGCTATGGCGACGTCACCAACTTTCCGCTTTCGGTCTATCTCAAGATCGGCCTGTTCCAGTGCCTGGCGATGATCCCCGGCACCTCGCGCTCGGGCGCAACAATCGTCGGCTCGTTGCTGATGGGCGTGGAGAAGCGCGCGGCGGCCGAGTTCTCGTTCTTCCTGGCGATGCCGACTATGGCCGGCGCCTTTGCCTACGATCTCTACAAGAACCGTGACATCCTGTCGGCGGCGGACCTGCCGGTGATTTCGGTCGGCTTCCTGGCAGCCTTCATCACCGCGCTGTTGGTCGTGCGTCACCTGCTCGATTACGTCTCGCGCAACGGCTACGCGTTGTTCGGCTGGTGGCGCCTGCTTGTCGGCGGCGTCGGGTTGATCGCGCTGATGGTCTGGGGCTGAACGCGTTTCCCTTCCCCTTGTGGGAAGGGGTTAGGGGTTGGGTTGAGATCGTTTCGGCAGCGCTGCCGGTGATCGAACCGCGTTGGCACCCCCCGCCCTTTGTTCCTCCCCACAAGTGGGAGGGAGGATGTCGCCGTTGCGCCCCTTTCAGATGCAGAAGATCCAGCGCGCTTGGCTGACTGGTTGTTTGTGCGCGCGGAAAGTTCACGCCAGCCCCGTCAGCCCGCGGCGCAGCAGGTCCAGCGCCAGCACGGTGATGGCGATCTTGAACCATTTGCGGAAGCTCTCCTCCGGCATGCGTTCGAGCAGTCTGGTGCCGTAGACGGTGCCGAGATAGCCCGAGACGATCATCGCGCCGATCAGCGGCAGCCAGTCCCAGAAGGCGAAGCCGGCGAGGCCGAAGACGATGATCTTGAGTCCGTGCTGGGCAACCATGCCGGCGGCATGGGTGGCGACGAGCGCTTTGCGGTCATTGGCAAAAAACTGCGCGAACAGCACCGAGACCAGCGGTCCGGTGGCGCCGACAAGCATGCCGATCAGCGCGACGATAACACTGCCTATGGCAAGCCCGGTGCGGGTCAATTTGTCGATGCCGGGGACCTTGGCCCAGGTAATGGCGATGACGAAGGCGCCGAGCACCAGCTTGAGCCAGGCGTCGGGCAGCTGGATGACGACGAAGGCGCCGATGACGGCACCGACGACCGAGCCGGCAATGAAGGGGGCGGCGACGTCCATGCGCACATTGGCGCGTTGGTGCCAGGCGCGGCCGGTGTTGGAGCCGAGCTGTACCGCGCCATGGACGGGGATAAGCGCGGCCACCGGCACGAACAGGCCCATCAGCGTCAGCATGGCAATGCCGCCGCCGACACCGAAGGCGGCTGTCAGCGCCGAGGTAAAGGCGCTGGCGACGATGAGGACAATCCCGATGAGCGGGTCGGTGCCTTGCGGCAGGAGGGAGGCGAGGGCGTCCATGCGCCCTCAGTCGGTCAGGCTTCCGTCCGGCGCGTGAACTGTCCGGCGGCGCGGTAGCGCCAGAGGTAGCTCGGCAGGATCGATGCGGTCGACTTGGGCGCGATGCCTGTGGCTGCGATGGTCCGGCCTTCGTCGAGGGCTGCCTTGGACACGACATTGTCGGAACGCAGCAAAAGGACCTGGTCCTTGGTCAGCAGCGGATTGGGCAGCATGCCGAGGATCGAGGCCTGCAGGTTGGCGATCGACCAGGGCACCGGCACCAGCGTGCGCTTGCGATCGATGACCTCGAGCATCTCCTCCATGCACTCTTTGAAGCTCAGCACCTGAGGGCCGCCGAGCTCGTAGATCGAGCCGCCCTTGACCTTGCCGTCGACGGCCCGCGCGACCGCTTCGGCGACGTCGCCGACATAGATCGGCTGAAACCGGGTTTCGCCGCCGCCGATCAGCGGCAGCACCGGCGAGAAACGGGCCATGTTGGCGAAGCGGTTGAAGAACTGGTCCTCGGGGCCGAAGACGATCGACGGACGGTAGATCACCGCGTTTGGCAGCGTGTCCAGAACGGCCTTTTCGCCGCGCGCCTTGGTCTGGGCGTATGCCGAGGGCGAGTTTGCGTCGGCGCCGAGGGCCGAGACATGGGTCAGCGAGGCGCCGACGGCACGGGCGGCCTCGGCGACGGCACGGGCGCCGAATTCCTGCACAGTCGAGAAACGCTGGCGGCCGCCTTCATGCAGGATGCCGACGAGGTTGACGACGTGCGATGCGCCCTGGACGGCGCGGTCGACCGACCAGCGCACGCGCAGATTGGCCTGCACCGGCTGGATCTGCCCGACATTGCCGAGCGGCTGCAGGTGGAAGGCGAGGTCGGGCCGGCGGCAGGCGACGCGCACGAGATACCCGCGCTTGGCCAGCGCCCGCACGACATGGCGGCCGAGGAAGCCTGACCCGCCGAAAACGGTCACGAGTTGCGGGGTCTGCAGAATTTCAGTCATCGCTGGCTCCGGTCGCCAAAGGGGCAGAAGATGTAGCGTTTCTTAGCCCGTTTCGCGAAAAAGGCAATCATCGAGCGACTGCACGGAGCGGCCCGCGCCGATCTGGCGCGGGCATGCGGCTTGCCTTGGGAGGCAGGGTTTCAGGGCACGATCGACATCGGGTTTCCGGAAACGATCATGCGGTCACAAACTAGAACTCGCGGCCGAGGCGCGCATCGACCGAGTGGCGGTTGCCGCCGCGAATGACGAAGAACAGGAAGATCGCAGCCCAGATGATCGACTTCTCGGCGCCCTGGTAGCCTTGGCTCATCGTGACCCAGTGGAACCAGACGGTGACCAGCAGCACGAACATGGCGGCGAAGGCGGCCGGGCGCGTGAACAGGCCGATGGCGATCAGGATGCCGCCGAAGAACTCGGTGCAGGACAAAAGCAGCGACCAGAAGGCGCCCGGGTAGAAGCCGAGCCCCTCGACCATGCCGGCGGCGCCGAACGGATCGGAGATCTTGCCGAGGCCATGGGTGACCAGCGCAACGCCCGCGACGACGCGCAGGACGGTTTCAGCGGTGTCGTGAAGGTTCGAGTAGAGGCCGCGGAGCGCGGGGATGAACAGTCGGCGGCCGGAAGTTTCGGTCGTCAGGGTCAAGGACATGTCTCCGATTGCGGGGGCTATGTACGATTGAAAGTATTGCAATGCACCAACGCCGCGATGGCCGGGTCACGGTCAAGTCAACAAGGTTTGATATAAAGCTGATTGACAAAGTCAACTTTAAAAATGTCGGAACCCTGCGCTGACCGAGGCGTTGACCCCCCAGTGCGGCGGACCTGTCGTGCCAATCCATATCAATCCCCGAAAGGAGAAATCGCGATGAATTGGAACCAGATCGAAGGCAATTGGGAGCAGTTCAAGGGCAAGGTGCAGAGCCAGTGGGGCAAGCTGACCGACGATGACCTCGACGTAATCAAGGGCAAGCGCAAGGAACTCGCCGGCAAGCTGCAAGCCCGTTATGGCAAGGCCCAGGAAGAGGTCGAAAAGGACATCGACAGCTGGCTCTCCCGCCACTGAACCGTCTTTCGCAACGCGCCGCGGGGGATTTTCCCGCGCAGAGCCCCGCCGTCGAGCGGGGCTTTTCGTTGCAGATAGCGACGATGCAGAAAACCCCGCGCGAGGCGGGGTTCTCCGGATGGCAGCAATCGGGTGACCGATGTCTGGCGAGGCCGCAGCCTTCGCGAGGCATGATCCTAAAGCCGGTTCCAGACTTTTCGATCATGCCCGAGGCATCAGGAGGGTTCCCGGCAGGTCTTGCCACCCCAACCCTGCTGACCCGACATGTTGCCACCTGCGGCCTTGCAGTCCTGGATGAACTTGGTGTTGCAGTCCGGGAACTTGCTCGAGCCGTTCTTGCAGTACTTGTCTTCGGTCGCGCCGCCATTGCCCGACGAAGCCTTGCCGCTCGGGCCGGACGGCTTGTCATTGTCGGGGGCGTCGGAGATGTCGCCGGGGCCCGAAGGGCCGTTGCCGCCGGGGGCGTCGGAGATATCGCTCGGACCCGACGGACGGTCGCCGCCGCTCGGCCCGGCAGAGAAGCTGGCGGCATTGGCGCTGCCGATGGCGCCGGCAAGCAGTAGGACGGCGGTCAGGATGGTGATCTTGGTCTTCATTGTCTCATTCCCTTTTCGAGGTTGCGTTTCGGGGTCGCGGAAACGCTCTGGTTTCCACGTCGGAACGATCTTTCGGTGTGGGTTCCCCCCGGTTGATCTGGCGAGCTCACCTCGCCCTGGACATGACTGCGTCGCAGCGTCAGCGGGAAAGGTTCAAAGGAAGTTCGAATTATTTTCGCGGGGGTTCGTACGGTGGTTCTGGACCGCAGATAACATCATGAAGGTCACGGCCTGGATCCCCGTGACCCTTCGCGGCTGACGCCGCTACGGGCACGAGGATGACGGCCGGAGGAGACGCTCCCGCTAATCAGAGAACGTGCCGCCTGTCGGAGACGTTGGCGATTGGCGCTGAGCCCCTCCGCATCCGTCATCCTCGGGTCGAAGCGCGAGCGCAGCGAGTGCGCAGATCCTGGGGATCCATGCCGAGACGTTGAAGCCGCGCTGCGGTCCAGGCTTGCTGGTCCGGTGGTTTGGTTCTGAAAAGGGTCGAAAATGCTGCCCGGTCAGTCTGCCTGACGCGCGGCAAATCCCGAGATACGGGCGTGAACAGCTGATGGCACGGTGATCCCTTCCACCTCCGAACGGGCCCGGGCGGCGGCCTTGGCCGGGCCGGGGATGTGGACGTGATACTGGCTGGACAGCCGGTCGAGCTGTTCGCGCATGCGGGCTTCGAAGCCGGGGTCGAACAGTTTTGGGTCCAAGGCGACGATGAACAGCCCGGTACCGGGCGTCTGATGGCCTTCCGTGATGGATGGCGCGTCGATCGACCAGTTGGCGCCGGCGACGCCGGCGGCAAGCACCTCGACCATCAGTGCGACATTGGCGCCGCGCGCGCCGCCGAAGGCGAGCAAGACACCTTTCATCGCCTTCTTGGCGTCCGTCGTCGGCTTGCCCTTGGCATCGAGCGCCCAGCCCTCGGGGATCGCCTCGCCTGTTTCAGCCGCCTTGCGAACATTGACGAAGGCGGTGGCGCTCGACGACTGGTCGATGACCAGAGGCGGCCCGTCGGCTGCGGGCGCTGCAAGCGAGATCGGGTTGGTGCAGTAGACCGGCTTTGTCGAGCCGGAGCCGGCGACGAGCGCCGGGCCATTGGTGGCGGCGAGCGCGACGAGACCGGCTTCGGCGAGGCGGCCGGTGAAATAGCCGAGCGAGCCGCAGGTGTAGGCATTCTTCTGCGCAAAGACGGTGACGCCGAACAGCCGCGCCGCCTTGGCGATCTCGTCGAAGTTGCGGTCGAAGCCGGTATGTGCAGCACCACGCTGCCCGTCGGACAGATAGATCGCCAGCGCCGGGCGGGTGACGACGGGCTCGGCCTTGCCGTCGATGCGCCCGGCCTCGAGCGCCTCGAGATAATCGACATAATGCGACAGCCCGACGCTCGCCTGGCCGTCGGCTTCGGCGGCGACGGCAGCAAGCGCGATTGAAATCGCCATTTCCTCGCCAGCGCCCGCGCCGATCGCCGCGGCGATGCACAGGGCGCGCGCCTCTTCGAGGTTGAGCGTGATGGTTTCTGTCTTTGTCTGCGGCATGGGCGTCATCCCAGTCTGGACGGAATCCTCGCCTCCAGCTTGCGAAAGCCGAAGACGAGGATGCCGGTGATGATCAGATAGATGAGGGCGAGCAGCAACAGCGGCTCGTAGACGATGAAGGTATCCTGGCGAACGCGCGAGGCCACCGCGTAGATGTCGATGACAGTGATGGTGGCGACCAGCGGCGTCGCCTTGAGCTGCAGCACCGTTTCACCCGCAAGCGTCGGCAGCGCCCGATGGATCGCCTGCGGCAGCCAGATGCGGCGGAAGCGCTTCCACGGGCTCATACCGAAGGCGCGCGCGGCTTCGAGCTGCCCCCTCGGTACGCCGGCGAAGGCGCCGCGCATCACCTCGCCTTCGTAGGCGGCATAGGACAAGGTCAGCGCGACGACGGCATAGGGCCAGGCCTGTCTCAGGATCGGCCAGAGTTCGGATTGCCTGATCCACGGATATTGCGGGAACAGCGAACCGAGGCCGTAATAGAGAAGCCAGAGCTGCAGCAGCAGCGGGGTGCCGCGGATGACGGTGCAGAAGGCCTTGGCCGGCCACGCCAGCCAGAACGGACCTGCGGCCTGGGCAAGCCCGAGCGGCACTGCGAGCATGAAGCCGAGCGTCACGGTCACGGCGAGAATCCAGATGGTGCGCCAGATGCCAAGCAGTGCCAGGTCGTAATATTTGGGCAGCCAGTCCCAACGCATGAAGATGGCGGCCGAGAGCACAAGTGCCGCAGCGATGGCGATCAGCACGATGCGGTGCGGCTGCAGCCACTCGGAGCGGATGACGGACACAGTCGTGGCGGGAGTGGCGGTGCTCATCGGCCGGTCTCAGCGATCGGCGGCATGCCGCGCCGTGCCCAGCGCTCGATGCGGCCGATGATGACGTTCGAGAACAGCGTCAGCAGCAGGTAGAGCACGCCGGCGGCGACGAAGAAGGTGAAGTAGGCCTTGGTGGTGGCGCCAGCCTGGCGTGTCTCCTGGGTCAGCTCGTTGAAGCCGACGACGGCCAGAAGTGCCGTGTCCTTTGTGGCGATGAGCCAGAGATTGGCGAGGCCGGGAATGGCGAAGGGCAGCATCGCCGGCAGGGTGATACGGCGCAAGATCTTGCCCGGCGGCATGCCATAGGCCCGCGCGGCCTCGATCTGGCCCTGCGGTATGGCCAGGATGGCGCCGCGGATGACCTCGGTAGCGTAGGCGCCCTGGACGATGCCGAGCACGCCGATGCCGGCGACGAGGCCAGAGATGTCGACGGCGGCGTAGCCCATGCTGCCGAGGGCGCGGTTGATGAGGTCGGTGCCGGCATAATAGAGCAGCAGGATCAGCACCAACTCCGGCACGGCACGCACGACCGTGGTGTAGATCTCCATCAGGTCGCGTACCATCGGGCTGCCATAAAGCTTGCCCCAGGCGCCGGCGACGCCGATAGCAAGACCGAGGCTGAAAGCGCCGACAGCGATCTGGATCGAATTGGCGAGCCCGCGCAACAGGTTGGCACCCCAGCCGGGCGGCGAAATAGCCAGCAATTCGACGGCGCTTGTCTGCAGCAGCGGGTTCAGCAGGTGCTCGATATCAATGGTCCTTTGGCATGATGGGACGGCATCGTTCCCCTCCCCCTGGGGAAGGGCTGGGGGTGGAGGTGCAGCGGCAGTTCTGCCGGTCGCCGAAGCTGGCAGGAACAGGTCCCCACCCTTCATCCCTCCCCACAAGGGGGAGGGATGGCGTCGGCGCGGTGCCATGTCTCCCTACTTCATTCCGGAGCAGGCGTGGCAACTCGAGCTCACTTGCCGTAGATGTCGAAGTCGAAATATTTCTTGGCGATCTCGGCATACTTGCCGCTGTCGCGCAGCGACTTGATGGCGGCGTTGAACTTGTCCTTCAGCTCGGTGTCGCCTTGGCGCAGGCCGACGCCGACGCCCGGTCCGAGGATCTCTACGTCCTCGGCGACGTCGCCCTTCATGTCGCAGCAGGCCTTGCCGGCATCGGTGGCGAGGAACGTCGCCAGCGAAAGCGAGTCCGCCTGCACCGCGTCGACGCGGCCGGCGGCGAGGTCGGCCTGGGCTTCGTCCTGGGTCTGGTAGATCTTGATCTCGGAGGCCACGTCGGCGAAGTGCTTTTTGGCATAGGCCTCATGCACGGTCGACACCTGTACGCCGATGATCTTGCCCTTCAGCCCCTCAGGGTTGGCTTCGAACTTGGCATCCTTGGAGCCGATGATGCCGGCCGGCGTGTTGTAGTACTTGTCGGAGAAGTCGATCGACTTCTTGCGCTCGTCGGTGATCGACATCGAGTTGATGATGGCGTCGATCTTCTTGGAGTTGAGCGCCGGGATCAGTCCGTCCCAGGCGGTCATGGTAACCTCGCACTGCAGCTTGGCCTCGGTGCAGAGCGCATCGATCATGTCCATTTCCCAGCCGCTCCATTTGCCGGAGGCGTCGGGCGAGGCGAAAGGCGGGTAGGGTTCGGGCGCCATCCCGACCTTGATCGACTGGGCGCTGGCGTTTCCGGCGCCTAGACCAAGCACCAGGGCCAGGGCCGCGGTTGCAAGCAATGCTTTCATGCTGTCTCTCCCGTTTTCGTTGTTTTGTATCGTTCCCGTGATTTCGTCCGCCGAGGCAGTTCCGGCTTGAGCTAGCCGATGCTGCGGATGAATTGCTTTAGGCGTTCCGACTTCGGCGCGCCAAAAATCTGTTCGGGTGGCCCTTCCTCCTCGACCTGCCCGTTGAAGAGATAGATCACATGAGTCGCCACCTCGCGGGCGAACTTCATCTCGTGGGTCACCAGCACCATGGTGCGGCCCTCGCGGGCGAGGTCGCCGATGACCTTGAGCACTTCGCCGACGAGCTCGGGATCGAGCGCCGAGGTCGGCTCGTCGAACAGCATGACGCGCGGCTGGACGGCGAGCGCGCGCGCAATCGCCGCGCGCTGTTGCTGGCCTCCGGAAAGATAGGCAGGGTAGACGTCGCGTTTCTCGGCAAGGCCGACGCGGGCGAGCAGTTTCTCGGCCTCGACGATGGCGTTCACACGCTTGATGCCCAGCACATGCACCGGCACCTCGATGACGTTTTCCAGCAGTGTCATGTGGCTCCACAGATTGAAGCTCTGGAACACCATGCCGAGGCGCGAGCGGATGCGCTCGATCTGGCGGCGGTCGGCGGGAATGCTGTCGCCGAAGCCGTTGGGCTTGAGGCGGATCTCTTCGCCATTGACCCGGATGATGCCACTTGTCGGGTTCTCCAGGCAGTTGATGCAGCGCAGGAGCGTCGATTTGCCGGAGCCCGAGCCGCCGATGATCGCCACCACCTCGCCGTCGCGCGCCGACAGCGACACGCCCTTCAGCACATGCAGCTGGCCGAACTTCTTGTGCAGGTTCTCGACATGGATGGCTTCGGCGGCGAGGCCGTTGCTCGGGGCAAGGGGCCGGGCTGCGTCGACCGCAACCATCAGCGATGGCCCCGGCGTGTGAACGTTGTCCCGTCAGCTGGCAATCGGCTGCTCATGGTCGCGTCGCGATGTTCCCCTGGGCGGTGAGGATGGACCCTTCTGCCTTGCGGCGTCAACGGCACCATTTCCCGCTTCTTATGCGCCCATTACGGCACTTGCGACGTTGTTATGCAAGTGTATAAATAATGCGGAGAGCCGACGCTGGCGGTTTTTCTCAGGATGCGAAGGTGAGCATGGCAGTCGCTGCGCGGAGAAAATTCCGCCGCGAAGGCGAGGAGCGCCGGCGGCAGGACCTGATCGAGGCGACGCTGGATTGCGTCGCCGAAAACGGGCTTCAAGGTGCAACCGTCAGGGCGATTGCGCTACGCGCGGGTGTCACCGCGGGCCTGATCCGACACTATTTTCCGGGTAAGGAAGACCTGCTGCAGGCGGCCTATGCAACGATCATGGGGCGCATGACCCAACTCGCCAAGACCGCACTCTCGACCGTCGAGCAGGAGCCGAGGTTGAGGCTTGCCGCCTTCGTCGGCGCCAGCCTCGTGCCGCCGGTTATCGATGTCAGGACATTCTCACTTTGGGCGAGCTTCATCGGCCGGGCCGGCTCCGACCCGGCATTGGGCGTGGCCCACAGGGCCGGATATCTCGGTTTCCGCGACGAGGTCGAGACGCTCGTCGCCGCGGTGCTGGCCGACGACGGCCGGCAGGCGAGCAAAGGCGAGTTGCGCCGCCACGCCATCGCCATCAATGCGATCATCGACGGGCTGTGGGTCGAAGGCTGCCTCGCCGGCGACATGTTCGCCAATGGCGAACTGGCAGAGATCGGTATCGGCGCGGTCGAGGCGATATTGGGATTGAGCTTGCGGCAGGGAGAAATGGCATGACGACGATCGGCGAGGCGCTCATCGGGCTGCTGGAGGCGCATGGCGTCGACACGGTGTTCGGCATTCCGGGCGTACACACGATCGAGCTCTATCGTGGGCTGGCGCGCTCCAGAATCCGCCATGTCACGCCGCGCCACGAGCAGGGTGCCGGCTTCATGGCCGACGGCTACGCACGCGCCTCGGGCAGGCCGGGCGTGGCCTTCGTCATCACCGGGCCGGGGCTGACCAACACCATCACAGCGATGGCGCAGGCGCGCGCCGATTCGGTGCCGATGCTGGTCATTTCGGGCGTCAACGCGCTTGGCTCGCTGGGCAAGGGGTTGGGTTTCCTGCACGAGCTGCCCGACCAGCGCGGCATGATGGAAAAGGTGGCGCTGTCGTCCCGGCGGGTGACGACGGCAGCCGAGCTGCCGGAGGCGATATCGGAGGCCTTCGAGATTCTCGCCACGGCGCGGCCGGGCCCGGTGCATATCGAGATTCCGCTCGACGTCATGCCGCTGCCAGCTGATGGCATGGAGCCATTGGCACGGCGCGCCACGCCTGACACGCCGGACGAGGCAGCAATTGCCGAGGCGTTGCGCCTGCTCCGCGCCGCCCGCCGCCCGCTGATTTTGGCTGGTGGCGGCGCAAAGCGGGCGGGAGCGGAACTCAAGGCGCTGGCCGAAGCCCTCGATGCGCCCCTGGTGACGACCACCAACGGCCGCGGGCTGCTGTTTCGCCATCCGCTCAACGTGCCGGCGAGCCCGAGCCTCAAGGCGGTGCGTGCGCTGATGGCCGAGGCCGATCTGGTCATCGCTGTCGGCACCGAGTTCGGGCCGACCGACTACGATATGTATGGCGACGGCGGCCTGGTGCTGCCGAACAACCTGATCCGCATCGACATCGACGCTGGCCAGCTGGTGCGGCGGCCTGCGGCGGTGTCGGTCCGTTCGGATGCCGGTGCCGCACTCGCGCGGTTGGCAGCGGCGGTGGTCGGTGGGCGAGGCTCGTCGGCAGGCGCGGCGCTGGCCAGGGCGACGCGGGAAGCTGCGTGGGCGGAGATCGGGCCAGCGATGCAGGCTCAGGTGAGGGCGGTCGAGACCATCCGCGACGCGCTGCCGGGGGCGATCATCGTCGGCGACTCGACCCAGCCGGTCTATGCCGCCAATCTCTGTTATGACCACGACAGGCCGGGTGGCTGGTTCAATGCCGCAACGGGCTATGGCGCGCTCGGCTTCGGCCCGCCGGCGGCGATCGGCGCGGCACTCGCCGTCCCGGATGCACCTGTCGTGTGCCTCAGCGGCGACGGCGGTTTCCAGTTCACCTTGCCGGAGCTGGGTGCGGCGCTCGACGCGCAGGCACCCGTTATCTTTGTCGTCTGGAACAACCGCGGCTATCGTGAGATCGAGACCTCGATGCTCGACGCCGGCGTCGAGCCTGTCGGCGTCTCGCCGGTGCCGCCGGATTTCGTCCTGATCGCACAGGCCTATGGGCTTGCGACGCAGCGCCTGCAGGATGTTAGCTCGCTCGGCGGTGCATTAAAGAAAGCACGCTCGACGGGAAAACCCTGTCTGATAGAACTCACCGTCGAATAGGCCGCGCGTCGCGGCCAGAGCATTTTGCAGCCGGGTGGAATCACCTGGCGTCGCAGAGATGCAACCGCAACAAAGAGATGGAGTGGCAGTCCGGCTTCAGCCGGGCGCGCGCTCCAGGGAGTCGAGCATGACCAACAATTTCGAGGGCCGGCACGTCGTTGTATCGGGCGCAACAGGTGCGCTGGGCGCGGCCGTTGCCAGGTATCTGCTGGCCGAGGGCGCCATCTGCCATTTGCCGATCAGCCGGAAGACGGAGCCTGATGGGTTCGAATTCTTGGGCCAAGACCGGGTGAGTATCGCCACCGGCGTTGACCTGACCGACGCCAAGGCCGTGGACGCCTTTTACGATGCCATTCCCGACCTCTGGGCCTCGATCCATTCGGCCGGCGGCTTCGACATGGGGTCGATCGACAAGGTCGATCCCGGCCAGTTCGGCCAGATGATGGACATCAACGCCAAGACCGCCTTCCTGTGCTCCCGTGCGGCAGCGCGCGGCATGATCGCCGGCAAGGCCGGCGGCCGCATCGTCAACGTCTCGGCCCGCGCCGGCATCGAGCCGCGCAAAGGCGGCGGCATGGTCGCCTATGCGGCAAGCAAGGCAGCGGTTGCGGCCTTGACCGTGGCGCTGGCGGAAGAGCTGAAGGGTGCCGACATCCTGGTCAACGCGGTGGCGCCGTCGACGCTCGACACCAAGACCAACCGCAACGACATGCCCAAGGCGGATTTTTCGAAATGGGTCAGCCTGGAAGCGGCAGCCGCTTCGATCGCGCAGCTTGCCTCGCCGGCCAATCTGGTCACCAGCGGCACTGTGGCTGAGATCTACGGACGCGCGTGAGGGCAAGCACCCGAGCATTCAGGCAGTGACCGGGGTCGCCGTTGGCCGATCCCCCGCGCCTACTGCGTCAGCAGGCCGCCATTGGGTACGCCAAGCAGCTTGGCCGGCAGGTAGATGACCAGCGAGGCCGCGCCCTTGATGACCTGGCCGCCGTCGGCGAGGATCGTTTCGGCCGGCGCGCCCTCGCCCCTTTCGGTGACGTCGTTCATCAACCCGCCTTGGGTGGTCAAGGCCATCAGCGTCGGCGAGCTGGCGAAGACGCCATGGCTGCCGCCGTCGAGATTGGATGTGTCGAGCACGGTGATGTTTTCGGCCTGAAGGGCGGCGACGTCGGCACCGGAGCCGACGCGCGGATGGCCGCCGGTCAGCCCACCCGACAGGTTGAGCGCTTTGTCGCGCGTCGATACCAGGATCATGAACGGGTTCGGCAGCTTGTCGATGTCGCGCAGCTGGCTCTGGAATACGTCGATATCGATGTCGGGTGCTGCAAGCACGAGGCCGCTGATGCGGCTGATGTATCTGTCGCGGCCGCTCAGCGACAGGCTGCGCAGCGCCTCCATCACCACATAGCTGCCCATCGAGTGGCCGACGAGCACGATGCGCTTGGCCTTGGTGCGCGCGGCGATCTCGATGGTGTCGGCAAGGCCGTCGCGGCTGTAGGCGGCGCTGTCGCGGTCATAGACGTAAAGTGGCAGCGAGCCGGCCGACGGCCAGGCGTAATGCAGGGCGACCGCCTTGACCTTGTAGTCGTGGACGATCTGGGCGTTGCGGAAGATGCTGTCGGCGAAGTTGTTGTTGTAGCCGTGCACGAAGATGAAGATCTCACGCTCGGCCTCGGGGCGCCGCATCAGGTCGACATCGAGGGCTGCGACGAACTGCGCCTTGTCGTCATAGGGCTGGAAGGTGCGGGCGATGAAGTTGCGTTCCGGGCTCGGCGTGCGGCTCGTGCTTTCGACCTCGCCGGCGATATGCGTCCTGGGGATGCCGATTTCGAACTTGGCGAAGTTGAGATGCTTGGCGCGTTCCGCCGAATAGGGCAGCGACAGGTCGTTCGACCGGGCACGCATGGTCGAGACGTAGATCTGCACCACGGACGCGGATTCACCTTGCTTGCCGTCATTGAGGCCAAGCACGGCCCGGCCGCCGCAGCCTGACAGGACCAGCAACACGAAAAAGACGGTCAGAAAACGCAAACTGGGCATGGGCAGGCTCTGAACGCGGGCAGCAAGTCCTGGATTAATGAGCAGCAATTCCCTGTCGCGGCAACCTTGGACAAGCCCATCATGCCCGGTCGGGAAGCATTCGGATGAGCCGTGAAGCATTCCGGCATCACTTCGGGCCGGCGAGGACAACTCGACAAAGGAAAACCCCGCCGGAGCGATCCGGCGGGGTCTTTCAATTCACGACAGTGAGCTGTTGGCTCAGTTGTTGCGGTTCTTCAGGGCTGCGCCCAGGATGTCGCCGAGCGAAGCGCCGGAGTCGGTCGAGCCGTACTGAGCGACTGCTTCCTTCTCTTCAGCGATTTCCAGCGCCTTGATCGAGACCTGCAGCTTGCGGGTCTTCTTGTCGAAGGCGATGATGCGGGCGTCTACCTTCTGGCCGACGACGAAGCGCTCGGGGCGCTGCTCGTCACGGTCACGCGACAGATCCGAACGCTTGATGAAGGTCTCGATGCCGCTCTCGACGAGACGGACTTCGAGGCCACCATCCTTGATGCCGGTGACTTCGCAGGTAACGACGGCGTTCTTGCGCAGTTCGCCCGAGGTCGAAGCTTCGCCGACCGCATCCTTGCCGAGCTGCTTGATGCCGAGCGAGATGCGTTCCTTCTCGATGTCGACGTCGAGAACCTGAGCCTTGACCATGTCGCCACGGTTGTACTCTTCGATGACCTGCTCGCCCGGACGGTTCCAGTCGAGGTCGGACAGGTGCACCATGCCGTCGACGTCGCCATCGAGACCGATGAACAGGCCGAATTCGGTCTTGTTCTTGACTTCACCTTCGACTTCGGTGCCGACCGGGTGGTTACGTGCGAAAGCTTCCCACGGATTCTCGAGCGTCTGCTTGAGGCCGAGCGAGATGCGGCGCTTGGCCGGATCCACTTCGAGCACGACCACGTCGACCTGCTGGGTGGTCGACAGGATCTTGCCGGGGTGCACGTTCTTCTTGGTCCACGACATTTCCGAAACGTGGATGAGGCCTTCGATGCCCGGCTCGAGCTCGACGAACGCACCGTAGTCGGTGATGTTCGTGACGGTGCCGGTGATCTTCTTGCCGATCGGGAACTTGGTGCCGATGTCCGACCACGGATCCGACTCGAGCTGCTTCATGCCGAGCGAGATGCGGTGGGTTTCCTGGTTGATGCGGATGATCTGCACCTTGACCGTCTGACCGATGTTGAGGATTTCGGTCGGATGGTTGACACGGCGCCATGCCATGTCGGTGACGTGCAGCAGGCCGTCGATGCCGCCGAGGTCAACGAACGCACCGTAGTCGGTGATGTTCTTGACCACGCCTTCGACAACCTGGCCCTCTTCGAGGTTCTGGACGATCTCGGAGCGCTGCTCTGCACGGCTCTCTTCGAGAACGGTACGGCGCGACACGACGATGTTGCCACGACGGCGATCCATCTTGAGGATCTCGAAGGGCTGCGGGTTGTGCATGAGCGGGGTGACGTCGCGGATCGGACGGATGTCGACCTGCGAACGCGGCAGGAAGGCAACGGCGCCGTCGAGATCGACGGTGAAGCCGCCCTTGACCTGGTTGAAGATAACGCCCTCGACGCGCTCACCCTTAGTGAACTTCTCTTCGAGCTTGACCCAGCTCTCTTCGCGGCGAGCCTTGTCGCGCGACAGCATGGCTTCGCCAAGCGCGTTTTCGATGCGCTCGACATAGACCTCGACGGTGTCGCCGACCTTCAGCTGGCCGTCCTTGGCCTTGGCGCCGAATTCCTTCAGCGGCACGCGACCTTCGACCTTCAGGCCGACGTCGATGATGGCCATGTCTTTTTCGATGGCCGTGACGATACCCTTGACGACCTGGCCTTCGCCCGAATGACCGTCCGAGAAGGACTCTTCGAGCAGGCTCGCGAAATCGTCGCGGGATGGATTAGCTTGTGACATTGGATCTCCTGGTGCGTCCCGGCTTGCGGGAGCGGCGCCGTGGGTTAGCGTTGCGTTGGCCTGCCAACATCCCGGGCAATAAGCCCTTGGCCGCCCAAAGCGGCAAATCGGCGCAAGAAGAATGCGGACAGGTCGGTTAAGTGGCGAAGCCCTGAGGCTTCAACCGTGCCTTCAACTGCCAAGGGCCCGATCAACGATATCCCTGGCTGCGGAAAACGCGGCTTCTATATCCATTTCTGACGTATCGAGCAAGTGCGCGTCGTCGGCGGGCCTGAGCGGGGAGTCGGCGCGGCCGGTGTCGCGCTCGTCACGGCGGACGATATCAGCGAGAATCCCGGTGAAATCGGCGCTGCCGCCATTGGCCTCGATCTCGGCCAGCCGGCGCTGGGCGCGGACCTCGGCACTCGCCGTGACATAGAGCTTCACGTCGGCATCCGGGCAGACGACCGTGCCGATGTCGCGGCCGTCGAGCACCGCACCTTGCGGCGCCTTGGCGAATGCACGCTGCTTGTCGACCAGGATCTTGCGCACCTCGGGGATGACGGCGACCTTTGATGCCGCCTCGCCGACCGCATGCGCCGACAGCAGCTTTCGGTCGAGATGGCCGAGATCGACGAGCTTAGCCGCCTCGATGGCATGCGCCACGTCGTCGAGCGGCCAGCCCTTTTCGATCAGCATGTGGGCGACGGCGCGATAGGTCAGCCCGGTGTCGAGCAGCGCCAGGTGGTAGTAGTCGGCGAGCCGGCGGGCGAGCGTGCCCTTGCCGGCGCCAGCCGGGCCGTCGATGGCGATGGTGATCGAAGCAGGCATGTCCTGGCGAGATCCCTGGTCAGACGCCGCGCATCAGGCCGCCATCGACCTTCAGGCTCTGGCCGGTGATGTAGGCGGCGCCCTCCGAGGCAAGGAAGGCAATCGTCGCGGCGATCTCCTGGGAGGTGCCGTAGCGCTGCATCGGCACGCCGTCGCGACGCTCGTCGGTCTGCGGCAGGCTGTCGATCCAGCCCGGCAGCACGTTGTTCATGCGGACATTGTGCGGGGCATACTGGTCGGCGAAGAGCTTGGTGTAGGCTGCAAGACCGGCGCGGGCCACGGCCGACGTCGGGAACATCGCCGCCGGTTCGCCGACCCAGGCGGTCGAGATGTTGACGATGGCGCCGCCCTTCTGGGCAACCATGACAGGCGCAACGAGGCGCGTCGCGCGCACGACATTCATGAAATAGACGTCGATGCCGGTGTGCCACTGCTCGTCGGTGATCTCCAGCAGCGGCGCCCGCGGGCCGTGGCCTGCGCCGTTGACAAGCACGTCGATGCGGCCCCATTTTTCCATCGTCAGCTCGACGAAGCGCTTCAGGTCGTCGTTCGACTGGTTCGAGCCGGTGAAACCGAGCCCGCCGAGGTCCTTGGCCAGCGCCTCGCCCTTGCCCGATGAGGACAGGATGGCGACGGCATAGCCGTCGGCTGCCAGCTTGCGCGCCGCCGCAGCACCCATGCCGCTGCCGCCGCCGACGATCATCGCTACTTTGTTGGTCATAAGCTTGCTCCTCGGTTGCGTTGCCGTGTTAAGCGGCGGTCTGGTCGATCTCCGCCCCGAGATCGGCCATCAGGCCCATGAATTCCGGGAAGCTTGTGGCGATCATTGTCTGGTCGTCGACGGTGACGGGCTTTTCGGAAGCCAGGCCCATGACCAGGAAACTCATGGCGATGCGGTGGTCGAGATGGGTCTTGACGGTGCCGCCGCCGAGGCCCTTGCCGCCGGGCACGCCGCGAACGGAGAGCGTGGTCTCGCCTTCGGTACAGTCGGCACCATTGGCTTCCAGGCCGCGTGCAACGGCCGCCAGGCGGTCGGATTCCTTGACCCGCAACTCTTCCAGCCCCTGCATCAGGGTTTCGCCCTCTGCGAAGCAGGCAGCGACGGCGAGCACGGGATACTCGTCGATCATCGACGGCGCGCGCTCGGCCGGGACCTTGACGCCCTTGAGCTCGGAGCCGCGCACGCGCAAATCGGCGACGTCCTCGCCGCCGGCATTGCGGCGGTTGAGGATCTCGATCGAACCGCCCATTTCGATCAGCGTGGTGATCAGGCCGGTGCGGGTCGGGTTCATCAGCACGTTTTCGATGGTGACGTCGGATCCGGGCACGATCAGTGCCGCGACCAGCGGGAAGCCGGCCGAGGATGGATCGCCGGGCACGGCGATGACCTGGCCGGCCAGCTTGCCCTGGCCTTCGATGAAGATGTGGCGCACGCCCTGCTCGTCGGTCTGGACCTCGATATTGGCGCCAAAGCCCTTGAGCATCTTTTCAGTATGGTCGCGGGTCATCACCGGCTCGATGACGGTGGTGATGCCTGGTGTGTTGAGGCCGGCGAGCAGCACTGCCGATTTGACCTGGGCGGAGGCCATCGGCACGCGGTAGCTGATTGGGGCGGCCTGGCGCGGGCCACGCAGCGTCAGCGGCATACGGTCGCCGGGGGAGGCATTCAGCACCTGCACGCCCATCTGGCGCAGCGGATCGAGCACGCGGCCCATCGGCCGGCCCGACAGTGAGGCGTCGCCGATGAAGGTGGTTTCCATGTCATAGGTGCCGACCAGGCCCATGGTCAGCCGCGAGCCGGTGCCGGCATTGCCGAAGTCGAGTGGCGCTTCGGCCTGCAAGAGCGCGCCATTGCCGGTGCCCTTGATGACCCATTCGTCACCACGCTTCTCGATATGGGCCCCCATTGCCTTCATCGCGTCGCCGGTGCGCATCACGTCCTCGCCCTCGAGCAGGCCGGTGATGCGGGTTTCGCCGGAAGCCAGGCCGCCAAACATGAAAGAGCGGTGCGAAATCGACTTGTCGCCAGGCACGCGGGCGGTGCCAGACAGGGGTTTCGACTTCCGGGCGACGGCCGGCTGGGGCACAGCTTGATGCGACATGGTGGTTCCTCGTGCGGGACGCCCGCGAAACCGGGCTTTCCCAATGATTGCGGCGGTGTCGTAGCATCGATTGTCGTAACGGTCATCCCCCATTGCCCCTGCCGGGGGATTTGGCTTTGACAGCGCCACAAACTGCGGCTAAGGGGACCAAAATCGAGAAAGACGAGGCCTGACGTGGCGAAATCCGAACTTGGCACAAAACGCGTCGACCCGGAGACGGGCCGAAAATTCTATGACCTGAACAAGGACCCGATCGTCTCGCCCTATACCGGCAAGACCTATCCGCGTTCCTACTTCGACGATGGCAAGATTGCCGCCATCCTCGAGGAAGAAGAGGAAGTCGAAGCCAAGGAGCTCGACGTCGAGGATGAAGGCGCCGAAGTCGTGTCCCTGGAGGATGCCGACGACGAGGCCAAGGGCGGCGACGACCTCCCGGATCTGGACGACGATGATGTCGATCTGGGCGACGATGACGACGACACGTTCCTCGCCGATGAGGAAGAGGAAGACGACGACGTCTCCGACATGATCGGCGTCGGCGACGACGACGACGAGATCTGACACGGCTTTTCGGGAAACCGAAAAAAGGTTTCGATCAAGGCTTGCCAATGGTCGAATGCGGCGCTAGAAGCCGCCAACAGCACCGGCGCGGACGACAAATTCGCGCCGACCTTTGCCGGAAACGGCACCCGGCTCAGGCCGGTGTGGGGCCATAGCTCAGCTGGGAGAGCGCCTGCATGGCATGCAGGAGGTCAGCGGTTCGATCCCGCTTGGCTCCACCAAATTCCTTCACACGGTCAGTACGTTAGAGACAGTAGCCAGCAGGCTGCTTCATTGTGCAGAACCTGTTTTCCTCAGTCACATCAAGATGTCGGCCGCACCCCTTCAGTTTGCTGGCGTGCCGGCTTCACCAGGATAGAGCGCCTCGGCAAGGTCGCGCACCGCGTCCGCCGTGCGTGGACCGAAGCCGATCATATAGGCGCCCTCGAGCACGACCAGTGCCCGATTCGCCGCGGCGGGCGTGGTGCTGAGCGCCGGGATGGAAAACACCTGCTCCGGCGTCGGCCCGCCATTGCCGTCGCCCATCATCAGGATGACGTCGGGCGCCATCTCGACGAGCTTTTCCTCCGACGCCGCCTTGTAGCCGTTGACCTCGCGCATCGGATTGATGCCGCCGGCATAACCGATGATCGCATCGGCCGACGTGCCGGAGCCGGCGGCGGTCAGCTTGATCAGGCCATGAAAGAAGATGACCTTCTTGCGATTCGCCGGAGCGACCTTGGCAGCGAGGCTTGCCGCGGCGTCGAATTCCTTTGTCACCTTCGCGGCCAGCGCCTTGCCTTCGTCCGGCTTGCCGAGCATCTCGGCGATCAGCGTGATCTTGCGGACGATGCCTTGAGGCGAATTGTCCTCAGGGACCAGCACGATCGGCACAGCGAGCGCGTTGAGTACATCGACGGCGTCGGGTGGGCCGATGTCCTCGGCTGATATGATGAGGTCGGGCGAAAGCCCGGCAACACCCTCCGCCGACAGCTTGCGGCGATAGCCGACATCGGGCTTGGAGCTGGTCGCCGCCGGAAACTTGCTGCCGCGGTCGCGTGCGACGATGCGGTCGCCGGCGCCGAGCGCGTAGACGATCTCGGTGACGTCTGATCCGAGCGTCACGATGCGCCGGGTGCTGGTGACGCTGACCTTTTCTCCGGTGGCGTCGACCACGGTGCCGGCCGTGGCCAGTGCGGTGAACCTGGCGAGCAGCAGGCAAAGCAGGGCCGCGCGTGCAATGGCACGCGACCGAAGCAAGGCTTGTGGGCTTGCCGGGAAGCTGAGGGGCTCTGCACGGTCCATGTCGTCGGTCCTGTCCGAGGGCTGCGGCAATGATTTAACTTGACTATCATAATCAAGTTTAATTACTCAAGCCCATAACGCAAGGGGACAGATACCCCGACGTCGAGCCAGCTCGGTGCGGCACCTGCACATTCAGCCAGCAATTTGTCGCGTGGACGATTGGGGGCTTGAAGTGACGACGTTCAGAAATTTTCTTGTTGCCGGCACGGCACTTGCGGTCATCGGCAGCGGGCAGGCGTTGGCGCAGCAGCCCGCTAGGGCGCAGCCTGTTACCGCCGCCGCTTCGCCGAAAAAACCCGCCACTGTTACCCTGCTCGACAGGATCGTCATTTCGGCCACCATGCTGAACGAGGCGGTGATCGATGCGCTGGCGCCCGTCAGCACCATCGACGGCGAGCAACTTTCGCGGACGCAGGCCGCGACGGTCGCCGACATCTTCCGCACGACGCCTGGCGTGGCCGCTTCGATGAACGGTGACGATCCGGCGACGTCGATCAACATTCGCGGCCTGGAACAGTATGGCCGCGTCGTGGTGACGCTCGACGGAGCGCGCCAGGATTACTGGCGCGTCGGCCATGGCTCGGGCTCGTTCTATGTCGAGCCCGAGTTGCTCAAGGAAGCGACTGTCATCCGTGGCCCGGTGTCGAATGCCTATGGCTCAGGCGGCATTGGTGGCGTGGTCTCGTTCCAGACCAAGGACGCCGGCGACTTCCTGAATTCCGATGAGCGCTGGGCGCTGAGCGAAAAGCTGGGCTACGAATCCAGCGGTCGCGGCTTCACCACCAGCACGACCGGTGCCTATCGCTTCAGCGACGACGCCGACGTGATCGGCAACCTGATCTACCGCAGTCGCGACGCCTACGAGGATGGCAATGGCGCTGTCGTGCCGTGGACCGGCGAGAACGTGCTGAGCGGCTATCTGAAGACGACATTACGGCCGGCCGATGGCCACGAACTTAAGCTCGGCGCCATCCTGCAGAACTACGAGGATTTTGTCACCGGCTCGTCAGGTTCGCCGTCGCCGACGCTAAGCCGTTACGACGCCGAGACCACTAACCAGACCTACACCGCCGGCTACACCTACCTGCCGGACGACAATCCCTATGTCGATCTTAGCGTCAATTTCTACCACAACCGCACCCGTGCCGAGCAGACGCAGGTCTGGCCGAAGGCGCAGATCGGCAACTTCCGCTATTAGGACGTTGCGACGACGGGCGTGAACGCCAAGAACTCGTCACGTTTCGACGCCTGGGGGCTACAGCACACGCTGACCTATGGCGCCGACTACTACTATCTGACCGGCGATTCCGAAGCTGCCCATTTCGGCTCCGGAACGCAGCGTGGTTATGGCGGCTTCCTGCAGTGGCAGGGCGATTACAGCGACTGGCTGCAGGTCATCACCGCCATTCGCTACGACGGATACCAGCTCGACGGTGAAACAAAAACGAAGCCGGTGCAGGAAGCTTCGCTGGATGGCAGTCGCTGGTCGCCGCGCGTCACCGTGGGCGTGACGCCGGTCGAAGGGCTGCAGCTCTACGGCACCTACTCGGAAGGCTATCGCGCGCCAGGGCTTCAGGACGTGTTTCGCGGCGGCGGCGCACATGGTTCGGGTGATAGCTATGTTCCCAACCTGCTGCTGCAGCCGGAAACGGCGCGCAGTTGGGAAGCCGGCGTCAACGTCAAATATGACGACGTAATGGTTGGCGGCGACATGCTGCGCGGAAAGCTGAATTTCTTCCACACCGATGTCGACGACTACATCGACGTCAACCTGACGGTGATGCCGCGCAAGGCAATCAATATCGGCGCGGCAAGACTGCGCGGCGTCGAGGCCGAGGCGATCTACGATTTCGGTTGGGGCTTCGTGAACGGCACTGCCTCGCTGACCGACGCCAAGATGCTGACCGGGGTCTATGCCGGGCAGACGCTGAACAACACGCCGCTCGAGCGCTTCTCGGCGACGTTCGGCGTGCGGGCGCTGGACGACAAGCTGACCATGGGCGTGCAACATCTCAGCGTCGGCGAGATCACCCGTACAAGCCGTACCAGTCCGACAATTCCCGGCATCGTCGACTCCGGCTTCAACATCACCAACCTGTTCGCCAACTACCAGGTCAACAAGAACCTTCGGCTCGATGCCGGCATCGAGAACCTGTTCAACGAGGCCTACACCGACCCGCAGAGTTCGTGGTCGACGTCGGCTGCGACCAAGCAGGGCAAGGGCCAGACCTTCAAGATCAGCCTGACCGGCCGTATTGGCGGCTAATTCCTTCGCGCAATCGGAACTGAACTGACATGACCGACCTTCAATCTCGCGCCGAACTGCAGCTGCAGCTTTCGCCCGACCAACTGCACAAGATCCGCGACCGGATGGAGAGCTTCGACGCGCGATCGAGCGACGAGGGTGAGGCGGTCAATTTCCGCTTCGTCTTCGGCGAAGCCTCGCTCGTAATGCCCGAGGGCGCGCTGATCATGCGGGCGAGGTCGCCGCATCCGGATGGCCTGGCCCGGCTCAAGGACCTGATGGCGACGGCGGTGGAGTTCTACGCAAAGGAGAGCCAGCCGCGCATCGTGTGGCAGGGCGACCTTGCCGGCCGGGGCGAGCTGGAGCAGTTCCGCGAGGCGACGGTCGTCGACGCGATGGATCTTACGCCGCATATGAAGCGTGTCAGGCTCAAGGCCCGAAACCTCGAACGCTTTGCGTCGTTCGGCGGCCTGCACGTCCGCATGCTGTTTCCCACCGCCACTGTCCCCGATCCGGTCTGGCCGGTGCGTGGCGACAACGGCCTGGTGTCGTGGCCGGACGAAACGCGGCGGCCGACGACGCGCGTCTACACCATCCGCAGGCTCGACGTGGCCGGTGGGCATTTCGATGTCGATTTCCTCATTCACGAGGGCGAGAATGTCGGCTCGAACTGGGCTTCGCATGCCAGGCCAGGCGACAAGGTCGGCATCATGGGGCCGCTCGGGCGGCCGATCAGGCCGGCCGACTGGTATGTCATGGGCGCCGACGAAACCGGGTTGCCGGCGATAGGGCGCATTATCGAAAGCCTGCCCGTGACGACCAGGGGCGTTGCCTTCATCGAGGTCGCGGATGGAGGCGAACGCCAGGTGATCGAGCACGGCACCGGCATCGAGCTGCATTGGCTCTACCGCAACGGCGTGCCGGGCGGCGAGAGCAAGGTTCTCGCCGACGCGGTCATGTCGGTTGCCTGGCCCAAGTTGGGAACGAGCTTCGGCTGGTTTGCAGCGGAAGCCGAAGCGGCAAAACGCGTCCGCGACCACTGGCGGAGCGACCTGGCGCTGGGCCGCGACCAGACGATCGCCTCGGCCTACTGGACGCAAGGCGATGCTGGGACGATGGCGGGCTGACGACCACTATTCCATGTGAAAGCGCATTGCGCTGACGTGGCCGTCCGCCTGCCGGTCGACGGTCCAGTGCATGTGATAGCGCCCGGTTGGCAAGCGATAGCGGCGCCGACCGTTGCCGCCGCCGTCGATCAATTCGAGCGGCGCCGGGCCGAGGTCGGATTCGCTCTCGACGATGACCTGTTCGAACCAGTGGTTGCTCCATAACTGCCAGGCCTCTTCGGTGAAGGCGTCGCGTGGCGCATTGCGTGCGGCGATTGCCCTGATCAGGTTGTCATCTGCCTTGGTGCGCTCCGGTGCACTGTCGGCGATCGGCTCGTATGGCGCCACCGTAGGATCGACCATGCCGGCAATCTCCTGCGCGATGCGCGCGACCTGGGCGTTGTCGATATTGGCGAGCACCGCGACCGAGAGCTTCTGTGTGGGGAAGCGTGCGAGTTCGGCACGGAAGCCGTACCAGGTACCGCCATGCCGGATCTTGCGGTGGCCGCGTACTTCGGAATTCTCCCAGCCGAGCGCATAGCCATTGATCGCCGGGCGGCCATCGCGCATCAGCGCCGGTTCGAACATCTGCGCGACGATATCGGAGCGGAACACCTGCGGCCGGTCCAGTTCGATGAACCAGCGCGCTATATCGCGTGGCGAGAAAAACAGCCCGCCATCGCCGGTGCGCAGCAGCGTAGGCGCGGTCCAGCACCGGTTGCGCAGCGCGTCGCCGTCGCGGCTGTAGCCTTGCGCGCGGTTCGGCACGATATCGGACCAGCTGGCGTCGCGGGCGCTGGCCATGCCTGCCGGTCCAAAGAGCTGCTCGCGCAGCAGCGTATAGTAAGGCTTGCCGCTGACGCGGGCGACGATAAGCGATGCCAGGATGTAGCTGGTGTTGGAGTAGCGGTAGCTTTCTCCCGGGGCGAAGGCCAATGGCGACAGGCTGGCCAGTGCTAGCAGCTGCGCGTCGCTGTGATCCTGCCAGAGGTTCAGCGGCACGACGTCGTTTTCGATCGGCGCCGGCGCAAAGGCGTCGCCGAAATTGCCGAGGCCGCTCATCATCGTCAGCAGCTGGCGGATTGTCATCGCCGCCCAGCTCTCGGGGCCCTCGGTCAGATAGCGCCTGACCGGCTCGTCGAGGCCGAGATGGCCCTGCTGCACGAGAAGCAGCACGGCGGCGGCGGTGAACATCTTACCCGTCGAACCCGAATGGAAGATGCTGTCCGGTGTCGCCGGCACATTGTGCTCGACATCGGCAAGACCGTAGCCGCCGAGATGCAGAATCTCTCCGTCACGGACGATGGCCACGCCAAGGCCGGGAATCCCGTTACGCTCCATCTCCTGGTTCAGATGGCTTTCCAGCGTGGTCGCGAGGTCGGTGGCGGAGGCTTCCATGCTTTCCATTGCGGTATCTTTCATGCTGCGGCGGCGGCAAACGTGCGGCACGGTTGCGCCGCATGATGGTCCGATGCCGTCTTTTGGTTCAGGTTACGTCTGGCCGTCAGTCGGCGGGCTTGATATCGACGAGCGAATAGGGCCCCCGGAACGTCTCGGGTGCGGCAAGTCTCGTCTTGTTGAAGACCATCGTCTGGGCTGGTTCGTGCACCGGTACACCGACGAAATTGGCGAGCAGATGGCCGTGGAAGTTCCGGAAGTTGACGACGCGTTCGTCCCAGGACTTCGAGCCATACATGGCGAGTTCGCGCAGCTCCTCCGACTTCGGGTCGTTCCACATCGACAGGTTCCAGGAATCCAGGCGCTTGGCGCTGAAGAACCAGTCGAGGATGTCGGCGTTGGTCCAGGAATATGGCGCAAGCACCAGCTCGCGCTCGGGCTTGAGGAACTGGTTGCGGTAGGTGCCGGCGTCGAACACGGTGATCTCGGCTTTCATGCCGACGGCCTTGAGCTGTGCCTGGATGATCTCAGCCGTGCGCTTGTATTCGGTGTCGGCCCGGGTCCAGAGCTTCATCGTGAGCGGCTTGCCGTCCTTGGCGCGAATGCCATCGCCATCGCCATCGCGTAGCCAGCCAGCCTCGTCGAGCAGGCTGGCCGCCTTGGCCGGGTCATGCCTGATCTGCAGTGCCGGATCGACATGTGCCTCGCCCAGTGCGGCGACCAGGAACTGGTGCGCCTCCTTGCCGACCCCGCCATAGACGCTCTTCAGGATCGAGGCCTGGTCGATGGCAAGTGCTGTCGCCTGGCGCACGCGGATGTCGGTGAAGGGGGCTGCCTGGGTGTTGATGGTAACGAGGGTCACGCCATAGCCGGGAAGCTCCCTCAGATCGATGTCTGCCTCGCCCTTCAGCTGCGGCAGGAAGTCGGTCGGCATGTCGAGCAGCATGTCGACGCCGCCGGTCTTGAGTTCGAGGAAGGCGGTCGAAGCGTCGGGGATTTCGCGCGCCGTCAGGCGCTTGATGTACGGCGCGCCCTTGTTTTCCGTCAGCGCGCTGCCCCAGTTGTAGTCCTCATTGGCGACGAGCACGGTTTCCTGGCCGACTACGAAGCTCTCAAGCTTGTAGGGGCCGGTGCCGATGGCCTCGGTCACGCCGTAGTCCTGGCCTCCCGCCTCATAGGCCTTCGGGCTCGGGACTCCCATATTCGTCATGGCGAGGTTGAAGATCAGGTTCGGCTCGGGACGCTTCAGGACGAAGCGCACCGTGTGGTCGGCGACGACCTCGACGCGCTCGATGGCATCGACCATGAATTCGTTTTCGGTGCCTTTGAACTTGGGAATCCACCAGGCGATGGTCTGGGCGTTGAACGGCTCGCCGTCGGTGAAGGTGACGTCCTTGCGCAGCTCGAAGGTCCAGCTCATGCCGTCGGGGCTGACCTGCCAGGAGCTGGCGAGATGCGGATGATAGGACTGGTCGACAGCCTGCTCGACGAGACGGTCGTAGATCAGTCCGGCGGCCGTGTTGAGGGCGACGGCGCGGATCGGATCATAGCTGGCGGCGCCCGACTCCTGACGCCCGATCACGATCACCGCCTCGGTTTCCGCCAATGCGTTCGCGGGCGAAAACAGCCCGACAGCGATGGCAAGCGAAATGACGGATGCAGAAAATAGGAACCTGCGACGGTTCATGAACCCCTCCCAAGGTTGCATTGTGGGTCGTGCGGCGGTGTCGGTGCTACGTTTTGCGGCCGGCGTGGCCAAAGAAATCGCCATAGAGACCGGACAGCCGGTCGAGCCGTTCCTCGACCTCCGGCCCGAGCTCGCCGATGATGCCATTGACCATCAGGTGGACGAGCGTCAGCATTGGTCCATTGGTGTCCCAGAACAGGTTGATTTCCGAAGGCACCGCAAAGACCTCGTTGGTGCAGTCATGCGCCCAGTCGCAGAACAGGTCGGTGACGAGTGTCACCGGCATGCCGACGTCGCGGGACCTTCTCGCCAGGAGCGCTGCCTGGCGGGAATAGCGCCGCGCGTCGAACATGACGAGTGCCGAGCTTTTGGGGTCGGCGAGCAGCACCTCGGAAAAACTGCCCGAGGAATGATCGACGAGATGCACCCCATCCCTGACATATTGCAGCAGGTGCGCCATGGTCGCGGCGATGCCGCGCTCGCTCTGGAAGCCGGCGATGTAGACGTGTCTCGCCGTCGTCAGGCGCTTGACCACATGGGCCCATTGCGGTGTTCGCACCAGCTCGTAGACGCGAACGGTGGCGGCGAGTTCGAGCTCGAGGCTCTTTGCCAGGTCGCCGCCACCTTCGCGGGTGTTCGCTTGGAACTCGCGCAGCCGGTCGCCGATCAGCCATGGGCTGTCGGAGACATCGACCTTGAGGTCGGCCTTGAGATCCTTGAAGTGCTGGTAACCGATCGAGCGGCAGAAACGCCCGACTGTCAGTTCGCTGACGCCGACCTTATCGGCGACGGCCATCGCGGTTTCGAACGGCAGTTCGCTGAGATTGGCCAGCATGTAGGTGGCGATGGCCCGGCTCGCCCCGGCGCCGTTCTGAAGGCTGTCGGTCAAACGCTGGCGTACTGTTCCGCTCATCTGTTCTCCTCCTGCAAATCAGACTGTCAGTTTTCTGAAATTGAATCAAGAGTGTTATTTTTCTGACAAGTTGGTGGAAGAGAGACGTAGGCGACACCTTGTCCTCGGTGATGCCGGTGATGCCGGTGATGCGCTGGGGATGGCGAAAGATGAGCGCGCGGATAGGGCCGGCGTGCCCGAGGCAACTGCTGACGTCGTCGAGCGGGTGGAAACGACGGTCAGTACCGGCTTGTCTCGCGGGAACTGCCTAGCGGCAATTGCGCTTCCTGACCAAGTCGATGGCGACCTGTTGCTGGCGCAGCACATCGATCCTGGCCGTCTGCCGCTCCTGGATGGCAGTGACGGCCTTGGTGCCGCCCGGTGCCCAGGCGGGGACGTTCCACTGGCCGACAGTGCCGCGGCTGATGGCGGTGCGCGAAATGCCGGCAGCCGTCGTGCCCATGGCGACATCGAGTTCGGCGCAGGCCATGGCGTCGTATTTCAGGGGATCGACCGGGCCCGGCCCGGATGCGCAGCCTGCCGTCGCAGCCAGGGCGACGAACAATGCGGTCCCCGCTGAAGCAAGAGCAATTGCCTTCATCGCACCAGACTAACAAGCCTGGCTCGCAATTGGAACCGCGCGGCGTTCACAGGGTGAGCGGGACGCCTGTGCCGGGCTCGGCCTGTCAGGTCTGGCAGTTGCGGGCGTTGACCGGCAGCGTCAGCGCCTCACCTTCGTCGCGACGCAGGATGAAGCTGTCGAAATTGGCGATGGTGGCGCAGGAGTGGTTGGGGAAGACCCTGATACGGCTGCCGAGCGGCAAGGTTCTGCCCGCCGCCGGCACGAAGCCGTGCTCCTCCGACATACGTTCGAGCGTCCACACGCCGGCGTCGCTGCCACCTTCGGCGCCGATGACGATGCCGAAACCGTTGCCGCCCATGCCATGGGCGCCTCGGTCGGAACTCATGGTCTTGGAGCCGGCGTCGATGATGAAATGTGTGTCGTTGGAGGCAACGACACGGGCAACGACAGACAGCGCCAGATCGTCGGCACCGCAGATGCCGAGGCGGAGCGCGGTTCCGTCGAGGAAGACGTAGTTGCCGGGCCGTATGCAGTCGACCGACTGCAGCGGCGCGCCGCGGCAGGTCGGCGTTGCCCCGACCGACAGGCAAGGTACGGGCATGCCCAGGCCCTTGAGCGTGGCGGCGAGGCCGGCAAGTGCCGTGGCCTCGTTGCGGGCGACCGCTGCAAGGTTGTCCGGATCGGTGGCGGCATAGGAATGGCCGGCATGCGACAGCAGGCCGGCGAAGTGCAGGCCGGGTGCTGTGGCGATCTTCCGGCAAACGGCAATCGCCGCGGGATCGTTCGGCTTGAGGCCGACGCGGCCGAGGCCGACATCGACCTTGAGGAAGACGCCGATGTCGACGCCGTGGCGCACGGCGGCGGTCGAGAGCGCGTCAACGCCTGTTTCGCTCGCGGCAATCGTGCGCAGTTCGGTGCCGTTCGCCTTCACTGCCGGCAGCAGGCGATCGAGCGAGCCGGCATTGACGATCGGATAGGCAACGATGATCGAGGGGATGCCGGCCTCGACGAAAACCAGTGCCTCGCTCGGCTTGGAGGCGGTGATGCCACGGGCGCCCAGCGCCAGCTGTCGCTTCGCCAGATCGATGCTCTTGTGCGTCTTGACGTGCGGGAACATGACGAGGCCGGCCGCGTCGGCACGGTTCTGCATCGCCTGCATGTTGCGGGTCAGGCGCGTCTCGTCGACCTCGACATAGGGCGTCGGGCGCTCTGCTGCTGCCGGGCGCCGCAGGCCGTCGATCTTCAGCTGCGCCTGGGGTACGGCAATGTCGTGGGCTGTGCTGGCGGACGCGGGGGCGGCCGCCAACGACATGTTCGAAGGGGTCATTTTGGGAATGCTCTGATTTGAAACGAGGAACTCTTGATAGGGCAGTCGTCAGCCCGCCGCCACCTGTCGCACATAATGGGTGGATGAGATCTGGTGCATCGGCAGCTCGACGGGCACGAAGTCGGGCGCCCGCATGGCGCTCGGAATTTCGTCTGACATCGGCACCCGTCCTTCCGGCCGGCGCGTCGGATCGGCGATGGGCACCGTCGACAGCAGCTTGCGCGTATAGGGATGCTGCGGATTGCCAAATACCGAGCGGCGGTCGCCGATCTCGACGATCTCGCCGAGATACATCACCGCGACACGGTGGGCGATGCGCTCGACCACGGCCATATCGTGGCTGATGAACAGGAGCGCGATCTGCATGTCGCGCTGCAGGTCCATCAAGAGATTGATGACTTGCGCCTGGATGGTGACGTCGAGCGAGGCGACGGCCTCGTCGGCAACGATCAGGCGCGGGTTGAGAGCAAGGGCGCGGGCTATGCAGATGCGTTGGCGCTGGCCGCCGGAAAAGGCGTGCGGGTAACGTTCGAGCAGCTCAGGCGCGAGGTCGACCTTGGCCATCAGCTCGGCAGCCCGGGCCCGCATACTCTCCAAGGAGCCGAGCTTGTGCACCCGCATCGGGTCGATCAGCGACTGCTCGATGGTCATGCGCGGGTTGAGCGACGAAAACGGGTCCTGGAAGACCATTTGGGCCTGGCGTCGAAACTTCGCCACCACTTGCCGCGGCGCGCCGAGCAACTCGACGCCATCGAAACGGATCGAGCCGGAGCGCGGCTTGTCGAGTTGCATGATCGAGCGCGCGACGGTCGACTTGCCGCAGCCCGATTCGCCGACCAGCGCCAGCGTCTCGCCGGGGAAGATGTCGAAAGAGACGTTTTCGACGGCATGGACGCGACCGGAGACATGGCCGAAAAGGCCTGCCTTGAGGTCGAAGCGGGTGACCAGGTTGCGGACTTCGACCAGTGGCCGGCCAATTTCCTTCATCGGGGAGGATGCGTTCATTTGCTTGCCTCGGCGAGCTGGCGCTCGGGCTCGAACACCAGCAGCGGGAATTTTTCGGGCGCGTCCTTGTCGGCCATGCTGCCGAGGCGCGGCACCGCCGAGATCAACGCTCGGGTGTAGGCGTGCCTGGGCTTGGCGAAGACGTCGTAGACGGTTCCCGTCTCGACGATCTCGCCCTTCAGCATGACGCAGACCCGGTCAGCGACTTCGGCGACGACGCCCATGTCGTGGGTGATGAACAGCACCGACATGCCGATCTCCTGCTGCAGTGCGCGTACAAGATCGAGGATTTGCGCCTGGATGGTCACGTCGAGTGCCGTCGTCGGCTCGTCGAGGATCATCAGCGACGGCCGGCAGGCGAGCGCGATGGCGATCATGACGCGCTGGCGCATGCCGCCGGAGAGCTGGTGCGGATATTGGTCGAGGCGGCGCTCGGCATCGGGTACGCGCACCAGCTTGAGCGTGTTGAGCGCGATCTGGCGCGCCTGCTCCGGTGTCTTGCCCTGATGGTGGACGACGGCCTCGGCGATCTGGTCGCCGACGGTGAAGACGGGGTTCAGGCTCGACATCGGATCCTGGAAGACGATCGAAATTTCGGCGCCCCTGAGGGCCTCGACGCGCTTTTCGGAGAGCTTGGCCAGGTCGGCGACCTTGCCGTCCTTGAGGCGCATCAGCACCCGTCCGCCCGTGATGGCGGCACCGTCATACTCGGTCAGCCGCATGATGGTCATTGCGGTCACCGACTTGCCCGAACCGGACTCGCCGACCAGCGCCACCGTCTCGCCGCGCGAAATGGTGAAGGAGATGCCGCGCACCGCGCGGAAGCTAGCGCGGGAGCGGACGGCGAAGGAGACCTCGAGGTCCTCGACCGCGAGGATGACATCCTCGGGCAGTTCTGGCGTGGAGGACTTGGCAGGGATCATCGGCACATGGACCCGGTTTCAGCGACGAGACGTCGTGTCGGGGCATCGAACGCAACGGTGCCGTGTTCTGTCAATAGGGCGGGCAGGGGATGACGACACCCCCCAGGGCGGTCAGACGCGGACAGGGCCGCGTTGCGCCGGCGCAAAAGTCAGGGAAATCAACGCTTCCCGATTGAGGCGGCCAAAACTATGCGTGCCGCGCATTGCATCGCCTGTCTTCGCATATCGTGCCCGGAGAACAATTCGGGGCATGTCGATGGGTCAGGCGGCGTCGAGGGCAGCTTCAAATGCACTTTTGTACTGGGGCAGTTCGGCACATTCCTTGAGGTGCTGCCACAGTGCATCACTGTCGTGGCTGCCGGCGCCGGCCCGCCTGAAGATCCTGATCTCCATCTCCAGCGACATCTGCTGGCCGCCGATCTGCACGAGCTGGCCTTGCCTCATCGCCTCGGCGACGCAGATCTGCGGCAGCCAGGCGACGCCGCGGCCGGCGACCGCCATGTGCTTCAGGCCGTCGGCAAGTGCTGACTGGTAGACGGTGCTGAGGTTGAGCGGCCGACGCCAGCGCGACTGGATCAGCGTCGCCAGCTTGCCGATGTAGCCGTCGCTCCAGGAATAGGCGAGGTAAGGAATCTCGGTGCTTTCAGGCACGTCGAGGTCGAACAGCGCCCTGCCGTTGTCGTCGGTTCCGGACACCAGAATGAGCCGATCCTTGCCGATTAGCAGGGTTTCGAAGGGGCCACCCTCCAGAACCGGCGGGCCGTCGGGGTGGACATAGGTGATGCAGAAGTCGCACTGTCCCGAGCACAGATGGTCGACGCTTTCGAGGAAATCGGCCGCATGCATGCTGGTGCGCAGGGGCATGCGCGAGATCAGCGGCGAACTGATCCATTTCGGAAAGAAATACATCGCCAGCGTGTGCAGCGAGGTGAAGGTCAGCATCGCCGAGCTTTCGCCGGCGACATTGCGGCAATCGGTGCGCAGCCTGTAGGCCTCGCGCACCAGCCGCTGGCACCCGGGCAGGAACATGTTGCCCGCCCGGGTCAGCTGGACCGGATAGGTGCTGCGGTCGATAAGGTCGGCGCCGATCCAGTTCTCCAGCGATTTGATGCGTCGGCTGAAGGCCGGCTGCGAAATATTTCGCGCGGTGGCCGCCGTCGAGAAATTGCGTGTCGCGGCGATTTCCAGGAAATCTTCAAGCCATTGCAGTTCCATGCTGGCCCTCATGCGTGTTTTGCATAGTCCATCCTATCTACACATTGGACAGACCGGCAAGCGCTCTTCTAGCCTTTCCGTAACGAGAAGAAGAAAACTTCCTCCGCCATCAGAAGGGAACGATGATGAAACTAGCCTTAGCGTTGGCTATGGGCATGGGGCTTGCCGTCACGGCTGCACCGGCCGTGGCCGAGACAAAGAACCCCGGCACATTCGTCTTCATGTGGACCGACGACATCCAGTCGTTCGATCCCGCCTACATCGCCAACACGCCGAGCTCCTATGGCGCGCTGAACATCTACAGCCGCCTGCTGAACTTCAACGGCTCGAAGATCTCGGAGTTCGTACCGTCGCTGTCGACGGAAGTGCCGTCGTTGGAGAACGGCCTGATCAAGCAGGGCGATGACGGCTCGGTGAGCTACACCTTCCCGATCCGCAAAGGCGTCTTCGCCCACAAGGTCGGCGTCAAGGGCGCCGACGGCAAGATCACCTGGGAGTATTACGACAAGCTGACCGACGCCCAGAAGGCTGCAATCGAGCCGGGCTATGGCCAGATCACACCCGACGACGTGCGCTATTCACTGCTGCGCGCCATCCTGCAGGGACAGTCGTGGATGTCGAACGCGATCACCGAGGTGATCACCGCCGGCAAGTACACCGACATCGCCAAGTGGGTGGAGACGGAAGGCAAGGTCAAGTCGTTCGCCGAGGCCAGCCCCGAGACGCTGCGCAAGGTCTATGACCAGCTCTCGGAGCAGATCGTGGTCGACGGCGACAACGTCACGCTCAAGCTGCCGAAGTCGTTCCCGGCGACGCTCGGCGTCATCGCGCTGCCCTTCGGCACGTCGATCCTCGACAAGGAATGGGTCGCCTCGGTCGGCGGCTGGGACGGTTCGGGCGACAACTGGAAGGCGCATTACCGCCCGGAGCTCGGCGCCAATCCTCTGTTCGCCGAGGAAAACGGCACCGGTCCGTTCATGCTCGAGGAATGGGATCGCACCGACCGCCGCATCACGCTGAAGCGCTTCGACAACTATTTCCAGGGTCCGGCCAAGCTCGAGCGCGTGGTCATGCGCACCGTGCCGGAATGGACGACGCGGCGCCTGCAGCTGTTGTCGGGCGATGCCGATTTCGTCGCGGCGCCCGTCGAGTTCATCGACGAGCTCAGCAAGACCGAAGGCGTCAAGGTCATTGACGGCCTGCAGAAAGTGTTCTCGCGCGGCATCTTCTTTGCCTGGCCGCTCGACGACAACGACAACCCCGCCATCGGCAGCGGCAAGCTGGACGGTGCCGGCATTCCGCCAGACTTCTTCGCCGACATCGATGTCCGCAAGGGCTTCAATTACGCCCAGAACTACGACGCGCTGATCAACCAGGTGCTGCTCGGCAAGACGGTTCAGTCGCGTGGTCCGACCGTGCGCGGCATCATGGGCTACCGCCCGGATTCGCCCATCTACAGCTACGATCCGGCCAAGGCCGAGGAGCACTTCAAGAAGGCTTTCGACGGCAAGCTGTGGGATGTCGGCTTCACCTTCACGGCCTATGTGACCGAGGGCAACCCACAACTGACGGCAGCTCTGTCGGCACTGCAGATGGGCCTGTCGCGCATCAACCCGAAATTCAAGATGCAGATCCAGGCGCTGCCCTGGGCTTCCGTCTCGGACAAGCTCAACAACCGCGAAAAGCCGGCAGCGCCTCTGACGGTGATGGGCTGGGGTCCCGACTACTCCGATCCGGGCGGCCCGCTCGGTGCGGCATCCTACTATCTCTCGCCCACCGGCCTCGTCGGCGGCATGGTCGGCCAGGGCTACCGCGACCTGATGGCGGAGAAGTTCAAGCCGCTGCTCGATGAGGCCTGGGCCTCGAACGACCCGGCCGTGCGTGAGCCGATCTACGCCAAGCTGCAGGACATGTCCTACGAGTACGCCACCACGCAGTTCCTGTGGGAGGACTTCGGCTACGTCGTCACCCGCAGCAACATCGACGGCTATGTCGACAACATGATCCTCTACGGCGCCTGGGACTTCTACCCGGTGACCAAGGCCAACGACTGATTGGCTGACAATACGCCGGGCGATCCACTTCGCCCGGCGTATTGCTTGTTTTCCCCGAAACCGGAATCCGTGCACCCGTGCTGACTTACGCTCTCAGACGACTGATGATGCTGCCCATCGTCCTGTTCGCGCTGTCGTTGATGATCTTTGCGCTGCAGATGTCGCTATCGCCGACGCAGCGCCTGGCGGCTTATGCGCCGTCGCCCGACTACCTCAAGGGTGGCCAGGAAAGCATCCGCCGAATGATCGAGCAGTACGGGCTGAACGATCCCTTCTACATCCAGTATGGCCGCTGGATCGGCGGTGTGCTGACCGGCAACCTCGGTTGGTCGGAAACGGCCCGCCAGCCGGTGTCGACGGCGTTGATGTCGCTCTTTCCGGCAACGCTGGAACTGGTGGTGCTGGCGTTCATTCCGTGCCTGCTGCTCGCGGTTTTCCTGGGTTCCCGCGCGGGCATCCACCTCAACCGCTGGCCCGACCACGTCATCCGCATCTTCACCATCCTGGGCTGGTCGTTTCCGGTCTATGTCTTTGGCCTGCTGATGCTACTGGTGTTCTACTCGGCGCTCGACTGGTTCCCGCCCGGCCGCCTCAGCCAATGGGCACAGACGACCGTCAGCTCCGGCGATTTCGTCCGCTACACCGGCGCCAACACCGTCGATGCGATCCTGAACGGCAACTGGGCGATCTTCGTCGATTCGCTGCGCCACCTCGCAGCCCCTGTCATCACGCTGACCTATGTCAACGTCGCCAGCATGACGCGGGTGATGCGCACCTCAATGCTCGAGACGCTGCGCCAGGACTATGTCCGCACCGCCCGTGCCAAGGGCCTGCCGCGCCGCGTGGTCGAGTTGAAGCACGCCCGGCGTAACGCGCTGCTGCCGGTGGCGACGATTGCCGGCATGGAGCTTGCCGTGATGATGGGCGGTGTCGTCATCACCGAGACCATCTTCGACTATGCCGGGCTCGGCCAGTTCGCCGCCAAGACCGCGGCCAATCTCGACTTCCCGGCAGTTCTCGGCTTCGGCCTCTATTTCGCGGTCGTGCTGGTGCTGATGAACCTGCTCGTCGACCTGATCTATCCGCTGCTCGATCCGAGGGTGAAGACGCAATGAAAGTTCTTCGCTACCTCGCGCGCAACCCGGTTTCGCTGATCGGCGTCCTGATCCTCCTCGCCTTCGTGCTGATCGCGATCTTCGCACCGCTTCTGGCGCCGCCGCAGAGCTTCCAGCTGTCGCCCTACGACACACCGCGTGCAGGCTTTCTGGCAACGCCGATGCCGCCGTCCAGAGATGCGATCTTCGGCACCACTCAGGGCCAGTACGACATCTTTTACGGCGTCGTCTGGGGCACCCGCACCGCCTTCAAGATCGGCCTCGGCGTCGTTGCGATCTCGGTGCTCGTCGGCACGGCCATCGGTGCGGTTGCCGCCTATTATGGCGGTCTGGTCGAGGACGTCCTGATGCGCATCGTCGACGTGTTCATGGCGGTGCCGTTCCTGATCGCCGCGATGGTGCTGACGGCGCTGCTGGGCAAGGGCATCTGGCCGATCACCATTGCGCTGACGACATTCGGCTGGATGAGCTACGCCCGCATCGTGCGCAGCGAGATCCTGAGGATACGCGAGATGGACTACATCCATGCGGCACGCGCCTACGGCGCAAGCGACCTCCGGCTGATCGTGCTGCACATCCTGCCCAATGCGATGTTCCCGGTGCTCGTGCTGGCGACGATGGCCACCGGTTCGATGGTGCTGTCGGCGTCAGCGCTCAGCTTCCTCGGCGTCGGCACCGAAGAGGGTTACGCCGACTGGGGCCAGTTCATCGCCTATTCGCGCAACTGGATCGTCGGCCAGCCCGGCAACCCGTTCCAGTTCTGGTACACGCTGGCTTTCCCCGGTGCTGCGGTCTTCCTGTTCGTGCTGTCGTGGAACCTCGTCGGCGACGCGCTGCGCGACATGCTCGACCCACGCCATTCCCATTGAGACTTCCCATCTTTTCAGCTCAAGGAGCGTTTGCCATGCCTTCCCTGTCCGCCGCATCGATAGAGCTGTTCGAGGACCTGATCCGCTACGAGGTCGAGGACAAGGCGATCCCGTCGATCTCCTATGCGCTCGTCGACCGCGACGGCGTGCTGGCCGAGGGTCACATCCAGCGCACCGACCGCCATTTCGACATGCGCGAAGACACCTGCTTCCGCATCGGTTCGATCACCAAGACCTTCACCTCGCTGGCGATGATGCAACTGGTGGAGAAGGGTCTCGTCGACATCGATGTCGACGTCTCGACCTACCTGCCCGGCTTCCATCCGATCAACCCGTTCGCCGGCGCCGAAGCTGGTCCGCATGGTTCGGTCATCAGCCTGCGCAAGCTGATGACGCACACCTCCGGTCTGGTGCGCGAGCCGAAGAGTGGCCACTATCTCGACGCCACCCGGCCGCCGCTCGAGGACACGGTCAACGAGCTCGCCAGCTCGACGCTGAAGCAGGATCCGAGCATCGGCATCATGCACTACTCCAATGCCGGCATCGCCGTCGTCGGACGGGTCATCGAGGTGGTGACCGGCCAGAGCTATTCCGACTACGTCGCTGAAAACATCATGAAGCCGCTCGGCATGAACCAGTCGTCCTGTGGCATGGCGCCGGGTATCCGCGAACGCCTCGCGCCCGCCGACATGTGGACCCTGGACGGCGACACGCCGGCTCCGGTGTTCAGCCTCGGCGGCTCGCCTGCGGGCAACATCTTCTCCACGACCGGCGACATGGCGCGTTACGTCCAGTGCCTGTTGCGCGGCGGCTTCAATGCCGAGGGCACGTCGATCATCTCGCCGGCCTCGCTGCGCGAGATGTGGACGCCGTTCGGCAAGCGCCCCGACAGCCTGGACAAGTCGATGGCCGGATATGGCCTGTGTTATGGTGCCGGCGAGGTCGACGGCTGGGAGTCGGTCGGCCATGGCGGCGCGGTCTATGGTTATGCCTCGCACATGCTGATCCTGCCCGGCGCAGGCATCGGCGTGCTGATATTTGCGACGCTCGACTTCGCCAACCAGATCGCCTCGCGCCTCGGCGTCGACGGCCTGCGCATCGCACTTGCCGAGCGCAAGATGGGCACGCCGCTGCAGCGCATGCAGCGTCCGCCCGTCATCGCCGACGAGCAGTTCAACTCGTTGCCCGGCTATTACAGCGACGATGCCACGCAGGAGGTCGTCGAGGTCAAGGCGAAGGCCGGCAAGCTCTATCTGATGGGCGACGGCGTGCCGCTGCAGATCCGGCCAGTATCAGGCAAGGACTTCGTCATCGACGGCCGCATTTATGGCCGCGGCGCGGGCTATGCGCATATGAACCTGTCCTTTCCCGAGCCGGGCAAGCTGGTCTGGAAGGATGCCAGCTGGACGCGTATCGAGGCGCCCACCGACGAGACGGTACCGTATGAGATCGAGCCGCATCTGGGCGAGTACGGCCCGGACTTCAACATCACCTATCTCAGCTACAGCCATGGCGGGCTGAAATGCCTGATCGAGTATTTCTGTACCCACAGCTGCGAGCCGGTTGGCGAGGGGCGCTTCCGCATGCATGGCAAGCTCTATGAGGATGAGATCCTGGAGCTCGACGCTGTCGACGACAACGGCAGGCGTGGCATCCGTGTCGGGCCGATGTTCCTCGAACGGCGGCCCTTGTCACGGGCGGAGGCGGCCTGAGCAGGAGCATGACCGCACCCTTCAAGATGGAATCGCCTATTGGCGCCCGCATGGTAATCGGCGGGCGCGAGGTCGATTATTACTGCGGCACATCCTACTTCTGCCTGCACGGCCACCCCGAGGTGATCGAGGCGGCCTGCACTGCTACCAGGCAGTATGGCATGGGTCCGGGCACGCTGGCGCATATGCAGGTCTATGCCGACCTGCAGGATCGACTGCGCCAGTGGTTCGGCACCGAGGAGGTCGTCTACATGATCTCGGGCTACACCAGCCCGATGGTGCTGCTGCAGGGACTGCGCGAGGATTTCGACGTGATCTTCATCGACGCGGCGACCCACTACAGCACCCGCGACGCGATCCCGACGCTGGGCAAGCCGGTCCATGAGTTCCGCCATGGCGACGCCGGTGACCTTGCCGAGCAACTGACGCGGCATGTCGGGGCAGGGCTGCGGCCGGCGGTGCTGACCGACGGGGTGTTCCCGTCCTCCGGCCGTCTGGCGCCGCTCAACGATTTCAGGCAGGCGATGGCGCCCTATGACGGCGCGTTGCTGTGCATCGACGATTCCCACGGCGTCGGCGTGCTCGGCGAGAGCGGGCGTGGCTCGCTGCAGCATGCCGGGCTGGAGGGTGCGGGCAACTTTCTCGCCGGCACGATGAGCAAGGCTTTCGGGGCGCTTGGCGGCGTCGTCCCCGGCGACGCGGCCTTGGCCGAGAAGATCACCCGCAACGCCATGATCATGCGCGGCGCCTCACCCGCGCCACCCGGGCTGGCTGCCGCCGCCGCCGCTTCGTTGCGCATCCTGCAGACGACGGACAGGCGTGCCAGGCTGGCACGCAATGTCAGCCACATGCGCAACGGGCTGCGCGGCCTGGGCTTCGAGGTCGCCGACACGCCGGTGCCGATCGTCACCATCAAGGGCGTTACCGACCTCGAGCTTCTGCGCGACCGTCTTGCCGAACGCGACATCATCGTCAGGGTTCAGCAGCCGGGCGGCTATTCCGACGCGTCGGATGTGCCGAGCATGCGGCTGGCCGTATTTTCCGAGCATTCTCCCGACCAGATCGACCGGCTGCTGCGGTCGATGACCGAGCTTCTCTAGAACCAAGGATTACGATCATGAAGGTGTTCATCAGCGCCGATATCGAAGGCACCGCCGGCATCACTGTCTGGGACGAAGCCCGCAAAGGGCATGCCGCCTATGACGAGTTCCGCGAATACATGACCGACGAGCTGGTGGCGGCCTGCGAAGGCGCCAAGGCCGCCGGCGCGAAGGAAGTGCTGGTCAAGGATGCGCACTCGACCGGGCGCAACCTGATCCTGTCCAAGCTGCCGGCCTATGTCACCATCGTCAGGGACTGGAGCGGACATCCCGACATGATGATGTTCGGTATCGACGACAGCTTTTCGGCCGCCCTCTATACCGGCTACCACAACAAGGCCGGCACCGACACCAACCCGCTGGCGCATACGCTGACAGGCACCGTGTCGCGGCTTTTGATCAATGGCGAGGTGGCGTCCGAATACACGCTCAATGCGCTGTGCGCTGCGCGCTACGGCGTGCCGTCGGCGTTTCTCGCGGGCGATGCCGGCATGTGCGCCGAGGCCAAGCTGCTGGTGCCGCGCATCGGCACCGTTGCAACCAGCGAGGGGTTCGGCCCGGCGACCCGGTCACTGACGCCGAAAGCTTCAGTCGCTGCGATCCGGGCCGGCGTTGAGGAGGCGTTGTCGCGCGACCTCAAATCATGCCTGCCGAAACTCGCCGACAGCTTCGAACTGGTGGTTGAATATACCACCCCGATCGAGGCCCATCGCGGCAGCTGGTACCCCGGGGTCGAGCATCCGGCGCCGCGCACGCTGCGCTTCCGTGCCAAGGACTTCTTCGAAATCCAGCGGGCCATACGCTTCATCGTGTAGGGTGCCGAGCACCGTTAGGTAGATCGAAAAAACCCCGGCAAATTGCCGGGTTTTTTTGTCATCCGCCTCAGGATGCGGCAGATTATGATGTGCGTTGCACAACATTTGGAGTTGCACCTTAGCTGCCACGAAAATAGGCTCAATTGTCCCTCCGTGCGCCCGCAGGTGCCAGGGCGTCAAACAACAGAGGCTTTCCATGACACGACTTCACACCCTTCTCGCGGCTGGCGTTGCCGGCCTCGCGACGACCCTCGTCGCCGCGCCGGCGCTGGCACAGGGCAAGACACTGACCATCTCCTGGTGGGGCTTCAACGGCGACAAGCTCGACGAGTACATCGTCAAGCCGTTTAAGGAGAAGTGCGGCTGTGAGATCGTGTTCGAGACCGGCAACAATGCCGACCGTCTCAACAAGATCAAGATCCGCAACGGCGAGGGCGTCGATGTCGCCTACTTCACCGACGCCTATTCGCAGATCGGCATCAAAGAAGGCGTGTTCCAGCCGATCGACAAGTCGAAGGTTCCGAACCTCGAAGGCCTCTACGATCTCGCCAAGGCACCGCAGGGCGAATTCGGCCCGGCCTACACCATCGGCCGCGTCGGCGTGATCTACGATACCGCCAAGGTCAAGGCGCCGATCACTTCGTGGAACGACCTCTGGAAGGAAGACTTCAAGGCATCGCTGTCGCTGCCGGGCATCACCACCACTGCCGGCCCGATGGCGGTGATGATCGCCGGCACCCATGCCGGCGTCGATCCTTTCACCGACACCGATGGTGCCTTCAAGGCGATCGAGGCGCTGAAGCCCAACGTCGTCAAGAACTATAACACCGGCTCCGAGCTGGTGAACCTGTTCTCGACCGGCGAGATTTCGGCTTCAGTTGCCCAGGACTTCACGCTCGCCCAGATCCAGGCCGCTGTCCCGACCGCCGCATGGGCCAACCTGTCGGACGGCGCGATCGCCACGCTGAACACCATCAACATTCCAAAGGGCGCCGCCAACGTCGAACTCGCCCACGAGTTCATCAACTTCGTGCTGTCGAAGGAAGTGCAGCAGAAGACCGCCGAGAACGGCGTCGACGCGCCTGTCGTCAAGGCCGTCGAGTTGACGCCGGAGCAGGCCAAGCTGTGGACCTATGGCGCCGACATGATCGCCTCGCTGAAGCAGGTCGACTATGAGAAGCTCAATTCGGCCAAGACCGACTGGGTCGACCGCTGGAATGAAGTGTTCGGCATGTAATTGCCATAAGGGCGGGGAGGCACCGGCTTTCCCGCCCGCCATTGTGTGCCGGGGGCCACGCCCGAGGCCTTTTCTTGCCGCTGTCACAGCCCTTGCGGCATTCTGCGCCTTTCGTGGCCGCCCGATGAAGGGTAGCACGCCGCAACAAGATGTCCCGGACGCCGTCTGTCCGTGGAAACTGGAAGAGATTTCATGCTGAAACGCTTTGCCGGATGGTGGCTCGCAGGGCCGGCTACGCTGGCCGTATTGGTGTTCCTGGTGCTGCCGGTGGCGGCGACCATCGCCACGACCTTCGGCGAGGACGGCGGCATCTTCGCCCCCTACATCGCCTTCTTCAACAGCGGCTTCCGCCGCACCGTGCTGTGGCGCACCATCGAGATTTCGCTGGCGACCACCGCCATCTCGCTCGTCGTCGGTTTCCTCACCGCCTATGTCTTGTCGAAGTCGCCGGGCAAGCTGAAAAGCCTTTTGATCATCGCAGCCGTCTTCCCGCTGCTGACCGGTGTCGTCGTCCGCTCCTTCGCCTGGCTGATCATCCTCGGCAAGAATGGCATTCTGAACAATTTCCTGGTCGGCATCGGCGCGATCAGCGAGCCGCTGTCGATGCTTTACACCCAAGGCTCGGTCATCGTCGCGATGGTCTATCTGTTTGTGCCGCTGATGATCCTGACCCTTGTCGGCGTGCTCGAGAATATTCCCGACGACGTCGTCCAGGCCTCGTCGTCGCTCGGCGCCACGCCGGCCGCGACCTTCCGGCAGGTCATCCTGCCGCTTGCCGTGCCCGGTCTCATCGTTGGCGCCGTTCTCGTCTTCACCGGTTCTTTCACCGCCTATGCCACACCCCAGCTTCTCGGCGGCGAGCGCCAGATGGTGATGGGCACGCTGATGTACCAGCGCGCTATGGTGTCGTTCGACTGGGTCGGCGCTTCCACAATCGCAGCAATTATGGTGGTGATCACGGTCGCAGTCGTTCTTGCCATGAGCCGCGTCGCGCGGCGCCTCAACCCGATGGCGACATGATGACCAGCCGTATCAATCCCCTGCTGATCCTGTTCACCGTCCTGGTCTACATCTTCCTGATGGGGCCGCTGATCATCGTGCTTGGCGCCTCGGTCAGCGACACCACCTACCTGACCTTCCCGCCGCAGGGCCTGACGCTGCGCTGGTTCGAGAACATCTTCGAGATCAGCGCCTTCCGGCGCACCATCATCACCAGCCTGGAGCTCGCCTTCCTCGCCACCGGGCTGGCGCTGCTGGTCGGCATCCCGGCTGCCTATGCGCTCAATCGGTACCGCATCAAGCTGCCGTCCTGGCTGTCGACTGTCTTCGTACTGCCGATCCTGGTGCCGGAGATCGTGCTCGGCTTCTCGCTGCTGAAATCGGTGGCGGTAGGCATGGAGACGCCGATCTTCCTGACCCTGCTCGTCGGCCACATGCTCCTGGTGCTGCCCTATTGCGTGCGTGTCGTCTCGGCGAGCCTCGCCTCGTTCGACTTCTCGATCGAGGAAGCCGCCGTCAGCCTCGGCAGCCCGCCGGTGAAGACCTTCTTCACCATCGTTTTGCCCAATGTCCGCTCGGGTGTGATCGCAGCCTTCATCCTCGCCTTCATCACCTCGATCAACGACGTGTCGACGTCGCTGTTCCTCACCGGTCCTGGCATTTCGACGCTGCCGATCCAGATCCTCGCCCATGTCGAGCAGTTCTTCGATCCGACGATCGCGTCGGTGTCGGTGCTGCTGATGCTGCTGACCGTGGCAGTCATGGCCATCGTCGAGCGCACGCTCGGCCTCACCTTCCTTGCGAAGTAGACCCATATGACCCAGGCACTCACTGTCCAGAATCTCACCGCCCACTACGGCACCACCAAGGTGCTGGAGGATCTGTCGCTGTCGGTCGGCAAAGGCGAGCTCGTCTCGCTGCTCGGCGCCTCGGGCTGCGGCAAGACGACGACGCTACGCCTCATCGCCGGCTTCCTCGAGCCGACCTCCGGCTCGATCCGCCTTGGCGACAAGGACCTGACCCGGCTGCCGGCCTACAAGCGTGACATCGGCCTGGTGTTCCAGAACTACGCCCTGTTCCCGCATCTCTCGGTGCTCGACAATGTCGGCTTCGGCCTCAAGCAGCGCGGCGTGGCCTCTGCTGATCGCGACAAGCGCGCCAGGGCGATGCTCGAACGCGTCGGTCTGTCGCAGCTCGCCGACCGCCTGCCGGGTGCGCTTTCCGGCGGGCAGAAGCAGCGCGTCGCACTCGCCCGCGCACTCGTCATCGAGCCGCCGCTTTTGATGTTCGACGAGCCGCTGTCCAACCTCGATGCCAAGCTGCGTGTCGACATGCGCGTCGAGATCCGCCAGCTGCAGCGCGCCAACGGCACCACCTCGGTCTACGTCACCCATGACCAGGAAGAGGCGTTCTCGATCTCCGACCGCGTCGCCATCATGAATGCCGGCCGCATCATGCAGTTCGATACGCCGGAGACGCTGTACCAGCGTCCGGCCAATGCCTTCGTCGCCCGCTTCGTCGGTTTCGAGAACCTGGTGCCGATGAAGGTTTCGGCACGCGACGGCGCGACCGTGACGGCCGTGACCGATGACGGCTCGTCGCTCAAGCTGTCGCAGGATCGCTTCGGCGCAATCCCCGATGCGTTCGTGCTTGCTGCACGTGCAGACGGTCTTGCCGTGTCGACCGACGCCACGGCCGAAGGCATTCCGGCGACGCTCGGCCTCAGGACCTATCTCGGTCGTGCCTACCAGTACCAGGCTGACACCGCCGCCGGCCAGTTGATCGCCAACGGCTCGCTGTCGGCGCCGCTGGAGCCGGGCGCGCAGGCCAAGCTGGTGCCTGTGCCTGATCAGTGCTGCGTGCTGAAGCCGGAATGAACCGAGGACTGTAGATGTCCATCCTCATCGCCAACGCCACCGTTCTCCCTTGCACGGCGGACATGCCGGTCATCGACAAGGGCTGGGTCCATGTCGAGGGCGAGATCGTCAAGGCCGTCGGCGCGGGCGAGGCACCTGAAGTCGCCGGCGCCGAGGTAGTCGATGCCGGCGGCGACCTCGTCATGCCCGGTATGGTCAACCCGCATTGCCACATGGCGATGACGCTGTTCCGCGGCCTCGGCGAGGACGTCGACGACCGGCTCTACCGCTACATCCTGCCCTTGGAACGCAAGTTCGTGCGGCCGGAGGCGGTGCGTGCCGGAACTGCTCTTGCCGCGCTCGAGCTGATCGAGGGCGGCGTCACGTCGGTCGCCGACATGTATTACTTCGAGACCGAGGTCGCCCAAGTCGTTGCCCAGGCCGGCATTCGCGGTGTGCTCGGCCAGACCATAGCCGATTTCGATCCGCCGGATCACAAGTCGGTCGATGAAGGTTTCGCGCTGGCCGAGGCACTTGTCGCCGAATTCTCCTGCCATAGCAGGGTCATCCCGTCGATTGCGCCGCATGCGCCTTATTCGACAGGCATGGCAACGATGGAGCGCATCGCCCGCTGGGCGGACGACCATCTCGACGTGCCCGTCCAGATGCATCTCGCCGAGAGCGATGCCGAGATGGAGTGGGCGCAACAAACCCACGGCATGCGCCCGGTCGAGGTCGTCGAGAAGGCGGGGCTTCTGCGCAAGGGGTTGATCTGCGCCCACTGCCTGCATGTCGACGAGACAGACATCGAGCGCATGGCCCATGCCGAGGTCTGCGTCGCGCACAACGCCCGCTCCAACGGCAAGGCCGGTCGCGGCATTGCGCCCGTCGAGGCGATGCGGAAAGCCGGCATTCCTGTCGGCATCTCGACAGATGGCGCAATGAGCGGCAACACGCTCGACCTGTTCTCGCAGTTCGCGCCGGTGTCGATGTTCCAGAAGCTGCTCGGCCACAGCCGCAAGCCGATGGCCTCGGTCGATGTCGTGCGCATGGCGACCCGCGACGGCGCCAAGGTGCTGGGGCTCGACGCCAGGGTCGGCTCGCTCGAGCCAGGCAAGCAGGCCGACCTCATCCGCGTCAGCCTGGCCTCGCCGCGTCAGCAGCCGATCTACGACATTTATTCGACGCTCGTTTTCGCCACCATGCCGACCGACGTGCGTGACGTCATGGTGGGTGGCGACTGGCTGATGCGTGGCCGCGACGTGTTGAGCCTCGAACGCAAGAAGGTGCTGCGCGACGCATTGCAGGTGGCGCAGAGCTTCAAGGCCGAAATGGCCCGTATCGACGCCGCCGGCTAAATTGCGGACGAACGTCAGGGCAGTACAGGGAAGGACACAGTCATGAACAGATCAGAAGCCTCGGCACGCCTCCAGGAAGTGCTCGCCAATGTCGACGCCAACATCGACGGTAGCATGGCGCGTCTGTTCGACCTGATCCGGATTCCCTCCGTCTCGACCGATCCTGCGCATGCCGCCGACTGCAAGCGCGCCGCCGAATGGCTGACCAGGGAATTGGATGTGCTCGGCTTCGATGCTTCGGTGCGCCCGACTGCCAGACATCCCATGGTGGTTGGCCACGACCGCACTGGGCAGGGACCGCATGTGCTGTTCTACGGCCATTACGACGTTCAGCCGGTCGATCCGCGTGGTCTGTGGCACTCCGACCCATTCGAGCCGAGGCTCGTGCCGCAGCCCGATGGCGAGACCCACATCGTTGCCCGCGGCGCCTCCGACGACAAGGGCCAACTTTTGACCTTCGTCGAGGCGTGCCGTGCCTGGAAGGCCGTTACCGGCAGCCTGCCAATCCAGGTGTCGGTGCTGTTCGAGGGCGAGGAAGAAATCTCCAGCCCGAGCCTGCCGCCTTTCCTCGACACGACGGGCGCCGAGCTCAAGGCCGACGTCGTGCTGGTCTGCGACACTGACATGTGGGACGCCGAGACGCCTGCGGTGACCACCATGCTGCGCGGCGTGCTGAAGGAGGAGATCGTCATCTCCTGCTCCAACCGCGACCTGCATTCGGGCATCTATGGTAACGCCGCGCGCAATCCGCTGCAGGTGTTGTCCGACATCATCGCCAGCCTGCGCACATCAGACGGCGGGGTGGCTGTCGAAGGCTTCTATGACGGGGTCCGCGAACTGCCCGACGCCATCAAGGCGCAGTGGCAGCGCCTGCCGTTCGACGATAGGGGATTTCTGGGGGATATCGGCCTCTCGATTCCCGCCGGCGAAAACGGCCGCACCGTGCTCGAGCAGGTCTGGGCGCGCCCGAGCTGCGAGATCCACGGCATCATCGGCGGCTACACGGAAGAGGGTTTCAAGACCGTCATCCCGGCCAAGGCGCAGTCCAAGATCTCGTTCCGTCTCGTCGCCGGTCAGGATCCCCAGAAGATCCGCGACGCCTTCCGCGCCCATGTCCGTGCCCGCATCCCCGGCGATTGTTCGGTCGAGTTCATCGACCACGGCGCAAGTGCCGCGACCGTCATGCCGATCGATGGCGATTTTCTCACCAAAGCGCTCGGAGCGCTGACCGAGGAGTGGGAGCGCGAGGCGGCGATTGCCGGAAGTGGCGGCTCGATCCCGATCGTTTCTGCCTTCAAGGAAAAGCTCGGCATGGATTCGCTGCTGATCGGCTTCGCCCGCTTCGACAACCGTATCCACAGCCCGAACGAGAAATACGACCTGTCGAGCTTCCGGAAGGGTATCCGTTCCTGGGCGCGCATCCTGGCGGCGTTTGCCGAAGACAAGGGCTGAGCCCGACCAGCGTCATCTCGCAAGCCGGAGCAAAGCGGAGGCTATCCGGTACCCAACGACGGAGCGAGGCTGAGGTACTTGCCTCGATCTCCTGCAGGTTCGCCCGCAATGGGTTTCGCCAGCGTCTGATGGCTTTGCGGGCCCGCAGTCCAGGATGAGGGGCTGGCGCCGGGGCGTTTCGTCGAACCCGCTTGGCTGACCGCCAGTTCGACGAACTCCCCGACTCCGTCCCGGCTTCGCCGTGCCACCTCTCCCCCGTTTCGTGAGGGAGAGTAACCGCCGATCAAGCGATGTGAGGCAGAGACTGAGCTTGCGGCCGCTTTCCTCTCCCCCCGTCGAACGGGGGAAAGGTGGTTTGCGAAGCAAACCGGAGCGGGGGTCGACAGGGCTTCAGTAGCCTCTACCAAACCACCTTGTGGCTCTCACCCGTCTGCACGTTCACAAAACCTTCGGGTGCCGCATCTGTCGGCGCCACCAGTACCCAGCGCCAGGGCGCACAGGTCAAAGTGGCGAATTGCAGCCGCTCGGGGAAGCCTGGGAACCAGCGCGGCGAGAAGGTCGGCTCGTAGAGCCAGTCGATCTTGTTGGCTTCGGCGTAGAGCTTTTCCATCTCGGCATCGAGCGCTTCGGCGGGGCGGTTGGTCATCAGGCCGCCGACCTCATAATGCACGTCGGCGACGACCTTGCCGCCAGAAACCAGCGCCCATCCGCCCTGGTTCTGCGAGATGCGGTTGACCACTTCGGCCATGGCCGCGTCCGAAGAGCCGACGACCCAGATGTTATGCTGGTCGTGTGCCACTGTGCAGCCGACCGCCGTGTCGGGCGTCTTCGGGCCGCAGCCGAGCCAGAACATCTTGGCGACGCGGCCCTTGCCCGAATAGCGGTCGACAACGGCGAATTTGGTGATGTTGCGGTCAGTGTCGCGCTGCACCGCGCCATCGGCCACGGCAAGTTCCGTGGTGATGAAGTTATCGTCCCAATGGAATGGGCGCAGCAGGGCCGCCCGCATCGTTTCGCGGCCTGGCTCGGCTGCTATGGCGAAGTCATCGGCAGTGAGCTCGCGGCCGACATTGACCGTCTTCGTCGCCCAGTCTGGCCAGTCGATATCAGGCAGGTGGCCGGAGAAGGTCTTGCCCTCGGAGACCTGCTGGCCGTCGGCCCAGACTTCCGAAATCGAAACGGTCGCCGTCTTGTCGAGCAGCACCATGTCGGCGAAGCGGCCGGGCGCAATCGAGCCGACGAAGGGCGTCAGCCGCATGTGCCGCGCCGGGTTGATCGACACGCACTGATAGGCGATTTCGGGCGCCAGCCCGCTTTCGATGGCGAGACGGACATTGTGGTCGGTCGCGCCCATCTTCAGCGTGTCGGACGCGCTGCGGTCGTCGGTGGCGAACGCCACCTGGCTCCAGTCGCGCAAGCCGCGTTCGAGCAGGCCCTTGATGATGTCGGGCATCGAATGCGGACGGATCTCGATGAAGATGCCGCGCCTGAGCTTGTCCCATGCCTCCTCCGGCGTCCACGCCTCGTGGTCGGACGACAGGCCGGCGGCGGCAAAGGCATTGATCGACGGCAGGTCGCGCAGGCCGGCGCCATGGCCTTCGACCACACCGCGCTTTTCGAAGGTCGCCTGGATCATGCCCCACAGACGGCCATGCGACGGGTTCTCGGGATTCCACACTGCCGGCCAGTCCATGACCTCGTCGAGACCCGCGACCATCGTGCTTTCGCCGAGGAACCCGATCTGCTCGGCATAGCCGAAATGCCCACCGCCACCCTCATAGGCGGTCGGCGGCACGGCCGAACCGGGCAATGGAAAGATCTTCATCGGCGAGCCGGCGCGGCGCGCCGTCAGCCAGAATTCGAGGTTATCAGGGCCGTTGACGTTGGAGAACTCGTGGCTCGCCTCGCAGGTCCAGGTGTTGCCGCGCGGCATGACCAGTGCCGCCTCGTGCTCCGGCGTCAGATGCGAGCTTTCGATGTGTTTGTGCACTTCGCCGAAGCCGGGCACCGCAGCCAGATGTGTGCGGTCGATGGTCTCGCGCGCCGTGCCCGTGAAGCTGCCGGCAGGGCCGACATGGGCGATGCGCCTGCCGCGGATCGCCACTTCGCAATCGTCCATCCAGGTGCCGGTATGCACGTCGAGCACGCGGCCGAGCCGGACGAGGCGATCGGCTTCGCGCTTGCCGAGGGCAACAAGCACGAGGTCCTGCCTGATCAGGATTTCGTCGGCGGGATCGATGAGGAGGTCGGCGGGCAAAGGAGCTGTCTTGATCATGGCCTCGCCTCTACTGCATCACCGGCGAAATCGGAACCCGTTTCCACTGTGCCAGCATAGAGCGGTCGAGCGGTGCTGGGACAAGCATTTCGACTTGATTCCCCCGATGCGATGATGTGAAGCCAGACCGACTTGATTTGAGACTGGAATGAAAGGTCGCGCCATGCAGCTGAAACCCACCCGCAAGGTGATCATCGACACCGATCCCGGCATCGACGATGCGGTGGCGATCCTGCTGGCGCTGAAGTCGGCCGAGTTCGACGTCATCGGCATCACGACGGTCGCCGGCAACATCGGCATTGCAACGACGACGCGCAATGCCGGCCGCATCCTCGCGCTTGAGGGCCGGGTCGACGTGCCTGTCATCGCCGGTGCCGCCGGGCCGCTTTCGCGCAAGGGGTTCGACACCGCAGACATTCACGGCAATGACGGCCTCGGCGGTGTGGCCTTCCCCGATGCGCTTTCACAGCCCGTGGCCGGCGACGCAGTCACCTGGCTGCGCGACACGCTCCATGCCGCGGAAACCGACACCGTCGACATCCTGGCGCTCGGCCCGCTGACCAACATCGCTCGCCTCGTCACCGAGTACTCGGAGGCCGCCGGCCGCATCGGCCGCGTCATCGCCATGGGTGGCGCGGTGCACGAGCCGGGCAACATCGGCCCGCGCGCCGAGTTCAATATCGCCGCAGATCCGGAAGCCGCCGAGATCGTCTTCGCCGCCGGGCTCGACATGACGCTGATCCCGCTCGACGTTACCCGCAAGGTTCGCGCCACGCGCGACGACACGGCCATGCTGCAGGCATCTGATGTGCCGGCGGCTGTCGCTTCCGGCGCGCTGATCGATGCTTATTTCCAGTCGACCACTGGCGGCGAAAGCCGGCCGCTGCACGACCCCTGCGTCATGTTGCTGGCGCTCGATGAGGCGCTGTTTGGCTGCGAGACGCTGAAGCTTGTCGTCGATACCGGCGCGACGCGTGATGCCGGGGCGCTGACGGTTTCGGACGACGGAGCCGCGGTTTCGGTGGCGCTGAAAGTCGAGAGCACCGCGGTGTTGAAGCTGCTCTATGACAGGCTGAAGGCGGAGTAACCCTCGTCATGCCTCCCCCACTTCGTGAGGGAGAGGAAACGCCGATCTCGTAGGGCGCTACCTTTCAGAACTTGGGTTCCTCGCCCCCAATTTCGGGCGGTAGAGGAAAGGGTGGTGACCCTGCAGCGGCCTTCCTCTCCCCCCCGTCGAACGGGGAAGAGGTGGTTTGCGAAGCAAACCGGAGTGGGGGCCGACAGCGTTTGAGTGGTGTTCATGGGATGACGGCCTTGCGCGCTTGCCCCCGAGCGACCGGAAACTATGCCGCCAGTTCCTGCTCGACCAGCGTCGTCCAGAACTTCACGCCGCTCGCCAGCGCGTCGTCGTTGAAGTCGTAGCGGCTGTTGTGGTGCAGGGCGCCGTCGACGGCGGGGCCGTTGCCGAGCCAGACATAGGCGCCCGGCACCTCCTGGCAGAACATGGCGAAGTCATCGCCGGCTGTCGAGGGCGGGAACTCGGTCATCACCTTGTCGATGCCGAGTGCTGCCTGTGCCGCCGCCAGCGCACGCCGGGTAGCGTCCTTGTCGTTCACGACAGGTGGCATCTGCCTGAAATAGCGGTACTCCGCCGCGATGCCGTAGAGCCGTGCGGAGCCCTCGGCGAGCGCGCCGATTTCTTCTTCCAGCTGGTCGCGCACGCCGCCGGAATAGGCCCGCGACGTGCCGCCGATCTTGACCAGATCGGGGATGACGTTGAGCGCTTCGAAGCTGCCGGCTTCCATGGCACAGGCGCTGACCACCGCCGGCTGCAGCGGGTCGACCCGGCGCGCGACGATGGTGTGGAGTGCCGTCAGGAACTGGCCGGCTGCCGTCATTGCGTCGCGGCCGAGATGCGGCTTCGCGCCATGGGTGCCGATGCCCTTGAAGGTGACGGTCCAGCGGTCGGAGGAGGCAAGCTGCGGCCCTGAAACCACGGCCATGCTGTCGGCCGCGATGCCGGGCATGTTGTGCAGGCCGTAGACCGCATCGACCGGAAACTGCTTGAAGAAGCCGTCCTCGATCATCGCCCTGGCGCCGCCACGACCTTCCTCGGCGGGCTGGAAGATGAAATGCACCGTGCCGGAAAAACTCTTGCGACGGGCGAGTTCGCGGGCGGCACCCAGCAGCATCACGGTATGGCCGTCATGGCCGCAGGCGTGCATCTTGCCTGACACGGTCGACTTGTAGGCCCGGTCTTCGGCCATCTCGGGCATGGCGAGCGCGTCCATGTCGGCGCGCAACGCGATGCGCCGCGAGCCATCACCGAGCTTCAGCGTGCCGACGACGCCGGTCTTGCCAAGCCCTGTCTGCACCGAGATGCCGGCCTCGACCAGTATCTTCTGCACGATGCCTGATGTGCGTAGTTCCTCGAAGCCCAGCTCGGGATGGGCGTGGATGTCGCGGCGCAGCGCCGTCAGCATCTCGATTTCGCCCTTGTCGTGCCCGGCCGTCGATGTCATCACGCAAACTCCGTTCGGCCCGGTTCTGCAATCTCAGGCGCCCAGGGCCATCGACGCCGCCTGTCCCCTTCTGCAACAGAAAGGCCCGTTGTGCCACTCGCTCCGCATCAATTCTGGCAGACAGTTTATCCCGCGGGCACGTTCGACACCGCAACGGACGACGGCTTCCGCGACCTCTATCCGGCATCGCTGCCCGACGGACGCCAGATCGCGCTACCCGTCCGCGTCCTGCCGGGCGATGGCAGCCAGGCAGTGGCCTCGATGATCGTCAACCAGGCGAGCTTCGCGGTCGAGGATGCGCTATCGGATGCCATGGCGACCCATGCCCGGGCCTACGCGCCCGAGGTCGTCATCGGCGTGCCGACGCTCGGCCTGCCATTGGCCAATGGAGTTGCCCGGCGTCTCGGGCATGACAGGATGGTGGCGCTCGGGACCTCCAGGAAGTTCTGGTACAGCGAGGACCTGTCCGAGCCGATGAGCTCGATCACCAGTCCGGAGCACGCCAAGCGGCTTTATCTCGACCCCCGCATGCTGCCGCTGCTCGAAGAACGACGGGTGCTGGTCGTCGACGATGTCATCAGTTCCGGGACGTCGATGCTGGCGGTGTTGAAGCTGTTGGCCAAAGCTGGCATCCGGCCGGTCGCGGCCATTTTCGGCATGCTGCAGGGCGATGTCTGGCGCCAGGCGATCACCGAACTCGATGCCGGCTACATCGCCCATATCCACGGCGCCATTACCTCGCCGCGTCTCAGCCGCAGCGCCGGTGGTGGCTGGTTTCCGAAGCAGGACTAGGCTTCACTCACACGGTTGTTCCAGGCGCATGTTTGGGACGTTCCGGTCCGGCACATCGCGCCAAGATGCCGCCTCTGGAGGAACGCCCTTTGTCATCAGTTGGATGCCTTGGCCTCCGAGACCAGCACCGGGTCGCTGCGGTAGCGATCCGGGAACAGGCGTTTGAGGTTCTCGATCTTCGGCAGGTCGTTGTAGACGATGTAAGGATAGGTCGGGTTCAGGGTCAGGAAATCCTGGTGATAGTCCTCGGCCCTGTAGAAGGCACGACCCGGTTCGATCGTCGTCGCGATGGCGGCGTCAAAGACCTTGGCCTTGTCGAGCTGGGCAACATAGGCCTTGGCGACCTTCGCCTGTTCGGCATCGGCCGGGAAGATCGTCGACCGGTATTGCGTGCCGGTGTCTGGTCCCTGGCGATTGAGCTCGGTCGGATCGTGCGCGACCGAGAAGTAGACCTGCAGAATTTGGCCGTAGCTGATCTTGTGCGGGTCGAAGGTGATCCTGACCGACTCCGCATGACCGGTCGAGCCGCTGCCCACGACGTTGTATTGGGCCGTCTGCTTGTCGCCGCCGGCGTAGCCTGACACGGCGTTCGTGACGCCCTCGACGTGCTGGAACACTCCCTGAACGCCCCAGAAGCAGCCGCCTGCCAGCACCGCCACCGTCGAGTTGCCTTGCGCCGGTGCGTCGAGCACTGGCGCCGGAATCTTGATGCCCTCCTGCGCGGCACTCGGTGTCGTCAGAGCCCAGGCGCCAAGCGCCGCAACCGCCGCTGACAGCCAGAATGCCGGCTTGGCCGCGATCTTTCTTGCTGTCGAAGATTCCCTAGTCATCCAACTGCTCCAGTTCGTTCCTGGCTGCGTTCTTGAGGGACGCCAGGGCTCGCTCGACCTGGCCGAACGAAGCCCGCCAACACAGGATACGGAGATGGATGTGGCTTTGTTACGCGGAATCGGCGTGGGTCACGCGCAAGTGACTGCTCGCCGGTCCATGCTGGACCCAATATCCAAGCACCGGCGTCCAGCCTCGATGTTTCGCGCCCTGTGCCTTCCGGCCCTCAAGCCAAAATGCCCACGCCGTCTCCAGGCGGTTGATCTCATCGCGAACTTGCGTTATCACGATGATGGTTTGATCAAATGAGCGTGCAAAATAGAGGCGCCGATGACAAGAAAAGCGATCTACTCCGGCTCTCCATTCGAGGAGCTCGCGGGCTATTCAAGGGCGCTTGTCGACGGCGAGTGGATCTTCGTTTCAGGCACGGCCGGCCATGATCCAGCCATTGGCGGCTTTGCGCCCGAGGCCGAAGCCCAGGCGCGGCGCGCGCTCGACATCATCGCAGCGGCATTGGCGGAAGCAGGGTCCGGCTTGCGCGACATCGTTTCGGTGCGCGTCTACCTCGCCAGCCGCGACGACGTCATGGCCGTCTCGCGCGTGCTCGGCGCGACCTTCGCCGATCCGCGGCCGACCAACACGACCATCATCTGCGGTTTCCCCGTCGAAGAGATCAAGGTCGAGATCGAAGTCATCGCGCGCCGCCAGGCCGGCGCTGCGGCAAACATCAGCCAGGTGGAACAATGAAGCGGGTCGCGCGGCGTATCTCCCAGACGCCACAGAAGTCATTCGGCATGTACCAGAAGGCGGCGGCACTTGCCGGCAGCGGGCGTGACCTCATCCATCTCGAGCTTGGCCGCCCGGCTGCCGATACGCCCGAGCACATCAAGCAGGCGACGATCACGGCCATCCTGGCCGGCGACGTCCACTACAGCGACCTCAAGGGGACAGCGAGCTTCCGCGCGGCACTGGCCGAAAAGCTGCGCAACCAGAACCGCATGGATGTGACCCTGGCCGACATCCTGGTCACCAACGGCCTGACGCACGCCTCGTTCGCGGCGTTCCTGGCGTTGCTCGATCCGGGCGACGAAGCGATCCTGCTCGACCCGTTCTACCCCCAGCATATCGGCAAGATCGAGCTGGCCGGTGCCAAGCCGGTGTTCGTGACGCTGGATGCCGCTGACGACTTCGCCCTCAAGCCCGAGCTGATCGAGGCCGCCATCACCGAGCGCACCCGGATGATCGTGCTGGTCAATCCGGTCAACCCGACCGGCCGCGTCTATTCGCGCACCGAGCTCGAAGGCCTCGCCGAACTGGCGATCCGGCGCGACCTGCTCGTCATTTCCGACGAGGTCTACGAAGACATGGTCTATGACGGTCGCGAGCATGTCAGCATCGCGGCACTGCCCGGCATGGCCGAGCGCACCATCACCGCTTTTGCATTCACCAAATCCTTTGCCATGGATGGGTGGCGTCTCGGCTACATGGTCGCACCGGCCTGGGCGATGCCCGGGCTGCTCAAGATCACCGCCAACGACGCCACCCACGTCAATACATTTATCCAGGCCGGTGGTCGTGCTGCGATCACCGGCCCTTGCGAAGTGCTTGCCGAACTTGTCGATCACGACCGCCAGAAGCGCGATCTTGTCGTCCGCCGCCTGAACCAGATGCCGGGCGTGAAATGCCCGTCGCCGCAAGGCGCGATCTACGCATTCCCTGATATCTCGGCCTTCGGCATTCCGTCGCAGGCGCTTGCCGAAAGGATTCTCGACGAGGCAGATGTGGTCGTCGAGGCGGGCAGCTTCTACGGTCAATCCGGCGAAGGCCATCTTCGCGTCTGCTTCGGCTCCGAAAGCCTGGAGCGGCTGGACGAAGGCATGGACCGGCTGTCCAGGTTCTTCAACAATCTCTGGGACGGACGCGACGGCGCGCCGGCCAGCGAAGCAAAGCGGGGCAGTGCATGACACAGACCGGCGATGTCATCCTGCAGACCCGAGGCCTTTCGAGGAGCTTTGGTGCGCTCAAGGCCGTGGACGGTGTCGACATAGCGGTCAAGGCAGGCCAGATCACCGGCCTGATCGGCCCCAACGGCGCCGGCAAAAGTACGCTGTTCGGCCTCATTGCCGGTGAGGTTCAGCCGAGCGCCGGCGAGGTGATCTTCGACGGTAGGCCCATTTCGGGGCTCCGCCCCGACAAGATCTTCCGCGCTGGCCTGGCGCGGACCTTCCAGATCCCGCGGCCATTTCCCGAGATGTCAGTGCTCGAAAACGTCATGCTGTCGGCCACCGGCCAGTCGGGTGAGACCTTCTGGAACAACTGGTTCCGCGGCAGGCTGGTCGCGAGCGAGGAACGCCGGGCCCGCGAACGGGCGATGGAGGTGCTCGCCTTTACCGGTCTCGCCGACAAGGCGCGCGACCTTGCCGGCGTGCTTTCGGGCGGGCAGCAGAAGCTGCTCGAACTTGCCCGCGTCATGATGGTCGACCCGCCGCTGATCCTGCTCGACGAACCGACGGCGGGCGTCAATCCGACGCTCATCGAAACGCTGATCGACAAGATCGTGGCGCTCAACGAGCGCGGCGTCGCCTTCCTCATCGTCGAGCACAACATGGACATGGTGATGCGTATCTGCCGCCACATCGTGGTGATGGCGCAGGGCCGGGTGATATTCGAGGGCGATCCGGCCGGCGTGATGAAGGAGCAGCGCGTCATTGATGCCTATCTTGGTGACGTAACGGTGGGGGAACTGGCATGAGCGCGCCCGTCTGCGAGGCGCGCAACCTGCGCGCCAGCTACATCCCCGGCATGCCGATCGTCTTCGACATCTCGGTCACAATCGACGCCGGCGAACTGGTTACCCTGATCGGCCCGAACGGCGCCGGCAAGTCAACCTTCCTCAAGGCGCTGGCCGGCCTGGTGCTGGTCGAGGGCGGCGAGGTCAAGCTCGGCGGCCAGCGCATCTCGGGGCTGCCGACGCACGAGATCATCGCCGCTGGCGTGGGTTTCGTGCCGCAGACCAGCAACGTCTTTTCCTCGCTGTCGATCGAGGACAACCTGATCAGCGGCGGCCACACTTTGCCGCGTTCGCTGTTGCGCGAGCGCGTGCAACGGGCCTTCGAGCATTTTCCCGCTCTGGCCGACCGTCGCCGCGCCGCGGCTAACGTGCTCTCCGGCGGCCAGCGCCAGATGCTCGCGGTGGCGCGCGCTCTGATGACCGATCCGCGCGTCATCATGCTCGACGAGCCGACGGCGGGGCTGGCGCCCAAGATCGTCCACGAGGTGCTCGACGACCTGCGCCGCCTCGCCAAGAGTGGCGTTGCGGTGCTGATGGTGGAGCAGAACGCCAAGGCAGCCCTTCGGGTTTCCGACCGTGCCTATGTCCTGGTCGAGGGCCGCAACCACATGACGGGAACGGCCGCCGATCTGCTCGACAACGACGCCATTGCCGAAGCATTCCTGGGCTTCCGGAGGAAATCATGATTGGACAAGCCATCGCCGACGGTCTCTTGACCGGCGGCATCCTCGCGCTCGGGGCAATAGGCTATTCGCTGTGCGCGCATATGCTGAAATTCGCCAATTTCGCCCATGCCGAAATGCTGACCTGGGGCGCCTACCTGGCTTTTGCCGTGGTGGCTTTCCTGCCCGCCGGCCAGCCCATCGGCCCGTTTTCCTTTGGCTGGCCGCTGCTCGTGGCCATCCTGGTGTCCTGCGTCGGCACCGGGCTGATCGCCATCGCCGCCGACGCGCTCGTTTTTTCCAAGCTCCGCAAGCGTCGCGCCGGCAGCCTGACACTGGTCTTCGCCAGCTTCGGCATCGCGCTGATCCTGCGCAATCTGGTGCTCTTCGTCTGGGGCGCGGACGCGCACTACTATGGCCAAGAGCTGCAGATCTCGCTCGAAATCCTGCCAAATGTCCGGCTGATGCCCGACCAGGTGCTTGTCCTCGTGCTGACGGTGGCGTTGGTGGTGGCGTTGCACCTGTTCCTCAAGTTCAGCCGCATCGGCGTCGCCATGCGCTCGATGGCGGAGAACCCGGCTTTGTCGCAGGTCTGCGGCATCGACATCGCCAAGGTGGTGCGCTGGACCTGGATGCTCAGTGGCGCCCTCGCCGCCATTGCCGGCGTCTTTGCAGGATTGACCGTGCAGATCCGCCCGGAGATGGGCTTCAACATGCTTCTTGCATTGTTCACAGCGGCGATCCTCGGTGGCACCGGCAGCCTGTTTGGCGCGGTCGCCGGCGGCCTGATCGTCGGTCTTGCCGAAAGCCTGTCGGCGCTGGTCATACCTACCGGCTACAAGGCGGCGGTGCCCTTCGGCCTGCTGCTCATCATCCTCTACCTCAGGCCGCAAGGTCTGTTCTCCAGGTCGGCACGCGTGTGAGGCTCAGATGATCGGATTTGTTTCGTATCTCGTATTCTTCCTCACCGTCGCGCTGATCCTCGGCATCGCGACCCTTGGGCTCAACCTGCAATGGGGCGGCACCGGCCTGTTCAACGCCGGTATCGTCGGCTTTTACGCCATCGGTGCCTACACCTTCGCGATCCTGACGGCGCCGGCGCGGCCTGAGCTGCTCGGCAATTTCGAACTGCCCTGGATCGTCGGCCTGGTCGGCGCGATGGCTGCCGCGGCACTCGCGGCCCTCATCACCGGGATGGCGACGGTCCGGCTGCGTGGCGACTATCTCGCGGTCGCCACCTTCGGCATCGCCGTCACCATCCAGCTCGTCGCCACCAACTTCGAAGCCTTGACCGGCGGCACGATGGGCATTGCCTCGATCCCCAATCCGTTCCGTGGCCTGTTTGCGACGCCGCTCGCCAACAATCTCGGCTACCTGGCAGTCGTGGTGGTGATCCTGGCCGTCGCCTATGTCGCCCTCGAGCGCATCGCGCGTTCGCCGTGGGGACGCGTGCTCAAGGCGATCCGCGAAGACGAGGTCGCCGCCGAGACGCTGGGCAAGAACACCCGCAGCTTCCGCCTGCAGGCATTCGTCATCGGCTCGACGCTGATGGGGCTTGCCGGTGCGCTTTATGCCAGCTTCATCGGCTTCGTCAGCCCGTTCGACTTCCTGCCGATCCTGACCTTCCAGATATGGACCATGTTGATCATCGGCGGCAGCGGCAACAATCGCGGCGCCATCCTCGGCGCGATCGTTGTCTGGGGCATCTGGAGTGCCATCGGCGCGGCGTCGTCGAAGATGTTGCCCGAACAGTTCCAGATCTATGGCGGTGCTGCTCAGGCGATGATCATCGGCCTGGCGCTGGTGCTCGTGCTGTTGCTGCGTCCGCGTGGCCTGATCGGCGAGCAGCCGGTCACCTCGCGGCATGCCGCCTGAGCGTCAGGCCTGAACGGGGCCGGCGCTGGCGCGCTGGCCGGGTCAGTTCGTCTCGACAGCTTCCTTGCACAGCCGGCGCAGCAGCGCTTGCGTCGTCTCGATGTCGCCCTTGATCGCCTTGGCGGCGGCACGGGCGTCGCCCGCATCCATAGCCTCGATCAGGTCGCGATGATGCGAGCTCGGCTGGTACTTGCCGGAGACCAGAACCGGTTCGATCTGGCCGGGTCAGTTCGTCTCGACAGCTTCCTTGCACAGCCGGCGCAGCAGCGCTTGCGTCGTCTCGATGTCGCCCTTGATCGCCTTGGCGGCGGCACGGGCGTCGCCCGCATCCATAGCCTCGATCAGGTCGCGATGATGCGAGCTCGGCTGGTACTTGCCGGAGACCAGAACCGGTTCGATATGGCCCGACAGCATGCGCATATAGGGGCCGAAGCGCAGCCACAGGCTCTGGATGAACTGGGTGATGACGGGCGAGCCGCAGCAGTCGTAGACGGCGAAATGCAGCTCCTGGTTCCGGGCCAGCATCTCTTCGAGATTCCGGTCATTGGCGGCGGCCTCATGCTCCTCGACGAGATGCCGGAAGGTCTTGCGGTCGGCCGGCGTCGAGCGTTCGGTGGCGAGCTTGGCCGCAAGCGTTTCCAGCGCTATGCGCGTCAGGCACAGATCGTCCAGTGCCGCCAGGCTTACGGTGGGAACCTGCGCCGAGCCGGTGGTCAGCACCACCAGCGCGTTCTCCGCGATCAGGCGACGCAGCGCCTCGCGCACCGGCATGTGGCTGGTCTTGAACGTGTCGGATAGCATCGCGATGGTCAGTGTCTGGCCGGGATCGAAATGACCCGACATCAGCGCCTTTCGCAGCTGCCGATAGATACCGTCCTGAATCGTCGAGCGCGACGAAACAGGCTCCAGGAAATCGACGCTCATCCAGCTTCCTCTTTTGATCAAACGATGAATGTGCACATAGCATAGAAATCGCGCCGCGCGGTATCAAGCCGGCACGACGCGCATGAGCTGTTTGCCTGCGAAGGCTCTACCAGTCGACCCGTTGGCCGAGGCCCCTGTCGGTCGCGTTACTCACGGCGCGGATGGCCGCCGCAGCATCCTCCACGGCAATGCCGAGCGACTTGAACACGGTGAGTTCCTCAGGCGACGAGCGCCCGGGCCGCAGTCCGGCGAGCACCTCGCCGAGCTCGGCACGGGCATGGTCGGGACCGATCACGCCGCGTTCGAGCGGCTGCAGCAGCTCGCCGCACTCGATGGCGGCCTGGCTGCGCGAATCGACGAAGAAGGCCGAGGCTGCGACGATGTCGTCGCCAAGCTCGCGCGCATTGCGATTGCTCGAGCCGACGGCATTGATGTGGCAGCCTGGCTTCAGCCAGCCAAGCTCGACGATCGGCTCCTTCGAGCCGGTCAGCGTGCAGACGACGTCGGCGTCGGCGACCGCCGCCTGCGCACTGTCGGCCACCTCGGCACCGCTTTTGCGGGCAAGTTCCACAAGCTTGTCGGACGAGCGGCCCCAGAGCACGAAGACAGCGTCTGGGATGACATGCCGCATCGCTTCGATATGCGTCTCTGCCTGCGTTCCGGTGCCGAGGATGGCGACGGTCCTGGCGCCGGGCCGGGCCAGCGCCGCCGTTGCCACGGCCGAAGTGGCTGCGGTGCGGCGGGCGGTGATTTCGGTGGCGTCGAGCACGGCGCGCAACTGGCCGGTCTCGCCGTCATTGAGCAGTACCGCGCCCTGGTGGTTGTCGAGGCCGCGCGCCGCATTGTCATGCGCGACCAGCACATCTTTCAGGCACCAGAGCTTCTCGCCGCCGGCCAGCGAGAATGTCGGCATCAGCCCCATCAGCACCTCGCCGGGGCCGGCATTGAGCTGCTGGCGCGGGAACAGCCGGTAGCCGCCGGTGGCGAAATCAGCGAGTGCTGCGCGCATCGCGTCGATGCAGTCGGCCATGGGCAAGGCGGCCGCAACGGCTTGCCGGTTGAGGATCAGCATTGAAAATGGCTCCTTTGCGAGGCCAGACAGATATGCCGTCGTATCAGGCGATTACAATCCCTGGCGCCGGTCCTGCCACCTGGCCTGGGCGATGGCGACCGACGGGGCAGCGGCGGCGAAACTGCGAAACGGCAGGGCGCGCGGCGAAGCCTGCGGGATTGGCAACGCGTCGAGCGGCGTGCCCGATGCACCGTCGGCCAGCACCTCGCCGAGCATCGCCGTCAGGGCGATGCCACGGCCGTTGCAGCCGATGCCGCCGATGAAGCGCGGACCGAATTCATAGACATGCGGCAGGAAGTCGGTGGTCATGGCGGCGGTGCCGCGCCAGATGCTTTCCACGACAGGCAGTCGCGGCAAGCCGAGTTCGGCCTGCAGGCGGCCGGCGATCATTGTTGCCATGCGCGGTTCGGCGCCGAGCGGAAGCATCGACATGCCGCCGCTGATCAGCCGGTTGTCGCGGTCGAGCCTGAAGGTGAAGAGGTTGGCACGCGTGTCGGCGACGGGGTTCCGCTCCGGCGAAATGCGCCGCACCGTGACCTCGTCGAGCGGGGCGGTGGCAATCTGGTAGACGCGCAGCGGCACGACGATGCGGCCGAGGCGGCGGGCAGCGCCCTGTTCCGAGGCATTGGTGCATAGCAGGACCGTATCGGCGTCGATCGTGCTTTGTCTGCTGGTCAGCCGCCAGCCATTGCCTGATCGTTCAACGGCATGGACAGCTGCGCCCTCGTGGATAACGGCACCGGCATTCATAGCTGCGTCCGCCAGCCCGTAGGCGTAGTTGAGCGGATGCAGCGTGCCGCCACTGCCGTCGATGAGGGCACCGGCATTATGCTTGAGGCTGGCGCGGCGGCGCGCCTCTGTAGCGTCGAGCATGCGCACCGGACGGCCCAGCGCCTGCCAGGCTTCCGCCCGGCGTTCGAGAATGCCGAGCATCTTTTCCGAGTGCGCGACGTGCATCCAGCCGACCTGCTCGGCATCGCAAGCGATGCCGTGTTCGCGGATGGTCGCGTAGACGCGATCGCCGCCGCCACCGATCATCTGCAGCAGCCTGTGGCCGCGTTCCTCGCCAAGCTTGCCAACCACCGCCGCAGGGTCTGCCTTGGCGAAATTCGGCACCACGAAACCTGCATTGAGCCCGCTCGCGCCGCTGCCGATCATCTCTGCCTCGAGCACGGCAACACGCGCGCCGCGTCGGGCGAGGTGGAGTGCAGCGGTCAGGCCGGTGAAGCCGGCGCCGATGATCGCGACGTCGACCTTGCTTGTAGCGCGCAAGGGCTGGGTGACAGGGGCCGGATTGGCGGTTTGCCACCACACCGTACGCATGTGTTGGTGCGGTGCGCTCTGTGCGGTGGTCATGATGTCGCGAATTCCGGCAGGCAAAAGGCGGTGACAGGTGGCAGCGGGCCGACAAAGGCGGCGATCTCGACAAGGCACGTCTGGGCGCTGCAGCCTTGCGACAGGCCGGACGCCGGCACGTCGAGCGTCAGCACGTTCGGGTTGCCATGCTTTTCAAGCCCGGTCTCAGGGTCTGGATCGAACCAGGCACCGGTGTTGAGTCGCGCCACGCCGGGCATGATGTCGCCGGTGATCGTCACCGCAGCCAGGCAGCGGCCGCGGTCGTTGTAGAGCTCGACGATCTGGCCCTCTTCCAGCCCCCGTTGCGCGGCATCGCCAGGGTTCATGTAGACCAGCTCGCGGCCATTCGACTTGCCGCCGGCACTGTAGGGGCTGGCGTCGAGCTGGCTGTGCAGCCGGCGCGCCGGCTGGTCGGTCAGAAGGTGCAGCGGATATTTGGTGGCGAGCCCGCCGCCCAGCCACTCCGCCGGTGCCATCCAGGTCGCATGGCCGGGGCAGTCGTCCAGGCCGAAGCCGGCGATACGCTGCGAGAAGATCTCGATCTTGCCCGACGGTGTACCGAGCGGTTTGCGCTCCGGATCGGCGACGAAATCGGCAAGCATGGTCACGGGACGGTCGAGCGGGGTCAGGTCGATCAGCCCGTCGCGCCAAAAGGTTTCGAAATCGGGCAGGTCGAGCCCCCGCGTGCGATTGAGCGGCCGGCATTCCTCGTAGAGCCGCGACAGCCAGCCGGCGGCGTCGAGCCCTTCCGAGAAGGTTTCGCCGCAGCCGAGTCGCTCGGCCAATTCGGCGAAGATGGCGTAGTCGTCGCGCGCCTCTCCCGCCGGCGGCACTGCTTGCTTCATGGCAACGATGAAGGCCTCCAGCGTGGCGGAACCGATATCGTCGCGTTCGAGCGAGATTGTCGCCGGCAAGACAATGTCGGCGCGCTTGGCCGTCGGCGTCCAGTACTGCTCGTTGACGATGACGGTGTCGGGCTTCTGCCAGGCCGTGAGCAGGCGGTTGAGATCCTGGTGATGGTGGAACGGGTTGCCGCCGGCCCAGTAGATCAGGTGGATGTCGGGGTAATTCTGCGTCTTGCCGTTGTAGGTGAAGGGCGCGCCGGGATTGAGCAGCATGTCGGCGATGCGCGCGACAGGAATGAAGTCGGGAATGCCCGGCTTGAGCTGCGACAGCGTCGGCCCCTTGATGCGGGTGTGGGCGCTGCCGACAAGATTTGCCGCGCCATAACCGACACCGAAACCGCCGCCGGGAGTACCGATCTGGCCGAGCATCGCCGCCAGCGTCACCACCATCCAGTAGGGTTGTTCGCCATGGCTGGCGCGCTGCATGGACCACGAAACATTGAGCATCGTGCGTGCCGATGCCATGTGGCGGGCAAGATCGAAGATGGTTCCGGCCGGCACGCCGCTGATCGCTTCGGCCCATTCGGGTGTCTTCGGCACACTGTCGGTGGCTCCGGTGAGATAGGGGACGAAGGTTTTGAAGCCGGTACAGCAGCGTTCGAGGAATGCCTTGTCGTGCAGGTTCTCGCTGAACAGCACCCAGGCCAGCGCCAGCATCAGGGCGGTGTCGGTGTTGGGCCGGCAGGCGATCCATTCCGCCGCATCGGCGACCGTGCCGAAATTGTCGCGCACCGGGCCGATGTTGACGAAGCGCGTGCCGGCCGCGCGCATGCCGGCCAGGCCCGCCGGCACGCCGTGCAGCGCGACGCCGCCGGCATTGATCTGTGAATTCTTGACCGGCACGCCGCCGAAGCTGACGAACAGCTCGCAATGGGCCGCCAGCGTGTCCCAGGAGGAATGGCCGGCCATCAGTTCGTCCATGCTCGCAACGATATGCGGCAGCACGACGTTGGCCGCACCCAGGCTGTAGGAATCGACATGCCGGACATAGCCGCCGGCGGCATTCAGGAAGCGGTGTACCTGGCTTTGCGCGTGGTGAAAGCGGCCGGCACTCGACCAGCCATAGGAACCACCGAAAATCGATGCATTGCCGTAGGTGGTGCGCACGCGGTCGATCTCTGCGGCAGTGAGGTCGAGCGCATGGTCCCATTCGACTTCGACGAAGGGATCGATGCCGCGACGCTCCGGTGAAGCCCCCGGGCCATGCTCGAGCCAGCTCTTGCGTATGGCCGGTCGCCGGACCCGGAGCCTGTCGAGCGCCGGGTCGAGTTGATAGAGGCCGATCGGGCTCGGGTCCCGATCGCGCCTGAATGGCTTCAGGGCGGGCAAACCGTTTCCACGGGGTTCGACCTCATAGGTGCCCCAGTGGGATAGCGTGTAGCTGGTCATGCCCGTCCGGTGCCTGTCTTAACCGTCGATTTCCGCGAACAGCTTCTTCATGTCCTCGTTGCCGATGGTCTTGTCGATGACCAGTTCCTCGCCTTCGATGTGCCACGATAGTGCCGGGCCGCTGATGTCACCATTGACGTCAAACTCGATCGGGCCGAGCGCACCGACATATTTGATCGGCTTGCCTGCCTTGATCAGCTCCAGCGCCTTCTTGAACTCGGCAGGGCCGGTGCCGATCGCCTCACCGTCGGGTGCCTGCGTCTTGCGGATGGCGTCGCGGATCGAAGCGCCCTTCAGGTCGGGCGCGATGTTCATGGCGAGGCCGAGGATGGTCACGGCGTCATATTCGTTGGAGATGCCGGGGCCGTCGGCGCTGGCGTTGTGGGCGGCCTTGAAGGCTGCCTTGAACTGCTCGAGCGAGGGGCTTTCCGCCGAGGCGTTGTCGGTGCCGAATGCCTTGTTCAGATACTTGGCGCCGACGGCCTTGACGAAGTCAGGGCTGCGCAGGGCGTTGTTGAGGATCAGCTCCTGCGAGCCGCCGAGCGAAATCCACTCGCGGGCAATGGTGGCGCCGTCCTGCGGGAAGGCGACGAGGAACATCGCGTCCGGCTTCTCGGCCAGTGCCGCCGACACTTCGGCGCGATAGGAGGCCTGGTTTTCGTTGAAGGCCACGGCCTTGACCACCTGGCCGCCGAACTTCTCGGTTGCCTTGGTGAAGTCCTTGACCAGGCTCGCGCCGTAGTCGGTGTTCACATAGATCATGGCGATGCGCTTGAGGCCGCGGTCGGCGGCGATCTTGGCCGGCGGATAGGCGAGATTCTTGACGCCCGGGAAAGTGCGGAAGAAGAAGCCGCCGGTCTTGCCTTCCTGGGCAAGCGTGGTCAGCGTCGGCGCCGAGGCGCAGCAGGCGATCTGCGGGATCTGCGAGGGTGCAGCCACTGAAGTCAGGATCGGGATGGTGACGCCGCTGCCGATGCTGGCCGACAGTGCCTTCACGCCCTCGACATCGACGAGATACTTGGCGGCGTCGACGCCGACGTTGGGCTGGCCCTGGTCGTCGCGCAGCACGAACTCGACCTGGCAGCCCTTGACGCCGCCGCCCTCGTTGATGTTGGCGATGGCGAGCTGGGCGCTGTTGGCGATGTTCTTGCCGACGGCACCCATCGAGCCGGTCAGCGACAGCACGCCGCCGATCTTGACCGGGCATGCGGCGTCTTCGGCCATTGCCGAGGTGGTGGAAAATGCGGTGGCCGCAAGCAGGCTGGCCAGCATCAGACCCTTGGTTTTGTTCATCAGTCCGTTCCCCTTGTTTGGATGATGGCAGCCGCGTGCTCGTCTCAGGCCTTGGTGCCCGTTGGTCAAGCCGTCGCGGAAACGTTCCTCACTTCCATCATTTGATCATAAGCGCACAAAATTTTACGGTTGTAAAGCGAGGCCGAAAGACATTGACTTGAGGCGACAACTGCGGGGAAAATGTCGAAATACGTGATTGTAATCAGATGTTTGATTTGTTTAGCAGCGTCTTTCGTAGCCGCGTGTCGCAGCACAAAAACGAAGCGTCCGTATTTCAGATTTTTGTAGAATTTGTGCCGTATCGGAAGATTTTCACCTGCTCTGAAGCCGAACGCAGGCACGATGCGGCGGCCTGCCGGGGCCAAGGTCAGGCCCGCGGGCATCTCGACAGCTGCCCCGTGGTCAGTCAAATCCGGCAGGAACCATGCATGCGGGGATATTCGAGCTTGAAGGATGCCGGCTGTGTTGGCATCTGACCAAAAATAATATTTGCAAATGCATATGACTTGATTAGGCTGAAGCAAACCTGGCCTTCCGGACCGGGCAAAGAGGAGGAGAGCCAAGATGACAGCCAACCAGACGCTGGCCGATTTCGCGTCGGCAATCGCCACGGGCGCGGTCCAGATCGTCGACCTGACCGCGCCGCTGGGGCCAGATACGCCGGTCCTGTACCTGCCGCCGGATTTCGCCAGGAACACGCCGAAGTTCAAGATGCACGAGATCTCGCGCTATGATGCCAACGGTCCGTGGTGGGCCTGGGGCTGGATGGAGCTCGGCGAGCACACCGGCACCCATTTCGATGCCCCGGTGCACTGGATCTCCGGCAAGGACGTCGCCCAGGGCACCACCGACACCGTGTCGCCGCAGTCCTTCGTAGCACCTTGCGTCGTTATCGACTGTTCGAAGGAGGTCGCCGCCAATTCGGACTTCCTGCTGACTGCCGATGGCGTGAAGGCCTGGGAGGCCGTGCATGGCCAGATACCGCGTGGCGCCTGGGTGCTGATGCGCTCGGATTGGTATCCGCGCAACACCTCGACCGAGGCCTTCCTGAACGCCGACGAGAATGGCCCGCATACGCCCGGGCCGAGCGTCGATTGCGTTCGTCTTCTGGTCGAGCGCGGCGTGCTCGGCTTCGGCAACGAATGCGTCGGCACGGATGCCGGCAGCGCGGTTGCGATGGATCCGCCGTTCCCCGCGCACAGCCTGCTGCTCGAAGTCGGCAGCTATGGCCTCGCCAGCCTGTGCAACCTCGACAAGCTGCCGGCCACGGGTGCCGTGCTGGTCGTGGCGCCGCTCAAGATCGTCGGCGGCACCGGCAGCCCGGTGCGCGCCTTCGCGCTCGCGCCACGCGCCTGATCAAGCCTCATTGGGGACTGCGGCGGCTCCCACCGCCGCTGTCGCCGCAAGCTGGATGGTACCAGCCGTCTTGCGGCGTAGGGCCGGGTTGCCTTGTGGCGCCCGGCCTTTTCATTTGATGCCAGGTGAGAGGCTCTGGACGGTTGCCGGATAATCGGCTTCATGGCAATCCGAACAGCGTCGAACTCCATCGAGCCGAACGGGTAGCAATGGTCACGAAATACTTCACCGGGTCGTTCAGGGAGGCTGGCGACGGCAACCGTCTGCCCAGCCTCGGCGAAATCGGGCTCAACCGCTTCGCTCCGCACCTCATCAACCGCCTGTCGGCGAGCTACAATGCCAACCTGCAGGAACGGCTGCGCCCGCTCGACCTGACCACGCCGAAGATGCGGGCGATCGCGCTCTTGACCATCTCGCCGGGACTGACGGTCAACGAGCTGTCCTTCCTCGCGGTTGTCGAACAGTCGACGATGAGCCGAACGCTCGATTCGCTGGAGGAGCAGGGCTTTGTCCGGCGCCAGTCGCGCGCTGACGATATGCGCGTGCGCGAAGTGCACATCACCGACGCTGGCCGCGACGTCTTCCAGCAATTCTGGCCGGTGCTGTTCGGCATCTTCTCGCAGCTGTTCGAGGGCATCGAGCCCGACGAATACGATGCTTTCATCGTCACGCTGCACAAGGTCCTGCGCAACATCGACCGGATCGGCGGCGGCGGTGACGCAGCAGACAAGGCCGGCGAGGCAAAAGCCGACGTCGAGGCCTAGGTGCTGCAAACCGGTCAGGCGAAACTTCGGACTGTCGCCAATGCGCCGTCGAGCGACTTTCCAGCCTCGTCCTGCAGCGCTGCCTGAACGAGGCGCTTGAGCCAGATTCCGCCATCCTCGCGTCCTTGCAGCAGAGGCACCGCCGAGAGCACCTTGTCGAACTTGCCCTGGCCGCGGCTGTGCGTGTCGGAATAGCCCTTCACCAGCCGACGGCTGCCGACCACCGCTGACGCCAGCTCGTAATTGGCGGGAAGCAGGGATGACGCCGTTTCCAGCCAGCTTGCGACATGCGCCATTTCGCGCCTGTGGCGCAGCATGGTGCGGCGGATCGGCTTCAAGCTGGAGAGCGCATAGAGTGCCAAGAACCAGCCGACGGTACCGGTGCGCACGCGCCGGCCCTTGCTGAACAGGCGCTCCAGCAACTTGAGCAGCGCCGGGCGGTTCTCGATGAACTGGCCGAGGGACGCCGGCATCGTGCCGATAACCTCCTCGGCGCGCGGGTGCATGTATTCGGTGGTGTAGACGAGTTGTTCGCCGGTGGCGCCGATCTCCTTGCGGACGCGTTCGAAACGCGTCGCGCGCGTCTTGAGGTCGGCGACCCGCACGACATCGTCATAGGCCATGGCGATGGCGAGATATTTGGCGATCTCCTGGCTGAAGCCGAAGTTCCGGGTTTCACCGCCGGCGTTTCGGTCAAGCGTGAGCAGGCGCGACGCGGTGTCGAGATACTCCTCGGCATAACGCGGGTCCTGGAAGTCGACGAGCTTCTTCGCGCCGGCATAAAGCATCGGCGCCAGCACTGGCGGGAACTCGGAATGGATGCGGTCGAGCAGCCGGTCGAGCTTTGGATGACCGACCGACAGAGGTGCGTCCGGCAGCAGCTTTTCAGGCTTCCTGGCGACGTTATCAGGCGTGCCGTCGCGGGCCCGGTCGAAGGCGGCGCCAAAGGCACGAAGGCTGGCCTCGACGCCCTTGCCGCCGGCGCGCACCGCAGCCTCGAAGGCCTGGCGGGTGAACGGCAGGACATTGGCGCCGGCCAAGGCGCCGAACATCGCCGACGAGATGACGCTGCCATTCTTTTCGGCCAGCGTCTGCATGTCGAAGATAATAGTCTTCCTGGCCGCGACGCCAAAGGCGTCGACGACTGCCAGGGGATCGCCGGTACCGTCGCCCGGCACTTCCTTTTCGCCGACCGCATAGGCGCGGTGGGTCGAGGCGATCAACGTCGTCTTGTCCGGCGTGACCAGTCCACGCAACATCGAGCGGCCGGCTTCCATGAATTCGGCTGCCAACACGACATCGACGTCGCCGGGCGTCGGCATCAGTGACAGCACCGGCATCTGACTGCCTTTGGGCTTCAGCATCTCGACGTAGTAGATCGTGGCGCCGGTGCGCTGGGCGACGCCGGGCACAGAGGTCGACTGGGCGACCCAGCCCTCTGCCTCGGCGAGCGCCACCACCCAGTCGGCGAGCACCCCGCCGCCTTGCCCGCCCATGGCAAGGATCGCCAGTGAGATCGGCTTGTCGTCGGCGGATATGGTGGTCATTGGACTGCTCATGTCGTTCACCCGAAGACCACGCGCCTGGCTTCGCGGCGGCGCTGCAGGAAGCCGATGACGGCGTTGCGCAGCCTGGCTGCGAAACGGTCGCGCCGGGTGGGGTTGTAGATGATGTCGGCGCGATAGAAGGACGGGCACAGCACCGCCGCCTCCGAGACTTCGCCGCAATTGCCGCAGCCGACGCACGTATTGTCGATCGCCACCACCGGATCGTCGCGCAGCGGGTCGTCGGTATGCTTGAGAGACAGCGACGGGCAGCCTGACAGGCGGATGCAGGCATGATCGCCGGTGCAGGTGTCCTCGTCGACGCCGAAACGTTCGCGCACCATGCGCTGGCCGGATTTCACCGCCTGGGAGAACAAGGGTTTTTCGCGGCGCTGCCGGTTCAGCATGCACTCCGAGGAGGCGACTATGATCTTCGGCCCTTCCTCTTTCGAGGTCAGCGCCTCCTTCAGCGTGTCGCGCATCTTCGCCACGTCATAGGTGCGGTCGATCTGGCGCACCCATTTGGCGCCGATGCCCTTGACGGCGTTGACGATGGAGTTGTTGGTCGAGCGCTCCGGATTATCGGCGCGCGACGACAATATGTCCTGCCCGCCGGTCGCCGACGAATAGTAGTTGTCGACGACCATGATGACGCCGTCATGCTTGTTGTAGACGGCGTTGCCGACCGAGGTGGTCAGCCCGTTGTGCCAGAAGCCGCCATCGCCCATCACCGAGATGGCGCGCTTGCCGGCGTCGACATTGAAGGCGGAGGCCGAGGCCGGGCCGAGGCCGTAGCCCATGGTGGAGCCGCCGATGTTAAAGGGCGGCAGGATGGAAAACAGGTGGCAGCCGATGTCGGCCGAGACATGGTGTTCGCCGAGTTCCTGCTCGACAAGCTTCATGGCGGCGAAGATCGGGCGTTCTGGGCAGCCGGTGCAGAAGCCGGCGGGCCGTGCCGGCACGACGGCATTGAGCGCCTTGACCTTGGGGTCGGCGAGCACCGCGTCGGCGCTCGGCAGCGGCGGGCGGTTGCCGAGCAGGGCCACGGCGTGTTCTTCAAGGAACGCCTGGATGCCGTTCATCAGGACGGCAGCGGTATAGTCGCCGCGTACGGGCAAGACGCCTTTGCCGGCAAGCCTGGTGTTGATGTCGCGCCGGCGCAGGATGCTGTTGACCGCCTGCTCGAGATAGTCTGGGTGCCCCTCCTCGACCATCAGCACCGCGCGTTTGCCTGCGCAGAATGCCGACACCTCGTCGTCGATCAGCGGATAGGTGACGTTGAGCACGTAAAGCGGGATGGCCGTGTTGCCGTAGGCGTCGGCAAGCCCCAGGAGCTGCAGCGCGCGCATCACCGAATTGTACATGCCGCCTTGCAGAATGATGCCGACATCACCCGCGTCGGGGCCGAACCATTCGTTCAGCTTGCGGCGCTTGATGAAATCGATCGCTGCCGGCCAGCGCTTCTCGATCTTCTCGCGGTCGTGCACGGTGATCGACACCGGCGGCAGCACGATGCGGTCGAGGTCACGCACCGGGTTTTCCAGTGCTTCCTTGATGGTGAAGGCCGGGCGCTTGTTGTCCTTGGCGACGAACTGGCCATGCACATGGCAGGCGCGGATGCGCACCTGCATCATCACAGGCGTGTTGGACGCCTCCGACAGCTCGAAGCCGTCCTCGACCGATTTGACGATCGACTCGAGATTGGGGCGTGGGTCGAGCAGCCACATCTGCGATTTCATCGCAAAGGCATGGCTGCGCTCCTGCGGGATCGACGAGCCCTCGCCATAGTCCTCGCCGAGGATGATCAGCGCCCCGCCTTTGACGCCGCTCGAGGCAAGGTTGGTCAGTGCGTCGCAGGCGACATTGGTGCCGGCCGTCGATTTCCAGGTCACGGCGCCGCGCAGCGGGTACATCACCGAGGCCGACAGCATGGCGGCCGCGGCTGCTTCGGAAGCGGAAGACTCGAAATGCACGCCGAGTTCGTCGAGCACCGGCTTGGCATCGGCGAGCACGTCCATCAGATGCGAGATCGGCGAACCCTGGTAGCCGCCGACATAAGAGACGCCGGACTGCAACAGCGCCTTGGTGATGGCCAGGATGCCCTCGCCGCGAAAAAGATCGCCTTCACCGAGCTTGAGGTCTTCGACCTCCCGCGCAAAAGACCGTTCCGCCATGTCGACCCTCCCAGGCGTGGCAAGACCGCTGCCACCAAGGCTCGACGCCCCTCAGGGCCGCCAGGCTTGCTGGGCGTCGAGCTGCATATCTATGAAAATGCATATTCATGAAAATGCATGGATCTGTCAATCGCTGAGGGGTGGCTCAAAGGGTCGAAAGATTAAGCAGCCGAACGGTGGCGATCTTCCTTGGCCGATACGTGGGATGCATGTCTGTGCATATAAAACGATCGCCCGGCGTCACGGCGTGCGACTGCAACGCCAAAAGTCCCGCTTAGCTGGCTGGACGATGCCAGCGCAGCGACATGCAGGACAGGCCGGCGTCGATCTTGCCTATCTCGGTCGTCTTGAGCGGCACCACCTTGTAGCCGAGCCGGTCGAGCATCTCGATGGTGCGTGGATAGTCAGAGCCTACCATCACCACGCCGTTGACACGCAGCGCGTTGGCGGCTGGCTCCTCGCCTGCCGGGATGGTGACCTGCCTGAAGCCATTGAACACGCCAGAACGCCCGAGCCTTTCGGTGGTAAGCATCGTCTCATCGTCGAGCAGCGAGCAGTCGGTCTTGAAATGCAACACGCCTTCCGGGGTCTGCACGATCTCGCCCTTGCGCCCGAGGCGGTCGAGGCTGGCGACGAGGCCGGCTGCGCCGGCGCGGTCGGTGCGGGCCGACAGGCCGATCATCACACCCAGTGGAGTCGTTAGTACATCGCCGCCGTCGGCGAAGCCTGATGACGGCAGGTCGAGCACGGTGCTGAACATCGCCTTCAGTGTTGGGGCGATTTCGGCGGTTTCCCTGACCCGGGTTTCGGCGCCGGGCCTGAGCAGGATTGCACCCTCAGGGAAAACCAGTGCGGGATCCTCGACGAAGATCGAGTCGGGGAAGTTTTCCAGCGCCGGCAGCACGGTGACCTCGACGCCCGTCGCCCGCATGGCTGCTATGTATGCCGCGTGCTCCGTCTTGACGCCGTCATAGGTTGGGTTGCCGCGATCGTCGGCGCGCAGACCGTTGACCACCGAGCGCGCCGGCTCGCGCACGATCGCCGCGTTGAATTCGTAGACGGCTGGCTTCGATGTCATGCTGCGTGCTCATCTTGCTGGGTTGGATTGACCGCAGCCTGCCCGAAACCATCTGGCATGTCGACGGGCTGGACATGGGCCAGGATCGCAGATGCGTCACTGCCCTCGTGCGCGTCGAAACTCGCTCGGCGACTGGCCTGATATGCGGCGGAAGTCGCGGCTGAAATGATAGGGATCGGCATAGCCTGAGCTCAAGGCCACCGCCGAGATCTTGGCTTCGGAGGAGGTCAGCAGTCGCTTGGCGAGGTTCATGCGTTCGTGGCGCATCCAGTCCATTGGCGTGGTGCCGGTCTTCTGGCGGAACTGTCGGTGCAACTGTGAGGCGCTGAGGCTGGAAATGTCCGCCATGTCCTCGATCTGCCAGTTGCGGGCGATGTCGGCCCTCAGCGCCCGCATCAGCCGCTGGATGCGTTCGCTGCTGTCTTCCTCCTGCTCGCCGCGTTCGGCGACCAGCAGCGCGATCAGCTGGCCGACAATGGCGTTCGACAGCGCGTCCGTGGTCTGGCTGCGATGGCCGAGCGTGCCGATCGCCTGCTCAAACAGCGGTTCGGCTGTGACAGATCCCGAAAAGACGGGCGACTGGCCGACACGCAGGAAGGCGAACACCGCGTCGAGACCGTGGCCGTCTATGCTCATCCAGAGATAGCGCCAATGGTCGGCCTCGGCGTGGCAGCCATGGGCATATTGCATCGCCGTATCGAGCCAGACGACGCTGCCGGCTCCAGCGGCGAAGCGCTGACCGGCGATCTCGATCAGGCCGCGGCCGGACATGGTCAGGATCAGCGTATGGTGGTGGAAGCGCCGCGTCACCAGCCCGTCGTTTTCGGTGAAGCGTGAGCGCCCGGCGACCAGGATCTTGTAGGGATAGGCCTCGGCGTGCCGCCCAGGCGTGTGGAACAGGATTTCGTCGCGGTGGTCTTTGGTCATTTTTGCGCAGGTCGGAAAGCTCGTCCTTTGCTAGCGTTGTAACGGCATGTCGCCGACGATGCGAGTTTTATCCATCAAGGCGCGACTGGGGTGCATTCATTTCGGCGCAGTTGCCGCTAGCCTAGGCAAGGATGCCGCATCGTCGCGGCAATTCATGTCAATTGGAGCGACCAGATGGCGAACGCTACCCCAAAGGCAAGCGTATCAGGAACGGCATTCGAGCCCCTGTCGAGCGCCTTCGCCCAGAACCCCTATCCGGCCTATGCGGGGCTGCGTGACAAGGGTGAGCCGCAGTTCTTTGCGGACTTCGACATGTGGCTGGTCGCTCGCTTCGACGATGTCGCCGCCATCGCCCGCGACAATTCCATGGTGCGTTCGCCCGAATTCTTCATGTCCGAAGAAGAGATCACTGAGCAGAAGCGCCGACAGAACTGGCTCGACATGCCGCACCATCAGCGCTTCGTGCAGTTCTCCATGCTCGACAGCGACGGCGACGTGCACGACCGACTGCGCAAGCAGGTGTTCCGTGAGTTCACACCCGTTTTCATCGCCCGGCAGCGTGGCATGATCCAGAGTTTCGTCGACAAGTTGGTGGACGGCCTGATCGATAAGGGCGAGATCGACCTCGTCGAGGACCTTGCCGCCCAGGTGCCGGGCCATATTATCGGCCGGGTGCTTGGCGTGCCTGATGAGGATTGTCCGCAGCTGCGCGTCTGGTCGGAACGGGTTGTCCAGTTCTTCGACATCAATCGCTCCGACGAGCGCAAGGCATTGGCCGAGCAGGCGACGACCGAATTCTACCACTACCTGTTGAAGCTGATGGCCGAGCGCCGCGCCGCGCCGCAGGAAGACCTGATCACCCGGCTGATGGCGGCGCAGGATGCCGGTCACCTCAATGAAGACGAACTGGTCTCGACCTGCATGCTGATCCTGATGGCCGGCCACGGCTCGACCATCGACGTGCTCGGCTCTGGCATGCATGCGCTGCTGCGCTTTCCCGACCAGATGGAGCGGTTGCGAAAGGACCCAGGCCTGATCCACACGGCGATCCAGGAGATGTTCCGCTTCGAATCGCCGCTGCCCTTCTTCCATCGTTACTCGACCACCGACTGTATGGTCGGCGGCAAGGCGTTCCCGCGCGGCACCAAGTTTGGCCTGCTCTATGGCGCCGCCAATCGCGACCCGGGAGCCTTCGGCGAAGACGCCGGCAGCTTCGATGTCGGGCGCAACCCCAACCGTCACCTCGCTTTCGGCGGTGGCGCCCATTTCTGCCTCGGCAACCATCTGGCGCGCCTCGACATGGAGGTCATCTTCACCACGCTGGTCAAGCGGCTGAAGTCGATTTCACTCGCTGAGGCCGAGCCTCAATACAAGCCCGGCCTGTCCGTGCGTGGCCCCAAGGCGCTGCGCCTGACGCTGACCCCGGCCTGATTCAGGAGACAACTCATGTACCGCGTAACTTTCGTCGATGCCGACGGCCAGGCAACCGAACTGTCGGCCAATGAAGGCCAGAGCGTCATGTCGGTGGCTGTTGCCAACGGCATCGACCAGATCCTCGCCGAATGCGGCGGTTCCTGCGCCTGCGGCACTTGCCACTGCTATGTCGACGAGACCTGGACCGAAAAGCTGCCTGCGCCCGACGATTCCGAGCAGGGCATGATCGAATGCCTGATGAACCCGACGGAGCGGAGCCGGCTTACCTGCCAACTCAAGATGTCGGCCGCCCTCGACGGCCTCGTCGTGCACTTGCCGCGCGAACAATATTGAGCGTGGCCGCCCCGGCCTAAAGGCGCTATCTCTAGGTCTTCCCGGTAACAGGAGGCTCTGATGACGCTGCAGCTGACGGGTATTCACCACCTGACCGCGATCACCGCCGACGTATCAGGCAATTTGCGTTTCTACACCGGGACGCTGGGCATGAGGCTGGTGAAGAAGACGGTCAACCAGGACGACACCAGCGCCTACCACCTGTTTTATGCCGATGGCAAAGCAAGCCCTGGCTCGGACCTGACCTTCTTCGACTGGCCGGTCGGGCGCGAGAAGCGCGGTAGCCACAGCATTTGCCGTACCGGCTTGCGTGTCTCGGGTGAGGCATCGCTGTCATGGTGGCGCGCGCATCTTGCAGCCAAGGGCATTGAGGCTTCCGAGATCACCGATATCGGCGGCTATAGAGCCGTCGACTTCGAAGACCCCGAAGGACAGCGCCTGCGGCTGGTCGACGATGGTGGAAAGGGACCGGCCAACGAATGGTCGGCGAGCACCATCCCGGCCGAGCACCAGATCAGGGGCCTCGGGCCGATCACCATCAGTGTGCCCGAACTTGCCAACACCGAGCTGGTGCTGACCAAGGTGATGAACCTGCGCAAGCTGATCGATTTCCCCTCGCCCGATGGCGAGGGCCATGTCCATGCCTACGAAATGGGTGAGGGCGGGCCTGCGGCCGAGTTGCACGTCACCGTCCAGCCGAAACTCAATCCGGCGATGCAGGGCGCCGGCGGCGTCCATCACGTCGCCTTCCGCACACCGGACGTCGAGCAGATCCACGAATGGACAGCGCGGCTGCAGGAGTTTCGGCTGCCGTCGAGCGGCGAGGTCGAGCGCTACTATTTCCGCTCGCTCTATTTCCGCGAGCCCGCCGGCGTGCTGTTCGAGATCGCTACCGACGGCCCTGGTTTTGCCGTCGACGAGCCGATGGAGACGCTCGGCGAACGCTTGTCGCTGCCGCCGTTCCTCGAGGGCAAGCGGGCGTCGATCGAGGCCAGGCTCAAGCCTCTGGTATAACCCGGCAAGGCGCGCCGTTAGAGATTGTGAGCGGCCAGCCAGTCCCTGACGATCTCGATATCGGCCGCCTCGAAAGCGTGGCCTGAGGATATGGTGCGGGCATCGACCTCGGCGCCGGCGTCGCGCAGCAGGCCGGCGAGTTCGGGGCCGAAGCTGCTGAACACGTCGACGTCGCCCGCGATCGACAGCACCTCGGTATCCGACAGGTCGGCCGCCGGCGGTTGTTCCAGCACCATCGCCGCGCGCAGCAGCGCCGCCCGCCTGATGGCGCCAGGATGCAACAGCATGGCGGCAGCCAGTATGTTGGCGCCGTTGGAGTGCCCGAGGAACACCAGCTTTGCCGGATCGAGCCGGTAAGCCTCGATGGCCCGCTCCACGAAGGCGACCAGCGCCTTGGCCTCCGACCTGATGTCGGCCTGGTCGAATCTGTTGGCCGAGAAGCGGCGAAACCAGCGTGGTGTGCCTTCGTCGTTGGCGCGGCCACGCAGCGCCAACAGCGTGGCGTTGGGTGCGGCCTTGGCGGCGAAGGGCAACAGGCTGGTCTCGTTGCCGCCGGAGCCGTGCAGCAAGACCATCGTCGTGCCGTCTGGGTTCTCGGGCGTGTAGAAGCGATGGACGAAAGGCAGCTCGCGATAGATGACGCGCTCCTCGCCCGGCCAGGCGAACTGCGGCAGCATCGTCTTGAGTTCGTCGATCTTGTCGGCGCGGTCGGGCGGCACGAACAGATGCGTGCCGAGTTCGTCCGGAGCCTCGTCCACCGTCATTCCCGGCGCGTCGGTCGCCAGCTCGATCAGTGTGCCGCCCGGCTCACGCACATAGAGCGAGTAGAAATATTTGCGGTCATGCACGTTGGTGATCGAGGAATTGCTGGAACCCAGTTCGCCATGCACCCGTTCGACCTCGGCGACGTCTTGGGCGCGGAAGGCGATGTGGTCGATGGTGCCTGTGCCCGGGGCGCTTGACCAGAAACCCGTGGCGTCCCTGACGTCGATGATGTCGCCGGCGTCCGAGACCAGCCGGCGGATGAACTCTGTGCTCTGGTCCGGCCGATAGCCGAAATGCTTGGCGACAAAACGCTCGGTCAGCTCGGGCACTTCGGTCATGATTGTGGCGCCACGGATGCGGCGGATGGCGTGCTCGACCGGAACGCTCGAACCGTCCCAATCCACCGGGGCGGGAAAGCCTGCTACCCCGACCAACTTGACGATCACGCCGTCGGGATCCTTCAGCCTTAGCGTAGGCTCGCCCATCTCTTCCATCGGGCCCGAAATCTCGATGTGATGCGACAGCGCCCGTGTCAGCCAGAACGCTATGCTGGTCGGATCGATGGCGAGCGCGATCTCACTCGGCTGGCCATGGCCGATGCGGCCGGGTCCGCCGTCCTCCCAGACGAGGAAGGTGATCAGCGTGCCGGGACTGGCCGCGCCGTCGCCATAGAACAGATGAAGCTGCGTCGCGTCCTCATAACCGCCGGTCTGCTTGACCAGCCGCAGCCCGAGAAAGCCGACATAGAAGTCGACATTGGCCTGCACCTTGCGGGTGATGAGCGTGATGTGATGGATGCCTGCGCCCATGATGCACCTCCGGCCGATTTGTTTTCGGCCGACATTCCCTCAGCCGGGCGGTAGGTGCAACCGATGTTCGATTGGCCAAAAAGAAAGGCCCCGACAAGCGGGGCCAGTCGATCTGGTTTTGCGAGCCTCAGGCCGACAGCGCCTTGGTCTCGCGGCGGCGAGCATGGAGAACATGCTCGGTGTACCCGCTCGGCTGCGTGCGTCCTGTGAACACCAGGTCTTCGGCCGCCTTGAACGCCGGGCCGTCGAAGTTTGGCGCCAACGGAGTGTAGCCTTCAGTTTCGGCATTCTGCCGGTCGACGACGGCTGCCATGCGCCGCATCGTTTCGCGCACCTCTGTTTCGCCGACGATGCCGTGGCGCAGCCAGTTGGCGACGTGCTGGGAGGAGATGCGCAAGGTGGCTCGGTCCTCCATCAGCCTGACATCGTCGAGGTCGGGCACAGTCGACACGCCAACGCCCTGGCCGACCCAGCGCACGACATAACCGAGCAGGCCCTGCAGGTTGTTTTCGAGCTCTGCCTTGATCTCGTCTGCGCTGTAGCTGCGGGGCGCCAACGGAATGGTCAAAAGGTCGGTCAGCGAGGCATGCTCCCTGCCGCGCAATTCGTCCTGCACGGCTGCGACGTCGACGAGGTGATAATGCATGGCATGCAGCACGGCTGCCGTCGGTGTCGGCACCCAGGCGGTGCTGGCACCGGCCAGCGGATGGGCGATCTTCTTGTCGAGCAAGCCGGCCATCTGGTCGGGGGCGGCCCACATGCCCTTGCCGATCTGGGCGCGGCCGGGAAGGTTGCGGGCAATGCCGACATCGACATTGTTCGCCTCATAGGCATTGAGCCAGGTGGCGCTTGCCATCTCGGCCTTGCGCATCATCGGGCCGGCTTCCATCGAGGTGTGGATCTCGTCGCCGGTGCGGTCGAGGAAGCCGGTGTTGATGAACACCGTGCGGTCGCGCACCTTCGACATGCAGGCGGCGAGATTGACTGATGTGCGGCGCTCCTCGTCCATGACGCCGATCTTCATCGTGTATTTGGGTAGGCCGACGAGCTCCTCGATTCGCTTGAACAACAGGTCGGACAGGCCGACCTCGTCGGGGCCGTGCATTTTCGGCTTCACCACATAAACCGAGCCGGTGCGGCTGTTGCGCAGGGCATTTTCGCCGCGGATGTCTTGTGCCGCACTGGCAACGGTGATCGCCGCGTCGAGGATTGCCTCCGGCACCGGCTTGCCGGCCTCATCCAGCACGGCGTCGGTGAACATATGGTGGCCGACATTGCGCACGAGCATGGTCGAGCGGCCATGCAGCACAAGCGTGCCACCGCCGGGTGCGGTGAAGACGCGGTCTTCGACCAGCTTGCGGGTGACGGTCTTGCCGTCCCTGACAAATTCCGAGCTCAGGCTGCCGTCCATCAGGCGCTGCCAGTTGCGGTAGACGACAACCTTGTCTTCGGCGTCGACTGCTGAAACCGCATCCTCGAGATCCATGATGATCGAGATCGCCGCCTCGACCGAAACGTCGGCAATGCCGGCGGCATCGAGCGCGCCGACCTGATGCTCGCGGTCGAACACCAACTCCATATGCAGGCCGTTATTGACCAGAAGCGCGCTCTTCGGCTCATGGCGTGGGCCGGTGAAGCCGGCGAACTGGCTGGGCGAACGAAGGTCGATCTTCTTGCCGTCGGCCAAGGTCACCTGCAGCTTGCCGCGCTCGACGATGTAGCCGACAGCGTCGGCATGGCGGCCGGCAGCCAGCGGCACGACCTGGTCCAGGAATTCGCGGACACGGGCGATGACCAGCCTGGCACGGGCCGGGTTGAACGCCTTGCTCTTTTCGGCGCCACCGGTCGCGGGAATGGCATCGGTGCCGTAGAGCGCGTCATAGAGCGAACCCCAGCGCGCATTGGCGGCATTCAGCGCGTAGCGGGCATTGGACAGCGGCACCACCAACTGGGGGCCGGCCATGGTACCGATCTCGGCGTCGACGTTCTTGGTGGCCACCTGGTAGGCGTCGGCGGCAGGTGCCGGCACCAGATAGCCGATGTCACGCAGGAATTGTTCGTAGGCGGTGCCGTCATGCGGCTTGCCCTTGTGCTCCAGATGCCAGGCATCGATCTTCGCCTGCAATTCGTCGCGAATGGCGAGCAACTCGTGATGCCGGGGCGCGAGGTCGCGAATGATCTCCGAAAGCCCGCTCCAGAACGCCGTGGGTTCAAGCCGGGCGCCGGGCAGCACCTCCTGCTCGACGAAGGCGCGCAGCGCCGGGTGGACTGAAAGGCCGGCGACGCTTTCATAGGTCTGGGTCATGGCAGGGCTCCTTCGATACGCGCGAGGCGCGGCAAATCTGTAAGATGCTGATGACAGCGATTGTATCCATTGACAAGCATTTTTTGATACAGGATAGTATCCAAGTGCTCGGGTCGCGAGGCTGGCCGCTGTCCGACGCGCCCAGACGGCTACTGCGCACCATTTTTTCCGGCGAGGCGTCAGCATGATCGGCATCATCAAGAGTTCATTGCCGGACGGCCGCAGCCTCACTGCTGTCGAGGCGCTGAAGGCCGCCGCGAAGCTGGGGCTGCAGGGGCTGCTGTTCAACTCACTGTTCGACGTAAGCCCGACGCTCGATCCGGCAGAATTGGCCGCTGCCCGGGCCGAGGCGAACCGCTTGGGCCTGGAAATCTCGTCGATGCTCGGCATCGTCAATCCGGCTCTGCCCGCCCGCAGCCAGCCGATCGTCGACGCCGGAGGTGGCGACATGCAGGCTGGTGTCGAGAGGCTGGTCGAACTCGCCGCCAGCATCGGCATCCGCGACATGTTCTTCATCATCGGCATGATCGAGGACCGCTTCGAGGCCGATGTGAGCTGGCAGGCCCAACTCGACGGCGTAGCTGAGCTGCTTGGCCGCTGCGCCCCGGCGCTGCGTCGGAACGGCTCGAAGCTGCTGCTCAAAACGCATGAGGAGATAGCAACATCAGAGATCGTGGCGCTGGTCGAAAGGATCGGGACCGATGTGCTCGGTGTGGCCTTCGACCCGGTCAACGTGCTCTGCCGGTTGGAAGATCCTGTCGCGGCTGCCCGGCGCATCGCGCCATACGCCGCTCAGCTTTACGTCGATGATGCCGTCATGCGTTTCCAGGAAAACGGCATCCGCCGCTTCCTCGCACCGCTCGGCGAAGGTTTTGTCGACTGGGATGGTATCAGCCCGCTCCTGCCCGACGCGAAAGTCTGGATCGAGATGCATGCCGGCCAGTTCGCCATGCCGGTGTTCGACCGGGATTGGCTCAGGCACCAGCCGCCGGTTGCCGTCGAAGAATTCGCCTCCGTGCTGGCGATGGCGGCGAAGTTTGGAACGCGCGAGGTGCCGTGGGACCAGGCGGCGCCTGTCGCGCGGCTGACACAGGCATTGCTTAGATGCCTGTCATAAACTTCTCGCCGCATTATTGGATACGATTCTTAAACTGAATAGCATATGAGGCGCCGGGCTTTGCCGCGACGTCGGACGTCAACACACAGTCATTGGCGCGGGAAGCGACCGCGCACCCAAGGAGGCCTTCATGCGTTACCCTCGCGACATGCGCGGCTACGGCGAGAACCCGCCACATGCCAACTGGCCGGGCGGCGCCAATGTTGCCGTGCAGTTTGTGCTCAACTACGAGGAAGGCGGCGAAAACAATATCCTGCACGGCGATGCCGCGAGCGAGGCCTTCCTGTCGGAAATCCCGGGTGCTGCGCAGTGGCCGGGCCAGCGCCACTGGAACATGGAGTCGGTATACGAATATGGCGCCCGCGCCGGATTCTGGCGGCTGCACCGCCTGTTCACCGAACTCGACGTGCCCGTTACCGTCTATGGCGTCGCAACCGCGCTGATGCGTGCACCTGAACAGTTGCGCGCCATGCAGCGGGCCGATTGGGAAATTGCCAGCCATGGCTACAAATGGGTCGAGCACAAGGACATGCCGGCCGACGCGGAACGTGCCCAGATCCAGGAGGCGATCCGCCTGCACACGCTGGCCACCGGCGAGCGCCCCACCGGCTGGTACACCGGCCGCTGCTCGGTCAACACCGTCGACCTGGTCTCCGAGGAGGGCGGCTTCGCCTACGTCTCCGACACCTATGACGACGACCTGCCTTACTGGCGCGAGCACCAGGGCCGCGAGCAACTGATCATCCCCTACACGCTCGAGGCCAACGACATGCGCTTCGGCACGCCGAACGGCTTCAATTCAGGCGACCAGTTCTTCGCCTATCTCAAGGATACCTTCGACTATCTCTATGCAGAAGGTGCTGCTGGGCGCCCAAAGATGTTCTCGATCGGCCTGCATTGCCGTCTCGTCGGCCGCGCCGGGCGCATTGCGGCGCTCAAGCGCTTCATCGAATACGTGCGGAGCCACGACAAGGTCTGGATCGCGCGCCGCATCGACATTGCCGAGCATTGGGCGAAGGAGCATCCTTACGTCAAGCCGAAGCTGGTGCCGTCGCAGATGGACAAGGCAGGTTTTGTGGACACTTTCGGCCAGTGCTTCCGCGGCGGGGAACTGCTCGCCGAACGCGCCTTCGACGGCGAACTGGCCCCGGTCAACGACAGCCCCTTCGGCCTGTTCTTTGCGCTACGCATGCAGTTTCGTGCTGCCAGCGAGGCCGAGAAGTTCGAGGTGCTGAAGGTGTACACGCCGCTCGACCCGCGCATCAAGGCGGCAAGGATCGTTGCCGACGAGAAGGACGCGAACAGCCTCGACGCGATGACCGCCGACCAAAAGCAGCGGCTGCTGGAACTGCTGGGCGCCTATGAAGAAAAATTCGGCTTCGGCGCCATCTTTGTCGTGCGCAACTACACCACCGCATCCCTGCTGGCCTCGCTGGGCGCGCGGATCAAGTCGGATCGCGACACCGAACTGGCCGTTACCTATGGCGAGATCGAGCGGCTGGCGGAGATTCAGGTCGAAGCGCGGTTTGCCGCGTAGGATTGGCGGTTTGCAGTGTGCGTCCTTCGAGGATCGCCCGGTGGGCGCGATCCTCAGGATGAGGACGGTTGTGCGTCACCGAAGCTACGCTTCCCCATGCCACATCCAGGCCGGGACAGGTTCCAGGTAGGGCTGGAGGGCGGGCCGCATCAACACGGCGCTCATCCTGAGGAGCCCGCGAAGGAGGTACCTATGTTAAAGGCTATGTCTCAGGCGTAACGCGACAGGATTTCGCTCAGGTTGCGCTTGGTGCGCTTGGTCTGGCCGATATTGGCCTGCTCGAACACCTGCTGCAGGTGCTCGATGATCGCATCTGCGCTGGCCTTGGGATCGCGGGCCCTGAGCGCCTGCAGGATCGCCACATGTTCGTCGACGCTGCAGTCGGTTTCCTGATGCGTACTGTGCTGGGCGAGGATCAGCGACGTCCGCGAGATCAGCGATTTGAGGAAGCCGGCGAGCACCTCGTTGCCGGCCATCTGGGCAGCGAGCAGGTGGAACTCGCCCGAGGCGACGATCGCCGCAGTATGATCGCCGGCGTGGCGGATGCTGTGTTCCTTTTCCAGATGCTGTTCCAGCATGCCGATCTGCTTGTCGGTGACGACGGTCGCCAGTTTGGAAAAGATCTCGCGTTCGATGGCGTTGCGCGCTTCGAACACCTGGCGCGCCTCGTCGGGCGTCGTGCTGGCGACGAAGGCGCCGCGGTTCTGCCGGAACTCGACCAGTGATTCGGTGTGCAGGCGGTTGAGCGCGGCGCGCACGATGGTGCGGCTGACAGAAAACAGCGCGCCGATCGATTCTTCGCTGAGCTTTGTGCCGGGGGTCAGTTCGCGCGCCAGAATGGCCCTGAACAGAGCTTGATAGATCGCATCGATCTTCGATCCGGCTTTCTCGTCGAGATCAGTATTCGCAGCTTTCGCCATTCTCTCACCAGCCAGTGTTGTACAGGCAGCGCGTATCAATGCTACGTCTCAGATGCATCGGCGCACGGCGGAAGACAAGTGGAATGCAAGCCTTGCTTCGTTATTCGTTTTATATTAGCCGGTGTCGTACGATGCAGCCGGCGTGCCATAGCCGCCGAATTTCCTCCGCTGCAAGCCAGCGCAGGCGCCTTGTTTGCATTGCGGCCACTCTAACACATGTTTTCTAATACAATAGAGAAAACTATTGCGCGCAATCGTAAGGACTTTTGAATACGATTTGAAAATGAGCTGATTTTCGTCTGATCGGCAGTCGCTCAGTTCCCGCCGTTCCGGCGCTTCAGTTGAGGTGTTGGCTGGCCCAGCGCCTGCTTCAGGAAGGGCGACAGGCCGAAGGTTTCGGTCGCAGAGGCGGGTGCATCCGCCACAGCCGGCTGTGGGTCTGCCGCAAGGCGTAGCGCCTTGCCGATGGCGATGCGGTGGGGGTCGAGAATCGGCACTTCCGCAGCCGCGATGACGTCGGGCAAAACAGGGATTAGCCCGGCGCCGCCCAGCACGACACGTTCAGCCCCGAGCGCCTTGGCCTCCATTGCCAGGAAACTGGCGATGGATCGTGCGTCGTCGGCCACCGACTCGATGGACCGGATGCCGGCGATCCTTTCGCCAAGGCCGAGCTTCAGCACCAGTTCGCTGAGCATTTCGCACCAGACCGTGCCATTGGTCGAAACGAGTGAGGTTCCCGGCATAGCCGCTGCGGCGAGCAGGCTGGCTTCGGCAAATCCGACGACCGGAAGTCCGGTCATCTCGGCGATCGCCTCGCGGCCGGGGTCACCGAAGCAGGCGAGTACGATCGCGTCGGGCCTCGCGCCCTCGCCAATGGCCTTGGCTGCTGCGTCGAGCACGGCGTGTGCGGCTATCGAAACCGCGACACGGGTCGAGATGTAGCTGAAGCCGAAACTGGCGGTGATGGTCTGCACCTCTGCGGCGTCCGCCACCTCGTCGCGCACGAGTGCGTCGATGACCTGGCTGACGCCGGTCGAGGTGTTGGGATTGATGACGAGCAGGCGAGGCAGGCGGCGCATCGAATTCCTTTGATATGACGGTCTTTGCTTCCGCCCCTCGCGCAACCGAACGGTGGCGTGAGTTTCGGGACGCGAACGCCTTTTGCGAAGCATCCGCAGCCCGGCCTTGATATCATTGTATCACATAATATGTAAAGTTTGTATCCAAATATTGGATGCAGTTCTGCCCGGAAGGCGAGCAATGTGCCTGCGAAACCGGCATCTTGGGGATCAAAAATGACAACTCGATGCCAGGCCGCATCCATCCCGCCGGTTGCGATGAGGGGCGAATTTTGCAGCCGGCGGACGCCGCGGTCTTTCAGATGACGTCTTAAGTGACTGTTTTAATGTAATTCTTGTAGCGGGGTTGGAGGCGCTCGGCGTGTACACACATCACGCAACATTTATGTATCCACTGAAGAAAAAATCGGATACAAAAGAGATGGGAGCGCCTTTGTGAAAAGGCAGAGTCAATTCAGCATATGGGAGCGACAATCATGCATGCTTTCTTCTCGGCCTTCTCCGCGCTGTCAGGCAGCCGGCGGCAGTTTTTGGCGACCGTCGGGGGCGCGGCCCTTGCCGTGGCGGTCGGTTTCGGCGGCTCGTCGGCCTTTGCCGCAGATCGCGAACACACGATCATTGTCGGCCTCGGTGGCCAGATCAATACGCTCGATCCGCTGCGCGCCGACTACAACCAGACCAACACCATTATCAGCGCCGTCTACGATACGCTGGTGACCTATGACGACACGAAGCTCATCGGCGCGCTGGCCACGGAATACGCCTATGCCGACGACGCCCAGTCGATCACCTTCACGCTGCGTCCCGATGTGAAGTTCCATGATGGCACGGCGCTGACCGCCAAGGACGTCGCCTACACGCTCGACCGCCTGAAGCGCATCGGCACCGGGGTGGCCTCGCTGATTGACGGCTACGATTCGACCACCGTGACCGACGACACCCACCTGACCATCAAGCTGTCCAAGCCGAACACGCTGTTCCTGCCGTCGCTGAGCAAGGTCTACATCCTGAACTCGGCGCTGGTCGAGGCCAACAAGGGCGCCGATGACGGCCAGGGCTGGCTCCAGGCGCATGATGCCGGCTCCGGCCCCTACGTGCTGGGCGACCAGTCGCAAGCCGTGGTGATCGACCTGTTCCCGGGCTACTGGGCCGTCGAAGCAGGCCGTCCCGAATCCATCGTCTTTCGCCGCATCGACGAAAGCTCGACGCGCCGTGACGAACTGCGCGCCGGCAACATCGACGTCGCCTTCGGCTTTGCCGACCGCGATGCCGCCGCCATGGCCACCGACCCGGCGCTGAAGGTCGTGCCGATCAACACCAGCTACCAGACCGAGGTGCTGTTCAACACCAAGGTCGGCCCGACCGCCGATCCCAAGGTACGTAAGGCATTGCGCATGGTCTACGACTATGCCGGCGGTCTGCGCGGCATCCGCGGCGGCAACGGCAAGATCGCCAATGGGCCGCTGCCGGCCCGTCTCGACTGCCGTCCCGAACTGCCGGAGGTGAAGCGCGATCTCGAAGCCGCCAAGGCGATGCTCGCTGAAGCGGGTGCAGCCAACCTTAAGCTCAAGATGAACTTCCAGCCGGTGTTCGAGCTGCAGAAGCAGGAAGCGACGCTGTTTCAGTCGAACCTGCGCGAGATCGGCGTCGAGCTCGAACTCGAGCCTATCGCCTTCCCGAACTACCTTGCCAGCCTGAAGGATCCGAACTCGATCCCGCAGATGATGCTGCTCGAAGACTTCGCCCAGTTCCCCGAAGCCGGCATCATGCTGGTCAAGGGCTACAAGTCGGATGCCGTCGGCACCAACCGTACCGGCTATGCCAACCCCGAGGTCGACAAGCTGCTCGACACGGCTCTCGCCACGGCCGATGACGCCAAGCGTTGCGACATCTACAAGCAGGTCCAGACCATTCTCGACAATGACTCCGTGATGGTCGACATGTATGGTGTCTACAAGCCAGCCGCCTACCGTGTCGGCACGCTTGCAGACCTCAAGGCCAGCATGCTCGCCACGCCCGCCGAGCCGGCGGACTTCCGGCTCGCCAAGCCGTGAGCGAGGTCTGACATGCTCGCATTCCGCGCCTATTCCTGGTTCCTAGGCCGACGTCTGGGCCTGACACTGTTGACCCTTTGGGGATTGGCCTCGCTGGTCTTCCTGATGGTCAAGCTGATGCCCGGCGACGAGGCCCAGATGGCCGCCGGCGCGGACGCTTCCGCCGCCCAGATCGAGGCGGTGCGTGAAAGGCTGGGGCTCGATGCCCCGGTCATCATGCAATATCTGAGCTTCCTGGGTCGCCTCCTGCGCGGCGATCTGGGCACTTCGATCGTTACCCTTCAGCCTGTTCTGGCCGATCTCGAAAAGGTGCTGCCGAGCACGCTGGAGCTCGTCTTCATTGCCATGCTGCTCAATCTGGCTGTCGCCATCCCGGCCGGCATCATTGCCGCCTACCGCCAGGGCGGCGTCTTCGACACGACCAGCCGCGTCACCGCCGTCATGCTCGGCGGCATGCCCGCCTTCTGGCTCGCACTGGTGCTTCAATATGTGCTGGGCAGCGTCTGGCGCGTGGTGCCGATCTCGGGCCAGCAGGGCTATGGCATGAACTCGCCGGTCGTCACTGGCGCGCCGACCCTCGATGCTCTGATAGCCGGGAACTTTGCCGGCTTCTTCGATACGCTGCACCATATCATCCTGCCTTCGGCCGTTCTGGCGGCGCTGTTTGCCACCCAGATTTTCCGCACGTTGCGGGCCGCCTTGCTCGGTGTGCTGCGCTCGGACTTCATCATGGCCGTGCGCGCCAAGGGCGCCACCGCCCGCCATATGCTGGTGCGCCACGCCTTGCCCAACAGCCTCAATCCGGTGCTGACGCTTTCGGGCACCCAGGCCGGCGCGATGATCGGCTCGGCAGTGCTGGTCGAAACCGTCTTCGCCCGCCAGGGCATCGGCGCCTATATGTTCAATGCCGTCGCCCAGAAGGACGCCTTCGCCGTGCTGGGTTCGGTGATGTTCATCGGCACCGTCGTCTGCCTCGTCAACCTGATCGTCGACATCCTCCAGCTTCTTGTCGACCCGCGCATCCGCGCCGCTCAACTGGGGAGCCAAGGCCAATGACCGCCATTGCCCAGCCGGTAACCGCCCGCCGCAAGGAAGGCTTCAGCACCTTCGAGATATTCGTCTTCACGCTTGTCGTCGCCCTTCTGGCGATCGCCGTCTTCGGACCGTTCCTCGCGCCTGACAGCATCTACAATTCCGACATCGCCAATTCGCTGATGCCGCCGAGTGCGACCAACTGGTTCGGCACCGACGATCAGGGCCGCGACGTGTTCTGGCGCCTCATCGTAGGTGCCCAGACGACCCTGCTCTCGGCCTTCCTGGTGGTGACGCTCTATTCGCTGATCGGCGTCACGCTTGCCACCGTCGCTGCCGCCGGTCCGCGCTGGCTCGACGAGAGCCTGATGCGCCTCACCGACATCGGCTTGGCACTGCCGGGCATGATCGTGGCGCTCGGCTTCGCCGCCGCCATGGGCGCCAGCCTGCGCTCGGCGATCATCGCCATGGCCATAACGGGATGGCCGATCACCGCCCGCATGCTGCGTGGCATCATGCGCCAGACGATGGAACAGCCTTTCGTCGCCGGTGCCCAGGTGCTCGGCGTGTCGAAGTGGCGGCTGATGACCAAACATGTGCTGCCCAATTCACTCGACGTCTTGATCGTGAAATGGGCCGGCGACATCGGCACGACTGTGCTGGTGCTGGCGAGCCTGTCCTTCATCGGCGTCGGCGCTCAGCCGCCAAGCGCCGAATGGGGCGCCACCATCGCCGCCGCCCGCGGCTATGTCTCGACCGCCTGGTGGACCGTCGTTGCTCCCGGTGCAGCGGTTGCCATCACCTCGATCGCGTTCGGCCTACTCGGCGACATCATCCAGGTCCGACGCGATCCGTCCTTGAGGGGCAATTGAGATGAGGACCGTGCACCCCATGCCCGACCAAGCCACAGTCACCCCGCTCCGTCCGCCTCTCGTCACGGTCGATAAGCTGACCGTCGATATGCCGCTTGGCCGCAGCGGCGCGAGCGTCCGCATCGTCGATGGCGTCGATTTCAGCATCGGCGTCGGTGAGCGCGTGGCCTTGGTCGGCGAGTCTGGCTCGGGCAAGTCGCTGACGGCGCGTGCGCTTATGCGGCTCGACCGCCTGGCCAAACTGTCCGGCCGGGTCGACTTCGACGGCACCGACCTGCTCAAGCTGTCCGAGCGCGACATGGGCAGGCTGCGCGGCAGCTCCATCGCCATGGTCTTCCAGGACCCGATGAGCTTCCTCGATCCGCTGATGACCATTGGCGACCAAGTCGCCGAGACGCTGCGCATCCGCGGCATCGGCAAGGCCGAGGCGCGCAAGCGGGCACTTGCCGTGCTCGACGAACTTGGTGTCGATCGCGCTGCCGAACGCCTCGATGCCTATCCGCACGAGTTCTCCGGCGGCATGCGCCAGCGCGTCGTGCTGGCGATGGCGCTGGTCGGCGAACCGCGCCTGCTGATCGCCGACGAGCCGACCACGGCACTCGACGTGCGCGTTCAGGATCAGGTGCTCGACCTGCTCGACGACGTGTCGACCCGTCGCGGCCTGGCAGTGCTGTTCATTACCCACGATCTCGGCGTCGTCGCCGGCTTCGCCGAGCGCGTCATGGTCATGTATTCGGGCCGCATCGTCGAGGACGGCGAGGTCGCAGGCGTCTTTGCCAAGCCGAGCCATCCCTATACGCAAGGGCTGATCAAGGCGGTGCCGCGCATCGACCAGGATCTCAACACCCTTTACGCCATCCCCGGCGCACCGCCGCCGCCACTGGCGCGGCCAAGCGGTTGCCCGTTCCATCCGCGCTGCGACCAGCGCTTCGAGCGCTGCGACAAGGACCTGCCAGCTCTCTTGCCGATCGGTCTGTCGCGCGTCGCCTGCCATCTGCATGACGGCCACCAGCATGACCGCCACCCGCATGACCGAAAGGGCGCCTGACCATGCTCATGTCCATCGACAGCATCAGCAAGTCGTACAATGCCTTCCCCAACCCGCCCGCAAAGGTGCTGCACGACGTCACGCTCAACGTCGACACCGGCGAGGCCATCGGCCTTGTCGGCGAATCGGGATCCGGCAAGTCGACCATCGCCAAATGCATGCTGGCGCTGATCAAGCCGGAAGAAGGCACGATTACCTATGACGGCATCGACGTGATCCACGCCAAGGGCGAGGATCTCAGGCGCTTCCGTCGCGAAGTGCAGATGGTGTTCCAGGACCCCTATGGCAGCCTCAACCCGCGCATGACGGTCGAGGAGCTGATCGGCGAGGGACTTTTGATCCACAAGCTCGAGCCGACGGCGGCTGCACGCCGCAAGCGGGTCGCCGAGATGATGGAGATGGTCGGCCTCAACCCCAATGATATGGACCGCTACACGCGGTCCTTCTCCGGTGGCCAGCGCCAGCGCATCGCCATTGCGCGCGCACTTGTCATCCGCCCGCGCATCCTCGTCTGCGACGAGCCGGTGGCAGCACTCGACGTGTCGGTACAGGCGCAGGTCATCAACCTGTTGCAGGACATGCAGAAGAAGCTCAACCTCGCCATCGTCTTTGTGGCGCATGACCTCGCCGTTGTCCGCCATCTCTGCGAAAAGATCGTCGTGCTGCACAAGGGCAAGGTCGTCGAGCAGGGCACGCGCGAGCAGATCTTCGACAACCCTGAGATGCCCTACACCCAGTCGCTACTGGCGGCGGTGCCTGTGCCCGATCCCGTCGTCGGCCGCGCCCGTCGTGCGGCGCGCCGCCTCGAAACCGCAAACTGACATTTACTAAGGAGACTGCCGATGCGTATCGGTGTCGATGGCCGCAAGATTCCGGAAGCCACCAAGCGCGGACCTGTGGCCAGCTTCGATCATGCCAAGGAATTGGGCATGGAGGGTCTGTTCTTCCGCACTGTCCTCGACATGAGCCCGACGCTGGATGCCGGCTATCTCGGCGAGATCAAGCAGCGCGCCGACGAACTTGGCATGTATCTCGAAACCGGCCTTGGCAAGGTCAATCCTTATGCAACGCCCGAGGCGCCCGAACTGCGCCTGATCGGTGACGGCGACATCGTGCTCGGCTTTCGCCGCATGATGGAGGCCTGTGCTGCCATCGACTGCCGCGAACTCTGGGTGGCGACCGCCAACTACAAGCCGGCCTATACCGGCCGCTTCGCCTATGACCGCTTCCGCACCGATGTGACCTGGCAAGAGCAGCTCGACGCCACCGCGCGTTTCCTCAAGAAGCTCGCGCCGATCGCCCGTGACCTCGGCATCCACCTCAACCTCGAGACGCATGAGGAGATCACCTCTTTCGAACTGGTACGGCTGGTCGAGGAAGTCGGGCCGGATACGACAGGCATCGTCTTCGATACGGCAAACGTGTTGCAGCGCGCCGAGCACCCGGTCTGGGCGGCCAAGCGCGTGGCACCTTATGTACGCCAATCCCACATCAAGGACGCGCTGATTGCCTATGATGGCGAGGTGCTCGATTTCCAGATGCGCCCCTGTGGCGGCGGCGTCGTCGATTTCCGCGCCATCATGCCGATCCTGGCCGCCGCCAATCCCGATCTCAACCTGTCGATCGAAAACTACGAATCCTTCTCGGACCGGCCGCGCAACCCGCCCAAGATGATCATCGAGATCGCCGATCCCAAATGGCTCGAAGGCCACCCCGACCTCAGCGTCGAGGAGTATGCCGACTATATGAAGATGGTACAGGACTATGCTGCCCGCATCGCCGGCGGCGAGGTCCTGGACCGCGAAAGCTTCGCTGCATGGGCGGTGAAGAACTACCACTATGCCGAGACGGTCGACTACATCAAGACAAGTGCCGCCCATGTCAGGGGCATCTGCGAAGAGCTTGGTTTGCCACTGAAAAAGGCGGCTTAAGCCGCCTCATCGACGACTAACAGAAAACCCGCGGAAGGCAGCTTCCGCGGGTTTTCTGTTAGTCGTCGCATCCCGCACCAACTTCCCCTATCCGGCCCTTCGGGCCCCCTCTCCCCAGAGGGGCGAAGAAATCCGCTGCCGCCATGGCGGCGCTCATCCCGGCTTGGGGTCCTCGCCCCTTTGGGGAGAGGTGCCGAGCGAAGCGAGGCGGAGAGGGGGCCTTTGTGAAAGCCAGGAACCTAACAACTAAGGCCGCGCTGTGAGCGCGACCTCTTGATCAACCGTGGTCGCAAAAGCCTACCACTCGAGCACGATCTTGCCGGCCTCGCCATTGGCGGCGTTGTGGAAGGCGGCCTGGTAGTCGTCGGCCTTCATGCGGCTGGTGATGACCTTGCGGATGTCGAGCCCGCTTTCCAGCATCGCCAGCATCTTGTGCCAGGTCTCGAACATCTCGCGGCCATAGATGCCCTTGAGCGTGATCATCTTGAAGACGATCTTGGAAAGATCGACCGGGAACGGCTTTGCCGGCACGCCGAGCAGAGCGATACGGCCGCCCATCAGCGTGTGTTCGACCAACTGGTCGAAGGCGGCGGGCGAGCCGCTCATTTCGAAACCGACGTCGAAGCCTTCGCGCATGCGCAGCCGCGCCATGGCGTCGCGCAGGTCTTCCTCGGCGACGTTGACGGGCGTGACGTCGGCGACCTGGGTGGCGAGTTCGAGGCGCTTGGGGTTGACGTCGGTGATGACGACATGGCGCGCGCCGCAATGCCGCGCCACCGCCGCACCCATGATGCCGATCGGGCCGGCGCCGGTGATCAGCACGTCCTCGCCGGCGACGTCGAAGGACAGCGCCGTGTGTACGGCATTGCCGAGCGGGTCGAGGATGGCGCCGAGCTCGTCGTCGATGGTGTCGGGCAGCGGCACCACGTTGAAGGCGGGGATCCGGACATATTCTGCGAAGGCGCCGGGCAGGTTGACGCCGATGCCTTGGGTCTCCGGATCGAGATGGTAGCGGCCGGCGCGGCTGGCGCGGCTGCGCATGCCGATGACATGGCCTTCGCCCGAGACGCGCTGGCCGATCTTGAAGCCGCGCACATGAGCGCCCAGCTCGACGATCTCGCCGGCATATTCGTGGCCGGTGATCATCGATACCGGCACGGTCTTGGCCGCCCATTCATCCCACTTGTAGATGTGGATGTCGGTGCCGCAGATGCCTGTCTTGTTGACCTTGATCAGCACGTCGTCGGGGCCGACCTCCGGCACTGGCCGGTCTTCCATCCAGATGCCGGGTTCAGCCTTGGCCTTGACCAGTGCGCGCATGGGAAAACTCCTGAAAATCAGATGATGCCGAGCGACTTGCCAGCGTCGGCAAAGGCGTCGATGGCGAAGGTAATGTCCTGTTCGTCGAGGGCGGCCGACATCTGGGTACGGATGCGCGCCTTGCCCTGCGGCACCACGGGATAGAAGAAGCCGGCGACATAGACGCCGCGCTCGTCGAGCGCCTTGGCCATTCGCTGCGCCAGCACTGCATCGCCCAGCATGACCGGGATGATCGGCGTCTCGCCCGGAAGCAGCGTGAAACCTGCCTGGGTCAGGCCGTCGCGAAAGCGCGTGGTGTGGCGGCCGAGCTTGGCGCGCAGGTCGTCGGCGCCCCGCGCAATCTCGATGGCTTTCAGCGAACCGGCGGCAACGGCAGGTGCCAGACTGTTGGAGAAGAGATAGGGGCGCGCGCGCTGGCGCAGCAGGTCGATGATCGACTGCGACGCCGCGATAAAGCCGCCCATCGCGCCGCCCAGCGTCTTGCCTAGCGTGCCGGTGACGATGTCGACGCGGTTGCCTGCCCCCGTCAGCGCCGGCGTGCCGCGGCCCTCTTCGCCGATATGACCGGTGGCATGGCAATCGTCGACGGCGACGATGGCGCTATAGCGCTCGGCGAGATCGCAGATCTGCTTGAGCTTGGCGACGTGGCCATCCATCGAGAACACGCCGTCGGTGACGACCAGCTTGAAGCGCGCCCCATCAGCGGCGGCCTGCTTGAGCTGGGTCTCCAGGTCGTCCATGTCGCCCTGGGCGTAGCGGAACCGCTTGGCCTTGGAGAGCCTGACGCCGTCGATGATCGAGGCATGGTTCAGACTGTCGGAGATGATGGCGTCCTCGGCGCCGAGCAACGGCTCGAACAGCGCTCCATTGGCGTCGAAGCAGGCGGCAAACAGGATCGCATCGTCCTTGCCGAGATAGTCTGATATGGCGTGCTCGAGCTCGCGGTGCAGCGTCTGGGTGCCGCAGATGAAGCGCACCGAGGCCATGCCGAAGCCGAACTCGTCGAGCGCATCTGCCGCCGCCTTGCGGATATCGGCATTGTCGGCGAGGCCGAGATAGTTGTTGGCGCAGAGATTGACCATCTGGCGTTCGCCAGTCTGACCCTTCACCTTGATACGGCCGGCCTGCATGCCGGAGATCTGGCGCTCTCGCTTGTAGAGACCGTCGGCCTCGATGCCCTGGAGAACGTTCGAGATGTGGGAAAGGAAATCCTGGTTCAACGGTCTCTCCATCCATTAAGGTGGAAATTCCGATATAATGGATATGATGGCAAGTCTAGTGGAATCCCGTTGGGCCAGCGAGCCAGGCGCAAATGCCTCGCAGGACGGCCAGGCCGGTGCTATCAGTGGGCCGCTTTTGGGGGAGGCGACATGGAAGTGAACGACGCGCCGAAGATCGGCCCGGTGATCCAGAAGGAACGCAAGGAACGCCACCTGACGCTCGACCGGCTTGCGGCGATTTCGGGCGTTTCGCGCTCGATGCTGTCACAGATCGAGCGCGGCGAAGCCAACCCGACATTCGCCGTTCTGTGGTCCCTGACCCAGGCGCTCGGGATCGATTTTTCCCAGCTCATCGCAGGCGGAATCACCCACCAGCGTAAGGCGCAGGCCATAGAACTGGTGACGCTGGCGCTGACACCTGAAATCAAGAGCCCTGACGGGGCCTGGCGGCTGCGCATCCTGAGTTCGCCGGCCCTGGCCGGCCGTATCGAATGGTACGAGGTCGAGATCGCGCGTGGCTGCAAGCTGCAAAGCGCACCGCATGCGCCCGGCACCTTCGAGCATCTGACTGCTCACACTGACGGCCTATCGGTGGAAACCGAGCTGGGACGGCAGGCGCTGAAGACAGGCGAGACGGCGCGCTATCGCGCAGACGTATCCCACGAAATCACCAATACCGGCCCGGAAACCGCCCGTGCGCTGATGGTGGTTCTTTACGACCAGGACAACTAATCCCATCTGCCACGGACTGGCCCGGTTTTTCTGCTCTTGACGGGGCAGCAAGCCTGCCGCTTCCTCCCAGCCAAGCGGCACCGCATGTCGAAGCGCCGCGACCGCGAAAGGGAGAACGTCATGTCCGGCAAGTGGGATTTCTGGGTCGACCGTGGCGGTACCTTTACAGATGTCATCGGTCGCGACCCTGATGGTCGCCTCCACCCCCGCAAGCTGCTGTCGGAAAATCCCGAGGCTTATCGCGATGCTGCCATCCAGGGTATCCGCGACCTGCTTGGCCTTGCGCCCGGTGCTGCCATTCCGTCAGGCAGCATAGGTGACATCAGGATGGGCACGACTGTTGCCACCAATGCGCTGCTCGAACGCAAGGGCGATCGCGTCCTCCTCCTTATCACCAAGGGCTTTCGTGATGCCCTGCGCATCGCCTACCAGGCCCGGCCGGACATCTTCGCCAAGGAAATCATCCTGCCCGAGCAGCTCTATGAGCGTGTCGTCGAGGTCGATGAGCGGGTTCGGGTTGATGGTACCGTCGAGCGCCTGCTCGATATAGCGGAGATCAAGCCACAACTGCTGCAGGGCAGGGCTGACGGCATCGATGCTGTGGCCATCGTCTTCATGCATGCCTGGAAGTTCCCCGAGCACGAACGCGCCGTCGCCGCCGTTTGCCGCAAATGTGGATTCTCTCAGGTATCGGTCAGCCACGAGGTTTCGCCACTGATCAAGTTGGTCGGGCGTGGGGATACGACAGTCGTCGATGCCTATCTGTCGCCGATCCTGTCGCGCTATGTCCGGCAGGTGGCAGGAGAATTGGGTGCGGCGCCAATCTCCCCCCTGGTGGGGGAACTGTCGGCGAAGCCGATAAAGGGGGACGCTGATCCGCAGAGCTCTGATAGCGCCGAAAGCCAGCTCTCCACCTTGCCCCGGTCTGCCCTGCCGGGCATCTCCCCCACAAAGGGGGAGATTGGCCAATCGGAAGGCCCCCGCCTGGTGTTCATGATGTCCTCCGGCGGGCTCACCGCCGCCGAACTGTTCCAAGGCAAGGACGCGCTTTTGTCAGGCCCCGCCGGCGGCGTTGTCGGCATGGTCGAGACGGCCCGGCTTGCCGGCTTCGACAAGGTGATCGGTTTCGACATGGGCGGCACCTCGACCGACGTCGCCCATTATGACGGCGAATACGAGCGCAGCTTCGACACCGAGGTCGCCGGCGTGCGTGTCCGCGCGCCGATGATGCGCATCCACACGGTCGCCGCCGGCGGCGGCTCGGTGTTGCATTTCGAAGCCGGCCGCTTCCGCGCCGGCCCCGATTCCGCCGGCGCCAATCCCGGCCCCTCCTGCTACCGCCGTGGCGGCCCGCTCGCCGTCACCGACGCCAATGTCATGCTCGGCAAGCTGCAGCCCGATTTCTTCCCGGCTATTTTCGGCCCTGCGCAAGACCAGTCGCTCGATGCTCGCGTCGTACGCCAGAAGTTTGCGGCGCTTGCCGAAGAGATCGGCGACGGGCGCAGCCCCGAAGCGGTCGCCGAGGGTTTCGTCACCATCGCCGTCGAGAACATGGCCAACGCCATCAAGAAGATCTCGGTTCAGCGCGGCTACGACGTCACGGAGTATCTGCTCAACTGCTTCGGGGGCGCCGGCGGCCAACATGCCTGCCTGGTGGCCGACGCGCTTGGCATGGAGGCGGTGCTGATCCACCCCTTCTCCGGCCTGCTGTCGGCCTATGGCATCGGCCTGTCCTCGGTCTTCGCCTCGCGGCAGCAGGCGCTGCTCAAGCCGCTGGCCGAGGAAACGCGCGCCGAAATCGAGGCCTTGATCGGCAATCTGCGCGCCGAGGTGCTGGCTGAGCTCGCCGGTCAGGCCATCGCCGAAGACGATGTCGCCCTGCGGCCTGTCCTGCATATCCGCTACGACGGCACCGACACCGCCCTGCCGGTCGGCTTCGAGCATGGCTCGATCGCCGAGGCGGAGGCCACCTTCGAGGCTGCCCACAAGGCGCAGTATGGCTTCATATATGAAGACAAGCCGACCGTGGTCGAAGCTGTGGTGCTGGAAGGCCGGGACGGCAGCACCCGTGGGCTCTCGGAACACGAGGCCTCGCTCGAGCTAAAGCTTGCCATCGCCTCCGAGGCGCGAAAGATCTTCACCGAGGGCGCCTGGCACGAGGCCGGCATCTTTCATCGCGTCGGCATGAGGCCCGGACACAAGGTCTCAGGGCCCGCACTCATCATCGAGAGCCACCAGACAATAGTAGTCGAACCCGGCTGGAGCGCCGAGATCACCGCCCGAAACCACGTGTTGATGCGGCGCACCGAAAAGAAGATGCGTCGCGCTGCCATCGGCACCGCTGCCGATCCGGTCATGCTCGAGGTGTTCAACAACCTGTTCATGTCGATCGCCGAGCAGATGGGCGTGACGCTGCAGAACACCGCCTATTCGGTCAACATCAAGGAGCGGCTCGACTTCTCCTGCGCCGTCTTCGACCGCACGGGCGCCCTCGTCGCCAACGCCCCCCACATGCCGGTGCATCTCGGCTCTATGGATCGCTCGGTCGAGACCATCATTCGTCTCAACGAGGGCGACATCCATCCCGGCGACGTCTTTGCCCTCAACGCTCCTTATAATGGCGGCACCCATCTGCCCGACATAACGGTCGTCACGCCGGTGTTCGAAGAGTTGGTTTCCGCTCCTCATAAGGGGGGAGAGGATGGCGGTAGCCAGGTGATGAGCAGCGCATTTGGGGCGGATGATCGATCTGGCCCGTCGGGCCTCCTTCTTCCCGCAGGTGGGAAGAAGGACAAAAGCCCCCGCATCCTCTTCTGGGTCGCTGCGCGCGGCCATCACGCCGATGTCGGCGGCACAGCACCGGGCTCGATGACCCCGCTGGCTACGACCGTAGACGAGGAGGGCGTGCTGTTCGACAATTTCCGCCTCGTCGAACGCGGCAGCTTCCGCGAAAATGAACTCCACCGCCTGCTGACCGACCATCCTTATCCTGCCCGCAATCCGCAGCAGAACATCGCCGACCTCAAGGCCCAGATCGCCGCCAATGAAAAGGGTGTGGCGGAACTGAGGAAGATGGTCGGCCATTTCGGCCTGGATGTCGTTGAAGCCTATATGGGCCACGTCCAGGACAACGCCGCCGAAAGTGTCCGCCGCGTGCTCGATCGCCTGCCTGATCATGCCCAATACGAATATCCGACCGACACCGGCCAGGTGATCAAGGTAAGGATCTCCATCGACCGCGCCGAGCGCAAGGCGACCGTCGACTTCACAGGCACCTCGCCTGTGATGAAGAACAACTTCAACGCGCCCGAGCCGGTGGCCCGCGCTGCCGTGCTTTATGCCTTCCGGGTCATGGTCGAGGACAACATCCCGATGAATGCCGGCTGTCTCCGGCCGATCGACATTATTATCCCCGACGGTTCGATGCTGCGCCCGTCCTATCCGGCTGCCGTCGTCGCTGGCAATGTCGAGACCTCGCAGCACGTCACCAACGCGATCTTCGGCGCCATGGGCGCGCTCGCCAATGCCCAAGGGACGATGAACAATCTCACCTTCGGCAACGCCACCTACCAATATTATGAGACGATCTGCTCCGGTTCGCCCGCCGGCCGCATGAACGACGACAGAGGCTTTGCCGGCACATCTGGTGTCCACACCCACATGACCAATTCGCGCCTGACCGACCCCGAGATCCTCGAACTGCGTTTCCCTGTCTTGCTCGAGGACTTCCGTATACGCGAGGGCTCGGGCGGCAAGGGTCGCTGGCCAGGTGGCGCCGGCACCAAGCGAACGCTCCGCTTCCTTGAGAAAATGGAGTGCTCGATACTCTCTTCGCACCGCTCGCGTCCGCCGCTCGGTCTTGATGGCGGCGGCGAAGGCCAGAAGGGGGCGACCAAGGTCCGTCGCAACGACGGCACGATCGACATGCTCAAGGCCTGCGACCAGACTGTGCTCGAACTGGGCGAAGCGGTGATTGTCGTCACGCCGACGCCTGGCGGATTTGGCCCGGAGTGAGTCGTTTGTTGGGTCGCTGGGCGCGTCAGGGAGGCAATGCGCTGTGAATCGGCGTTGAATCAGTCTGCGTGGGTTTGTTGTGTGATTTGTTTTGGCCTGGCGGTGGTTTTTTTGAGGCTA